>JAJDUH010000045.1 GCA_022826805.1 Candidatus Poribacteria bacterium
TCAGCGTATAGTTGATAGGCGTGCTAAGTAGATATTGACAATAATCCAGACGCGTCGGTCTAACCATTTTTAGACACCTCCTCACACACTATATTACGGGTTTGGAGGGACTATGTCAACCAGGGTTGCGTAAGTCCTAACCAAGTAAATATAAGATAGAATTATAACATACCCCTTAATCCAAAATCCAGAATAAAATATACTTGCGTGCGTACGGTAAAGGCAGTATGTGTAGGTTGGGTTGAGCGGTAATAAACGTGATGCTGTTGCGTCAAATAGAAATTTGGATTCAATGTGGATGGAGCATAAAAGGTGATAGTGAAACCCAACTCCCTGATTGAATGGATCAGGTAATGAATTGTTGGGTTTCGTTGAGGTTCTGGCGCGTTTATAGGATTAAAAAATGTAGCGTTTTCAGTCAGATGTGCATGGTTTCCCCTGTTTCGCTCAACCCAACCTACGGCGTAAGTGCTTAATTGGTCCAACACCCTTCTGTATATCCATCGCGATTGAATAACTTCCGACGAAACGGCGTTGCGGCTTCCATCCATGCGTCAGGAATTTCTTGCGTGTAGCGGTGCGGCGGACCGGCTTCCTTGAAGATATCGATGTTGAATATACGATAGGCTTGCGGAGAATCGAACGGTTTCGCTTCCACGGCGTGAAAAATGCGGGCGTCAATGTAGACCATGCTGCCCGGAGGTAATTCCAGTCTTTTCTCTCCCAGTTTGCGTCCAGCCTCATGGTCAAAGTCGCCAGCAAGCATTCGTTCAGGAGTCGCTGCTTTCGTCGGTGCGACCTTGTGGCTGCCGGGTATCACCTTAAGGTTGCGATCACCGCGTTTAAAACCGTTCGGATAGTATAGAATCTGGATATAATAGTTATCGCGCTCAGCGTGATTGATAGGATTCTCATGTTTCCAATGGTGATGATCCTGATGGTATCCGAGTGGACCGACCCCACGGGGGGCGATGTTGAGCGCAGAATGGCAGAAGTGATACGCCTCGCCGATAGTTGTTTGTATCAATGCCGTAATGAAAGGGTCATCGATCAGCCGATCGCTGTATTCACCGCGTTCGTTCCATGGACGAATAAAATAGGGACGCGGCTTGTCATCACCATTGTTCAACATCTCCAGATACTGACGTACAGGTTCAAAACGCTGTGTGATCTCTTCAATCAGACCTTCTCTCCCATCGTCTGTGAGCACGTCTGGATAAGCGATATAGCCTTCGTTATGAAAAGATTCGATGTCCGCTTGCGAAGGAGCGGATAATCGGAAAAGGGAATCAAGTTTAGTAGCGTTCTCCATAGCCATAACTCCTTAGGCAATTCTCTGTTGTTTTCCAACCTTATTACATCTGGCTGTGTCCTTCTTGCTGAAACCGTTCCAGCAATGCCGTCAATCGTTCCACAATCTCTGGATACGTATCCCACACGTTGTTTGTTTCACCCGGATCATCGTAGATATGATAGAGTTGTCCAGTTGTGTCCGGATCAGGACCGCCGTCACGAGGTGGGGGCCATCCGCCTGAACTCTGTGTTCCGAGAATCAATTTCCAATCGCCGTGCCGGATAGAAAAAACACCGGTACTGGAGTGATGGACGATAGCCGATCGTAACGGGGATTCCGGCTCTTCGCCTAACAGTGCGGGTAGGATATTACAACTGTCCTGTCCTGCGTCGTCTGGAACTTCTGTTCCGACGATAGCAGCACACGTCGCCATGAGATCTGTGAGGCAGGTGAGCGCATCGGTTTCGGTATTCGGCGCGATAACGCCGGGCCAACGGGCAATCAACGGCTCTCGGTGTCCACCTTCCCAGATATGTGCTTTGTAACCGCGCCAGTCACCACATGATTTGTGGTCATAAAGGTGATACGGCATCGGGCTACTGTCGCCTTGGATCCGATCACCCGGTAAGGCACCGTTGTCGCTCGTAACGAAAATGAGTGTGTCATCGGTTTTGCCAGTGCGTTCCAACGCACCCATAACTTCACCGACCATCCAATCAACAAGCCACACCAGATCGCCGCGAGGACCAGCACTGCTTTTACCGCGTGCAAAATCTGGCACGACTGCCTCCGTGCACGGTTCATGGGGTGCAGAGGGAGTGAGATATAGGAAGAACGGAGCATCGGCATCGGCTTGCCCTTCAATGTATTCGACTGCTTTCTGTGCGATTATGGGGTCGGCATCTTTATGCTCCCAACCTGGGACCATCATTCCGCGGCGACTCGTAAACTCTGGCACGTCATGATAGACGCTCGGTTCTTCGACAAAAGTATCGTTCTCAATAAAACCGTAAGGCGGTTGACAGGTCGGACAACCAGCGTTCCCGTAGAAATAGTCGAAACCGATATCGACGGGGCCTCCGGTTAGCGGGGCAGAAAAGTCGAGGTGTTCTTCTAACTCACGTTCTGCGTTCTGCCACGGTAGCGGCGCATGGAAGTCGAAATCGTATCCAGGAACGGTTGAGAATTCGAGACCCAAATGCCATTTGCCGACACATGCGGTGTTATAACCTGCGTCTTTTAGCAGTCCAGCGACTGTTAAGCGTTCACGTTCGATCAGGGGTGGTTCGTATCCGTAAAGTACGCCGTGTTTGAGACGGCTCCGCCAGCAGTAGCGTCCAGTTAAAACCCCATATCGTGTGGGTGTACAGACTGCAGAAGGGGAGTGGGCATCCGTGAAGCGAATTCCCTCTTGCGCGAGTTTGTCCATATTCGGGGTTGGAATCTTTGCGTCTGGATTGTAGCAGCCGACATCACCGTATCCCATATCGTCTGCCATAATAAAGACAATGTTTGGGGAAGTATGTGTATCCATTATAGCTCCTGGGTGTGAGGGTTAAATATCGTGTCTACTGTAGTTTCGCCTTCAATTCAGCGAGGTCTTTGTCGACGGATGCTTTTTTAGCATAACTCGAAAATTCTCGCTCTGATGCCGTATCTTGATATGCGACATCCATTTCAGCGGCAGCCTTTGCCAAAGTCGCTGCTTCGGTTGCGTCCTGTTCCATCTTCGTAAGTGTCTCAAATGCCTTATTATCTTCTATCTCTTTTAACATCTCACGAAGGTGTGGTTCGGCATCAATGTTTCTGTGTTGGGCGACGACGACAGATTTTTTCGCTTCCGCCTCTGTCATCTGCTGCTGAAGGTGTTCAAGGAGATTGCTGAGCGATTGAACAACCTGTTTCTGCTCTTCCCATTGTGCCCTATATTTTTCTGCCAGTTGTTTATATTCGTTTCGTTTTTCGATGTCTTCGCGAGCCAAGTCTTCGCGTCCAGCCTTGAGGTTAATAATAGCACGTTCTTGCCATCTTTCTACTTGTGTGGCAGCCCCTTCATAAGCGTCCTGATATTGCTTTTCAACGCCGATAGAGGCATTAACCTTCTCGCGCGCCACTGAAAGCCGAGTTTTCATCTCAGCAATAGCATTCTCGAAAACTTCCTCAGATGCTTCTGTTTTCGCCTCGGTTTCTTCCATTTCATTTTCTAATTTGACAACAACAGTTTCAACAAACTTATCGCCCATCCGTTGCCTTTTTTTTCCAAATGCCCAGAGCACATCAAGCGGTTGAAAGATGCTAGAGAGTCGACGAATGAAGGAATCTTTGAAGGTACACGGTTCTCCATCCTTCAAGCGGACAACCTGTAAAGACAGCAGCTTTTTCCCAAGCCCCTGCCCGTTTTTGAAACCATCCATGAAAAACATCCCTAACATCCACAAGGCAGCACTGATCCCAGGAAATGCATCCAAATCACCAGGCAACCCTTCGGCATGAAGGAAAACCAAAAGCACTTGGACGATAATCAATATTCGGACCTGGATGCCGCTTCTATAACCGAATATCCATAAAGCAGTACTAAGTAAAACAAAAACAGGGGCAGAGCTCACTAAAGCGTTTAGTAAAAAGAGAGAAATGGGTAGAATGGTAGCTAACAATATTCCATCTATAAGGAACGCACCCATCCGAACCCATCGGGAGGCCAATTTAAATGTTTTCCCTGCGATTTTAATAGACTGCATTCTGGGATAACCTCCTTGCTATTAACATAGAGTCCACAAGAAGCAAAAAGGATGGGTAAATTGAGAACACCTCGTAACGCCGTATGCCTATACTTCTTTTTTTAGGCTTTCTGATCTACCATACTTGCGAGGATGCCGAGGATCTTGTCGCATTGTGCTATTGTATAGATTGCCATGTCGATGTGCAATTTTTGCCCTTCTAATTTGAGAAAGAGCCAATCCGTTCCAGAGGTCGTCGTGCCGTAAACGGAGGAGATGCTATTCCCTTTTTCGGCGTTAAAGCGTTGTGCGGCGAGCATTTCGGCGACACATTGGCCCAACCCAAGTTTCACATCAGCATTTTTTGCCTCGACCAGTGCGATAACGGGTGCCTCCAGGAAAAATTGCTCTGACGACAAACTTATCAAAAAGTCGCATACGCCTGTTAATCCCTTCTCTGCATCAACACTGAAGTCGATCCCAGAAAAGAGACTGATACGACGATCAAAGTGCTCGCGGAGTTCAAACAATACCCCCGCGACAATCAGTTCTGAGCGTGCTTTCTCTGTTCCTATTGCAACGGCTAAAGGGACCTTTTTTCGCAATTCCTCCGTAAAATGTGAGTTCGGCGTTACAGGCTCTATTTGAGAAAAGAGGTCTATAGACTCAACCGTTTCTAATTTAAACGCTGCTCGGACTGATTCTAAAGTAAAATTGCTGTAAGCCATTTGGTAGACCTCCTGAGTGCAAGAGAACTAACACACAGACACCGTATCTAATAAATCATAAAGTTGGCACGGTCACTGCGACTTCGCGTCCACCGGCGTTTGAAGAGTCAATCACACCTTGAATGATAACGTTCGTAAGCATCACGCCATACGGGTCAATCGGTGAAGGTTTTCCCTCACGGACAGCATCAACAAACGCGGTATCTTCTGCTTGGAACACATCGACTGATTCAAATTTGGTAAACTCTTGATCATAGATTTCGCCGTCTTTGTCCCCGTAGACGCGGACACCTTCCTCTGGTCCACGAACTTCGCCAATACCGAGACGGAGCCCCGCCTTCTTACCGAGGAAAATCGTGCCTCCGAGCGAATCCATGTTCATGCACCAGCATGTCTTGAAGACCATGCGGGCACCGTTTTCAAAGACGACCCAACCGACACCGAAATCTTCAACTTCGGTTTCACGGAGGGCAGGATTCCACGTGTTGTGTAGACTAAGATAGTTAGAGGTGATACCAGAGACAGCAACAGGCTTGGGGTGTCCCATTAGATAAAGTGCGGTATCTAAAGCATAAACGCCGATATCGGCAGACGCCCCTAAACCTGCTGTTGCTTTTACGATAAAACTTCCACCTGGATTTCCACGGCGGCGGTCGGCAACGGTTTCGACGTAGTAGATATCGCCTAAGGTGCCGGCATCAACAATTTCTTTTGCTTTGACGACTTGTGCTGAATATCGGAGTTTGAGCCCGATCATTAGGATTTTATCGTTTTCTTTTGCAGCGCGCCACATTGCAGCGGCAGCGTTTAACGTTGCCTCCATCGGCTTTTCACAGAAGACATGTTTGCCGGCATTCAGTGCGGCAACGGTGGGTGCAGCATGTACACCGGTTGGGGTACAGACGTAGACTGCCTCAATCTCGTCCATTTTGAGCATTTCGTTGTAGTCGGAGAATGTGCGCTTGATGCCCCAACGCTCTTGCGCACGTTCCAGGTTTGCTGGCACAAGATCCGCGGCGGCAACAATTTCGGCACCTTCAATGTTAGCGAGTGTTCCACAATGCGCCTGTGCGATGCCTCCTGCACCAATCAAGCCTAATTTAACTGTTCTCATTTGTGTCTCCTCATTGGGTGTTATATCTCTTTGATTTTATCTTATTTTTCTTTTAGAAGTCAAGGGAAAATTGCAATGGTTTTGGGGGGGCGGTGGGTGTGTAATCTTTTGTCAACGAATGGCCAGCATCAGGATTTGCAGGATTATAGGGTTGTAAAGGGACAAGACGCGGCGGGGATCCTCGACGCTACGTGTTATGGCGTTTTAACAGATTTTAGCAGGTGGATTCACGGAGGTTTCACGGAGGTTTTTCTGGCCCCTTGATTCTACTGGGTTTGTGAATTTGAATTTGTGCTTTCTCCGTGAAAACGATTTTAAACAGGTTTTAAGTTATATTATATTTAACGCATCGTTATTTTAGAGTGGAATACTTTTTACTGACTTGTGATTCAACGGATAAACACCCCTCAATAGCCTCATAGATGTTTTCAAGCAGCTCTTCAAACGTGTCACCTTGTGTAGCACACCCTTCGATTGCCGGCACTTCCGCCCAATATCCGCCTTCTTCAGCGTCATGGATGATAACTTTTAATTTCATAACTGCAGATTTGCTCCTTATTGATGGATCGAAAATTATAGGGATCACTTGCTCGGGTGTTCCTTCAGCACCTCTGTAGAAAACTAAACGCTCAATAATATATTATGTCACAGTTGCCTATGTAAAGCAAGCAGAAACTTAGGGCTATTCAGTTCTCGATTCCGATCTCGGTTTTCGTTGACAGATGTTAATGTTTTTAGGCAATATCGCGAGCACAGCTCGCTCCTACAGTGGAATAAGAGTCACATACATAAAGTAAATATGGAAAACTAAATGCCCCTGAGCAGAAACTGTTCATTGAAGGATATTTCGTTTCCTATCTTTAGCCCCGTAGGGGCGGCATGTTTATTTCCATTGTAGCACGATTTATGAGATCCCGTTCAGCACTTGCAAACTAAAAGTTTACGTTACAAAATCCTTGCAATCCATAAACCACCCGCTACTAATAAATAGCAGCTATAACCTAAACAATCACAAACTGACAATAGCATCTCCCTTTTCCAACTCGCGGTTTTGTTAAGGATTTTTCAATGTTTCATGTAAAAGCATTTGAAAATTCCTAAATAATTTGCTAAAATAGTTTGATATGCTAACCTAAGTAAGTATGTATGTTGCTTTTATATAGTGTAAAAGTATAGGAGAATTACAATGCGAAATGGGCGAAACACTCTGTGTGGAATATTAGGGATTTTCCTTGTCCTTTCTGTTGCCTTTATGGCATCAGGTCAACCGGTGCCGTCAGACTCAGGAGTTATAACAGTTACTGAAAAAACAGATGTAGGGGAACTAAACAGAAATGTGAAGGACTTGAGCAAAGATATGAGGGCGCTAAGCGAAAATCTGAAGGATCTAAACAAAAACGTTAAAAAACTTAACACGCAGTTTGCAAGGCTTGATGAAAGGACAAAATTGCACTCTAATCTACTATATATACTTATAGCGGGAGTTTTCGGCATCCCACTGACGCGAGTACTATGGTCTAAAAGTAAAGACTCAAAGCCCGAATTATGGAACGACTGACACAAGTGAAGAAATGATAATGTTTGCACCTATACTAAACTTTGGACTATTTTTTTAAGGGATACACATTTCGCCCCGCTGGGGCTATAAGAGGGGTGCGGGTTTACCGTATTCCTATACACATTCCGCCCCGCTGGGGCTTCCCGTTAGTGCTGACAGATTTCTTTTTTCAAGTCGCGTTCATGAGAGGAACCGTACGTTGATTAAAGGCAACTACCTGTTTGTCGAGCCGAAGGGTTGATTGTGAAGTGTTCAAATCATAACCCGCATCCTCCAAAAATGTCTCAAGCGTCCCCAGTTTAACCGTCTCTTCCAGTTGAATTTCAATAACTTCAAGGAGATTTTTCCGCGCTTCGTCAATATCCCTGCCGCAGCTGACAACATCTAACTCCGGGCAGTAAGCAGTATACATATTTCCCTCTTTCCAAATTTCTTCTGTTACCACTAAATGCTTCATTGTTCCCTCCATATTTATTCGGACATTACGCAGATACACAAACATATCGGTAAACCCATTCATTGGTACCTTGATAAAGTATATACAAAAAATTCCAAAAAAGCAAGGACTCAGCCCGCGATTCAGACTCCATCCCACAAAACCGCATCAATCACCGCCATAACCCCAAGCGTCTCCGCAACAGCCACCAGAATCGCACGATACCGCCGGACATCTTCATGACTTAAGACCTTTCCTCGCCTATCTTTTAGCCACTTCTCACACACCTGATACGAACCAATTTCGTATTCCCACACCTCAACAGGCACATCCGTGAAATATTGGGTCGGATTAATCCAAACCTTCTCGTCCATATAACGCACCCGTCCGACAACTCCATCCCCTTCACCCTCAAACCGATGCACTGCCGGAACCCCTCTTCCTGTAGGAGCGACCTCCGGCCGCGATGCTTTCAAGAGATGCCAATCCATCAGACGTTGCCCCAACGCTGCAAGTGTACAAAACTGCTCAATGTCTTGTGGTAAAGGGATACGCGGAAAATCGTATTTCAGGAAATCATAATAGCGTTCGCGATAGGTTGGACTGTACAAGATGGCATAGATATAAGCGAGAATCTCCTCAGGTGAAACACTTTCGGGCAGATTAAACGGCGCAACCTGTGGGAGTTCCAACGCCTCCGAGAGCGCGGTGAGAAAAGCAGGTTTGAAATTCAACGAACGCTCCGTCGAGAGTCCTAATTCCTCTGGATTCGGATACAGGTAAAGCGGGAATACATGAGTCGGTCCATCCCGATTCGAGATACAATTCCCATCGGTAATTCCGTCAGTAACTAAGACGTGTTGCCATGTGGTAGCACTCCGAATGATACGGTGTGTACAAAGGGCAAGGTTTTCATCCACAAGGAGATGTCGCATAATCGCAAGTCGTGGCATACAGTGAAACCCACGGGACTGTCCTGTATAGTAGGTATACCGTATGTCAAACGGACGATAATTGATTGGAACAATGTGTTGTTCTGTTTCAGGATGATTTTGAAGATCTGCTTGGGCGAGACGGATTTGCCAGTCACGTCTATCCCTCGGCAGCCTATATTGTTGCCGTGCCTCAGATTCAGAGAGCGACACAAAATCAGTAACAGTAGCGCGTACTGCTTCTGGGGTGTTATGAATAGTTAGTCTGTCTCGTGCTGTTATTATCCCAATTGAACTTGCCTGAAAGATGTCAGTTAGTTCCCAACATGCTCTGTATTCTTCTATATGTTGATCGTGACGTGGCACAAAATGATAAAACGGTGAATCAGGCGTTAGTTCTGTCCACGTCGTGGTTTGAACATCAGTGTGTGAGAGGGTCGCGTATTTTTCAGACCGACTTCCCCACAAGTCAGTATAATAGATCTTTGCTGGTGTGACGTTATCACGTTCCTTAACACACAACAGAATTGCAGTGCCTTGCTGAATATCAAAGACATTTTCATCGGTTTCACCATCAGGTATAATTTCTCCGATTCTGCTGCTACCGTGCAAATTAAAACAATAGATAGTATTGAAACTGTTCATCAAGCTTTGCCGCATACCGCGAAAGATGATACCGTACAAAAATCCGTTATTTACAATATAGCCAACAATACCCTCACCGTTTTTGTCAATTCTCCACTGTGCCCACCGGACGAATTTCACATAGTCACCCTGAAGTGCTTGGAGGTTTTGCTCGGTCATCGGTGTTCCATCAACATTCCTATAATTTTCCATTAGGCGTCCAATGAAATTTAAACTTCCATCTCCGTCACGGCTTGGGTTGGCAGAACTTCTCTGATAGGGTGGATTCCCAAGAATAACAAGGAGTGGTTCATCGCATTTCACCGACAACGCCGCATTCGCCTCCTCAGAGATAAACTCCGCGAAAGGTAACGTCGGCTGCATCTCTGCGGGTTGTTCCAAAGTATTCGTGAGATAGACGCGGAGACGTTCATCTGCACGCCAGCCTTGCGCTTGTAAAAACAGACTCAACTTCAGGTGTGCAATCGTATACGGCGCGACAAGGAGTTCAAATCCGAATAGCCTCTTGACCAGTTCGGCGTTGACATACTGCTGCCACTCCGCCGTGCCATAGGTTTGCGTCACCGACGCTTGGATGTGTTCCAACACCGTCAACAGAAAACCGCCGGTTCCCGTCGCTGGGTCAAGGATGAGTGTGTCGTCATCAGCGAGACCGTCAGGTCTGTCCAACTCTGTTTTCAACAGACTATCCACAGACCTAACGATATAAGAGATAACCTGCGGCGGCGTGTAGTAGACACCCCGATCAACGCGCCGCTGCGGATCGTATTCAGCGAGAAAGGTCTCATAGAAATGGATAACCGGATCTTCAAGGTGATTCCCCGTAGCAAACGCCGTGCGGAGCATCTCCGTTGGGACGTTCCGGAGGAGGGTCGCGATGTCGTCCAGAATATAAGTGATGTTCGTTTCCAGTGTCGGGGAAGCAACGTGATAAAAGAGTTGAACGAGAAACGGGTTTGATCTCGGAAGTGCCTCGACAGCGGTGTGACGTGAAAAGTGTGTTGCGTTTGGCAGTGTGCAGCGCGCAGCGAACAACCCATAAGCGAGGGTCTGGGCGTACATATCAGCGAAATCGTCAGAGGTCAACGTAGACAGGAGGAGCTCCTTGAACGCCGAGAACATCCTATAAATATCGCTACCTTCATCGGCGAGCGTCGTAGCGACCTGTGTCTGGAGTTCACGCGTCCGTCTGGCGAGGTATCTCGCGAGTGCCTCTGGTGTGGCAATCTGGACAGGTCCGGCATTCAGAAACCGCTCCAATAACACCTCTAAATCTTCAGTTTCCTCATCAACCCGTGCCTCTGCACGCAGCTGCCCGTCTGTCCACAACTGGAAATCGACGAAATTTGTAAGGATAAAGTTATCAAGATTTTCAATGAAGCGATCGTTCTGTTCTCTGGCGTGTCCTGTCAGATTGTTCAGGTCTCTACCGTATCTTTCTGCCTCAATATAGCCGATGGGTAGCAATCCATCCATGGCAACGAAATCCGGCGCGCCGATCTGGTTCAATCGCCTCGGCTCTTGTGTGAATGTGATGGGGTCTCTACCGAAGTGGTGAGCGGATAGTTCTTCAAAGAAGGTTTGGAGGTGTGGAAATAGGGAGAGTTCTGGCGTTGCGGTGTCAGTCGTTTGTGTTTGATGTATCCTCTGTAGATAACGGTTGCAACGTGTTTGAAAGTTCATATTCTGCGTGGCGGTCAGTCTGGTTAGGTTAGTAATGTTAACTTGGAACAAATTGTATGTCTTGGCGAAATTTTCTAAACCTGCCTCTGCATTATACGCTTTTTAGGTCTTATATGCAAGGTCTTTTGTCAGGGCTATAGGGCTATTTATGGTGGATTTAAAAAATAAATAGACATATCAGTGCGGTTGCTCAACCCGCTTGACAATGAAAGAGCAAGGTGGTATGCTTATTAAGAGGTGCTAAATTTTGGTACTACAGCGTGGGGTAGAGAAATGAAACGCTTTGGAACACAAGGTCCCGTTCATCCAACGAAAAACTATGTCGTCAGCCGCACTGCCGAACTCACAGACTTCATCAGGCGCGTCAAAGAGGGACGTTACATCGTTATCTTTGCACCACGACAGACCGGTAAAACGACCTTTTTCCAACGCGCCTTAGACGTATTCACAGCGGAAGAACCGGCGTACTTCCCAATCCCGTTGAATTTTGAGGTATATGAGGATTGCTCCCCCTCGGTTTTTTACGGCGGTCTCTACGAGGATCTTCGCGAGGAGATAGAAAATGTTTTTAATCGGCGCGGCGCCGTCTTTTCTGAAGCATTGACGGAATTTTTGGAGAACGTAAGGATAACCGATCATCTCTCAATGCAAAGATTCTTCAGAAATTTTTCCAAACTCTTGGGTGATCAGCGCGTAATCCTTATCATAGACGAGTTTGACGGCATCCCGAAGGAAGCAATAAGAGGTTTTCTGCATTCACTCCGCCGTATCTATGTCTCAAACGCCGTTTCTCGATGTCCGCACAGTGTCGGCATTGTTGGTGTCAAGAGTATTACGCAGCTCAACTACGACAGATCCATCTCCCCATTTAATATTCAAGATGAGTTCAACTTACCGAACTTTACCCTGGTACAGGTGCAAGAACTCCTTGGACAATATACAGAAGAAGTCGGGCAATCATTTGCCCCTGAGGTAATTGAATCTATTCATAAACAAACTGCCGGACAACCTGTGCTCGTGAACCGATTCGCCCAGATCCTCACGGAAGAACTGGACATTCCAAAAACCGAAACAATTAACCGCGACCACTTCGCACAGGCACACGCGCAGCTCCTTGAAGAAAACAACGTTAATATTACACACCTGCTTACCAATATCCGCAAAAACCCACGTTTTGAAAGTCTGCTGATGCGCATCATGGAACATGATGAAGGAATAGGTTTCAACCTCGATGATAAGATCCTTAATGAACTCTCAACTTACGGAGTAATCGGAAAGAGTGCTGACGGTATGTGTGAGATTCTCAATCCGATTTATCTCTATCGTATTATGAGAGCGTTCAAGCCACCTATAAATGGATTGGAGCAGGAGTACTTTCCAGAAGATACTGTGGATCCGTGTGCTGATTATCTCACATCTTCCGGACAAATTCAATTGGAGGCGTTACTGGACAACTTCCGAGATTTCATAACACGGGCAGGTTTCAGAATATTGCAGGTGCCAGATACACCGCAAGAATCAGTAGGACGACATCTCCTACTCGCCTATCTTGACGAGTTTGTGAGACGCATCGGCGGTATGATGCACATTGAAGTACAAACCGGGCGGGGCAGAATGGACATCCTTATCACCCACAATCAGCAAAAATACATCATTGAAACAAAGGTGTGGAGAGGCGATAGGCACTATCAAGCAGGAAAGAGACAACTTGCGGCATATTTGAAGTTAGAAGGAACAACGGAGGGATACTATGTTGTATTTGACCATCGCCAGGATCCCAAGTCACATCTGGAAACAGAAACGATTGATGGTATAACAGTTCGGAGTTATGTTATTCCTGTTGTGCAGGAACGTCCTTCAAATGAACGCCTCGTCTCCGAAAACTGAGATGATTAGATATTAAGGGGTCATTATGCAGAAGCCAGACATCAGGAACCTTTACTACATTACACACATAGACAATCTTCCCACCATCCTTGAAAAGGGCATTCTTTCTCACGAAAGAATTGAAGACGATCAGGTGCAACCCGCGCGCATTTATAACACAGACATTGTCAATAGCAGAAAAGAAAAAACGACACCCAGCCAAAAAAGTCTGTGGAGTTATGCAAACCTCTATTTTCAGGCACGCAATCCAATGATGTATCGTGTTGTTCATGAAAAGGGGGCTAAGGATTTAGCGGTAGTCAACGTTACTAAAGAAATTCTGCAAACACCTGGCATTTTTATCACCGACGGAAACGCCGCCAATGCTCCAACCCAATTTCATCTTCCTTCCAACGGATTAAAGGCACTTCAACAGCAGTGGAAAATTGTGCAGAACGAATGGTGGAATACTCTCGACGGATCAAAACGCAAGATCATGGCAGAATGTCTGGTGCCCAATAGTGTTGGACCAGAGTTCATCAACTCAGTTTATGTTGCTGACGAAGAAACCCGAACGCGCGTATCCAAAATGATCGCTCCTCGCTCAATTCCTATCATCCCAGAACCCAAGATGTTCTTCCAACCAAACAGGAGGGATAAAATTGGAGAGAATATTTCGCTAATTGATGGCGATATGTTCTTTTCCACATTACAAACATTGACAATTAGCGTCAATCTCCAAGGCGTGATGGGGAAAGGGTTAGCCTCGCGTGCTAAGTATCAATTTCCAGATGTCTATGTAGCATATCAGGATGCCTGCCGCTCAAAACGTGTGACAGCAACAAAGCCATATCTTTATAAGCGAGAAGGTTCACTGGATGAGGAGTTAGCAGATCACAGCTTAGAACTTCACACGCCAAAGGCGGTTAAGTGGTTTTTGCTTTTCGCGACAAAGCGGAAGTGGCGGGAGAATTCACGCATGGAAGACATTGAAGGTGGGTTAAACTGGGTACAACGTAACTTTAAAGCACAAAATATCCAATCCCTCGCAATGCCTGCGCTTGGATGTGGATTGGGTGGGTTAGACTGGAAGGATGTGGGACCACTGATGTGCAAATATCTACATGGTATCGGCATCCATGTCGCAATCTATCTACCGAGAGAACGCGCAATATCACAGGAGTATTTAACAGAGTCACACCTCCTCGCCCGCTGAGAAGAAGTGAGTTTCTCTATCTATGCTACAACAATTGGCACAGACTAACAAATCAACGGTATGAAGTCCGTATGGACTTCACCGTATGTTACAAAGGTAGCCCCTTATCTACATCCGAACATAGCTCTCGCGAGGCACATCCAGATCGGCGAGCACGTCCTGACCCACTTGCAGAAACCTACCGTTCAACATCACAAATTGAACGCCAGCACCAGCAGCACGTCTCCGCAAGAACAGATATTCCCCGACAAACCGAATATCCGCCGCCGACATCTCCGCCAAACCGTCGTCGGAAATGAGAAATGTGTCTGTGGTATCAGGCAAGTCGATGGTGAAACCCGTCCCCAAGACATCCGCATCCGTACGCACCGAAATACCAGAAAGCGTCGGATGCGTTTTGACAGTAGGTCGCATCGGAAAGAGAAGCGTATTCAGCACTGTAGGTGATTCGCTATTACACCGATAGATAACAGTTCCTCCATCTAACGCTACAGTCAGGTTCGTTGTATCCGTTGCACCAATGAAAAGATTACTTCGGCGTGGTGCCTGTGTCCAAGCATATCCCGAATCAGGCGAGATGTGGAGGGTTGCCTCACTACCGAAATGGAAAACCTGTTCCAATGCCCCTGTCTCTCCACGCAGCACAAGGTCGTGCAAGATGAAGTATTCACCTTTGAGATAGAAAACAGCGCGTTTGTGGTGAATGTCCTGGGCTTGTGCGGTTTCAGACCTTGGCGTTAGCACACGCCATTTTTCGAGCCAATCAAATACCGGCGTCGTTATCCACTGTGTATCAGGGGCATCAACGCTTAAGGGTATACTTTCAAGCACACATACCGACCCTGCTGCTAATTCTTGTCCGTGTGCATAGAGTGAAAGACTTGATGATGTATCCGCATCGTTTGCCTTCTGCGGATAGGCATCGAAAAATAGGTATTGCGAGTCAGCGTCCCAGTTATTTCGCATCACGTAACACCCAGTCTCAGGGAGCGCGTGCGAGGTTGTATCGGGGTAAGGAAAATCCTCTCGCCGAAAATCACTATCAGCGATGGTGCAAAGTTCAACGACATCGAAATTCGGAGCAGGAAGCGGAGCGAGTGGTGGAAATGAACAATCAGGGAGGCTTAAATGGATACAGGTCTCTATCTGTTTTTCAAGAGCTTCTTTAAGATAGTGGACACGCGCCGCGGGCTCTCCGTATACAGAGAGAAATCTGGCAAAATCAGCGATCGCCTCTACTTGTGCGCGTAGCGTCCGATCTTTGTGAAAACCGTCAGAATGGAAGAATGTATCCACTATCCACTGATAACGGCGCAACGCCAACATGCCAAGTTGTTCACTACTACAGAATTCGGGAAATAGGTGCGCGGTAATACCGATCTCTGTGGTCGCTCTGATAACAGGAATGGGATGGATAGACAATCGGAGTAGACACTCAAGATAGGTCTTGGCAGTGGCATAAGTATCAGATCTTTCTAACAGACCGGAATCGGGATTACAAATCCTCCCTACAAAATCCTTTAGAAACTGACGACGGAAGGCGGTATATGCGGATTTTGCAGCGGGTATATCGTTTGCGAAGACAGCAGATTTCACGGTTTCCATCCGTGGAAAATCAAGGTTGAGCGCGTCAAAAAAATAGCGATCACTTAGCGGCAATTTGTATCGGTTTTGAGGCGTAAAGTTACGTCCGAGAACGGCGTTATAGGCGGTAATCGCGCTGTCTAAAATGGCAAGGTTTCGTGCATCCGCCAGCGAAAAAGCAACATCAATCGGGAGCGTAAGATGGGAATCTGTAGACGTAGGAGCGACTTCCGCAAGGACAGCCGAAACCCTTCCGAACCCAGCGAGTCGCCAGAGTTCAGATTGTGGTAACGCCGCACAGACACCCCCTGCTAATGCCAACGCACTTCCGGCTTCAAGTCTCGGACGAGGTTCCCCATCTGGATAGGCATAGAGATATTCGACATGCTCCAATAGGATACGGGCAAGCTCCAAGTATCCAGCATCAAGAAGAGATTCATGTGCAGCAACCGCAACCGCTTCAACAATCCGCGCGGCAACCGATTCCAACCGCCATGCTGGGTTTTGCGGTGAGAACACAACTGGTGTCGGATCCGCTTCTGCGAAGGTGTAAAGCTCCTCAAAATCAGCGATCGGCTCCAGTTGTTCGATGACAGGCACCTTGTGTTTCGCAAGTTCATCTGCGATTAGACGAATATGCCCAGTTCGGAGCGTTGTCCATTCCTCAAGCGACATTTGATCACCCCTTTCAAACGAACGCGTATGATACCAGCATTAAAGCAACTTACCAAGCTTTTTATGGAGGTTTGGATGACTTATTCTATTTAAGATTGGCGACTTGCTGTATGCTTGTCAATCAATTCAAGGACAACTGGTACTAATTCATTAGGAACCGCCATCAGGGTACTGGATTCATCCTGAAACGCAGCCTCATCCTCAGCGACAGCTTCTTCCTCCGTCTGCTGCTCGTAATGTGCGATGACATTACGCACGCGCGCTTCATCCCAACCAGGGGGAAATTCGTTAAGTTTCATCGTCTGTTTCTCCTCCGCTGTCGGCGACGGTACGCCCTTAGGGGTCTCCCCGTCAATTCGTATGCTGTAATTACAAAAATACTATCGGGATACGGGTCTGGAACGTAGATAACTCGTAAATATCGTCCTGCTTGCGTTTGACCTACCACGACTCTTGACCTACCACGCCCTGACCGGTTTTCACCAGGATTCAATAACACATCTTCAACCTCGTTCTCATCAACATCATGATTATAAATATGGGGTAGTCTGGTTTCTGGATCTCGGAAGAAGCGAATGTTCATTTGCACCTGCCTTTAGAGCAATTATAATATACATCACATCAAAATCGCAAATTATTTTTGATTTGCCCATTTGACCTACCCACTTCACATCTTAACCAAGAACTGGAAACCGACTGTTAAGAAAAAAGGGGATGGTAAAACCACCCCCCTTGGAAATTTAATTGAATGTTCAGTTTTAGGCTAACAGTGCCGAAACCGCATCGTCCTCACTGTCGAAATGTTCAAACAGATTAACAACTCGACTCAGAACGATCAGATTTTTGATATTTCTCCCAACATGGATCGCACCCATACGCCCATTCTTTCGTGTCGCTGCGGCACGTGCCTCCATAAGGGTGCCGAGTCCCGAGCTATCAATCATACTGACCTTCTCGAAATTGATGAGGATACGCGGTGTATCGGAAGCCGCTATCTGTGGCAAGATGGTCGCCCGTAATTCGGAGACCGAGTCTCCCACGATCTTTCCACTGGGTTCCAAAATCGAAATGCCATTTTGATGGCGAATTTGCGTTGTCATTTTTTTACTCCATTTTTTTATTTGTTAGACATTGTGAATGTTAACTTTGTCTTTTAATTATTCAAACGTCAATTTTAGGTATTCGTTTACTTAGTCTGATTTAATCGAAAAAAGTTCGTTTTCTTCAATCAATTTATTAACTATGTCAACCAAAAAACAATTTGACACAATCCCAACATTATGTGATAATACCATATCTTGTATCATGTTTTGAATCGCGCGCTTGTTAGGCGCGCCTCTTTTAAGGAAAGGATATTCTAACAATGGCAGTTACATTTCATCACGTCCATCTTCGGTGCGAGGACTTGGACGGCGCAGTCGCTTATTATGAAAAGATGTTTGACGGCAAAGTCACAGAAGTTGTCGATGTCCGCGGACTAAAAATCGTACGCATGGATATTGGAGGGGAGCGGATCTTCCTCTCACCGAAATTAGGAGATATGGAAGTAGAAGATACCAGCGGCAACCCACGTTGGGGTGTTTACCAACTCGCATTCACTGTGGATGACCTCGATGCAACCGTCGCTGACCTGCAAGCCAAAGGGGCAGAACTCGAAGACCTGAAGCCGCAAGGGCTGATGATGGCATTTTTCAAGGGACCTGACAACGTTCAGATCGAACTCATTGAGATGTAATCGTTCGCAGAAATTGCTACCTCGTCCCGACAAACAGTATTAGGCGAGGATGGCTTCGGCTTTGTGCCTCGCTCTTTCAGTCTTCTCGGTAATCGTAAACACTACCGTAATATGCCTGACTAAACGCTTGGCGAGGAACAGACAATATGAAATTCAGCGAACTCTTCTATACAATTCAGGGGGAAGGACAACTTATCGGCGTTCCCTCTGTTTTCTTCCGAACGAGTTATTGCAATCTGAGATGTGTTTGGTGTGATACACCTTACACATCTTGGACTCCCGAAAACCGGGACATTTCTGTCGCTGAAAGCGTCGCTGCTATTTCAGAATACGGATGTAAGCACGTTGTCATCACCGGTGGCGAACCCTTTATTCAAACAAAGGAATTGATCGTACTCTGTGAGGAATTGGATAAACGCGGACATCATATTACGATCGAAACGAATGCGACAATCTTTGCGGATGTCGCCGCACACCTCATTTCGATGAGTCCTAAATTACGAAATTCCAATCCACCAGCTGACAATCGTTTCTTTAAACGCCACGAGCGCGAACGCATCTGTCCCGATGTTATTCGCAAGTTTTTAGATACCTACCCTTGCCAAGTGAAGTTTGTCGTGGACACCCCTGAAGACTTAGCAGAGATCCAAGCGTTGCAGACGGAAATCGGCATCCCGGCAGCGACTATTCTGCTGATGCCACAAGGTATAACGCCTGTCGAACTCCAACAGAAACAGCAATGGTTGGTTGAACTTTGTAAAGAGAACGGATACCGCTATTCGCCGCGTACGCACGTGGATATATGGGGCGACAAACGAGGAGTCTGAGGACAAAATGAAGTATGACCTCTTACTGAAGGGTGGCACTGTCATTGATGCCGCACAAGGCTTAAACACCGTGCGCGATGTCGCGATTGCCGACGGCACCATCGCAGCGATTGAAACAGATATTCCACAAGGCGCAGCAACACAGACCATCTCTGTTAAAGATAAATATGTCACACCAGGTCTTATTGATATCCACACCCACGTCTACTACGGTGTAACCACGTGGGGTATCAGAGCCGACGCCGTCTGCACAACAGCTGGAACAACGACGGTTGTCGATGCAGGCAGCCCCAGTTGGGTCACATTCCCCGGTTTCCGAGAATTCATCGCCGAACCCGCACAGACAAACATCCTTACCTACATCCATATCTCCGGGATTGGACTCGTCTATGGTCCTATAGGCGAGATGACCGACATAGCCTATGCCAGCCCAGAACAGGTTGCGGAAACCTTGCAAAAGCATCGAGATATAACCGTCGGCGTTAAAGTACGTCAAGGTAAGATGCAGGTCGGCAACAACGGCGTTGAACCCTTAAAACTTGCTATTCAAGCAGCAGCACGCGCAGAAACATCTGTCATGTGTCATATCGGTGCCGGTGTGTCGCTCCCTGAGATTTTGGGATTACTCCGTCCCGGTGATGTGATTACCCACTGTTTTCAAGGTAACGGTGATAACATCATTGACGAAAAAGGCAGAATTATCCCTGAGGCGTGGAAAGCGCGTGAAGACGGTATTATCTTCGATGTCGGACACGGTGCTGGAAGTTTCCATTACGAAATCGCACAACGCGCTATGGAGCAGGGATTCATCTCCGATGTCATCAGCACAGATCTACACACCGGAAACATCAACGGGCCCGTCTACGACCTCCCGACCACGCTGTCGAAACTGATGCACTTAGGGCTACCGCTTGCAGACGTGATAGAGAAGGCGACATTCAGCGCTGCAAAAGCCATCCAACGTGAAGATCAGCTCGGTAACCTGAAAGTTGGCACCGTCGCCGATGTCGCCGTGTTTGACGTGCTTGAAGGTCAGTTTGAATACTTTGACTCGCACAGAACAAAGTTCATAGGAGATAAAAAATTAAAGACGGAATTAACCATACGTGAGGGAAAAATT
The DNA here is from genome assembly GCA_022826805.1 of Candidatus Poribacteria bacterium. GTDB lineage: Bacteria > Poribacteria > WGA-4E > WGA-4E > WGA-3G > WGA-3G. Next base: position 20,131 of record JAJDUH010000045.1, read on the forward strand.
TAAAATCAACCACTTGCAAGATAGGTGTGAAACCTCGATGCTTTACCGTCTACAAGTCCCCCTGATAAGGGGGATTTAGGGGGGTTGTGTTCAAGTCGAAAAAATAACAACTCGATGGACTTCACAAAAATCTAAAGAAATAAAGTATAAAAATGTTAAACATAAATAAAAAACTAAGCGGCTGCTATAGGCGGGTTATGATTTTTTTATTAGCAGTCGTGGGCGTCTGCTTGATTGCAGGGGGTGTGGTCTACCAGCGCATTGGTGGCATTGAGGGCACACGCTACTGGATGGCAGAACGGGCACTCAATGGTGTCGAAAAACATCTTAAATCGAAAAATCGACCAGACGGAATCTCAGAGGAACAGGTAGTCTCAATGTTTGCAAACGTCCGTGAAGCGAACCGAAATCGACGGACGAATCTAACAGCACTCTACGACGTGCTGAAATCGTATCAGGCAGAGTTTTATACGAAAAAGCCATCTACACCGGAGATAGAAACGTTTTTGGAACAGTTAAGGCAGACGATTCTTACAGATACCATTAAGGAATGATACAGGTTTAAGCACGAAAACTGGCTATCATTTCCCGAATTGTCGTCGTATCAGGATCGTCGCTTAAATCAGCATCTATAATATGCGTAAGCGCAGATTGGAATCTCGATTTGGTATCTCCCCAGGCGTCGAGCAGCATCTTGCTTTCGGAGGCTTCGGGTTGTGCGAGTGCCTGTAAGAGTTGATCGATAGCAGACAAGTAAAAGAGCAGATGATGCGCGTCAACGCGGGCAGCGATCTCTGCGGGTGAACAGGTTTCTCGGTGGGCACATACCCACTCAGCGTAGGTGTTGATAAGTTCTCGATTTAAAAGGGAGACGAAGTTCGCATTTTCACGTGGTGTAGACAAGAAAGCACCTATGCTGTTGAGGAGCTGCACGAGTCGTATCTCCTGCCAATTCCAACCGATACTGGCGAAATCGATGAATGTAGGGGCCTCATCTGCTATTACGACGTTGCGGGCATTATTATCCAAACCGCCAAGTGCAGTCGGCGCAAGTTGTAGCCGAACAGCAAGAGCGTTCCATCTCTCTATGAGGGCATCAGCCAAATCAGACGACATCGGTTTTTCGCTGAGATGCGAGAGATACCCGATAACCTTTATACCGCGCTCCAATAAATCTTTCAAGTTTGCGTGTGCATCATAACGGAAGACATAAGGCGCAAAATGCTCGGCGCGCAATGCGAAACAGGATTCAATCTCGCAAAATTTTTGAAGTATCCTTTCAAGAAGCGATTTAACGCCCGAAAGCGGTTCTTCATCGCTTTGGGCAATAGCGTCGAGGGTTTGCTCCCCACGCCACTCTAACAATAAGGCATGCAGCGCTGTCGAACTCCAAACGACTCGCGGAACTTCGCAACCATTACGGTGTAAAATTGACAGGACATCGGTCTCGATTTTGCACGGTGTGTAGCCCGATTCTACAACGGCAGTTTTAATATCGTACTGTTTTAGTAGGTATTTTTGGGTGCCAATATTCAGGCAGCAAACATTGTGCCGCAGTCGCTTTCCGTGCTGAATCGGTTCGAGGCGAAGCGCATCCAAATCTATCTTAAAGTGAGCGGCAATCGGTTCAATCAAATGTTGCAATGTGGTGTCTCCCTGCTATGTTATACCACAGATATTAATTGAGTGCTACCATTTTCTCCAATGTGCATAGGGTCATTTAGTTTTCCAGTATTTTACATAATGGACGCCCCAACTTGTTGGGGAAAAGTGTGCTATCCCGGATTTGGTCTGGGAATAGACCAAATCCATTCCTTGTATTACATTTAAATTCGGGCATCCATCGACAATTAACCTTCACATAGGTAAACTTACCTCTTAAAATTAAATAGCCCTGCCAATGTGCATCTCAAATTGTACATTTTGAGACAACTAACAACTGATAACTCATAACTCATAACTGATGACTGACAACCTACGAGTAAAAAAAACTTGAAATTGCGTCATTTCTGTGGTAAAATATATGAATTGATTCTGGTGAACAAATGTTCATCTGGAAATCACGATTCTTGTATAAAATGTGAAAAAACTGATACGACACACCTCTCGATTTGCACAGCGGGTTCTCTCGTGTTGAGAGTCTGATGCAGATGTGAAGGAGGTGGATGTGGAAACCCAGTAGACGCGGTGTCGCGTCTACGAACCTCAGGAGGTTTTTTTTGGGAGTCACAATGAAAGAACTCCTTGAATGTGGAGTTCATTTTGGACATCAGACCCGTCGCTGGAACCCGAAGATGGCAGAATACATCTTCGCCGAGCGAAATGGGATTTATATCATTGATTTGCAAAAGACGCTACGGATGCTTGAGACCGCAGTAGACTTCGTACAGGACGTCGCAGCAAAAGGCGGCACTATTCTATTTGTCGGTACAAAACGGCAATCCCAAGAAGCTGTCCGAGCTGAGGCGGTTCGATGTAGTATGTACCACGTCAATCACCGTTGGTTAGGTGGTATGCTAACCAATTTCCAGACGATCCGTCGCAGTATCAACCGGCTCGACAAACTCGATGCCGACGAAACAAACGGGGTATTTGAACAGATGCCAAAAAAAGAGGTCATGTCCTTACGCCGTGAAAAAGGCAAACTTGACAACAACCTCAGCGGCATCAGAGAAATGAAAAAAATCCCCGAAGTACTCGTCGTGACTGACACCCGTAAGGAGCATACCGCTATTGCAGAGGCAAACAAGTTAAACATCCCTATTATCGCAATAGTGGATACTAACTGTGATCCTGATCCGATTGATTTACCTGTTCCGGGTAACGATGATGCCATTCGTTCGATTCGTCTCATCTGCTCGGTTTTGGCAGAGGCGGTAATTGAAGGACGCGGTGGCGCGTTAGAAGGCGCAGAAGGCGCAGACGAAACCGTAGACACAGATGCCACGCCACAGCAACTCAATGTTATACTTGATGCTGAACGACGTGAGGAACAAAGCGCTGCTATTCTCGAAGAGACGCAACTGTCCGCAGAACCAGAGGCAATCGGTGATGGCGGCGAGCAGCGTGGACGGGCACCACGGCAGCGGAGAAGAAGCGGCAGACCCTCTCGCCAGCAGTCTTAATAAAACTTCATTGGGCACGCTTACCGCTTTTCAGCAAAATGGCGTGCCCACAGTTCATCACATAGATATAAATACTTTCGATCTACAAGCGGAAACAACGAAGTAGGGATGGCTTGCGAATCTACATCAGTAGTAACCGCTTCCAGTGAAAAACAAAAGGAGAAGAAATGCAAATCACTGCAAAGATGGTTAGCGAGCTCCGTTCGCGCACTGGTGCAGGCATTATGGACTGCAAAAAGGCACTCACAGAGACGGACGGGAATATTGACCAAGCAATTCAGAAATTGCGGGAGCAGGGCTTAAAAGCTTCCGAAGTCAAAGGCGGTAGGGCAACAAAAGAAGGATTGATTCTTTCCTACATACACCCAGGCAGCCGCGTCGGCACGTTAATCGAACTGAATTGTGAAACCGATTTCGTCGCACGGACGGAGCAATTTCAACAATTGGCGAAAGACATTGCAATGCAGGTAGCAGCGGCTAAACCGAAATATCTCACCTCAGCCGAGGTACCCGCTGAAGATTTGGAGTCTGAAAAAGCGATCCTCAAAGCACAGGCACAGCAGGAAGGTAAACCCGAACACATCGCTGAACGCATCGTTGAGGGACGTATCTCTAAATTCTACTCAGAAACTTGTCTCCTACAGCAGCCATACATCCGCGATACAGACAAAACCGTCGAAAGTCTCGTAAAGGACGCGATAGCACAATTAGGAGAGAATATCGTCATTAAGCGCTTTGTCCTTTATGTACTTGGACAGTAAAGAGGCATACATCTGCTAACCGAGATCTCCATATCTCGGTTGTCAGGTATACGCCTCGTTTGCCAAGCACTATCCAGCAAGTCATTGCGCTAAAATCTGAAAATTCATTAGTTTGAGGCTGCCTGAAACAGAGACACACCCCTCGCACTGTTGATAACGGCTTCGGCAGCACCACATAGTGGCAAGTCAGGGTTTAATACCCGCTACCCACTGCGACCTTTCGAGCGTCGCGAACTCTTAACGGGGAAAATTCAGATGCAACAACAAATCATTCAACAAACCGAATCCCGGATGAAGAAAACAGTAGAAGCAACATCAACCAAACTGTCCCACGTCCAAACAGGACGCGCGACACCCGCACTTTTGGATCAGGTGAGCGTCAACTACTACGGCAGTAAAAATCCGTTGAGCCAAGTTGGCACAATTACGACCCCTGAACCGCGTCTGCTTGTTATTCAACCTTGGGATAAAACGCTCATTACAGAAATTGAAAAGGCAATAGCCCTTTCCGATTTAGGTTTCTCAACAAATAACGACGGCAACGTTATCCGAATTCAGGTCCCCGAGCTTACACTGGAACGGCGTACTGAACTAACAAAGGTGGTACGTAAGTTAGCGGAGGAGGGAAAGGTCGCCATTCGGAACATTCGTCGCGATGCCAATGACGCCGTCAAAAAACTCGACGGCGGTGATTCATCGACCGGTGGTGGTAAAAGCCGCGGGCGTGGTGGCGACAAAAGGCGGGGTAGGTCGAACGCCGATCCGATTCAGCAACTCACCGATACCTACATCGATAAAATCGAGGAACTCGTCTCGGCGAAGGAATCGGAACTGTTAGAAACTTAACTCGCAATTGTGGTATTGTAGGGTGCAGTTTGTCGAATCTCCATAGCTATATCAAACAGTCCGATACATGTTCCAAAAATTGTTGCTGAGATATATTTGGGTCCCGAGTACACCAACACGGGAATCTCACTCTACGCTACGCGTTAATTGAAGGAGGGCAGAGAACTATGTTTTGGCGGCGAGCTCTGAGTATTCTTGTCCTGCTCCCGCTGGTCCTCCTCATTGTTTACTGGGGTGGTTGGCTCTATCTACTCCTCATATCCGCTGTCGTCCTGCTGATGCAAGTTGAGTACTGTCGGTTGGCACAACACTTCTCTGAAAAACTGAATGTGGTGATGCCGACGCTTCTGACAGTTGCCTTCTGTTTGCTCGCGTACTTCTTGCCCATGCTAACAAAGCCGTCATCCATTTCGACGGTAATGTTTAGTTATTTTACCTGTGTGCTGATCTACGTCTTTGCTGAAAGTATCTTTAGAGGAAAGGTCGCTGGTGAACTTGTCACGGTCACACTGAAATTAACAGGTATTCTAACAATCGGCTGGGCATTGGGCTACCATCTTATCTTGTTGCGAAACACCGAATCAATCGGTACGCATCTCTGCTTTCTATTAGCAGGGACTGTTTGGTGTGGCGACACCGGTGCCTACCTCATCGGTAGGGCAATGGGTAAACATAAACTCGGCACACCCGTCAGCCCTCGGAAGACGATTGAAGGGACCATTGGTGGATTGGTTGTAGGTACTTTGGTCGGTTTCCTGCTCGGGGCAATTCTTTTAAAGGATACGATCTCTTTAACTCACACCGCGTTCATCGGACTACTACTGACGGCTTTGGGACAACTCGGAGATCTCAGCGAGTCCCTTATGAAACGGACAGCCGGGGTCAAAGACTCCGGAGATGTGATTCCAGGGCATGGAGGATTGCTCGATAGATGTGACAGCCTGATTTTCAGTGCACCAGCCCTTTATTACTATCTGAAACTGACGGGACATATAGCGTAAATGAAAGGCATTAGGTTATTTGCATCGTAGGAAACAGAAAAAATACACATGAAGCATATCGCCATACTCGGTAGCACAGGATCTATTGGAAAGAACGCACTCAGTGTTGTTGACACACATCCGGATGAATTTAAGGTCGTCGGTCTCGCAGCGAACCGAGATGTCGATACGCTTGAACAGCAGGTCCGGCAGTACGCTCCGAAGTTAGTCGCGCTAAACGAACCGACAGCGGCATCGCAACTCTCTGAACGCATTCGAGATCTCAATGGGACACAAGTGCTCACTGGAACCGAAGGACTCCAAGCCGTAGCTACGATGGCGCAAGCCTCTCAAGTCTTAGATGGAATGGGCGGAAGCGCAGGCTTGTTACCGACCTTGGGAGCGATTGATGCTGGCAAAGACATCGCCTTTGTTAATAAAGAGGTGATGGTGATGGCGGGGGCACTGGTTAATACCGCTGTCCAAACAAACGGTGTTAACTTGATTCCCATTGACGGTGAAATGAGCGCAATTTTCCAGTGTTTGGAAGGTGCACGTGAACGGCAGGCTGAGATTTATCGACTTCTGATTACTGCCTCAGGTGGACCGTTTCGTACGTTGCCCAAGGAGGAACTCCAATCCGTAACGCCAAAACAGGCACTACGGCACCCAAACTGGAAGATGGGGCAAAAAATTACAGTTGATTCCGCTACGATGATGAACAAAGGACTCGAAGTCATCGAAGCGAAATGGCTGTTTAATATAGAACTCTCGAAGATTGACATTGTTGTCCATCCAGAGAGTATCATTCATTCCATGGTGGAATGGACAGACGGGTCCACGATCGCACAGTTGGGGCCTACGGATATGCGTATCATGATACAATACGCACTAACTTATCCACGTAGGCTTTCCACACCCGTGCCACGTTTGGACTTACGGGAAATCCGTGCACTACACTTTGAACCCGTTGACTTTGAAAAATTTCCATGCCTCTCCCTTGCATACAATGCCGCAGAAGTCGGTGGCACACTCCCCGTCGTACTGAGCAGTGCGGATGAGGTGGTGGTAGAGGCTTTTCTTAACGCTTGTATCGGCTTCATGGACATACCGGCTATCCTCGCACGTGTGATGGACAAGCATACAGTAATCACGGATCCAACGCTTTCGGACATCCTTGAGGTTGACCGGTGGGCAAAATCGACAGCACGTTCAATAATAAAAAATCACGCACAGTCTAATAAAACAGTAACACCCTAAAATGTAAAACCTCACGCTAAAACTAAAAAAAGGGGCAATAGACTTATGCAATTCTTACTCGATCTCGTCCTCTCAATTCTCCCGTATATCAAGACGATTTTTCTCGCTATAATCCCGCTCGGGTTCCTCATTTTTATTCATGAACTCGGCCACTTCTACGGGGCAAAGCGGTGCGGTATTAAGGTAAACACTTTCTCTCTCGGCTTTGGACCCAAGCTCATCGGGTTTCAGCGCGGGGAGACAGAATATAAAATATCCCTGCTACCATTTGGCGGTTACGTCCAGATGGAAGGCGAGAACCCAAGCGAACAAACTGGCTCCCCCGGTGAATTCGCAAGTGCATCCATTGGGAATCGCGCATTCGTTGTCGCCGCGGGACCAGTGGTTAACCTTTTATTCGGTGTCTTGGTATATTGGCTTGTCTTTGCCACGGGAATCAATTCAGACTCGGCTCGGTTAATCGGTGGCCTGACAGGACAACCGCTTGGACAAAAAGAACCCATTCAAGTCGGTTGGATCGCCGATGATGGCGCCGGGGCAAAAGGTGGACTTATGCCCGGAGACACGGTCCTCTCGGTCAATGGGGATTCAGTCTCCCACTGGTCAATGTTTCACACGCGTATCTTGACCAGTGCCAATAGAGAATTAGAAATTGTTGTGGAACGAGATGGCGTACGCCGAGCACTCTTTGTCACACCTGAAGCCATCTCAAGTGTCAGGGGTGATATGGGTATAATCAAGGTAAGTGCTAAAGATAAAACCGTTGTTCGGGACGTCACAGACGGAAGTCTCGCTGCACAAGCCGGTGTCCAACCCGATGACTTAATTGAGACGATTAACGGTGAACCGATCCATAACGTTCCGTACTTCGGCTATGCGGTATGGCACTCATCTACCGACTGGAGTGCTGAAAAGCGGCAAACACTTTACCATCACATCAACGAAAACGAACAATCTGTAACGCTCGGCATTCGTCGTGGAGATGAAGCCCTTACGATCGAAATGCCGGTGCACTGGAACGTAGTCGCGAGGGTTCAAGAAGGCGGTATCGCTCAAAATGCTGGGATTCAGGACGGAGATATGCTCCTTACGCTTAACGGAGAAAGCATAGAAGATGCCACACTCTATTCACAACTCAACGCGATGGCAAACGAACCGATCGAAATCGGCTTAATCCGCGACGGATACCTAAGAGAGGTAACCCTCACAGGCGGCTTGCAAATTTCAGACGCAGATGCGCCTCTCTTCGGACTGACATGGCAAACCTTCCTCAGTGGGATACAATTCTCCGCGAAGACCCCGCCCTTGCCGGAATACAACTTTCTTACAGGACTCGGAAAAGGCGTTGAAGCTACATGGCTCACTGTTACAACTGTTGGGAGAACATTGCAACAGTTGGTAGGTGGTGAAGTCTCACCGAAACACCTCGCCGGTCCAATCGGGATAGCGAACGCAACGAGCCGTATGTTTGAAAGAGTCGGCTTAAGCAGCGTCCTCTTCTTCATTGGGTTTATCAGTATCAACCTCTGCATCGTTAATCTCTTACCTATTCCGATTGCAGACGGCGGACAATTGCTATTCTTCGCCGTTGAGAAAATTCGTGGCAAGCCGGTGCCGCGTAAGGCACAAGAAATTGTCCAGCATGTCAGCATTTATCTTCTGATTGCACTCTTTCTCTATATCACTTGGTTTGATGGAATGTCTCTCATCCATGACCTGCGGAACTAATCGCCGATGGTTTAGGATTTTTCTTGTAGGAAGGATTTCTAACCCCAAATTAAGCGTAGACAATCACAGACAACAATGAATAAAGAAGATCTCAGAAAAGATTATCTACAACTCATTGCCAGTGTGAGGGAACACGTGGAAGAACAACTGCAGCTCGGTTTCATAGAATTAGAACCTGACGAACCTGAACAGGATTCCCCTTATGCCAACTTCGATCTGCCTACACTGACTGCCGATGCCGAAAGTTGCATAAAGTGCCAGTTACATGAGACGCGGACCAATGTCGTTTTCGGGGTTGGAAACGCAAACGCTGACCTTATGTTCATCGGCGAAGCACCAGGTGCTGATGAGGATAGACAGGGCAAGCCTTTTGTGGGTAGAGCCGGTAAATTGCTGACCGATATTATTGAGTCAGGCATGAAACGCAAACGTTCGGAGGTCTACATCGCCAATGTCCTAAAATGCCGTCCGCCGGGTAACAGAAATCCCGAACCGGATGAAGTCGAAACCTGTAGTCCCTATTTGATCCGCCAAATAGAACTCATCCAACCGAAGGTAATTGTGGCTCTCGGTAGCTTCGCCGCAAAGATGTTACTCGACACAAAAATCGGTATTACGAAACTTCGCGGTGAATTTCATACATGCAACATTCCAGGACTGCGCGTGCTGCCACCTAAAAAGCCGCCAGTCGTCATGCCAACCTTCCACCCAGCGTACCTCCTCAGGAACCCAAACGCCAAAAGAGAGGTGTGGGAGGATATTCAAAAGGTAATGGCTTTTCTGGAAGCAGCATAAAACCGGGGTTCATATCAAAAATATCGTCCCAAGCAGACGGACTTAGGAGAGGTTAGCCTTTTACTCGGTACACGGACAGAAAATATGGACTATGTGAACGTTGCTTTTCCGCTATCAGTCAATCAGGTATTTACCTACGGCGTGCCGCCGCAGCTGGATGCGGTTTTGCAACCCGGTGTCCGAGTATTAGCACCTTTTCGTAGAACCCATGAGGAAGGGGTCGTCGTTGAACGGCTCAACGAAACCGACCTTGCCCCGAACCTCATCAAAAATATCTCCGACTGTCTTGATGGCACTCCCACATTTTCGCCTGAAATGCTAACCCTCACCAAATGGATGGCAGACTATTATGTGTCTTCGTGGGGGGCTGCTCTTTTTTGCGCAGTGCCAGCTGCCGTGCGCAGTCAAAAGCAGCAACGCGTGCGCCTCCTACCCGACGCTCCCGCGCCGCGCGGAAAAGTTCAAAAGGCAATCGTCAATCTTTTGGAAGCAGAAGGTGAACTCTCACCCAATCAGCTTGCCCGACGTACCGGTTTGAATTCTCAAGAACTCCGTCCGAGGATTACTGCACTTCGTGAAAAGGGTATCATTGATGTCGATACCACCCACAAACCAAAAGCCTCCACGCAGGAAACCCACGTCGCAACTTTAGCCTTACCCAACGCTGCGATTGAAGCAGAGATAGCACAACTCAAAAGTGCAACAGACGCTGATGGAAATCTCCGCACCTCGTCCTCAGGAAACCGCCGTCACATCGCCGCTGCTAAACATGCAGCGATTCTGCAAAGCCTACTTGATGCCAGTGTACCCTTATCGACATCAGAACTAACCAAGCGTGTCAACACCAGCATTTCCCTATTTCGCACCCTTGAAAGACGCGGATTTATCCATATTAAACGTGCACAAATTGTGCGGAATCCCTTAAATGCTGAACCGATTGCTGCAACGCAACCGTTGCCGTTAAATCCAGCACAATCGAAAGTGTTCGCGGAGATTCAGGAAACACTGTCATCCCAATCTCACAGTAAAGCGGACGCATCTCCCACCTTTCTCCTACACGGCGTGACCGGTAGCGGCAAAACTGAGGTATACATGCAAGCGATGGCAGATATCCTTAAAGATGGAAAATCGGTCATCGTCTTGGTTCCAGAAATCTCGCTTACACCACAAACCGCCTCTCGATTTGTAGGACGATTTGGAGAGCAGGTTGCTGTGTTACATAGTCGGTTGAGTGCTGGCGAACGCTACGACCAATGGCACCGCATCCAGAAAGGTGATGCCAACATCGTAATTGGACCGCGGTCTGCCGTCTTCGCTCCCGTTAAAAATCTCGGATTGCTGATTATAGACGAAGAGCATTCGGACTCTTATAAATCCGACACAGCACCGCGTTACCACGCACGAGAAGTAGCACAGAAACGGAGTGAACTCGCAAACTGTCCGCTGCTACTTGGGAGTGCTACACCTTCGCTTGAGAGTTTTCATCTCGCAAAAAACGGGCATTACCGGCTCCTTAGTTTACCGACCCGTGTTCTCGATAGAAAGATGCCCGATGTTCACATCGTCGATATGCGGACTGAATTGAAAAAGGGAAACCGTACGATCTTCTCCGATCTACTCCGTAGTTCAATTGAAGAGTGCCTCATCAGGCGAGAACAGATTATTCTGTTTCTCAATCGACGCGGACATTCCACCTATGTTTTCTGTCGAACCTGCGGTTATGTAGAACAGTGTAACAACTGTTCCATTTCGTTGACGTTCCACTTTGAGACAAAGCAACTGGTCTGCCACCACTGCGGCGATAAACGTCCAACCCAATCGGCATGTCCGCAGTGTAGCAGTCCTGCTATCCGCTATTTTGGACTCGGCACAGAGGCAGTTGAACAGGAAGTGCGAAAAGCTTTCCCAAAAGCAAACGTAAAGCGATTTGACGCAGATTCAACAGCCCGCAAAAATGCACATCAACAGATTTTAGAGGCGTTTGAAGGACAGAAAATTGATATTCTGATAGGCACGCAGATGGTATCAAAGGGATTAGACTTCCCAAATGTTACACTTGTGGGGGTGATCGCTGCCGATACGGCTCTGAACCTTCCAGACTTCCGAGCAAGTGAGCAGACGTTCAGTCTACTCACGCAGGTCGCGGGTCGTTCTGGGCGCGCCGAACTCGAAGGTAAAGTCGTCGTACAAACCTATATGCCCGAACATTACTGTATTGCAGCCGCACAACAGCACGACTACATCGGTTTTTATGCACAGGAACTCGAGGCACGGAACGCTTTTCGATACCCGCCGTTCGCGCATGTCGCAACGCTCTTGCTCCGTGGTAAAAACGAGAAAGAGGTTATAGATACCGCTCATGCTGTACGGGATCATTTTGAAATTTGGCAAACAGATCAAGGCTTCAATACTACAGAAACACAAGTAGAGATTCTCGGGCCCGCGCCAGCACCGCTCTCGAAGATTGAAGGGAAATTTCGATGGCACTTCTTGCTCCGAAGCAATTACGTTGAACGGATAAGCCAACTCCTTAAGTCATTAACGCATGAATCGCCAGTCGCAAACAAATCAAGCGCAGTTGAACTTGTGATTGACATAGATCCAACGAATACACTATAAACATAAAGGAATTAATTTTAAATGGGCAATCGGATATTTGATAAACTCGCTGACTCGGAGTTGCTCACACGCAGCCCAATTCTGGTTTTTGCTGCGGATCCACTCGCATCCGCAGGTATTAAAGGACTCGGGCAGGTGCAGCATCCGAAACCGCACTACCGAACACATGCTGAGTTCCTGCAACTTCAACGCGACCTCGTTGCAGACGGACAGCTTGATGGACTCCTGATGACCCCGGCTGATGCAGAGACGCTTGCACTCGAAGAAAACCTGTTTGAAAACACACCGATCACGCCAATCGTGCGAATGAACTCAGAGACAGCCATCTGGAACCCGCGGTTCGGAGTGTATACCTCACGTTTGTCAATGCCGTTTCAGACGGTTTTCCCAGAAGATATGCAACGTTATTGCGAGGCGCTAATCGGTCCTGCGCTCGAATGCAGAGTTAACCTCGGATTATACTCCATCACTCTCAACAACGATCCCATCGCTGATGAACGGATGCTGCAGTCGTATGTGCAGTTTGCACACGTCGTCGGTGAGATTGAAGGCTTCGACCATCTGTTAGAAGTGTTTTTACCAAATGTTAAATTGCCAGGGATGGACGACGAAAAGCGGGGTATGTATGTCGCCGATTCCATTGTCCGCACGATGAGCTATCTACGGAAGCATCAACGTCCGCGTTTTATCAAAACCGCTTACACAACAGCCGATGTCTGGACTGAATTGTGTCAATTCGATACCACTTTGGTCATTGGTGCCTTGGGCGGACCTCGACAAAATGCCCGCAGCACATTTGCGCTGGCACACAATGTTGTCAGCAACGGGGGCCGCGCTGCTTTATTTGGACGCACGATCTTCGGAGAGGAAGAACCCATAGGCTTTGTGCAGTGTCTCCGGCGTGTCATTGACAGCGAGTTAGATCCGCAAGATGCCCACGCCGAGTACCAAAAGATCCTCCGGGCGCGCCTATAATTTAAGGGTTGTCAGTTTTCAGTCATCGGTTATCGGTTAAGAGGGGCTTTTGGAACAATCCATCCCAGTTTGAGCGTACGTCAAGAAGTCGTGAATTGCTACAGGAATCCTCTTTAACTGACCACTGACCACCGATGACCGACAACCACCCCCGAGGTCTCTAAATGTCAGAACGAACTTTAGAAAAACCGCGTATTCTCCTGCTACTTCCGACACGGACTTATCGTGCGACTGATTTTCTCGCCGCTGCTATGAAACTTGATGTAGAGGTGGTTGTTGCTTCGGAGGAAGCCGCGACAACTGCAGACCTCTCACCGCGAGATTCCCTTGTGCTTGACTTCAGCGCACCAGCCGCTGCAACACAGACAATCGTCGAATTCGCGGCGGCACATCCTATCGCCGCAATCGTAGGTGTTGACGACGATACCACGCTACTTGCGACCACGGCATCAGAGGCGCTCGGACTTCCACACAACCCAATTGAATCGGCAAAAGCCACACGCGACAAATATCGATTGCGGTATACACTGGCAACTCGTGGCGTTCCGTGTCCACAGTTCAGACGTTTTTCAATCTGTGACGACATTGCTGAAATCAATAAGCAAGTCGATTTTCCGTGTGTTATCAAACCGCTCTCTCTATCAGCAAGTCGCGGTGTAATTCGGGCAGACAATTGGCATGAATTTACGGATGCTTTCCATCGTGTCGCAGTGCTCCTCCGTGCTATAGCGGCGGAGGCAGACACAAATGCCGAATCTCCATCCGCGGACGTATTAATTGAAGATTACATACCCGGCATAGAGGTAGCGCTTGAAGGTATCCTTTTAGACGGTGAACTCAAGATGCTGGCACTTTTTGACAAACCCGATCCGCTCGAGGGTCCCTTTTTTGAGGAGACCCTGTACATCACTCCTTCACGTCTATCGCAGGACACCCAAGATGAACTGCGAAGTGCAACAGCGGAAGCCGCTACTGCATTAGGCCTACGTCACGGTCCCGTCCACGCCGAATTACGCTACAATGAAAAAGGCGCGCATCTCATTGAAATCGCTGCCCGTACGATTGGTGGGCTTTGAGCGCGTACGCTGCGATTCGGCACGGGAATGTCGTTGGAAGAACTTGTGATTCGACATGCAATTGGACAACATGTGGAAACACTGCATCGAGAGAAACAGGCAGCAGGTGTGATGATGATCCCTGTTCCGAAAGCCGGGATATTGGGTGAAGTGCGCGGTAAAGCAGCGGCACGCAAGGTAGATGACGTTACGGAAGTAGACATTACCATCCCTATTGGCGGGGAGGTGGTTCCACTACCAGAAGGTGCCCGGTATCTCGGCTTTATCTTTGCACGTTCACAAACACCGGAAGCAGTTGAAGCAGCACTCCGCGAGGCACACCGCCATTTGGAGTTCGTGATTTTGGCGTAACATCTGTTCTTAAAGCCCTAGCAGGGCGACAGGTGTATAATTTTTAAATAATAACTTAGGTTATAACTACGAAAAAGGGAGATATTTCAAATGAAAAAACTATTTCCATTCGCACTTTTCAAGTCTATATTTGGACCTTCCACGTTTTTGATACTATTGATCCTTTCGATTCCATTTGTGCCGAGTAGCTTCGCGCAAGATTCTCCGCAATGGCATCTACCTGAAGGAGCAACAGCGCGACTCGGCAAGGGTTGGTTATCCGAGATTAAGTACTCGCCTGATGGAACACGGCTTGCTGCCGCAGGTTCCCTCGGCGTTTGGATTTATGATACGGTAACCGATGAAGAGCTTTCCCTACTTACTACGGACAGCTCTGGCGTTTCTGCGCTCACATATTCCCCAGATGGAAGTATAATTGCTGGTGGAAGTTGGGACGGTAATGTCCGTTTGTGGGACGCAGAAACAGGTGACCTACTTCATACACTATCAGAACATACAAGAGGTGTCCGCAGCGTTGCTTTCAGCTCCGACGGTACTATGCTCGCAAGTGGCAGCCGAGATGATACCGTCCAGTTGTGGAATCCTGAAACAGGTGAACTTCTGAAAACGCTTGAAGGCCATAAGGAAGGTGTTAGTGTCGTCGTTTTTAACGCTGATGACAGCATGCTCATCAGTGCAAGTCGAGATGATACAATCGGCGTGTGGGATGTGGAAACAGGTGAACGTCAACAGACACTTGAGGAACATCGAGATGACATCTCCGGTATGGCGTTGAGCCCTGATGGAATGACACTCGCCAGTGGAGATTTAAACGCCACTATCCACCTATGGGATACTGCAACATGGACAATCAAGCAAACACTCGCCGGACATACATCTGGTATTTACGATGTTAAATTCAGTCCTGACGGACGACTCCTCGCAAGCGCAGGTGAGGACGATACCATTCGCTTGTGGCATGCAGCCACAGGAACACATCTGAGAACCATTACCGGACACACTGCTGATGTCTATGGACTGGCTTTCACGCCTGATGGTGGTACGCTTGCCACCGGTGGTTGGGATGCTTCCATCCGCTTCTGGGAACCTGTAACAGGAACACATCTGAAAACTATTACTGGACACACAGATGTCGTCGCGAGCGTTACATTCAGTGCTGATGGTAGTATCCTTGCTACGCGGAGCTGGGATAAGACTATCCGTCTTTGGGATGCCGACACAGGTGAACTTCGACACACCCTTATCGGACACCAAGATGATGTTGATGTTGTTGTATTCGCCCCCGATGGCCGGACGCTTGCAAGTGGGAGTCAAGATGACACTATTCGTTTGTGGGATGCTGTTACTGGTGAACACTTGAAAACGCTCAGAGGTCATTACTCTTACCTGATAAGTTTGGCTTTCAGTCCTGATGGGAGCTTGCTCGCAAGTGGGAGTGAAGATGATAACATTCGTCTCTGGAATGTTGCTACAGGTGAAAGCATAGAAACCCTACGAGAGCATGAGGCAGGTGTTGAAGCCTTAGCTTTTAGCCCTGATGGGAGTATGCTTGCAAGTGGAAGTCGAGATGATACCATCCGTTTGTGGGACCTCGAAACTTACGAAGTATTGCACACTATCACCGAACATGAAGATGACGTTTGGACGGTCGCCTTCAGCCCAGATGGTAAAACACTCGCGAGCGGCGGGAGCGACACGGTTTCCTTATGGGATATCGATACAGCTGAACGCCAGCAGACCTTCATCCAACCTACCGAGCCTGGGGAAGAGGGAATAGAAGAATTAACAGAGGATGTCCCCGCCGAGAATCCAGCAAATGCTACCAGCATTGTTTTCGGTCCCAATGGTCAGACCCTTGTCACCGGAAGTTACGACGCGACGATCCGCTTGTGGCACACCGCTACCGGAGTGCAGTTGGAAACGTTTGACGGACATACATTTTCTGTCACGAGCGTTGCAGTAAGTCCAGACGGCAGCACAATCGCCAGTGGAAGTTTCGATGGTACCGTCCTCCTGTGGTCATTCCCAATCATATCCGATCTTGGTCCCATCATAGCAGAAGTTCTTGGCGATCTGAACAAAGACGGTATCATAAATATTCAAGATATAGTCCTGATTGCAGCGAGTTTCGGAGGGACTACTGAAACGGAGAGTGAGGCAGATCTCAACGGCGACGGTGAGGTTAATATTCAGGACCTCGTTTTAATCGCCAATGCTTTAGGGAATTCCGCCGCAGCACCTTCTACACACGCTTATGCCAGTGAACAGCTCACCGCAGCGCAGGTAGAACAGTGGTTACGCCTTGCCAAGCGCGATACCTCTCAACTGAATCAGACCTCAAGACTTCCGAATGGCGTTTCTTATGCGCGCGGGATTCAGATACTTGAGCAAATTCTGGAGACATTGGCTCCAAGAACAACCACCCTGTTACCGAATTACCCCAATCCGTTCAATCCCGAAACTTGGATTCCATATCAGTTATCAGAACCTACCAATGTCACAATAACCATCTATTCTGTTAATGGGCAGTTGGTTCGGACCCTCGAATTGGGACATCAGGCTATCGGGGTTTATGAATCTCGCAGTCGTGCGGCGTATTGGGACGGTAGGAACGAACTCGGCGAGCAGGTCGCCAGTGGTGTCTATTTCTATGTGTTAGCAGCAGGAGATTTCAATGCCACGCGGAAAATGTTAATACGGAAATAAGACATCTCTGTAGAAGGGAAATTTCATTATTTGGCGAGGTGGCGAGTCAGTGCTACCTCGCCTTTTCCTTAAGAACTTACACCAACGGCTTTACGAACCCTTGCTAAAATCGGCACTGCGATATCGCGCGCTTTTTCGCTACCTTCCTCAAGGATTTTATCCAATTCATCCGTATTGTCCATCAAATCATCATACCGGTCGCGCTGGGCAGAAAATGTATCCTCTAACAACGCAAATAACTCTTTTTTCATCTCGCCGTATGCCAGTCCACCTTCAAGATAAAGCTGCCGTTTTGAAGCAACTGCATCAGTATCTGCAAAGTGCTGATAGATCGCAAAGATATTACACGCATCTGGGTCTTTCGGATCTTCTGGACGCTTGGAATCAGTTACAATACGCATGACAGGCTTACGCACTTGGTTAGGAGATGCGAAGATCGGGATAACGTTGTTATAACTTTTGCTCATCTTTCTGCCATCGATTCCGGGGATCGTCATGACCTCTTTGCGGATGACGGCTTCGGGGATTGTTAAGATGTCACCATAATTCCTGTTGAAGGTGAGCGCGACATCGCGTGTAATTTCGAGGTGCTGTTGCTGGTCAAGACCGACCGGTACAACATGTGTTCCGAAGAGCAGAATGTCCGCCGCCATCAAAACCGGATAGGTGAAGAGGCCTACATTAATGTTTTTGTCCTCCTCACGCCCCTCGGCGATGTTATCATCGACAATCGCTTTGTAGGCGTGCGCTCTGTTGAGCAAGCCTTTTGCTGTGAAACACGCCAACGCCCATGACAACTCGAACACCTCTGGAATGTCCGATTGACGGTAGAAAATTACTTCATTTGGATTTAATCCCAATGCTAACCACGTCGCAGTTGCTTGGTGGGTTAAATATATCAATTCTTTCTTGTCTTTTACGGTAGTCAGCGCGTGGTAATCTGCGATGAAGTACAGTGCCTGATATGTTTCCGCGAGTTCCAGTGCCGGTTTAATCATGCCGAGGTAGTTTCCGATATGCGGCTGTCCTGTCGGTTTGATCCCGGTTAAAGTTATCTGTCTCAATTTGGTTTCGTCCTCCTTTTTGGATTTTAATTCTATTTTAGCCTGCCAAGGCTTGTATCTTCAATTAAACCTCTGAATTACAACAGTGTCTCCCCGCTTTAATCCGAAAATCGCTTCCGCACTCCCACCATTCACAGCAATTTCTAACACTCCAGAACTCCCAATAATTGCCAGAGGTGCTCCGGTCTTAGATTCAGCGTAAGCACGGTTAAGCCCTTTAAGTCTAACATTACCAACCCTGATTTCATAACTGGAAATTTCCTCCGTAGATACAGCTTTCATGGAGGTCAGGAGGCTTTCTGAGATATTTGTTATAGCATTTCCAAAAATGTCAATTTTGACAATCTTGCCCGTCAGTTTATCATCAGAAATCTCAAGCGTTGGAATCGGGAGTCGGACGAGATCTCGGACAGATGGCCCAATTTCCGTAAGCGTTACCCCATGTGATAAATGGGCTGCAACAGGCGCGAAAATATCCCTGCCGTGGAAGGTCCGACTTACCTCTGGCAAACAGTAAGCCGGGTTTTGAATCGCTACTATATTCTCTGCTTGTTTTCCATCGTTCTCAATTTCTTGCAGGAGATAAGTCAATATCCCGTTGTCAGGACAGACGAACAGTGCCCGTTCTGTTTGGCAAACTATCGCTCGTCGGTCGCTGCCTACACCCGGATCAACAACAATGACATGAATTGTGCCTCTCGGAAAATAGGGAGACGCCGAATGGATTAAGAAGGCTGCTTCGTGAACGTCCTGTGGCGGTACGGCGTGCGTGATGTCAACTACTCGTGCATTTGGATTAATGCCGAGGATTACACCTTTCATGACGCCAACGTAAGCATCGCTTGTACCAAAATCGGTTGTTAGTGTGATAACGCGAGGAGGAATGCTCATCTCATTAGAGGTTTGCTTGCATCCAGTCAAAACTTTTTCGTTGTCCTGTTCCGTCGTTCTCTCTACCTTCGTATTCACAACACCAAACACCGTCATAGCCTGCTGCTCTCAAACACCGAATAGCCTTCGCGAGATCTATTTCGCCTTCGCCGAGTGCCTCGCCGCGATAGTCGGCGCGCGATCCCGTTCCGTCTTTCAGGTGCGTGTGTAGGGTATAGGGTGCGACGATTTCATAATACCTGCCTACCGTCTCTAAATCATGACCAGCCCAGCGATAGTTCATTGTGTCCATATTGGCACCGACATACTTAGAACCTACCCGCTCAAAGAGCTCGACCTGCAAATCACCGTCGTTTGTAACGATGCCGTGATTGTCCACCGCCAAATATACCTCATCCCGTTCTGCAAATTCAAGGCACCGTGTTAGGCAACCAGCCATAGCTTCAACCCAGCGGCTTTCTGGCACGGCATCCTTTGCTGCGCCGCCTTCTGTGCGGAGCACTGAAGCACCAAGCAGTTTAGCAAGTCCCCCGATGCGTTCCATCCGTTCGACCTGAGAACGGATTTCGTCTTCCTCAAGCAGGACGAAATCGTTTCCCGCAGCGAGCGCCGAGACCTGTAAGCCGTAACCCTCAACCTGTGCCCTAACGGCTTCGGCATTCCTGTCTGGATCGGCGGTTTCCGAGTCCCAAACATCGCTAATCTGAAGCTCGACATAACCGAACCCTGTCTCGCTTGTAAACTTCAGGAAATCGTCAAGTGATTTGCTTGCGTAGTTGTAATGAATAAGTCCTAATTTTGACATAAATTTATCTTCCCTTCTCGCAGAAAAATCTCGGCGAAGTTCGCAAGCCGATGTTAAAAAGACTTGCATCTTTAAAGTTATTATGCTATAATACTTCTATCTAGAACCAAGTGTCAAGTATTTTTTATCGGACTGCGGATAGAAATTTTTGGGCTGGCAGTCTTATACCTTCAGAACCGGTTTGGAGCCTACAACGCCACTGAAACCCAAAAAGATTGATAATCAATTAGGATAAAAACGTAATGGAGAATTATAGCCGCTTTACGGACCCCAAATTGCCGGCGATCTACGAAAAAGTCAAGGCGGACCAACGTCTTTCTTTTGAGGAAGGCGTCTCGCTTTATGAAAGCTCAGATATTACGGGGGTTGGATTTCTTGCTAACCATGTGCGTGAACGTCTCAGTGGGAACATCGCCTATTATAACATCAACCAACACATTGACTATTCTAATGTCTGTATCCTTCACGCTCGGTGCCATTTTTGTGCGTTTGCCCGAAAAAATATGCAAACCGAAGGGGCATGGGAAATGAGTGTTGATGAATTTTTAGACAAAGCGATGTACTCCATAGAACAGGGATGCACTGAAATTCATAGTGTGGGTGGGCTGCACCCCAAGTTGCCGTTTGACTATTATCTTGACATTATCCGTGGACTCAAAGAACGGATGCCACAGGTCCACCTCAAATTCTTCACGGCTGTCGAAATCCACCACTTTTCACGCATCTTTAAGATGTCAATAGAAGAGGTTCTCACGCAACTACGAGAAGCGGGTTTAGACTCATTGCCGGGTGGCGGTGCTGAAATCTTCGCAGAGGAAACACGGGACAAAATTTGTCCAGGTAAATTGAGTGCAGATGGCTGGTTAGAGGTTCACGACATTGCACATCGCCTCGGTATCTCCACAAACGCTACCATGCTATATGGACACCTTGAAACAAACGAAGATAGGGTTGATCACTTCATCAGATTGCGGGAGCAGCAGGATAAATCTGGTGGGTTTTCCACCTTCATTCCGCTCGCATTTCATCCTGCGAACACCCGCATGGCATACCTGCCCTCAACAACCGGTTTAACAGATCTCAGAAATATCGCCGTTGCGCGCCTTATGCTTGACAATATACCGCATATCAAGGTTTACTGGATCATGACCGGCTTGAAGACTGCACAAGTCGCACTCCGTTTTGGTTCCGACGATATTGACGGCACCGTAACTGAGGAAAAGATCACACACATGGCAGGTGCAGACACGCCTGAGGCGGTTTCCGTTTCGCAGCTAACACACCTCATTGAAGAAGCTGGCTTCGTGCCTGTTGAGCGCGATACACTTTACAATGAGATTATCCGAGAAGGGAATCAGTGGTACAGAAAAGCCGCATAAGGGTAGGCACAGTCTCGTTCCTGAACACTAAACCGCTTGTTTATCCCCTTTTGAACAAAGAAATCGAAACAGATATTGCGCTCACTGTTGATATCCCAAGCCGGCTTGCTATATTTTTGAGTAGAGGTGAAATTGATGTCGGACTGATTTCGATTATAGAATATTTTCGCGCGAATCCTTCGCACGCATCTTACTACATTCTACCGGATATATCAATTGCCTCACACGGTCCTGTCCAAAGCGTCCGATTATTCAGTCGTACGCCAGTTCAGAAGATTCAACGTGTTGCTCTCGCTACGAATTCCCGGTCGTCTGCTGCGCTCCTGAAAATTTTACTCGCTGAAAAGTATGGAATTTCACCAGCGTTCACAACGTGTAGACCAACAATAAACCCAAAAACGGCACTTTATAACCGCCAAGACCCACCTTTTGATGCGGTACTTCTGATCGGAGATGCAGCACTCAGACACCTCGACTCGACAGACTACAGCGTTGACCTCGGTCAAGCATGGTATGCGCTAACAGGTTTACCTTTTGTCTACGCCTGTTGGGTAGCAAGAAAGGAAGCCAATATTGGTGATTTATCGCAGGTACTCATTGAATCAAAAGCACGCGGTCTGGCACAAATTCCGGAAATTGCGCGAATTGAGGCGAAAAAGTTAGAATTGCCCGAAACGCTCTGCCTTGATTATTTGCAACATCACATTAAATATGATCTGGGTGAATCTGAAATCGCAGGATTGAAACTTTTTTATAAGTATGCCGTAAAAAACGATCTTGCGCCGCCGCACCGTAGTCTCTCTTTTACATCCAGTTGAAAGGAGTCAAAAATGCAGTCTACTAACGAATCCAAACTCGATACTCAGTTTGTAACGCAGTTTGAAGACTACCTTAAAAGTTGTGGACTCCGTTTGACGCAGAAGCGTTTGGATATTTTAAACCAAGTTTTTGACTATCCCGGCCACTTCCAAACGGAAGACCTCTTGGTTCAGATGCGTCGCAACGGCTATCTGGTATCACGTCCAACTATCTATCGGACACTGCCACTGCTGGTGAAAAGTGGGTTGTTGACTGAATTCATTGATGCCCAAAAGAACACACGCTACGAAAGCATTCATTCCCTCCAAGAACACGCCCACCTTATCTGCCTTCGGTGCAATCAGATTGTTGAATTTAAAGAACCTCGGATTGACGCCTTGCAAAAAGCGGTGTGTGAAGCGCACCAATTTAAACCAGTGCGATTTCGCAACGAGATTATCGGTCATTGTGCTGAATGCCAAGCCGAGTTGGAACCCAAAACGCTTGATACGGATAACGAGGCTACTGCTTAAGTTGGCATTCCGTTGTCGTCAGTAAACCTTTGGAAGCCACTGATAGTTTTTTATCCCCAAAATTTGACATTTCTTCGGAAATATAGTATAATTGCAGAAATAGGCTTCTTCTGGTATGCGAGGGCATGTTCGATGTATACGCCACAAGTAATTGAGCATTACGAAAACCCACGCAACGTTGGGACTATCGCCGATGCCAACGGTATCGCCACTGTCGGCTCTACAACCAGTGGTGAAATGATAAAACTGACCCTTAAAGTCCTGGAAGATGTTATTGTTACAGCGAAGTTTCGAGCATTCGGATGTCCCACTGCTATTGCCAGTGCTTCGATCCTTACTGAAATGGTTACTGGGAATAACATTCCAGAAGCACTTCAAATTACAGCGGCACACCTTTCCGAAGCATTAGGTGGGCTGCCTGTGGATAAACAGCGCTACGCCGAAGCAGCTGAAGAAGTATTAAGAACGGCAATCGCTGATTTTCTGTCCAAAACGGAGGTGTAAGCACCATGATTAATGTTACAGAATCTGCTGCACAAAAAGCTATCATACTTATTAGTAACAACAAAACAGAGTCCGAATCCGACCTCGGTTTACGTATGCAGGTTGTCGGCGGTGGATGTTCTGGTTTTCAATACAACCTTGAGTTCGGCACAGCAAAAGACACCGACAAGGTGTTTGAATTTCACGGTCTGAAGGTCTTTATTGACCCCAGGAGTACGCTCTATCTCGCCGGTTCAGTACTTGACTACAACGATGGATTAATGGATTCTGGTTTTAAAATTACGAACCCAAACGCAAGAAATACATGCGGTTGCGGCGAATCATTTAGCGTTTAGCAATTAGCGATTGGCAATTAGTAGTTAGAAAGATATTCTTATGTGAATCACACTGTCTTAACTGACTACCAATTGCTCAAAGTACAATGCCCTGATGCTAATTGCTGAAAGCGTAGCGACCTAATTGCTAAAGGCTACCTACAAGGTCTTGTATAATTCGGCGTGCCGTTGTAGCACCGCATCTGAATCCGCAGGATTGATTACCTCGATAGAAACATATCCATCATATCCATCCTGCGCGAGGAGCGTCAGCGAATCTCTTTCCGTGTCTGGTAGTGGCCCACTGTCCCCAAAGTTAACGTGTGCATGTCGTACTTTACCACGCAAATGCACGTAAGCGACATCTATAGGTTCTCCATGACGAACGTGATGTGCTGCGTGCCAATTCACAAAGGTATTCTCTGCCCCCGCTCGGTATATAGTTTCCGTAACCCAACTGGCAATGAGATTGCCGTGTGTCTCCAGACAGAGCGCAACCCCTGCCTCTCCAGCCGAGCCGTCACAAGCACGAATCCCTTCTGCTTCCCAATCCAGCGTCTGCGATACTTCAACAGGGGTTTCCGGCACCCTATCCCCGAAAATACGAATATTCTTCGCCCCCATCGTCTCGGACAAATCAATGTATCGTTTAAGCAAATCCACCTGCTCAGCACGCTTGCTGGCATCGGGGTCAATGAACCGACACCCCGTAGCAATGCAAGAAAGTTCAATGCCGCTATCAGCAAGACGGGTACGCGCATCTTGAAGCTGCTGCGCAGTCGAATCCAATTCTACACCGTGTCCGTGATCCCACTCCACTCGGAGTTCCAGATGTTCGTAGTTGTAGTGTTTCGCTTTGTCAATAAGTGCCGCCAGCGTCAACGGCGGACATACAGACGACATAAAACCAAATTTCATTATGAAACCTCCAAAAGTCGCAGGCACTCTCCGAGTACCGTAGCTTGTTAAATTAAAAATACCAGATCACCCTTGAATCTGCACAGATGAACTACCGTCCCCGCGTTTCCTAACGTTAATTTTGACAGGAATTCGTCTTGTTAGCTCCTGAACATGACTAATAAGGAAAATGTTCCGTCCCTGCATACGTAGTCCTTCAAGTGCGGCGATTGCGGTATCCAGTGTTTCGGCATCAAGCGTACCGAAACCTTCATCAAGAAATAGTGAATTGAGCTGCGCACGTCCCCGGCTCAGATCCGCAAGTGCGAGTGCCAAAGCAAGACTCGTCAGGAATGATTCGCCACCAGACAGGGTTTCAACGGGACGTTCTTCATTAGCATTCCAACGATCGATGACAGACAAATTGCCGATAGATTCCACTTTAAGTTGGTAGCGTTCCGAAGTGAGGTAATCCAACTGCACGTTGGCTAAGTTGCCCATCTGCTTGAACATAATCTCCAGGGCAAAGTCGCGTAATTCACTCCTGGGCATGACCTCATATAACCGCTGCCAACGTTCCAATTCCTGTTGCGCTGCAGCGACTTCTTCACCAAGTGCTTCTCGTTGTTCAAGGTGTTTTTTCAAGTCATCAATTACCTTCTGTTGTGTACCGATACCTTTCAGTTTTTCTTGAAGTTGTGCTTGGATTTCCTTCATTTTCATCTCAATCCGCGCCAACGCCTCTGGATCAAACGGTGTTTCCTCAAACCGAGTTTTCAGTTCAGTAATCTCTAACACAAGATTCCGTTTTTCATCCTCATGCGCATCAATTTGGCAGGCAAATTCTTGCATCTGAGCATCGTCCCGGAAGGCATCGTCGTGTGCCTCTGGTGAATCAAAGTTTGTATCCTCTAACTTATCGAAGTAGGTCTGGCGTGCCGTTTCAAGTTTTTCGGCAGATTCTTCATACCGGTCCTCACAATACCTATGAGTCGCCCGTTTTTCGGTAAGCAATGTTTGACTCTCTTGCAATTGCTGGACAGCTTCATCGTGCTCAGTCTCTTTCGCTTGTAGGTCTGCTACTAAGGCATCAATCTCGTCATCAATCTCGTCTTCCGTTTCCAAACCATCTGTCTTCTCACGAACAGTATTCAGCAAGACCTCTCCATCAGACCTATACTGTTCAATTTCAGTCTGCAATTCTTTACGACCTTCCTGCAAATTCTTGAGGTCGCGTTGGTCCGTCCGAATTTCAGCGTTAATCAGATTAAGTTTATTTTCTATAGTACTAAGTTTAATCTGCGTATCTTCAACAACTTCGATTTTCTTGCTAAACTGATCCTTAGCCGCCTGTGGCGTAACACCGTGAAAAGCTGTCGGTAGAAATTTCCAAAAACGTTCCTTAGTAGATTTGATATCCGCTTGCAAATCCGCAATAGTATTGACTGCATCTTGCAACTGTTCCTCAAGGTCTTCCAGAGATTCCTCCTCACGCGCAAGGTCAACTTCACAAGTTTCGAGCTGCTGCGATGCCATATCGTAAGCGTGCGATGCCGTCGTTCGTACTTGTTCGGCATCTCTGAGAGCTGCAATAGCACTATCTGCTTTCTTAATCTGCGCAGCTACCCACTCAGACGAAACATCGTCGGTTGGATAAATCTTCTGCCACGCCGCGAGGTGTTTTACCTTTTCGTCTTGCAGCGTATCTATTTCAGATTCACAATCCTTAATTTGCTGATCAGTATTATGTTTATTTTGTTGTGTTTGCCCCTGTTTCACCTTCAAAGCCTGCATCTGATCTTGTACAGTTTTAGCCTCGGTTCTCGCGTCTCTTAAGGCATTCTCGGCATTCTGCAGTCGGTCATCATCTTCAGACTCAACCTTACCGGCATAAGGATGCTCAGTTGCTCCACAGACCAAACAAGGTTCTCCAGTGTGAAGGTGTTGCCGGAGTTGGTTAATTGGATTCGCCAAACGGGCAGATTCCAACGCATCCTCACAACGTTGGACAGATGCCTCGGCGCGCTCACACGCCTCTGCTTGCACCGCTAATTCAGATTCAATATGCTGAAGTTCTGTCCCCAACGACGATAGTGTATTCTCTAAATCATCGCGTTGATTTTCAGTGTCCGTCAAATCATCTTGCCCGGTTTCATATTTTTGAGCAATAGGTTGCACTTGAGTGGCTTGCTGTTTGCGAGCAGTCCATTCATCCTGAGTCCCAGCTGCCTGTAACCTACGCAATTCCGCCTTTGCCTTTTTCAGAGGGACTTCCGCACCTGATACCTCGTTAAGGTGGTCTTGATGGTCCCTGGATAACTCATCTAATTTGTCCTTCAATGATGACACTTCTCCAGCATACTCCTCCCTGTTTTCAACTTTATCTTTCAACTGCTTTTCTTGTGAATCGAGTCGCGTGGAAAGAATATTTGCCTGATCGCGACGGTCTCGCTTATCTGACGGGAGCGGATTCTCATCTACAAAGGTTCGCGCTTCTTTAATCTGTTCCTGCCATTGGGCTTGCTCAACTTTTTTGTCGGTTAATGCGTCTGAAAGCGTCTTAATCTGATTATCCAAATCTGTCAATTTTGGAGTCCGGTCATCCGCTTCAGCAAACTGATCCGCGGCTCGCGCTATATCTAATTTAGCATCAGCGTAAATTGCTGTCTTCTGCCTGTGTTCCGTTACTGCTGTCTGATACGACTCCTCTTTTTCGTCAAAATCGGCTTGGTTGGTTTCAACCTGCTTTTCTGCTTCCGTCTTCTCGGTTGTTGCCGTATCGAGTGCTTTCTCTGCTGTTTCAAAATCTGATTTTGCAGTGCTATATGCCTGCTTTTCAGGACGGAGACGCTCGGCACGTTGTGCATTCTCTAATTCTGCTTGGAGATCATCAATCTCCGATTGCTGGTTGGTGAGCTCTGTTCGACGTTTTTCTGAAGATTGGAGTCTCTCAAAATCCTCTTTGCGCTCAACTTCGCGCTGCTTTTCCTCCTGAATTCGCTGGCTTTGCACACCTAATATCTCAGATTCCTCTTTTAATCCGTCAAGTTCTGCCTCGGCACCCTTAAGCTGTTCAGGGGAAGCTGGTGGGATTTTTTCGATTTCCGCAAGGACATCAACATACGCTGCTTTAACCTCCTTAACCTTTTCATTTAACCTATCTTTCAGGACATCGTAGATACTAATACCCGCTGTCGCTTCTAATATTGTGCGTCTATCTTCCTTACTCGCTTTTAAGAACGCAGCAAACTCGCCCTGCGCTAACATGACAGACCGTCTGAACGCAGCGAAATCCAAACCCAAAATAGACTCAACCTCTTGACTGACTGCCTTCTCGCTTGAACCGAGGGATTTACCGCGGCTTGACAGTTTATCGCTGATTAATTTGTCTCCCTCTGCATAACGCAATTGTCCTTTCCGAGAACTGCCTTGTTTAGCAGACCAAGTCGCGATATAATGGGTATTGTTTGCAATAAAATGGACTTCCGCGAATCCCACCTTTTCCCCATGACTGATGAGATGGTTCGGATTTTGGCTTCCGGTGCCACTCAAGCGCGGTGTTTTGTCGTAAAGGGCAACACAAATCGCGTCCAACAACGTCGTTTTGCCCGCACCTGTCGGACCGGTAATCGCCACAAGGGACGCATCCGCTAATAACGGGTCTTCAAAATCAATATCCACTTCTTCACGAAAACTGTTTAGATTCTTAAGCTTGAGTTTACATAATTTCATGGCATCTCCTCAACCATCTGCAGTAACTCATTAAAAGTCTGTGCCAGACTATCGTCCGGTGGTTTACCTTCAGATTTTGTCCTATAAAATTGTTCAAAGATTTCTTCGGGACGTTTCATATCCTCAACAGAGATTTCCAATTCACGTGTCATCTCCATTGACTCAATTTCAACGCTCAGGACTTCCCCGCCACGATCATTGAACGCTTGGCGTACTTTAGCATTGATCCCCGTTTGTGGTTTGTTCAATTTAAGTTTAACTTGGATATACTTTCCATCCCAAGCCTGTGTCTGTGCGTCCCAGAGAACAGATTCCTCATCCCCCGTGACAGTGCATAATTCCCTGAAAACTGGAATCTCAATACCTTCATCTCGCACGAATGTCCCGTCATCAGATAACTCCAACAGATACACCGACTTGCGATAACCAGTTTCGTTAAATCGCAGGGGGATAGGCGACCCTGAATATCGGATCGGATAATCAGTGCCACTGATTGTTTGTGGTCTATGGAGGTGACCGAGAGCAACATAATCCACACCCTTCGGAAAATCACTAGCGTGGATAGCAGTCGCACCGCCAATCTGGATATTGCGCTCAGAATCGGTTGTTGTTCCACCATGAACAAAGAGATGTCCCATCAAGATCTTGGGAAGTTTCGCTGACATGTAGGAAACACAATCGGCATAGAATGATTTAAGCCGTTCTCGATACCGCTCACTCTTCTCTATTTCTGTCTCATAAGAGACATGTGGAAGTTCCGTCTCGGAAAGGTAGGGAACCGCTGCCACTACCACTCGTGGGTTGTCAGGAGGAAAAGAAAAAACGCATTCAGCAGCCTCGGTTGCCAGACCGACAACGTAAATCTTGCCCATCTTTAGAAATTCTCGCGGGGCTTCCAAATGTCGTGCTGAATCGTGATTACCAGCGGTAATCACCGCGTAAGCATCAGTTTCATTAAAAAGGCGGTAGAGAAATCGATAATAGAGGTTGGTTGCTTCCGCTGAGGGCAGAGAAGTGTCAAAAATATCGCCTGAAACAAGAAGGAGGTCGACATCATATTTCTGAACGGTTTCAAGGAGCCAGTTGAGGAATTGCTCGTGTTCATCAATTCGGGAACGTTCGTGGAGTTTTTGCCCAATATGCCAATCGGCAGTATGTACGATTTTCATAAGCTGTCCGTGAACTACGTCAGATCCTATGTTGAAGAGAATAATAGGTATCATAGCAAATTTCGGATATATTTTCAAACAGATTCGCCATAACTCCTGTTAGGCGAGGATGGCTTCGGCTTTGTGCCTCGCCTATCTTTTTTACGAGCGTTTTCTCGTCTAACCTCTCCCAGAAAACTTGTTGATAAAAAATAGGGGTTTTGCTAAAATTATAGAAGGTGTTTCAGAACCTTTCAAAAACGGTTGACTGAAACCTCACGCTTTTAGGCGTATGAAGGATATTTCGACAGGATACGGGGGTAACCATGACTACGCTAAATGACTTTCAACTCAAGCAAAGAAAATATATGCCCGTCTTTCCAAAAGCCAGCGGAAAACCGACCGTTTACATCGAAGGCTACCCCTGTGAGGACGATGAACCTATGGCAGCAACAGGTTTTCACGCCGACCAAATTTCCAAATTTTCTGAACAACTTTTGCGATACTTTGCGACCAACCCACACATCTACATCGGTATTGACAATTTCATTTATTATCGTGAAGACGACACCACCAAATTTGTTGCCCCCGATATTTACGTTGTCTTGGGTGTTGATAAATATCCACAGCGGCGGAGTTTTTATACGTGGTCAGAAGGTGCGGTGCCGACGACTATTTTTGAATTTCTTTCCGATGCAACAGCGAATCAGGATCGGCATGAAAAAGTCCAACGCTATCTGACAGAGATGGGTGTTCAAGAGTACTTCATCCATCAAC
Source organism: Candidatus Poribacteria bacterium (assembly GCA_022826805.1). GTDB lineage: Bacteria > Poribacteria > WGA-4E > WGA-4E > WGA-3G > WGA-3G. Next base: position 50,195 of record JAJDUH010000045.1, read on the forward strand.
CCGATATGGAGCGTACTATAGAATTTCGTGGGTGGCGGCGAAACGCAGCTGGGAACATCGTCGAAATTGTTCCTGAGGCACAGGGCGGGTTGTTCAGCGAGGCATTAAATCTCTATTTTCGGTGGAAGGATCAACTCCATAGCCACGTCAGACTCTTGCGTCCGTACTTACCTGATGGCACGCCGATTACAACTGCCATGGAAGAGCATCACCTCCGGGTGGAAGCCGAAGAACGGCGAGACGAAGCAGAGGCACTCGCAGCAGCAGAAGCACAAAGGCGAGAGGACGCCGAACTTGAATTGGAACGGCTCCGGGCACAACTCGCTAACACCCAAAACAATGATCTTTAAAGGAGTGAACCATAATGGAAAACAACCAACATACCTTAACTGCAGAACTGGAAGAGATGAAAGTCTACGGCGAAACGCGGGTCGGATGGGACAAAAACACACCCATCAATGAAACCGTGGACGCAGAAGGAAAGCTTTTCCCCGGTGAAAGGGGCTTTGGTGTGGCAGATCCCAACTCACCGAAACGTCGGGTCTACGACGATCCAGAAGTCGAGGCACTACGCGAGAAATTGCGTGAGCGTAACGGTATTCGCGGACTTGAAATCTGCGAACCTCACGAAACGAAGAAAATCGCTCGAATCTTCCATCGCGACGGTTTTTGCGTCGTCAAAGACCTTCTCAACCCTGAGCAACTCGCGCGCTGGAGAGAAGGCTGCGCCGAAGCACTTCGAGACATCCTCTCGATACCTGGTCCCGAAAATAGAAAATACACTACCGAAACCGGACGCCTACCACACCGCTATAGCTACGGTACTTCTTCTGCTTCTCGGCAGATGCTGCACCATTCTGCTTGGGCAAGTATGATTGATCTACCGACAACAACCCCGATTGTCACAGAAATCTTCGGTTCCTCAGACTACCGGGTTTGGGGTTCAGGTGGAGATCTGTGTCTGCCTGGAGCAGTAGAATACCAACACCTGCATCCCGATGGCAGAGATCCACAACACCTTTCCGAAGCACGCATCAAGCAAGCAGAATTAGTCGGTGTTCAACTCCATAGAGACGACAACGGAAATCTCGATGTACCGACGCAAAAGATGATTATGGAGATGACACCTCCGACAGTAACCATTAACTTTGTGATGTGTGACCTGACTTGGGAAAATGGTCCGATTCGCCAGATCCCAGGCACACACACTTTACAACAGAATCCGCCGCCGCCGGGGGACGAACCCGATTGGATGAAACATTCAACCCTCGTCGGGGCAAGCGCTGGTGCTGGTGTATTTCGGGATAATCGAGCATGGCACGGTGCAACACCTAACCTTTCAAAGGAAATTCGGGCACTACCAAATGTTGAGTATGCCGCACCGTGGCGCACGCAGCGCGGCTTCAGTAGGATTATGCCCCATGAAATTTGGGAAACATTGACACCACACGCCCAGAAATTGTGTGAATGGATCAAGGCAGACCCAGGTGTTTGGCCACCCGGTGCCGGTATTATGCATCCGCTTGCAAGTAAGCGCGCAGAAGCAGCAAAGGGATAAAACAGTCAGTAGAAGGAGATAACACATGTTAAACTGGGGTGTTATGGGGGCAGGTGGTATTGCCTACGTTTTTTGCAACGGGATGCGTTTCACAGACTCCGGGCAGATCCTCGCCGTTGCGAGCCGGACCCAATCACGTATAGACAGGCTCGTCAACGACTACAATATCCCTCGCCAATACAACGACTACGATGGTTTACTGACGGATGACGATATTGATGCTGTCTATATTGCAACGATCCATCCGCTGCATGTAGAGTGGGCGATAAAGTGTGCCGAGGCTGGGAAACATCTCCTCATCGAGAAACCCATCAGCATGAATCACGCTGAAGCCGCCGCCATGATCGAAGCAGCACGCGAAAATGATGTGTTTCTCATGGAAGCCTTCATGTACAGGTGCCATCCACAAATAGCAAAGGTGGTTGAACTCATACAAAACGGTACAATTGGTGATGTCCTTGTCATCCGATCGACATTCAGCTATCGTTCAAGTTTTAATCCACAAAGCCGAATTTTCAATCGTGAAATGGGAGGTGGCGGTATCCTTGACATCGGGTGTTACACCGCTTCAATGACTCGCAAAATGGCGGGTGCTGCTGAAAACAAACTGTTCCTCAATCCAGTTGAAGTAAAAGGAAACGGGAAGATCGGTCCGACAGGTGTTGACCATATCGCAGCAGCGACGCTCAAGTTTGAAAACGGTATTGTTGGGGAGATAATTGCCGCTGTTGAATGCAGTGTCGGGAGCAGTGTTTTTATCTACGGTTCAGAGGGTTCAATTATTATCCCAAGCCCTTGGCTGCCTTCCTCGCTTTGTCGGCAGGCGAAAGAACCGTTACCGCTTGACACAACCTTCCCATCAACAAAAATTATCGTTGAGTCTTACCAAACCCGAGAATCCACCGAGATTACGGTTGATGTTGATCGGGATCTGTTTACCCTCGAAGCCGATACAGTAGCCAATCACATTGCGGATAGGCAAGCACCGGCAATGTCTTGGGACGACACGCTCGGTAACATGCAACTGCTGGACGCCTGGCTTGCAGAAGTAGGCGTTGTTCATTGATGCGTGTGCAAATGTAGGATTTTACAACTATTCAGGAGTTAATATCGATGGTAAAGGATGAAATTTTTCAGGAACGCGTGGTGCGTGTCGAGAAGCCGTCAGCGCACTTTACATTACTTCGTAACCCTACTGGGGAATTTCTCGGCGTATCTGACACCAACGAACTTTCAGTCTTTGATTATGTTGACGATAAGGCGATATGGGACAAGGTTGAAGGCAGCAGTGCTTATCGTCATGTCGTTACGAATATCGTGCTGGAGGCAAAACCCACCAATTCTAAAGATGGATGCTACCTCCGCCATAACGGGAATTTACTCGCCAGTGACGGTAGTACAACAAACGAAGGCGATGTTTTCTCGGCTGGCCACGGTCCTGGACACCTGCCTTCTGAGTATCTCGAATCGTTCAGGGAAAATGGATGGGTCTGTCTTCCATCGATCGTCGCGCCAGATACGCTTGAAGAGTTGGAACGGGTGAGTTGTACCGGGCGCTGGGAAGCGGAAACCTATGAGAGAAAGATACCTCCGCTGAATGAGACCGCCGCAGTCGCCAAAATTATTACGGAACCGATCTCCTTGTGGCTGATGCGCCAATATATGCACACGCCTGAAATCCGACTTGGGCATTCACCAGGTTTCGCCATCCTCGCGCCAGACGACGGCAAACGGAATGTGCAAGGTTGGCATTCAGATTTTCCTTACCTCTGGGGCATTGCTGGCAGCGAAGCTGTTAACCGTATCCCGGTTCACAAGGTCGATGGATTGGTTATGGGTGTCCAGCGCAATCTTTGTGTCTCGGAATTTCGCAAGGAAAACGGAGCAACTTGTTTCAAACTCGGATCCCATACACTCGGTCAGGGACCACCGATAGAATGGGTAAATGGAAACATCTCAAGGCAGGACGGATATCGCGAAAGCGAGGGGCTGCCATACACCGGACCGGATGCTGACGTAATTGAAGCACCACCCGGAAGCTACATCGTCTACGACTCTCGGATATGGCATCGCGCAGGCGTAAATCGAACTGAACGTAAACGCGCCGCAATGCTGCAAGCGGTTATTCCGATGTTCATTATGCCGTTCATGGATACCAGCGTCCCGTATAAAAACTTTATCCACAGTCCACTCGCAGAAGAACTGACGGAACTCGAGCGAAACGAGCTTGAGGCAGTTATGGTAAACAAGATGGTCGGTCCAGCCGGGCATCTGGCGATCACTGTTGACGAAGAGTTGACTGACAGAATTGGTGGACATTCGTACGCGCGAAGGAGATAGATTTAATGCGAAAAGCCAAGATTGCATCGGTAGGTTGTGGCATTGTAGCAACACGTTGGCACTTGCCAACAATCGCCGAATTGACCAAGAGAGGTGATTTAGATTGGGTCGCTGTATGTGATGTTGATGCCGACAGAGCTCGCGAAGCCGGTGAGAAATATGGGCTTCCATATTACACAGATGTCGAGGAAATGCTCGACAAATACAGCGATATCGATGTAGTTGACATCTGTGCTGGCGATTATGAACACCATTCAGTGGCAAGGTTAGTCGCTGAGCGTAAGATGCACCCGATCGTCGAAAAGCCAATGGCACCTACCCTCGCCTGCTGCGATGTGATAATAGACAGCTGCAGAAAAAACGGTGTCCATTTTGAAGTCGCTGAAAACTATTTCCGAATGCCGGGCGATCGAATCATCATAAAGTTGATTCAAGAAGGCGTACTTGGGGACATCATGCGCGTTCACTTCATCGAACCCTTTGGTCGTAGACCATTCGTACACGGGGCAGGCAAGCCACGCGGAATAGAATCCCCCATATCAACATTTACTTCCCACTCAGGTGTCTGCATTGACATGGGAGTACACCGAATGTCACAAATCCGGTTTTACGCCCAAAGCGAACCGAAAACAATCGTCGGAACGACCAAACAGTTTGCGCCCAGTCCTGACAGGGTATACGAAGATTGGGGACACGCACTGATTGAATTTGAAAGCGGTGCGGTTGGTATCTATGAAACCTCTCAGGTTGGCGAAGAAACAACCAAGTACAGACAGATTATGGGAACAAAAGGCGTGATAACCGATTCCGATTACTGGACTTCGGATTTTCCGCTCCGTGCGCTCGTCAACGGCGAAATGCAAGATATTCCAATTGAGACGGAACGGCACCAGGTCGATGGTGTCGATGTTCTATCCAGAATTGTCGTTCACACCGATCCACAGATTGTCTATGAAAATCCCTTCAGAACGTATGCAATAGACGATTGGAACGTCGGAACCGCTGAGGAAATCATGACCACAGCGCGGGCAGCCATCACAGGAGAACCACCAGAATACGGCATCGAGGGTCGAAAAGATGTGGAGATGTGTATCGCGCTATATGAATCTTCGCGAACAGGTATGACACCTATTTCACTCCCCATAACCGAAATAACGGGTTATGAACAGATGGTTCATGACGAGTTTTCTGAGAAATTTGGTTATGCCCTTTTAGATAAGTAGAGTCAAACCCCCGCAACAGATGATCGTGTAACAGCATAATCAGCTCAGTTCCCCTTCGGCAGGCGAGGTTTCCCAACCTCTATCTTCATAGGCGATCGTGGGAGTTTGGAACATGTGCACACCATCAGTGAAAAAACATACAACTTATATGGAATTGCTTAAAGCCATTAGTAGTATGGTTTTCATCACAGCCTGTCTCGGTGTCGGTATCCCTGTTCGTACAGCAGTTGATAAGGATACGATTATCGGCATTTGGCTTTTCGATGAAGGCATCAGTGATGGCGTTAAAGACGCTTCCAGTAACGGGCATGATGGCATCGTCGTAGGGACCCCGAAAGTTGTCGATGGTATTTTTGGCAAAGCCCTCTCCTTTGGAGGTAAGGACAAAGTTGAGATTCCACACCATGATAGATTTACGACCCCGACCTTTGCGCTCATGGCATGGGTGAACATCGAAGATATACGCTCGGGCTACCAAATGATCGTCGGTAAGAATGCTCATCCGTATCGCAACTATGCGATGTATGTTCACACCGAGGGTAAACGTTTGCATTGTTCGTTTTGCGCAGGTCGATGTATGGGAAATTTTAACAGCCATGCGACAATTGCTGATGGGGAATGGCATCATGTCGCTTTCACCTATGACGGTAGGGTTGAACGCATGTATATTGACGGAGTGCTTGACAACGAGAAAAAGATAGAGGCTAAGCCAGGAACAAACACGGCTCCAGTGATTATCAGTCGACCCCCATTCAGAGGCATCATTGATGAGGTATTCATCGGCAATGTCGCTATCTCTGAGGATGATGTCAGAAGAACTTTCGAGGACGGGATTGAAAGATTTATCCTAACATCTGTTGAACCAACCTCAAAACTCACAGTGACCTGGGCAGCGATGAAAAGCAGGCGCAATTAAAATGAATAATCATGAAAGACCGAATTGTGTCTTTTTTATTCCTTGTCATTGCCTCTGTTGCTAAGGGGAATTTTCAGATTATAACAGAGGAAGATTACAATTGAAGCATTTACGACAATTTTCAATAATTTTATTAGCAACATGCATTTTAGTTTACGGAATTACGCCTGTCAACGCACAAACAGGAATCTTAAGTTTGCCGAAGGAGAATAGTGCGATTGGATTAGGATTTCAGATGTATGATCCGCCGGCACAGTCGCATCGCAACGCTCAGCATCGATTTCGGGCACAGAACATCAGGGGCAGTCTCGACTATCCTTTCAATCGTTCATTGAAAATATCATTTATTCCTGGTATAGCATTCCTTAACATCGCGAGGCAGGATTCTATTGATGTACCGCCGTCGCCATCGGCTGAATTGCGATTGACAGCGACAGGACCTTTTCACGCTGAAAAGGCTTTAGACTACTTTGTGAGAGGCGGTGTGCGGGGAAACTACACACAGGTTCACAGTGGCGGTAGGACGTTGCATTATGTGAACGTAAATCTTACGGGTGGGGGCGGGTTCATCTTCAAACTCAACACGGCAACACAGTGGCAATTTAATCCCTTTTTCGGCGTGTTCTATTCAAATATCTGGCAGAACACTTCTACAACCCGGCAGCGCTTCGTTGACGACACATACAATCTATTTACAGGAGAAGCCGGCGTTGAAATCCAAGCCTCTCCAACAACACATATAATCGGGAGTATCGGGTTCTCTTTTCAGACATCTGAGGTTATATACAATGTTGGGATCAACTTCCGCTAAGGAGTCTAAAGATAATGAAATTCACAATTAGTTTTCTTGTATTTTTTATGTTAGCCGGTTGTATTGCGCCACGTGTTCAATCGCCTGACGTTCCAGTAGCAAGTGATAACACAGTGCCTTTCACTGCACCATGGGATGAAGACATAGATCCGGATTCTGTATATCCTGTCGAGCCTGTGATTCCTGAAGAAAATAAAAAGGGTCTGAAGGATTTATTGGGTGAAGACAATATAGGTTACCATTTTCGCAAAACGAGATGGGGGTTCCCCCGAGAGCGTGTCGAACTTTCTGAAGTCGGTAACAAGGTGCATAAGAGAACGCCACAAGTCTTAGTCTATCAATGTAAAATCAACGAAGTCAATTGCGCACTCGTCTACACATTCGAGGATAACAAGCTGCGGACAGCGGGTTATATCACTGTTCACCCTGTTCCAAATGCCGATAATCTCAGAAAGGCAGTGGTTGAAAAATATGGACCCCCGGACGGACAGGAAACTTACGAGGATGGACCTAATGCAGGGCTTAGGGAAATGATATGGACAACGAAGGATACAGTGATATTTTCCAACCTCGCCCCTACTGTGAAACAGCAAACGCTGACCACATACGACCGTACCCCTGGAGGATTGTTTAAGGACTTACTCGAAAAACAACGGGAAGAGGATCGAGCAGGGAATATTGTATATTACAGCGGTGTTCACGCGCATATTGATAAAGCGTTTTTCTATGAACTTCAGGAACGTAGGTATCTTGTGGATGCATTGTCTGTTCACGAGAAAGTACTTACAGGTGTGCTTGTGCCAGGGCAGCGGACAATCATTCCCGGATTGGGGACTATCCCGCGGTAAGAAGCCATTATTTGACAAGAAGGTTTTCGGCTAACTAATGATATTTGGTTGTGCATGTCCGATTTTTCTGTTGGAGAACGTGCCGATTTAGAGCGGATCGTCTCCGAACACCACGAGGCTTTGAACCTCACTCAACAGGAAGTGACACTCATGCAAAGCATGGCTGAACATTATCTACAACAAGGCATAGAACAAGGCATAGAACAAGGCACGAGAGATACTACAATACGAAATACATTAGCACTTCTACGGTCAAAGTTTTCAGGAGAGACTGTCAATGAGATCGCCCGCGGGCTACAACGTATTAACGATGTGAAACAGCTTGAACAGCTGCTTCTCGCTGCCGCCCAGGCGCAAAACCTCGATGCCTTCAAACAGATACTTATTGAACAAGGTAGAGAGCAAGGCGCGCGAGATCACGATTGAAAATACACCGGCAATTCTCACGGAGCGCTTTCCACACGCGGATGTCAATGTTCTAAAGCCGATGCTTGAAGCTATTGCGGACCTGGATCGCCTGAAGGCACTGCGTGTCCGCGCCTCGTTGGTGCCTCACAAAGTCCTTTTTTTTACATTTATTTGACACTTTCCAATTTCCGTGTTATAATTAAGTTCAAATTTAACCCATAGCGGTTTTTCATGAGGAGAATATGAAGATAGTTTTGGGTTCACTTTAACATCTTCTATTTTGAAAATGAGTCTCAACTTCAAAAACCTACATTTACTTATGCTGGCGAAAGGGGCTTATTGGCTATGTTCCTTTTCACAAGCTACCACTTACAAACTAATTGCACTCACAACTGTCCTGTTATCCTTTTGCCCTACTATCGCAGAGGCTGCAACACGAGAATATTGGATCGCAGCGGAGAAGGTCGAATGGAATTATGCACCAAGTGGAGAAAACCTCATCAGACCTGCAATGGGACTGGACGTTTGGGGTAAAGCACTCGTCTATGAAAAGTATCGTTATATTCAGTATACCGATGACACCTACACGACACAAGTCGAACAACCCGTGTGGATGGGTATCCTCGGACCACAACTTCATGCTGTTGAAGGCGACAGTGTTAAGGTGCATTTCCTCAATCGCGCCGATAAACCCCTCAGCATCCACGTACATGGGTTACAATACGACGAAGAAAATGAAGGCGCAGATATGAAAGGTTCTGGTGCCGCGGTGCAACCCGGTAGCACGTTTACCTATCACTGGGAAGCAGATAGCGATGCTGCGCCGGGACCGAACGATCCATCCTCTATTGTCTGGATTTACCATTCACACGTCGATGCTGTTGCTGAAGTCTACGACGGCTTAATCGGAACCGTTGTCGTCACGAAAAAAGGGATGGAACGTTCTCCTGAAAACCCACGACCCAAGGATATTGACAAAGCATTCACGACGCTGTTTCTTGTCTTCAACGAAAACGGTCGGAAAATTGTCAAACAAACGGAAGCGTATGAGTCTCCTGAGGAAACAGAAGAAGGCAACCTCAAACATGCTATCAACGGATTCATTTTCGGCAATCTCAAAGGCTTAGAAGTTGAACAGGACGACAGGGTCCGCTGGTATCTTATCGGGTTGGGTACCGAAGTCGATATGCACACGGCGCATTGGCACGGACAAACTGTTCTGAATGCTGGAAAACGGACCGATGTTGTAGAACTACTGCCCGGGACCATGGTTACGGTTGACATGACAGCAAAAACACCCGGTAACTGGCTCTATCACTGCCATGTTGCCGATCATATTACGGCTGGTATGAACACGCGCTGGCGGGTGGTGCCGAAGCGTTAAGCCTTCGCCACTGTGCCGAATAAATATGTCCAATAATTCCGAACTTATTGTTGTCATATTTGACAAAATTAATAGCGTCTTGACCCCCACAGATGCAAAATTAACTTGTAAAAGGAGACATTATGTTCAAAAATAGACTTAGCCTTTTCAATTACGTTTTACCGGTTTTGCTATTATTCACCCTTGTTGGACCGGTTGTTGGATCGAATCACGCCGAAACATTGACGATCTATTCTGGACGGAGTAAGAGCCTCGTTGAACCGATTATTAAACAGTTTGAGGAGAAAACCGGGATCCAAGTGAAGGCGAATTACGGCGGTACAACCCAATTAGCCGCTGCACTCTTAACAGAAGGGGACAAAAGTCCTGCGGCTCTCTTTTGGGCACAAGATGCTGGTGCGCTCGGTGCTGTTAGCAAAAAAGAGATGTTTGAAAATTTACCGGAATCCATACTCACAAAAGTGCCATCAATCTTCCGAGATGCCGAGGGACATTGGGTCGCAACAAGTGGTAGGGCACGTGTTCTCGCATATTCTCCAGAACGCGTTAAAATGGAAGAACTCCCGCATAGCATTTTTGATTTAACACAACCGATGTGGAAAGGTAGAGTCGGTTGGGCACCAACAAACGGGTCCTTTCAAGCCTTTGTCACAGCCATGCGCGTACAAGTTGGCGAAGAACGGACCGAAGAATGGCTACGCGGTATGAAAGCGAACGGGGCAATAAAATACGCTAAAAATACCCCCATCATAGAAGCACTTGCTGCCGGGGAAATCGATGTCGGTTTACCCAATCATTATTACCTCCTCCGGTTCAAAAAATCGGATCCAGATTATCCTGTTGCACAAACCTTTTTTAAGGCGAGCGATCCAGGCAATCTCGTCAACATTGCTGGTATTGGTATATTGAAAAGCAGCGAACAGAAAGAAACAGCTCTGAAGTTTGTAGAATTTTTACTATCTGCCCAATCGCAACAGTACTTTACGAGTGATGTTTTTGAATATCCAGTTATTGAAAATGTAACACCGAATCCTAACTTGTCGCCCTTATCTGAACTGCTCGAGGCTGCACCTGCGTTCGATCTCAATGATATGGACGATCTTGATGGTACTGTCAAGTTGTTACAGCATGCTGAGATCCTATAAGGTTAGCCTTCAATCAGGAGGTTGAGGCTACGGAAATTGGATGCCAAAACGAAAATAGTAAGTGTCCACCGATATTTCTTTATTCCCGCCATTGCGGTAGGAATCGGTGGACTTATCCCGTTAGGTTATTTGCTCACCAAAGCGTTTTCAGCGGAAGGCACAGCTCTTTTGGAGATTGTCTTTCGCTCGCGAAACGCGAGACTCTTTCTTAACACACTCCTATTGACCGTGGGCGTTCTCGCCCTTGATCTGTTATTAGCAACACCCGCCGCATGGTTAACGAGTAGGACGAGTCTGAAAGGTAAACCGTTTTTTACGGTGCTGAGTGCTTTACCGCTCGCTATTCCAGGCTATGTGATGGCATATGCCCTGTTAGCACTCGGCGGAAACATAGGCATTGTTGCCCAGTTATTCGGCACCAGTATTCCACGCCTCAGCGGTTACTGGGGTGCGCTCCTCGCACTCAGTGCGTACACAAGTCCATATCTTTTTTTGAACCTACGCACCGCTTTATTAGGGCTTGACCCAAGCCTTGAAGAATCCGCTCGCAATCTCGGTTATCGGTATCGTGAGGTGTTCTTCCACATCATTCTGCCGCAACTGCGTCCCGCCTTTTATGCGAGTGGTTTGCTCATCAGCCTACATGTACTCGGTGACTTCGGTGTTGTGTCGCTCATGCGTTATGAGACCTTTAGTTATGCGCTGTATATTGAGTACACACTCTCTTTTGAACATATTTACGCGGCATGGCTTGCGCTGATGCTTCTTGCCTTCACCGGTTGTCTTCTCTATGTTGAGACGAAGTTGCTACGTCGGGTAGCACTTCACCGCGCTGGACGTGGGACATCTCGTCAATCGTCGTTGATCCCTCTCGGCGCGTGGGGCGTTCCGGCTTACCTCTACCTCTGCTTGCTTGCCTTTGTAACCGTAATTGTCCCTGCAGGTTCTGTATTTCTCTGGATTTTCAGAGGGTTCGACGTCTCCGCCTTGCAAGGACTTGTAGATGCCCTCATTGGCTCGCTTTCCGTAGCTATTCCTACGGCTGTCTTGTGCGCACTTCTGGCGGTCCCGTTCGCTTATATTGAGGTGAGACATCCAACTCGAACATCAAATATGTTGGCGCGTGTTTCGTATATTATTTATGCTATACCTCCGCTTGCTTTTGCGTTATCGCTTATCTTTTTTGTGCTAAACATAGTGCCTTTTATCTACAAAACACTACCAGTCCTTATCTACGCCTGTACCCTACACTTCTTGGCGGAAGCTATAGGTCCCATTCGGAGTTCACTCTATCAAACCTCACCACATTTAGAAGAGGCTGCACGCTCGCTCGGCTACCCCCCGCTACAGTCATTTGTCAGAACAGTCTTACCGATTATGACGCGTGGTATGTTAACCGCTACAGCATTCGTTTTCCTCGCAACGATGAAGGAATTACCATTTACCTTTCTCTTATCACCTGCTGGATATGAAACGCTTGCTCTCAATGTCTGGAGTTATACCTCAGAGGCTATGTTCGCCGAAGCAGCACCTTATGCGCTGGCAATTTTGATATTTTCAGGGGTATTTGTCTGGCTACTCATTCGGCACGAAGAATAAACTTAAAACACCACTAACAACTGGAGAGGATATTATGAAATTGCAAGCCCAAATTACCTATACTACTTTTTTATTCGCCTTGTTCCCATTTGTGATGCTGGGTTGCCTGTCTCTTGCAGCGCAAAATACAGTTCGCGTTGACAACGGCATTACGGAGAGTTATGAAATCTCAGAAAGCGGACTCGGCACAATTCAGAAGTGGATACTCCCCGAAAGACGCGCCATCAATCGCATCGAAATCCACTTTGACCCGATTGAACCTTTAAGGAATATGACAGTTTACGCTCGAATGAGCGAGGATAATTGGCGGGTCGTCAAAGCAGTCAAGACCCCGGTTCGTAAATCACCTTATATTATCCGCACCCCTCTTGTCACCGATGCCATCCGTGTTGTCCTCTCCTCGTCAATGGGCAGGATTGACGCAGTACATCTCTACGGTTCCACATCAGAAACATCCTCTGAAAATACCTTTTAGCGCGCCTGCCCCCATAATTTCCGAACAATTTCTTCATAAGTTGGTCAAATTATGGTAACATATCCATAGATTTTCAATTGGCAAACAGGAATAAATATATTGTTCGACCTTTTAAGCTTCCCTCCTCTTGTAATAATCGGTGTGGACGCACTTAGAATACTGCTCGCTTTCATACTCGGTGTTTTTATCGTTAACATCTATCGCTGGACGCATGCCAATATCCCACAAAAATCGTTTACAGACACACTGATTATCCTGTGTATGCTAATTTCGGTCGTAATGGTGATTATCGGTGATAGTATTGCGCGCGCCTTTAGTTTGGTCGGAGCATTGTCTATCATTCGGTTCCGTACCGCCATCCAAGATCCCCGCGATATCGGATTCGTTTTTTATGCCTTAGGTGTCGGCATGGCAGTCGGCGCAGGAAATCCCTCGGTAGCGGTTCTGGCAACATTTCTTATCGGCCTGATTATACTGGGTATGTACCACTGGCATGAACGCTACAGTCACAATGGTGAATTTAGCCTGGAGTTCTGTCTTCCTCCCGATCCAAATCTTGAAACCCTTTATCGTCCGGTGTTTGATAAGCACCTGATTTACGAACGCCTTATCGAAAAACGGATAAGAAAAAGCCAAGTACTTGAATTGAACTTCCGAGTTAGATTAGCGAATCCAGAGAAATGGCTCGAATTCTTTAACGAACTATCAAGCCTTGAAAATGTGACAGAGACAAAGATGGATAAAGAATGAAACACATAGAACAACGCAAATGCGAACCCGTCTATGAAAAAAAAAGGTCTAAGACTAAAAAGGAGAATACAATGAAACCTATTAAACTGATACTACTCATTGGGCTGATAACTATCGGCTGGACACTACATGCAAGCGCACAAGACAGTCAAGAATCACCAAAACTCTCAGACGAACAGAAGCGGTTTGATCTCAATAGAGATGGAGAACTGAGCAGTGAAGAGAATGAACTCATGCTCCGAGTCACCAGTATAGAGGGATTTACTGGCAATAAATTCAGTCGTGAAGATATTGAGAGAATGCAACGCAATTCTGTTCCCGATAGAGGCTTTGGTGGACCGGGTGGAATGCCCCGTGGGGACTTTGGTGGTGGACGCGGTGGACCGCGCGCACCCGAAAAATTAGTTGCACAGTTTGACACAGACAAAGATGGAAAATTAACCGGTGCCGAACGACAAGCAGCCTTGGACGCACGTGGCGGTGGCAGGAATGTCACGCTACTCGACGAAGCAAGTTTAAGGGAAAATGTTCAGAACGACATGCAAGCAAGCCTTGCTTCTGCCCCAGAAGGTTCCCCACCTCTTTACGATGACCACACTCTCCGCACACTCCACCTCCGATTTCACCATGAAGACTGGTATGAACAGATGAGCGCTTTTTATCGTACAGATATTGAGGTCCCCGCCGATCTAATTGTTGATGGACACGTTTATCCAGATGTCGGTGTTCACTTCCGCGGCACATCCTCCTACTTCACGGTTAACTCGGAGAAGAAATCCTTTAATATCGCTGTTGACTATAGTGAAGATGGACAGCGTCTCTACGGTTACAAAACCCTCAACTTGCTCAATGGGCATGTTGATGCTTCTTTCCTCCGTGAAGTCCTTTACAACCAAATCTCACGTACCTACATCCCTGCGATGAAGACCAATTTTGTGAAACTGGTTATCAACGGTGAAAATTGGGGCGTTTATATCAATCTCCAGCAATATAACAAAGACTTTCTCGACGAGTGGTTCAACACAAGAGAGGGAGTCCGTTGGAAAGTAGGTCCCGGGAGAGGTGGTGCCTTGACGTATGCTGGCACCGATCCAGAAACGTATCAAGAAACCTACCAACTTAAAACCAGTAATGTTGAAAACCCTTGGGAAGACCTAATTGCACTCACTAAAATGCTTGACGAAACAACCCCAGATGCAGAACTCGCAAAAAACTTGCCATCTATGCTTAATATTGATCAGGTGTTGTGGCAACTCGCTGTCTCAAATGTCTTTATGGATGACGACGGCTATATCCATAAGGGCGGAGACTACACTATCTATCAAGATGTCAACGGCAGATTCCATCTTGTCCCACACGACAACAATGAAAGTATTAGGCCCGTTCGTTCCAGCCGAGGCGGTCCCGGTGGGGGTTGGTCATGGGGAGAACTAACAAACGGAATGCTCTCGCCGGTGACGCATGAAGACAATCCAGCGCGGCCGCTTATTCATCGACTGCTCTCAAATCCACAGTGGCGTGCCCGTTACCTGGCGCATGTCCGCACCGTCGTCAATAAGTGGCTTGATTGGGAAGTGATGGGTCCCATTGTCGCCGAATACATGGCACTCATCGATGCAGAAGTCCAGCAAGACGACAAAAAACTTTACAGTTACGAGGAATTCGCGAATAATTCCGCTTCGGATATCAAGAATTTTGTAACCACACGTCGCGAGTATCTACTCAACCATCCAGAATTGAACAGACCGACCCCGAAAATCCTCTCCGTTGATATGGAACTCGATGTTGATTTGGCAGAAAATAAATCGGCGTTAGTTAAAGTAATACTTGATGAATCAGTTGCGGTTGATTCGGTTTTGTTGTATTATAGTCCTGAAAGACACGTTGTTTTTAATCGAGTTCAGATGACGAAGGACGGCAATATTTTCGTTGGAAACATTCCGGCTTTTCCACCAGACACAACGGTTTACTATTACGTTGAAGCAAATGCGGTGAAAACGCACGGGACAACCGTTTTTTCGCCTGCGGGCGCAGAACTCAATGCGGCAACGCATCGGATCGGTGTTCCTGTGGCGAAAGAGCGTCCTGTTGTTATTAATGAACTGATGGCGGCCAACACCAAGACTGTTGTTGATCCGCAAGGACAATATGAAGATTGGCTTGAGCTGCATAACCTCACTAACAATGTAGTAGATCTCACCGGGATGTACCTAACCGATAAAATAGACAATCTCAAAAAATGGGCATTTCCGGCGAATACAACGATTCCAGCGCGAGGGTATCTCCTCGTGTGGTTAGATGAAGATGGTAAAGCCAAAAAAGGGCTCCATGCCAATTTCAAACTATCTCGTAACGGTGAGACAGTAGCACTCGTTGATAGCGATACACGTGGAAATTTGGTACTTGATAGCGTTACGTTTGAAAAACAGGAGAAAGATGTTGCCTTGGGCAGATGGCCAAATGGAAATGGAGAACTCAGACATATCCAAACAACACCAGGTAAGGAAAACGTGCTTCAATAAAACAAAACGAACCTTTTCGTTTCTGTTCTGTCTAATTCAATAACAGCATGATTTAGTTGCCGCTTATATCAGCAAGTCTGACTACTTTAACGCAGGTCAGACACAAATGATTAAGGCTGTTGAAGCATTGAATCGTCTGAACTGAACAGAAGCATTTTCTTTACCCTTGCAATTTGGAGAAAAATATGTCCGGTGCAACAGTCTTTTCAGGAACTATGGAAACCTATACGGAGATAGGCAAGACAGAAGAATTAGACATCGAACAGGAACGTGAACTTGTCTTGCGTTGTCAGAACGGCGATGCCGATGCGATGGGTACCCTTATTATTCGCTATCAACATTGGGTCTACAATATCGCTTATGGTATACTCGGGCACCATCAAGATGCACAGGATGTCGCCCAAGATGTGTTTCTCTCCGTATGGGAGAACATCGGAAAATTTGAGTTTCGCTCACAATTTTCTACATGGCTCTACCGTATTGTCAAAAACAAGTGTTTTAACCACATTGACCAGTACCAACGCCGGAAAACCGATCCGACAGAAATCGACGACTCCCAGCCATGGGTACCTCTCGATACAGCAACGCCGGAAGACGCCGCACTGCGATTAGAAGAAAAAGATATTGTCCACAGGGCACTCACAAGACTCAAAGATAGTTATAGAGAAATACTTGTGTTGAGAGAACTACGAGAACTCCCTTACGAAGAAATATCCGAAATTCTTGGTTGTACCCTGGGCAGGGTCAAATCTCGGTTGCATGAAGCCCGAAAAGCACTCAAAAAAGAACTGGAGCGAGTTGAGTGGTAGATGCTTTAAACAATTGCGCCTTTTACCACTACCCTCGATTGAAGACATGAACCATCAGCGAATTCAAAACGCACTATCAGCTTACTTGGATAATGAATTAAGTCCGAGCATGCAAAAACGGGTTGAAGCACATCTCCGTTCCTGCCAGGAATGCACAGATATGCTCGCAGCGTTCCAGCATAATAGGGAAAAAATCAGGGAGCTCGTGCATCCTGCCCCACCGCTCAAAGATATGGTGATGGCAAAAATACACGAGCAATTTCAAGATGAATTATCGGCGTACCTGGATAATGAATTAGCACCTGATATGCGAAATCGGATTGAAGCACATCTTCACTCCTGCAACGAATGTTCGGATATGCTCGCAGCGTTCCAGCGAAATCGTGAGCGGATTAAAGGTCTTGAACATCCTGCGCCACCATCAATTCATAACGCTGTAATGGCACAGATACGCGAACAGGCAGCAAAAACAATCACAGAGAAGCCTTCTCGTACCCTGCGACTACCAGACATTGGGCGATGGATACCGGATTTTGGACGCTGGTTTCTCCGTCCTGTTACTGCAGGCGCGACAGGGTTTTTGACGCTCGCGCTAATTGTAGGAGCACTTTACTTTTTTCCCACGACTTCCCAATATGAAGAAACACTCGATTTCTACTTTGGTATCTACACCGAACAAGTCACAGATAACCCATTGAGTGCCAACATTAGTAGCGTTCAATCGGAGGAATCCGTAGAATCGAATGGCGATACGGATCTGTTTCTCAACCTATATCTGGAGAATATAGGAAATTAAATTCTTCCCAATGGGGATCCGACAGGTGAACCTATGCGAATCCATAAATATCTAATTTGTCATAAGAATTTCCGATTTATACTGTCTCTCCTTTGTAGTTCAGCTTTACCCTTTTTGCTGTATGTATCCCCGACACTTTTTGCTGACACCGACACTCTCGAACGCATTGCAGAAGCCGAGCGTGAAGTGAGTTATGTCGGGGTCCGCCTAAAGACATTCATTTCTCCAAGAGGCACACGCACTTTTGAAGAGTTGGTTATTCATAAATCACCAGATGTCTTTTGCGGAAAAGAAATATCCGCAGTAGGCGAGCGAAAATCGTTTGAAGGTTCACGCGGCGATGAAAACCGCAGAGACACCCATAGAAGAGATCGCGACGAGCATCGCAGAAATGGTCGAGAAAGAGGGCGCGACCAGAGCAGATGGCGACAACACAGAAGTCTATTTTCTGAAAAAGAGATTGCCCTTATTGCCCAAAACTACAACTTAGAAAAATCATCGTCTACAGAAAAAATAGCGAATTACGAAACTGATATACTAACGATTACCCCTAAATTTGCGAACAGACCCACAAAACGGATTTTCTTTGCACGTAAGAATGGGGCTATCTTGCGATCGGAGTCGTTCGATGCTGAAGGCGTTCTTCGATTAATGTTTGTCTATACCCGGATTAGCTTTGATCCTGAAACCGTGGAACGCAAATGGCACACCTTTCAGAAGGAGATAAAACTGGAGCCACAGCATAGCCACCCAATTTCGCTGGTCGAAGGAGAAAAAATTCTCAAAACTAAACCTATCCAGCCCAAATACTTGCCCCCGGGCTTCCAGTTGCGGGATGTTCACGGCATAAAAGGGAAAAATCAGACAATCCATCTAATTTATACAGATGGCTTATTGGATTTTTCGATATTTGAAACAACGAATAAGCAAGTGCTCCGTGATAGTGGAAGACGTAGAGGATCAGACACAATTGAGATTGACGGCACACGTGTGCATAAACACAGACACGGACCGACATACGCTTTCAGTTGGTCCAACAAAGACATTGGCTTCTTTCTATTCGGTGACATGCCGGCAAACGAAATGCAGAAGGTAGTGGAATCTATCATTCACATAGCAAAGGAAAGATAAGGAGAGACTATGCAGATATACAACGCGCTTATGTTAGGGATCATTGTTACCGGAATATTGTTCACTGGTACTGCAGGAGCTGATAGTACAAAAACTGAGCTTGAAAAATCACCGCGTCACGGTGAATGGGTGAAAGTAACAGCAGCCGATGGGCGGGTTGTCAATTCCTTCATCGTCTATCCAGAGGTGAAAGAACCTGCAACGGCTATTATCGTCATCCATGAGATTTTTGGACTCACTGATTGGATACGGCTTGTGGCTGATAGATTGGCTGCGGAAGGGTTTGTGGCAATCTGCCCCGACCTGCTCTCTGGCATGGGGCCTGACGGCGGTGGTACAGAGAGTTTCGAGTCTGGTGATGATGTCCGACGGACTATCCGAGATCTCTCATCTTCCCAAGTCACATCGGATTTGGACGCCATTCAGAAATATGTACGAGAACTGCCTTCAACCAACGAAAAGGTCGCAGTTTCCGGGTTCTGTTGGGGTGGTGGACAAACATTCAGTTACGGAGTCAATTCCGATACAATAGCCGCTGGCTTTGTATTCTACGGTCGCGCCGCACCCACAGAAGATGTACCCAAAATATCAGCACCCATATATGGCTTTTACGGCGAAAGCGACAATCGCATTAACGCCACGATTGATGCCACAAAAGCAGCAGCGGATGCAGCGAACGTTACCTACGAACCCGTCATCTATGAGAACGTTGGCCACGCCTTCCTGAGACACGGTATGGCAGAAGACGCAAACGAAGCACAGAAAGCTGCCACCAAGGCAGCATGGAAACGGTGGGTTTCGCTTTTACAAGGGTTATAATCTGCCTTTCTCTCGGAATCTCTTTCAAGTTGTGTAGGGGCTGGATCTCCCAGAAGCATTCAATTCTCCAATAACTTTGATCTTCTGCCCAAGTTCTCTTCGCTGTAGGAGCGAGTGTTTTTGCTTGGGTGTTTCTTCATGATCGCGACGATGCTGCGAAAATGCTCAAAAAAAATCGACAATTGAATGGCTCTACTGGATCTCCGAAAAAGTATTGCAAGATCACATCTGATTTGTTAGAATATATGCATGCAAAAGAAGCGAATGCGAGACCTTTTCTGGGTGGGAGACTCCAAGAAGCGACTTTTAGATTTTCCCGTCGATGCCCGGAAAAAAATTGGCTATACTTTAGGAGAGGTGCAGGCTGGCGAAACGCCTAACAAAACCAAGCATTTGCGAGGATTTTCGGAGGTGTATGAAATTGCGAGGGAGCAGGCTGGAGGTGCCTATCGTGCCGTTTACGTAGTAAATCTGGGTGAGTTCGTTTACGTTCTACACTGCTTTCAGAAGAAATCGACGCGAGGGATAAAGACTCCCAAAAAGGAAATTGATTTAATCCGTAGACGCTTGAACATGGCAAAAGAGCATGATCGAACGGGGTGATAAAATGACTGAAGAAAAAATTGAAGTGGAAAAAAGCAGCGGCAATGTATTCAAGGATCTGGAGATTCCTAACCCAGAGGAATACCTTACTAAAGCCCGACTTGCTTTAATAATCAATGGCATTATAGCTGAAAGTGGACTCACGCAGCATAAAGCAGCTAAAATGCTAGACCTCAGCAAGTCCGAATTCTCCGCGCTTTCAGACGGACTTCTTGATGACTTTTCCATTGAATCCCTATTTTTACTCATCAGAAAACTCGATTGCAAGGTCGAAATCGTTGTCAGTGGGAAGCCCGCGCACAACCCCACCACAGAGATTAGCATTTTAATGCCTTTTTGAAATTTTCTTCGCAAACCGGGTCAATCTCCAGATAAAAAGGTCCACGTATGGCAAACCGACTGAAAAATAAAATCGCCGTTATCACAGGGGCAGCGCGAGGTATCGGGGCAAAAAGCGCAGAACTTTTTGCAGGTGAAGGCGCGGCTGTAGCTATCTGGGATGTCAACGCCGAGCGTGGGGAAGATACCACACGCCAAATTCAAGACAGCGGTGGAACAGCGATCTTCTGCGAGTGCGATGTAACCAATGCAGCACAGATCGAGAATGCCGTCGTACAGGTCACGTCCGAACTTGGCACACCAAACGTGTTGTTTAACAACGCCGGTATTGCTGTTGTAGGCGAGTTAGAAGAGATCTCCGAGGCAGACTGGGACCGTCAATACGCCGTCAATGTAAAGAGTATCTATCTCGTTTCCCGTGCAGTCATTCCGTTGATGCGCGAAGCCGGTGGCGGTTCGATCATTAACATGGCGAGTGAATCGGCGTATGTTGGGTTTCCGATGCACCCCGCCTATACCTCCTCCAAAGCCGCTGTGGTACATCTCACACGAAGCATGGCGGTTCGATACGCCGAAGATAATATTCGTGTCAACAGCCTATGTCCCGGCACGATTAACACCGAACTCTATCAAGAATTCCTATCAAAGCAACCCGATCCAGAAGCAATCAACAGAGAAATTAAAGAGATGCATCCTTTGGGTATCGGTGAACCTGAAGACATCGCTTGGGCAGCGGTTTATTTAGCCTCCGACGAATCCAGATATATGACCGGTGCCCCGATGTTGGTTGAAGGTGGAATTTTGTCCCTCTAAACAATATCCAACAATCATTTCGCCTATCAAGAACAAGACTTCCTATACTTTCCTTTCCCTTTGATATAGGAATAATTTGGTACTACGCTCTCTTCGAAACTAATTTTGAACAGTTCTTAAATCCAAAACTACTTATCGAGAATAAATATAACTTGAGTTCTATCAACCTTTAGGAACTAATTCTACTTCTAATTGTCTTCCAAGTTTCCTAGCGATTTGCTTCAGAAGTTTCTTTTTTCCTGGTGTATCAGCAACCACGTGGACACTATAATGACCAGATGGATTTGCCTTGCGGTCTTTTCCAGCAGGATCATCTGGATTTTTACGTTTAATGAGCGGCCATTTATCACTTCCGAGGCCAAGTTTGATTACATCCTCTATTCCTAATCTTTCAATAGTTTCAATAAACGTGTCTGCTACGACTTTAGAATTAATTATTGTTCCATCGTCCATAATAACGCGCATAGAATGCCCCTTTGCCCGACCCGATGACTCAACGGGCAGCTCTGTTTTTTGTAAGGCTTTGAGAAAATCATACACTTGTTCGTTAGTGGGACGATGTCCACATAGCTCTATAATCTCCTTTGCTATAAGTTCGATCAACAACTCATTTTCTTTCTCTGCCACATTTTCCCATGCATTTGGGAAATGACTCTCAATTTCTTTCTCTATAACAAGGTCATCATAGTCTTGTTTAATCATTTTATCAGCTTCTCCTGTACAGATTGCTTTGTAACTTAGGTATCTCTCCAGACACTCAGCACTTTCCTCACTGTCCCCTATGCTTAAATCCAAGTGTATCTTGTGTTCTTGCCATTTCCCTTTTCCCGTTGGATGGAAAAAATTCCATTGTCGACCATCGGTGAGGATAGCGATCGAAACTCTTATGTGAGAAACATATTCAAACAATTGTTGCTCTGCGCCTGCAATATTATCAACTTGCTTTGCTTCAATCAAAACGCGGGGATTCCCTGATTTGGGGTCGTATAGGACATAATCTACTGTACCTGTTCCTACAATAGGATATTCAGGATAAACAATCCGAGGGGCATATGTTGGCCAACTTAATTTCCAAAGCAGCCTATCTATAATACACTGACGAACTGCTCGCTCATTTGGATATTCTTCATTTTTCAACCTGTTGCGTATGTCGTCAATATGTTCCTTTAGTTTCATTGCTAATTCCTATAGGACTTATGGAAACCCCTTGCAGACGAGATTTGAACCCTGCCTGCGGCATTATAATTACGTAGGGTCTCCTTGGAAAATTGTGTAAGCCCTGATATTAAACCTCACCAAATTTTCGATGCATTTTTAACAGAGCGTCGACGGAGCAAGATCCTGTGCCTTACCCTATCTGGAAATAATAACAGGCAAGGCACAAGAAACCAGTCAATTCTTATAGCGTATGGTCTTCGGGTCGGACACCCTTTGTAAATGTGCCGAAGCCGAAGAAAGTCGGAGCATAATCACCGACATAATCGACAACACTTTTATCAGGAATTACGTCCTCCATCCCCATACACCAATAACAACCGTTGACCAGAAGACGGCGGAGTCCTTCGCTCTCCAAATCGACCGAGGCACCCATTGTTGTATTCAAAACACGTGAGGTGTTGCCTTCGTCGCCCGTATAGGTTTTTATCCATACCATCGGCATTGTAACGGTATCTGGTTTCGGGGCATCTGCTGGATCCATACCGACCAATACTTGTCCGTGAATAAGAACCTGGGAATCACCCGTTAATTCCGTAACGCCATAGACATCGGATGGACCCCAGACATCGTCAACACCTTTAAGAATCGGATGACCTGCCATCGCTTCGTCAATGACGCCGCGAGCACTCTCTTTACCGTGATGTCCATGATGGTTAACCCACGTCTCACCGAGCACCTGTCTGCCATATCCACCCTCAAAATCTTCACTGTCAAAACTATATTTTGCGTATGGGCTATCAAGGTCTCGGCTATAACTGAAGGCATGTGTTGCTGTGCGGAGTCCTATCACAGGCTTCCCGGCGTTCGTATAGTCAACGATGTACTTCATCTGTTCATCGGGCAGTTCTCGGAAACGAGTGAACAGCACCATCATATCCGCCGATTCTAAATGGTGGAGCCCTGGAATGTTAGTTTGCACCTCTGGATCAATCTCGCCTGTTCCTGGATCAATGGCAAATAGCACCGTACACTTAAACCCGTGGTGCGTAGCCAACACCTTCCCCAACATCGGCAACGCTTCTTCAGAACGATACTCTTCGTCACCACCAACCAGAACAATATGTTTGCCCTTTCCAGGACCTTCGTTTCCTTCGTAAACAACCCATTCGTTTTTCATCAAAAGTTAAACTCCAGTATACATAAGATTTTCCACAAGTATAGCACATTTCTCTGAGAAAGTCACGCCGAATATTTACAGAGAATCGGACGATCAACACATATACAGAAAAAACTTTGACAAATACGCGAAATTGTCATAAAATTAGTTAAGAGATAGACTCGAACCAACCATTTATAGTAAAGCCTACAATTAAATGGACACTCAGAAATTGGCGAGGTTAGGAAACCTCGCCAGCGGCAGCGAAGTATTAGATCCTATTATGTCCACATATTTTTGGGCTTTACTATAAATCGGACTGGCAACCTGCAGGAGACGTGTCCATGCACTTAACGCCTCAACAACGAGAGCACTACAAAGAACAGGGATTCGTGGTAATTCCGCATCTCTTTGATACAGCCACAACAACGTTGATGCTCGAGCATTATATGAAACGCCGTGCAGAAGGTCCGAAACCTGGAGATACCGGCGGCACAACCGACCACGCTGATGATCCCAACCACCAATTCCCGCGTATGATTAACATGCACAACTGGGATGAGCTAACCCAAGAGTGGGCATTGGATACCAACCTACTTGCCGTTACTGAACAGTTAATTGATGACTCACCCGTGTTGTTACAAACAATGCTCTATTTCAAACCACCCGGGGCACGTGGTCAGGCTCTACACCAAGATGAACAATATATCACCATAGATCCAATCATCGGTGTTTGGGTAGCATTAGATAGATCGGATGAAGCCGTTGGTCGGATGGTACTGATTCCACGTTCTCATCAACATGGACTGTTATCTGTTGAAACAGCAGATACCGCTATTTCGTTTACAGATGTACAAGCCGTCAAACCGGAAAACGCTGAAGAATTGGGAATTGACATGTCACCTGGTGATACACTTTTCTTTGATGGCAAGGTTATTCACGGTTCCTACATGAATAAGACAAGCAACCGGTGGAGACGGAGTTTTATATGTCACTATAAGGGCGAGAAGTCACAACGGTTTGAGCCAACTGAAGGAACACACGTTTCACATCTAAAAAAACATAGGACTTACGCAAATTGAAGAAACAGGATATATTTTTTCCTAAAAAAGTCGTTACTTCAGTGTTTTTAACCCCCTAAAT
The DNA here is from genome assembly GCA_022826805.1 of Candidatus Poribacteria bacterium. GTDB lineage: Bacteria > Poribacteria > WGA-4E > WGA-4E > WGA-3G > WGA-3G. The sequence continues at coordinate 74,941 of JAJDUH010000045.1, forward strand.
CCCCCTTATCAGGGGGACTTTAAGAGGAAGTGCGTAAGTCCTAAAAAAACAGAAAAAAAATGGAGGATCTGGATTGTTAAAAATATCAAAGTTTGGTGGGAGTTCTCTCGCAACGGCGGAACAAGTGCGTCGAGTTTGTGACATTATCACCGCCGATCCGAAACGCCGCCTCATCGTTGTCTCTGCCCCTGGAAAACGTCACAGTGAAGACATAAAAGTAACAGACCTGCTTATCGCTGCTGCATCGCAACGGCTCACTGGAAAAATCGGTGCTTCGGAATGTGCAGAAACGATTGAACGCTATCGCAGTATCGCTGCAGGATTAGAACTTCCCGCCGAAGTTGTTGAACCTATTGCCCGTGACTTAACAGAACGTCTGGAAAAAAGTACAACTGATGCAAATCTCTATATGGATACCATGAAGGCAGGGGGCGAAGATAACTGTGCCAGGCTTATTGCGCAAGCGTTACAAGCACGCGGGGTCGAGGCACATTACGTAAGTCCTAAAGATGCCGGTTTAATTTTATCCGACGAACCCGGCAACGCCCAAGTTTTACCCGAAGCCTACAATCGTCTACGAGATTTGCGAGAACGCCCCGGTATCACTATTTTTCCGGGTTTCTTCGGCTACTCGAAACAGGGGAACATTGTTACTTTCTCGCGCGGCGGTTCGGACATCACAGGGGCTATTCTCGCCAGTGCCGTTCGGGCAGAAGTTTACGAAAACTTTACTGATGTTGATTCCGTGTTCGCAGCGAACCCATCTATTGTTAAAGATCCGGCACCGATCTCCGAGCTGACCTATCGTGAGATGCGTGAACTCTCTTACGCGGGATTCTCTGTCTTTCACGATGAAGCACTTGAACCGGTTTATCGCGCCCAGGTCCCTGTTCACATCCGAAACACGAATAACCCAAAATCAGACGGCACGCTGATTGTTCCGAGTCGTAAGTCCACGGATATTCCGGTTGTCGGTATTGCCGCAATAGACAGTGTCTGCTGTATCTACCTCAGCAAGTATCTGATGAATCGGGAAATCGGTTTTGGACGACGGCTGTTGCAGATATTGGAATCCGAGGGTGTCTCTTTTGAACATGTTCCGTCTGGTATAGATAACATGTCAGTTATCATTCGCGAAGAAAATCTTCCCGTGAAAAAAGAAAAAAGGATTGTCGAACAAATCCGACAGACCCTTGGACCCGAAGACATTTCCGTAGAACGCGGGCTATCCCTTATCATGGTTGTCGGGGAAGGCATGCGACACACCATTGGTATTGCTTCGCGTGCTACACACGCCTTAGCCAGTGCACAGGTCAATATCGAAATGATTAACCAAGGCTCCAACGAAGTTAGTATGATGTTCGGCATAAAATCTGACGATATGGAAACTGCCGTCCAAACACTCTATGCTGAATATTTTGCCTGAAGGAAAAACATTATGCAAATAACCGTGCAACCTGAAGAATTAGCATCAGAAAAACTAACAGACGCTCACGTTGAACAAGCCGTTAAGGCAATCCGCGTTGATGGTTACGTCATCTTGGAAAATGTCATCAATCATGAACATTTGGACATTCTGCGCGAACGGATGGACGCGGATTCGCAGATTTTAATTAATGCGGAGAAATGGGGTGGCGCAGGTAGACTCATAGGGCATCTCCAACAAGGACCCCCACCCTATGCCCCCTATATCTTCAGAGACATCGTTGCGAATCCTTACGTTGTTCAGGTAACGCAGGAACTGCTTGGTTCCGGTGTTTATAACAACTTTTACAATGGGAATACAAACTCCCCCGGTAGCACAACCCAACCGCTTCACAGAGACGGTGCGCACCTGTGGCCAGATCAAGAGGTTGCACACCCAACAGCAGAGGTTGTCGTTAATATCTCACCTCAGGATACAACAGAGGAGAACGGCAGTGTTGAACTCTGGCCAGGCTCACATCTGGAGGTTAGTGGTAAACGGATAGATGAAGACGAGGAAGAAGCACGCCGCGAAATTTGTCCCCCTATCCGTGGCAGCGCGAAGAAAGGGAGTGCCCTCATTCGAGACATGCGGTTGTGGCATCGTGGTGTCCCTAACCCGTCTGACAGACCTCGCCACATGATAGCGATGATTCACCGCGTCTCTTGGCTCAAATCCGACCGTAGACTGAAGTATAAAACTGGCTGCGAAGCCGCCTTTGAAAATAGCGATCTTGACCATAATGCTGAGTTCCTTGACTTCGTTAAGCCAAAAGTAGATGAATACGATTACCTCTTCAATCCGCGCTTTTGACACACGCCCCAACCTAAAGCACACAGGTTTGGCGTGAAGAGTGCTAAATGTGTACGGACGATGTGATAGGACAACTCTAAGTTCATATTGATTATTATGGTGAATTGAAAAAATAAATACACACCTTCACGCCTCTGGTAGGCGAGGTTTCCTAACCTCGCCGATTTCCCAGTTCCTGACAACTGACCACTAATAACTGATAACTGATAACTGACAACTGATAACTGACAACCCTTCTATGGAGGTTCCCATGAGCACCCAAAACAATTGGCTCCCGGCGGAGCCTAACCTTGAAACAGTTTGCAAAACCTATAGCAACCCGATTTATTCACTCTCTCAAGCGGAAATACCAGCGATCATTCTCAGGAACGCCTATTCACCCGAACAATGCACCGGACTCATCAACAGATTCACAAATATGGGCTTGATGCGCGACGAAGCCGACATCAATTCTCCTGATAAACGCACCCGTATTGACATCGGCACCAGTCTCGGTAATCGTGGTGCAGACAAAGCAAAATTTCTGGCACACGCCCAAGCGACGGAACACCTCTTTAAATTTTTATTTGATGGATTCGATAATCCTGTCGATCTGATTTATGAATCCCTCAATGTGCTTTCACCGGGTAAAGAGGTAAAAGTGGCTCGTGAATTAGATGGCTCCCGTTATGGTCCGGCGATCTTTCGCGTCCATTACGAAACACATAGTTACAAGCCACACATCGATCACGTCAAATACCGAGAGAAGCGCACCGACTATCAAGTCTATCGCTTCGAGCACCAGTTCGCAGGCGTATTATGTGTACAAAACGCCGACGAAAATGGCAAAGGCACACAAGCCCTCCTGCATCGCTGCCTCTGGTCTGATGAGATTCAACCCTATATCGTCAAGGAAACATTTGATCAATACGCTGCCGATAACGGGATAGAGAACTATCAGGTCGATTTGCAACAGGGCGATCTCTACTTTTTCAACACGCGCTGTATCCATGAAGTGCCACCCGTCCAAGGCAATCGCGCCCGTATTGTCTTGGCAGTGTTTATTGGATACTCCCCTGAAGCAGACGAAATATTCGTCTGGTCATAGTCCTTTTTTCCTAATTAAAATTAAATTCTTATAGGCGCACTGGACAAGTGCGCCTACACCACACATCCCCGTTTTCATTTCCATTTATTTATTACCCTCATCCATGGGAAGAACGAGAGTGGTGAACCCGTCGCAAGTGGTGTCTACTTCTATACTCTATCTGCCGGAAATTATATAGCAACCCGAAAGATGCTGGTTCAGAAGTAGGCTAATCCGAGATAGGAACCACAAAACTGAAAACACTCTTTTCAACAAAATTCATCAAGAAAAAGAATTATTTGACTTTTTCTTGACATTTTTTTGACAAATATGTTATGTTTTCCCAAACGAGGACAGATACGTCTATCAGAACAAAAGGTAAGTGAATCCTTATGTTCTGGAACGTGCACAATTTTCTATTGCATCAAAAGGAGCTATTCAAGAAATGGAAAGGGTTACAATAACGAATCAATTTCATACGGTTTCGGTGTGTTGTTTGTGTTTTCTCCTTATTGTAGTGACGTTCCCTATCATATCAATAGCTGCGACAAAAAAAAAGGTGCTGATATTGGGGAATAACATCACTCAAGTTGAAGCACCAACGATTAGTAAAAATGTGAAAAAAATTAAGAATTATACCTTCGATTATGAGATTACGAAAGATCCGAAACTCGCGAAAGCGGATGCCGCTGATTTTGACATCCTCTGGCTTGGGCAAGGTGAAATTTGCGAAGGTGGATGGCGTTTCACTGATCAGGGAGCAGATGCCGTATTAGAGTTTGTTGAGCGGGGGGGGGTTTGCATTAACGTTGAGCAGGACCACGATGATGCTATAGGGTGTCCAACACCTTGGCTCCCTAAACCACTAAACGGTGATGAAACCGATAGGACACAGAATTTTGAACCGACAAAAGCACCAGAGGTTAGGACACTTTTCACCGAGCCAAACAAGATAACAACGATTGTGACGGATGATAAATGGCACAACCCCGATAAGGCGTATATTCCACTCGCGACGGTTGGTAACCATCTCGTTGTGGCACTCCTATATCACGGTAAGGGCGCATATATCATCACGGCGATACAAAATGAAGATCAGGTGAAGGTCGATACGAATCTTCCGTTTATTGAAAACCTGATGTTCTATGTCGCTACCCTTCAGGATAAAATTCTTGCCGTCGAACCGCACCACAAACTTGCTGTGACTTGGTCGCAACTCAAAATGAGCCTATAATGCTTTAGCAACATGGGGAGGATGCTTATGAAACTGCGACACATATTTATCCTCTCCTGTCTCATCTTCGGACTGCTATGTCCTATTTGGGCAAAACCACTCCGCAGCGAAAAGATTGTGTTTTCATCAGATCGCGACGGTAATTGGGAAATCTACCTAATGAATCCTGATGGCACCCGGCAGGAGAGACTAACTTACGACCGCGCCGTCGATTGTGAACCAGTCATCTCACCCACAGGCGACCGGATCCTCTTCACCTCCAATCGTGGCGGGACACGCGATCTCTATCTTATGGATGTCGATGGCAGAAATGTGCGTCCACTGTTTGGTGTCAGCGAAGCATACCGAACGGAACCCGCTTGGTCTCCCGATGGAAAGAAAATTGCGTATTCGCAGCGTGACTTTGGAGGTATAAATATCCACACCGCAAGCGCGGATGGAAAATTAGTAAAACCGATTGAGCGCCTAAAGAGCGCCCACAGCGGTTATCCAAACTGGTCATCGGATGGAAGAGAAATCGCTTTTGTTGTCGCAGATGAGATTCACTGGGCAAGCCGCCAAATCCGATTTATCAACTTAGAAACCGACGAACAAGAGACACTCTTTCCTGATGATTTCCCGCGAATGTTCCAACCTGCCTACTCTCCAGTCGATGATAAGATTGCCTTTGTTTGGTTTCGCCCGGCTGCAAAGCAACAGTCGATATTTGTTGTTAACCGAGATGGAAGTCATCTCAAACGGATTGAGTCGTTAGTGGCAAACACGCCCGCGTGGGCACCCTCCGGCGATGAACTCATTTACACAGAAGGTGTTATCGGAAGTAATTCCCAAATTTACAAAATCAATCTGATCACGCACAAGGCAACACAGCTCACAGACGATGGCAGCAATTATTCCAGCAACTGGTTTTCACCAAGGCAGCTGCCGGTTTCTCCATCGCCATCACTCCTAAGCACGTTGTGGAGCGACGTGAAAATCCAATGAAATCCCGCACTGCTTATGTCAACGCTGCTGCCAGTCCCGTAAAATCATCTACCGTTACATCAGGCTGATACGGTGTATCCTCATACGGCAACTTATAGCGGTTGACAAACGCCCCTCTGTATCCGCATGCCCGCGCCCCCATAATGTCAAACGAATTGGCGGAAACCATCAGACACTCATTGACTTCAAGCCCTAACTGCCCCGCTGCACCACGATAGACCGCCGGATGCGGTTTAAACGCACCGACCGATGTAACCGAGATTACGTCGTCGAAATCCCATGCAACCCGTTCTGAGACGAGATAATCTAAAAACGAGGGATCCCCGTTGGATAGCACCACCAACTGATACTTGGATTTCATCTTCGTGAGCGCAGATAACACCTCTGGAAATGGAGAAAGGTGTCGCCATCCGCGCATAAACTCTGTTACTGTCCCAGGCGTAGCATCTATGCCGTTTGCTCTCAGGACGTAGTGAACGGCGCGCCGAACTGTCTCCAGATAGCCGCTATGTCCAAGCATCGCAATCGTGTCCTGATATTGTTCGATCCGTTGTCGATATCGCCACTGCGCCCAAAATTCATCTGCTGATACACTATTAACATCACGGGCATTTAGAGACTCGCCAATGAACGGCGTGAGACTACCCCCTAAATCCAAAATTGTACCGAACAGATCAAAAGTAAGTGCTTTTGTTTCCGAGAAATTTGCCATAGTAGTTGTCAGAATAATAGTCGTCAGCCGTCGGCTGTCAGTTGTCAGTAAGAATCGCGTATAGCAGTTTCGTAGGTTGGGTTGAGCGGCATCGGAAAATCAGCCATGTTCCCACAGCACCTCCAGTAAAAACACTTGACCGCTCCCAAATATCAGCGAAACCCAACACGCTTTCCGTAAGAGTCTATCAATTTGTTGGGTTTCGCAGCCTCGACTTGGTAGGAGACCGTCAGAAAGGACAAAAATGATTTAGAGTATGGCTCAACCCAACCTACGATGCTATAGACATATTGTAGCATAGACTGTTAGTCTGGGCAGCCTCTGTTACCCCAACGCCACCGTCCGTCCAGTCGCCATTGCTTCAAACGCAGCATCAATAACCCGCATCTGATTCACACAACTTTCCGGAGAAACCCGGTGCGGTTTGCCAGTTGTTAGGACCTCACACATGTGCTCCAATTGTAGGGCAAATTGGAAACACGGTTCAAAATCAATAACCTCTGTGCCCTCTCGGGTCGTAAGCTCAATATTGACCGCAGAGTTCTCATTGTTCCAAACCCGATCGAGTCGGCACATGCCGCCGGTGCCTGACATCTCGGCATACTGTCCACCCGCGCAATTAAAACCGGTAGAAATTTGTGCAACACGTTCACCCGGGAATACTAACAATAGATAGGAACCATCGTCCACTTCTAACCCGGCTTGAGACATTCCGGACACCCGAATCGGTTCAACACCAAACATAAACCGCGCATGGTGGATATTGTAACACGCCAAATCGTAAATGCTGCCGCCACCCTTCGCCTTATTAAACCGCCAATTCATTTCGGGACGGCGTGTCTCCGGTCCACCGCCACCACCGCCTGTACAGAAGGTACTGCGAATCGTCTTAAAGTCCCCGATTGCCCCTGAATCAATAAGCTCTTTCGCTTTGAGGTGCATCGGATGATGCCGGAATTTAAACGCCTCTGCCACTAAAATACCGTTCTCTTGCGCTGCACCCACGAACGCTTCTGCCTCTGCAGCCGTTGACGTGAACGGTTTCTCACATAAAATCGCTCTGACTTGGCGGGATTCAGAAATCTGGATACCAACCTCAGCGTGAAAAGCACCCCAAGTACAGATAATAGCGATGTCCAAGTTCTCAGCGTCTAACATCTCCTCCAAAGAGAGATACTGGTGCTCAGGAGCCACATCATACCGCTCACCGAACCTCGCTAATGCTTCTTCCGATACATCACAGATAGCCGCCAATTCAGCACTCGGTGCTTGTTGACAGGCAGTGCCGTGCGCGTTTGCAATTCCACCGGTTCCAACAAGTCCAACACGGTAAGTACTTGACATAATAGTTCCTTTCTGCTCAGGACTTACGCAAAATCACGAAATCACGACCATTCCTCCGCGGTAGGTGCGGTGTTTTCGCTGGGGTGTTTCCCCCCTAACCGCACTGATAACGGAATTGCGTAAGTCCTATTGATTTTAGGTTGATGTTAAAGGATAACCGTTTTCGACAATGGGTTTTTGCAGAAACTCAAATTCGTATTGAGGTAAAAATGCTCCCGGTTCCAATTCCGCACAGTCCTTTTTCCAGCGTGCGACTGCATCTGCCCGCACAATAATTCGACCTAACGGGATACCTAAGAATTCCTCAAGCTTCTTGAGAGTCTTCTCTTGATTTAGGACGAAGTCCTCAAAACGGATCTGGATAACATTTTTCGGCATAGGCGTTGCTTGCATAAGCTTATACTGATATATCCATGAAATCGCTCGCCTTTCATAAATATCGTCCGTTTCAGGATACGGCACTCCGAAATCTCGAAGATCGTCGGTTTTGTGGCTGCCTCGGATACAATCCCGCGGATCCCGAATCCAATGGATGAACTTTATCCCTGGAAACATCCGTATTATCCACGGGTAGACAAGTGTAGTCTCTGGAAGCTTCCACCCCTTGTAGGTAGCAGGATCCTGTAGGACATCCTCAAGGTAGGTGTTAATGAGTCGCTCAAATTCTGGATCAATTGACATCGTGAACAGCGGCTCAAAATCCCATGATAACCCGCCCCGCCATTTAACATATTGTGCCATTACTCGGCAGGCATCATACATTGCAAATGGTGGAATCTTATCACCGGAGGGGTTCAGTTGGCTGCCCATGAAAACGCCACTGGCGTATAACGTATGTGAAATGGCGCGCGTCCCAGAATGACCGCGCCCAATCACTGTGATTAAATTTTCCATAGTCGATAGGTGTTACATAGAAATCACTTGTTTATTTTCGCAAATTAGATAATAATTAGAGAAACAGGCGTATTTTGCTCTTAGATACTCACCCAATATTGGCTTCAATTACCTGAAAAACATTGTAGCAAATATCGAAAACAAAGCAAATCATTTTTTATAAGGATTTCATAATAATGCACAAATTTCTGGCTCTAACGAGTCTTATCGTGTTGTTAGGCACACACATCGGATGTGACAGGGTTCAAAAGATTGTTACACCGAAACACGAACAGAAAACCCTTAAGATCGGTTTCGTCGTTGCAGGTGAACGTGCCACCTATCTCAATGGCGCAGAGATGGCTGTCACAGAAATTAACCAGCATGGTGGCCTTCTTGGGAAGCAGGTCACATTGATTGGACATATCAACAAAGAGGCGATACCGGAAGTTTCTGTCCAAATTACTGAAACCCTCATTGTTGAAGAACAAATTATCGCGCTTATTGGACCCAACCGTTCCTCCCACGCTGTTGAGGTTGGTCCGATCGCACAGCGTCATGGCATCCCGATGGTTACCACAACCGCAACCAACCCCAATGTAACAAACGCTGGCGATTTCGTCTTCATGGCATCCTTCACAGATAACTTCCAAGGTGCTGTGATGGCACAGTTCACGATAGAGGATCTCAATCTGACCACTGCCGCCCTCATTATACGAAAGGGCGATCTCTACACAGAAGGTATCTCTGAATTCTTCGCACTCAATTTCAACAAACTCGGTGGCGAAATCGTCGCCAATGAATTTTACGAAGGTGATCTGTCAGATTTTACAGTGCAATTAACAAACATTGCAGCCGCGCAGCCCGATGCCCTCTTTATAGCTGGTTTCACCCTGGACGTTGCGCTCATAACGCAACAGGCGCGTGCAATACCGTTACAAAACGCCGATGGAAAACCAACAATCTTCCTTGGGGCAGATTCATGGGACAGCGAACTCCTGTACGACAACGAAGATGCCGAAGTAGAAGGTAGTTTTTTTAGCGGGCATTTCTCACCAGAGACGAATGAACCGACAGCACACGCCTTTGTTGATGCTTACGAATCTATCTATGATTCGACACCTACCGGTGGTGTCGCAGTTAACTACGACGCCGTTAAATTGCTTTTTGAAGCAGTCGAGCGGGCAGGCAGCCTCGACCCCGATGAAATCCGTGAGCAACTCGCCGCCACAGAAAACTACATCGGTGCAACAACTATCGCCAGTTATGACGAAAATCGCCATCCAACCAAAAGCGTGGTAATTTTTACTATCAAAGACGGCAAAAAGCTGTTTCATCAACAGATTGATCCTTAGTAGGAGAGGTTTCTAACGCCGATCTTGTATACCACATGGAGAAAACATGAATAGACCACCAGAAGCCTTCGTTCACGTAGATGAAGAACGACTTCTCAGCTTCTCTACCGCCTGCTTTGAGAAAGCAGGTATCACACACGAACACGCCGCCCTCATCAGTCGTCTACTCGTTAATTCCGATTTACGAGGTGTCCGTAGTCACGGTACCCGAACGGTTAACGGATATTGCGCAGGCTTTGAAAACGGGAGCTTCAATCCCAACCCTGATATCCGTGTCATCCATGAAACGCCGACTGCCGTCGTACTTGATGGCAACGGCACACTCGGCTACCTTCCAATGGTCCGTGCCACGGAACACGCGATTACCAAAGCGAAAGCAGTGGGCATCGGAATGGGACTCGTTCGCTATATAGGACACTACGGCTCTGCCGGACACTATGCCCGTATATGTAATGAGGCAGATTGCATCGGCTTTTCAGTGCAAGGCTACCAGAATCAAGGCAATGCTGGGAACCAAGACCCGAAACCGCAACTCGGCTACTACGGCAACCCGCCCATCTGTTTCGCCATTCCTTCTGACGATGAACCGCCAGTCATCCTCGACGCAGCAACCTGTATCATGGCAGATTACCAACGCGGTCCTGATTTTGATGCCCTGCTTTCGGTCATTCCCGCAGCTTTCTTCAAGAGCATCGGATACACCGCTGTCGCGAGTCTGCTCGGTGGCGCACTGACCGGTTTCACTGAGCCACCGCCTGATGACACTGCAAAATGGAGTGGCGGCGGCATGGGCGGCATGGTGCTCGCTATAGACATCGAATCTGTCGTGCCATCTGCTGTTTTCCACGCAGAAGTCGACCGTATGGTCCGGGATGTCCGTGAGACTTACGAACCGATGCCGGGAACTGACAGAGCACTGCTACCGGGGGCGATTGAAACAGAACGCATAGAACAGCATCGCCGCTCGGGGATCCGCTATGGTGAAATGGAACAGGAATCCGCACGTGGCGTCAGTGAGCGATTAGGCGTGCCACTACCGTGGGATGAATAGCCTCTTCACAACCAAGGATTAGGAAAAATCATGAATAGACCACCAGAAACTTTTGTTTTAGTAAACGAAGAACGGCTTCTTAATTTCTCTACGGCTTGCTTTGAGAAAGCAGGTCTCACACACGATCACGCCGCCCTCATCAGTCGCCTACTCGTTAATTCCGATTTACGAGGTGTCCGCAGTCACGGTACACGGACTGTTAATCGGTATTGTGCAGGTTTTGAAAACGGAAGTCTCAACCCACGCCCAAACATCCGCGCCATCCATGAAACGCCGACTACAGTTGTGCTTGATGGCAACGGTACGCTCGGCTACCTTCCAATGGTCCGTGCCACGGAACACGCCATCGCCAAAGCGAAAGAAATCGGCATCGGGATGGGACTCGTCCGTTATATCGGGCACTACGGCTCCGCGGGACACTATGCCCGTATGTGTAACGAAGCCGGATGCATTGGGTTTTCGGTACAGGGATCCCAGAATCACGGTAATGCCAGAAACCAAGATCCTAAACCCCAGATTGGTTATTATGGTAATCCGCCTATCTGTTTTGCCATCCCTTCTGGTGACGAGCCACCGGTCGTGCTGGATGCCGCAACATGTATTATGGCAGATTACCAACGCGGCCCCGAATTCGATGCCCTGCTTTCAATGATACCGGCGGCTTTCTTCAAAAGTATCGGCTACACTGCTGTGGCACATCTGCTTGGCGGAGGACTGACCGGCTTCACCGAACCAGCACCCGAAGACACCGCAAAATGGAAACCTCCACAAGGCGGTATGGTCCTCGCAATAAATATTGAATCTGTTGTGCCACTTGATGTTTTTCACGCTGAAGTTGACCGTATGGTCCGGGATGTCCGCGAAACCTACGAACCGATGCCGGGAACTGACAGAGCACTGCTACCGGGGGCGATTGAAATGGAACGCACAGAACAGCATCGCCGCTCGGGGATCCGCTATGGTGAAATGGAACAGGAATCCGCACGCGAAGTCAGTGAACGGTTAGGCGTGCCATTGCCATGGGATGAATGATTTTCACACCGCCGTAGCGGAAAGGAAATCAAGAAAACAGATGAGATTTTTCTTGCCTTTTTTGGCAAAATGTTCCATAATTTTAGGAATTCTATTTAAATATAGGACTTACGCAGTTCCGCTTAAAGTCCCCCTGATAAGGGGGATTTAGGGGGTTAAACACTCAAGGAACACCTTTTTTAATCAAATATATCGCTTTTTTGCACATTTTGCGTAAGTCCTATAAATGTTACAATATTGTCCAAACTTTAGGAGTCTTTAGTGAAAATAATTTAGGGAGTTTTTGATATGCAGAATAAGATTAAAACCAGCATTTTGTTTTACATGTTTACGTTGTTCCTGTGCCTCAATTGTTTTTTCGTGGAGAACACCGTCGCACAAGACAACGCTGAATCCGCTGACGCACTCGCCAGTGCCAACTATACTTTTGAGACGATCGATGTTCCCGGGGTAGAGTTCTTACAGTTGAGTGCCAGTAGCGACTTTGGGGATTACGCCGGCAGCACGCGGAGTGCTAATGGTGAAAAGATAGTTGCCTTTACGCTCATTGATGGCATTTTTACAACCTACGATTTCCCGGGTTCAAAGAACACTTATTTCTTTGCGCTTGGTAATAATGGAGATGCTGCCGGACACTACGAGGATAGCGACGGTCTATTCCATGGGGTTGTCTTGAAAGATGGCGAGTTACAGCAATACGATTTCCCAGGTGCCGTCCAAACGGAACTATCGGGTATTAGTGACTCGACGGGCGCACTGACGGGTAATTTTATAGACGCTGCTGGTGTTCGCCGCGGATTCTCAGCAGACGAAATCATTGAGGCCCCTGGGGCAACGGAAACTTACGCCGATTTTGTGAATTCGAGCGGTGGTATGGTCGGTAGCTACGTAGATGCTGAAGGCCTATTTCATCCTTATATCCGCACCCCGACCGGTCGGTTTGCATCTCTCGACCTTCCAAGCGCAGCAAATCTCGAATACTTTTTTGTGCACGGCATCAACGATACAAGAGTTGTCGTTGCCCGAGCCAAACAGGTGGATGGTATCCCGGGCACCCTTGTCGGCACATTCCAAGAAGGGCTAAAGGAGTTGAAGGTTCCGGGCAGCGTTAGCACGGAGGGCTATAATATTAATCAGGACGGCTCTATCGTCGGACACTATGATTCAGCAGATGGGCGAAGGCACGGGTTCATTGCCAGACCTATAACGGACACTGCTGCACCCATCAACGATCAACCCGTTGCCACACCTTCCGAACTCAACTATACATTTGAGAGCATTGACGTTCCAAGTGTAGATTTTTTAGCAGTGACGGCGAGTAGCGATTTTGAGGATTACGCAGGCTACACGCGGAGTGCTGATGGGGAAAAAGAGGCCGCCTTTACGCTCATTGACGGCATTTTTACAACCTATGATTTTCCCGACTCGCAAAAAACGCATTTTTATGCGCTCGGTAATAATGGACAGGCCGCCGGATACTACCAAGACAGCAATGGCTTGTCCCACGGTATCGTCCTACAAGATGGCGAGTTGCGACAATACGATTTCCCAGGTGCTGTCGAAACGGAGATATACGGCATTAGTGATGCGACGGGCGCGCTGACGGGTAATTTTATAGATGCTGCTGGCGTTCGCCGTGGATTCTCAGGAGACAAAATCGTTGAGGCGCCCGAGGCACTGGCAACTTATGCCGATTTTGTGAACGCCAGCGGTCGTATGGTGGGCAGCTACATAGACACTGAAGGCCTATATCATCCATACATGCGTCAACCAACCGGCAAGTTTATATCTCTTGACTTGCCAGGAGCAGGACAGTTTGAATACTTTTTTGTGCACGGTATCAACGACGTAGGGGTTCTTGTTAGCAGATCCAAAAGGATTGGTGGTGTCCCGCGCACCCATGTCGGCTCACTCCAGTACGGGCTACACGAATTTCAGTTCCCGGGCAGCGTCAGCACAGAAGGCTGGAATATTAATCAAGACGGCTCTGTCGTCGGACACTATACATCAGCGGATGGCAGAACACACGGATTTATCGCAAGGCCTGCAGAGGACACCACTCCACCAATCGACGATCCACCTGCTATCGCACCCGCTAATGCCAGCTATACTTTTGAAACGATTGACGTTCCAGGTGTAGACTTTTTAGCGGTGACGGCAAGTAGCGACTTTGAGGACTACGCCGGCAACACGCCAAGTGCGGATGGTGAAAAAATGGTTGGCTTTACACTCATTGATGGCGTTTTTACAACCTATGATTTCCCTGGGTCACAAGGCACTTATTTTTATGCGCTCGGTAATAATGGTGTCGCCGCCGGTCACTACCAGGATAGCGACGGTCTCTACCACGGCGTGCTCTTAGGAGAAGATGGAGAACTGCACCAATACGATTTTCCAGGTGCCGTCGAAACCCAAATCTTCGGTTATAGTGACGCCACTGGGAAACTAACAGGTAGTATGGTAGATGCTTCTGGCGTTCGCCGCGGATTCTCAGGGGAGACAATCGTTGAGTATCCCGGAGCATTGGAAACTTATGCCGATTTTGTAAGCGGATTAGGCAATATCGTGGGCAGCTACGTGGATGCTGCGGGCACCTATCATGCATACCTGCGTGGCTCGGGGGGTAGTTTTGCAACGCTCGATCTTCCACTCGAAGGGGAGTTGGAATACTTTTTTCTCCACGGTCTCAACGATGGACTGATTGCTGTTGGCAGAGGCAAAGCGGTGGGAGATGTCCCGCGCACTTATGTCGGCAACCCCCTCAACCTACAAGAATTGCGGGTTCCGGATAGTGCTGGCACGGAGGGTTGGAATATCAATCAAGACGGCTCTGTCGTTGGACACTATGACTCACCCGATGGACGCAGACACGGATTTATCGCCAAACCTATAGAGAGCACTGATCCAAGAACCAGCAATAGACGCATTGGCGCACCCGCCGGCTATACATTTGAGAGTATTGATGTTCCGGGTGTAGATTTTTTAGCAGTGACGGCGAGTAGCGACTTTGAGGACTACGCCGGCAACACACAGAGTGCCGATGGTGAAAAAGAGGTCGCCTTTACGCTCATTGATGGCGTTTTTACAACCTACGATTTCCCTGGGGCACAAGGCACGTATTTCTATGCGCTCGGTAATAATGGTGTCGCCGCCGGTCACTACAAGGATAGCGACGGTCTTTACCACGGTGTTGTCTTAGAAGATGGTGAGTTGCGACAATACGATTTTCCGGGTGCTGTTGAAACGTTTATATACGGTATCAGTGATGCGACAGGTGCTATGACAGGTCATATAATAGATGCTTCTGGCGTTCGCCGCGGATTCTCTGGAGACACAATCGTTGAGGTCCCCGGAGCATCGGCAACTAATGCCGATTTTGTGAGTTGGACGGGCCACATCGTGGGCAGTTACACGGATTCTGCAGGTACATATCATGCCTACATGCTTGGTGTGACGGGTAGGTTTTTATATATCGACCTTCCAGAAGCCCTAAATCTGGAATACTTTTTTCTCCACGGTCTCAACGAGTCAAGAAGTGTCGTTGGCCGTGCGAAGGAGGTGGGTGATGTTTCGCGCACTTATGTCGGTAACCCGCTCAACCTACGCGAGTTGCAGTTTCCGGGCAGCATCAGTACGGAAGGCTGGAATATTAATCAAGACGGCTCTGTCGTCGGACACTATGATTCAGCTGATGGACGCAGACACGGATTTATCGCAAGACCTACCTCACAAGTGGAAGCGGAAAATTATAGCAACACCTATAGTGTCACGTTGTCTAAAGGTTTGAACATGCTTTCTGTGCCATTGGCATCTCCAACACCCATGACTGCCAAGAGCCTTGTCGCCATGACAGGGGCAACAACCGTCATCAAGCTTGATGCGGTAAAACAGCATTTCATCGCCTGGACGCCGGGGGCACCCAATGACGGTTTCCCAATTGAAGGTGGAAAAGGTTATATCGTCAATGTCCCACAATCCCGTAATTTCGCATTCGTCGGAGCACCCTGGACAAATCCAACCGAGGCTCCTGCAGCATCACCTGCCATTACCCCCTTGATAAGGGGGGACAGGGGAGTTACCCAAGAAGCGTGGGCATTCGTTGTCAGTGGGCATCTAAAAGGCAAACCCGCTTTTGACGGCTACGAGGTAACCGTCCGTAACCTAAGAACAAACAGCAGGATAACCGCTTCAGTGCAAGGGGATTACTTCGCTGCTGCAACTGCCGACTTAACGCGGCGGAGCGTCGTTCAAGTTGGAGACGTGGTTGAGTTACGCGTCATCGGTCCCGCTGGAAACGCTGAATCACAAACCCTCAGATTTGAAGTGACTCCTGAGCATCTATCAAACGCCGTTTTGTCCGTCAGGCTTGATAACATCGGCAAACCGACACAGAATCTGTTGATGCAGAACTACCCGAATCCATTTAACCCAGAGACATGGATTCCATATCAACTCTCGGAAGACAGTCCTGTATCCATATCTATTTACGATACAACGGGTAGGTTAGTTCGCACACTTTCGCTCGGTTTCCAATCCGCAGGCTTCTACAATAATCGGAGTCGTGCTGCGTATTGGGATGGACGCAATGAACTCGGCGAACGCGTTGCCAGTGGTATCTATTTTTACCAGTTGACAACACCTGCCTTCCAGCAGACGCGGCGGCTCGTCATTTTGAAGTAAGGACTATCCGTATAGAACTTATGTCCTTCCCCTGATAGGTGTGGAATGTAATACAAGGAACGGATTTAGTCTCTCCCCAGACTAAATCCCTAACCGCACCTATCCTTTAGGAACAGACGTAATACTCCAAACAACTTTCAATCCCGTAGGTTGGGTTGAACGACTCTGAGAACAGGAGAGGTTTTTATTATGCCTACTCATACCAAAACTAATTTTTTATGTTACACGTTTACGTTGCTTATATGCCTCAATTCCTTTTTCCTCAGCAATACCGAGGCACAAACCGATAATGAACCAACGCCTCCATCCCCTGGATTCACCTATACTTATGAGAGTATTGATGTTCCGGGTGTAGACTTTTTAGCGTTGACAGCGAGTAGCGACTTTGAGGATTACGCAGGCTACACACAGAGTGCGGATGGTGAAAAAATGGTCGGTTTTACACTCATAGACGGCGTTTTTACGACGTATGACTTCCCCGGTTCACAGAACACCTATTTCTATGCGCTTGGCAATAATGGGTTAGCTGCGGGACACTACGAAGATAGCGAGGGTCTTCATCATGGGGTCGTCTTAGAAGATGGTAAGTTACGGCAATATGATTTGCCGGGTGCTGTCGAAACGGAGATATACGGTTACAGTGATTCGAGGGAGGTCTTGACGGGTGGTTTTATAGATGCCTCTGGTGTTCGCCGTGGCTTCTCAGGGGATATAATAATTGAGGTCCCCGAGGCAACAGCAACGTATGCCGACTTTGTGAATGCGGCAGGCTCTGTCACAGGAAGTTACATAGATGCTGACGGGCTATATCATCCTTATGTGCGTACCTTGAATGGCACGTTTGTTTTTCATACCTATCTGGAGCCATCCAATCTCGAATATTCTTTTGTGCACGGGATCACTGATACAAGGATTATCGTTACTCGCGCCAAAGCGGTGGGGGACCGCCCGCGCTCCTATGTCGGCACATCCCAGCACGGATTATCTGAATTGGAGTTTCCGGGCAGCGTTAGCACGGAGGGCTGGAATATCAATCAGGACGGCTCTGTCGTCGGTTACTACGACTCGGCAGATGGACGTAGACACGGGTTTATCGCAAAACCCACTGCGGAAACTGCTGCAAGATTCGAAGATATAGCTTATCTCCCAGTCCCTGAATTCAACTATATTTATGAGAGTATTGACGTTCCGGGCGTAGACTTTTTAGCGTTGGGTGCGAGTAGCGACTTTGAGGATTACGCCGGAAACACGCGGAGTGCGGATGGCGAAAAAATCGTCGGCTTTACACTCATTGATGGTGTTTTTACGACCTACGATTTCCCGGGTGGACAGAACACTTATTTCTATGCGCTTGGCAATAATGGGGTAGCTGCGGGACACTACGAGGATAACGACGGTCTTTACCATGGGGTCATCTTAGAAAATGGCGAGTTACGGCAATACGATTTTCCAGGTGCCGTTGAAACAGAGATATACGGTTTTAGTGATGCAACGGGTGCCTTGACGGGTAATTTTATAGGTGCTGATGGCGTTCGCCGTGGATTCTCAGGAGACAAAATCGTTGAGGCGCCCGAGGCAATAGCAACGTATGCCGATTTTGTGAATGCGGCAGGCTCTATCATCGGCAGCTTCGTAGATGCTGACGGGCTATATCACGCATTCGCACTTACCCCGACTGGCAGGTTTATAATTCTGGACTATCTGGAACCCTCCAATCTGGAATACTTTTTCTTGCACGGGATTAACGATGCAGAAGGCAGCGGTGTGTTTGTGATTGCCCGAGCCAAAGCGGCTGGGGACCGTCCGCGCTCTTATGTCGGCTCATACCTATATGGGCTACATGAGTTGGAGTTTCCAGGCAGCGTTAGCACGGAGGGCTGGAATATCAATCAGGACGGTTCTGTCGTCGGACACTATGACTCACCCGATGGGCGCAGACACGGTTTTATCGCAAAACTCTCTACCGCGGCAGAGCGCACGCATTTTAGCAACGCCTATACTGTCACGCTCTCGAAAGGGTTGAATATGCTGTCCGTGCCGTTGGCACCTTTGAGACCGATGACCGCGAAATCACTCGTTGCAATGACAGGCGCGACAACCGCCATCGCGTTCGACGCGCCAAACCAACAGTTCGTCGCATGGACACCAGACGCGCCGAATGATGGTTTCCCAATTGAGGGTGGACAAGGCTATATCGTCAATGTGCCAGAAACCCGCAATTTCGCTTTCGTCGGCGCACCCTGGACAGATCCAACAGAAGAAACCGCTGCAGCTCCATCTGCCATTACTTCTTTACAGGGGGTTGCCCAAGAAGCATGGGCATTCGTTGTCAGTGGACACTTGGAAGGGAAAACAACGTTTGACGGCTACAAGGTAATCGTTCGGAACCTGCGAACAAATAGTACGATAACCGCTTCGGTGCAAGGGGATTACTTCGCTGCTGCAACCGCAGACTTAACGCGGCGGAGCGTCGTTCAAGTCGGAGATGTCGTTGAAGTACGCGTCATCGGTCCCGATGGAAACTTTGAATCACAAACGCTCAGATTTGAAGTGACACCTGAGCATCTATCAAACGCCGTTTTGTCTGTCAGACTTGATAACATCGGCAAACCGACACAGAATCTGTTGATGCAGAACTACCCGAATCCGTTTAACCCAGAAACATGGATTCCATATCAACTCTCTGAGGACAGCCCTGTATCAATATCCATTTATGATACAACCGGTAGGTTGATTCGCACACTTTCACTCGGTTTCCAATCCGCAGGCTTCTACAATAATCGGAGTCGTGCGGCGTATTGGGATGGACGCAATGAACTCGGCGAACGCGTTGCGAGTGGCATCTATTTTTACCAATTGATGACACCCGCCTTCCAGCAGACACGGCGGATGCTCATTTTGAAATAGTACTCTTGTAGGGGCGGGATACCCCGCTCCTACTTCGTAAAAAATCCTTTCACTGATAGTTTCCGCGGCTACACCAAAAAACGAAGGATAACCATGAATCACCACATAAAAACGAAACTGATTTTGTGTATTGGTCTAACCATCTGTTTCATAGGGTACACCGGGGCACAGGTCGAAAGCGAAACACCGATTGCAGATTATACCTTTGAGACGATTGAAGTGCCAGGTGTCGATTTTCTGGAGGTGGCTGCCAGTAACGATTTCGGGGATTACGCAGGGAACACTCGGAGCCCTGATGGTGAGAAAACCATCGGTTTCACATTGATAGACGGCGTTTTTACAACCTATGATTTTCCCGGGTCCCTGAATACCTTCTTCTATGCACTCGACAACGCTGGAAAAGCAGCCGGACACTACAAAGACACAGATGGACTTTACCACGGTGTCATCATGGAAGATGGGGAGCTCACGCAATACGATTTTCCCGGTGCTGCCCAAACCTTCATCTACGGTCTTAGCGATGAAACAGGGGCACTGAGCGGCAATATTGTTGATGAAGCAGGCGTCAGCCGCGCCTTCTCAGGCGATATGCCAATTGCGTTCCCCGGAGCAGTAGCAACTTATGGCGACTTTGTCAACGCTGCAGGTGCTGTCGTCGGCAGCTACGTGGATGCCGATGGAATGCCGCATGGGTTCATACGTCACCCCGATGGCAGTTTCACCACTATTGACCTTCCAAAAATGCCGAATCTTCAATTCCTATTTGTGAACACCATCACCGATGCTGGTGTTATCGGCTTCAGAGCCAAAGCTGTAGATGATGTTCTGCGGTCGTATATCCTCCTGCCAGATGGCACCCTCTATGAAGTGCAGCTCCCAGGCAGTGTTAGCACTGTCGTCCGAAATGTTAATCAGGATGGAAGTATTATCGGTTATTACAACTTAGCAGACGGACGCAGGCTCGGCTTCGTCGGTAGACCGACACCACACCCCAATGGAGAAAATTTCGGCAGTACTTTCTCTATGCACCTCTCTAAAGGTTTGAACATGTTGTCCGTGCCGTTGAAACCGACTGTCCACATGACAGCGCGTTCGCTCGCAGTAAAGACAGGCGCGACAACGGTCATCACGCTTGATTCTGCGAGCCAACAGTTTGTGGCATGGACCCCCAATGCCCCTGACGACGGCTTTCCAATCGAAGGGGCAAAAGGATATATCGCCAACCTACCAGAGACGCGCAACGTTGTCTTTACAGGCACAGGGTGGACGCATCAGATGCCAGTCGCTGCAGCACCGCTTGCCGTTACCCCCTTGATAAGGGGGGACAGGGGGGTTTCCCAAAAAGCGTGGGCGTTCGTTGTTAGCGGGTATTTAGAAGGCGAGCATTATTATAACAATCATTACATCAGAATCCAAAATCTCCGGACCAACACATCCACGAAAGCGCAGGTAAGGGGTAATTACTTCGCTGCTGCCACTGTTAATCTCAACTATCGGAGCGTCGTTGAACTCGGCGATACACTGGCGTTGACTGTAACCGATGCACACGGCAATATTGTCTCAGAAAAATTCAATTTTATCGTGAACCCGGTCAACCTTGCCAATGCCGTTCTAAACGTGACACTTGAGGGCATCGGCACACCGAAACAGAGTTCACTCCTCCAGAACTATCCGAATCCCTTTAACCCTGAGACGTGGATTCCGTACCGTCTTTCAGAAGCGGGTCCGGTTTCGTTATCTATTTACGACACAAAAGGCACCCTTATCCGAACGCTATCGCTTGGCAATCAGTCAGCGGGTTTCTACCAGAATCGAGAGCGTGCTGCCTATTGGGACGGACGCAACGCCTTAGGTGAACCGGTAGCAAGTGGGGTCTATTTTTACCAGTTGGTAACGCCATCTTTCCAGCAGACACGGCGAATGCTCATTTTGAAATAGGTAACACCTAAACATTGGCTGGACATACCGCTGGCGAGTTTTTTTAACCCCGCCTTTTAGGTTTGTTAAATACGCTTGTGAACAATGCATTATCAATGCAACAAATGCAACAACACTTATCAAATCTCGCCTTTGCGCTATAAGTGTGACTGTGGGAGCCCACTGAACCTCGTCTCGGATTCACACGTAACCCCGAACCCACAAGTTCCAGGGGCGATGTCGCTGTGGCGATACCGCGAGGCACTACCCATTGATGCAGAAACAGAGCTTGTCACCCTCGGCGAAGGTAGGACCCCTCTCATTCCACTTGAGACTGACACTCCTGAACATCTTTTAAAATTGGACTACCTCTGTCCGACAGGCTCTTATAAGGATAGGGGTGCGTCTGTTCTGCTCACCCATCTTAAGGCACTTGGGGTCGATGCAGTTGTGGAAGATTCATCGGGCAACGCGGGTGCTGCAATTGCTGCATACAGCGCAAGAGCAGGTATCCAATGCACCATCTACTGTCCAGAATCTACTTCACAAGGGAAATTAAAACAGATTTCTGCTTACGGTGCCGAGTTGAAACTCGTACCCGGAAACCGCATGGCAACAACAGAAGCCGTGAAACTTGCCGCAGAGACCACATGCTACGCTTCCCACAATTGGCATCCCTTCTTCCTGGAAGGCACAAAGACCCTCGCTTATGAAATCGTTGAACAACTCGGATGGCGTGCCCCGACGCATGTCATCTGTCCGGTCGGATTCGGGAGTATCTATTTGGGACTTTTTATAGGATTTCGCGAGCTACAAACACAAGGGATCATTGAAAACACACCCCGGCTCCTCGGTGTTCAGCCCGATGTTTGTTGCCCGATCTACAATGCATACCTTGAAAATGCAACATCCATCTCAAGAATGAAACAAATGGGAGAGACACTTGCTGAGGGCATTACTGCCGAACTCCCCATCCGAAGCAACACGGTTTTGGAAGCACTCCGTTCCACAAATGGCGCATTCGCTACAGTCAACGCTGCGGACATTAAATCAGGCATAGAAACACTTGCAATCAAAGGGATATATGTTGAACCCACATCTGCCGTAGTCATTAAGGCATACCAGAAGTTTCAGCAGGAAAATATCATCCAAAAGGGTGATTTGACTGTCTCGATTCTTACAGGGATCGGTTTAAAAGCATCAAGTGCCCCGAAAGCGTAATTTAAGTTGACTTTTGAAATAGACGTTTGCTAAACTTAATAGAATGAACACTCCTTAAAAAAAGAAAACTTGTGTAGGCAATGCGTATATTATCAATATCTTCAGCGTCAAAACTCCATGCTGAATCAACGGTATCAATGCCTATAGGCATTGCCCGAGCGTGGAGATGTAGATGCTGTATTTGAATATTAAATCTAAAAAAAGGGACATTTGCGTAAAAGGTGTAGTATAATTGTAAGAGCACAGTTGGTAGAGAATAGCAGCCTCGTCGCAAGGCGAAGTCTCTACCACAACCGACTGCTATTGGGAACTCTGCTGGAGTCAACTATGCGAAATACCACACATAAACTTTTTCATGATAAGTCATTGAAGCGTCTGCACAATGACCTAAATATCATAGGTATTGTCAGAAATCATTTCATTGCCTTGTCGATGCGATATTACCGTCGATACTGTAAAAGGCTTTCGTATTCTAAAATGTCGAAGCATTTAACGAAACTTAAGAGGCTTCCGAAGTATGCGTATTGGCGTATCCCCTACGCGTGGAGTGTTCAAAATATGCTCAAGCACTTGGCACGGAGTTTCAGAGAAATGCGAACGCTCAAAAGAGGACATCCACAGTTCAAGAAGTGTAAAAAACATAAAGGCATGGCGTTCTCTGGCGAACAGGTTGTGATAGAACAAGTTTGCGAGAAACAAAAACATAAGAGAAATCATCCGACGTCTAAGGTTCGATTGAATGAACACTGGTATCATTTTGCGTTGCACCGTAAGATACAAGGCGAAATCAAACAGGTTCAAGTTCATAGAGACGCACTCGGAGATATGTATATCACGTTCACTGAAGACTATAGCGAAGTTATACCTGAACCCAAGACGGGTAAAGCCGAAGGGTTTGACATGGGTATCAAAGACTTCCTGACTGGCAGTGACGGTCATAGATATACCTCTCCGATGTTCTACAAACACAATGCTAAAGAGTTAGCGAAAGCACAAAAGGCATATTCTCGTAAGGTCAAAGGCTCTAATAACCAAGAGCGTTCTCGTAAGCAAGTTGCTCGTATTCATAAGAGAACTGCGAATCAAAGAGCAGACCACCATTGGAAACTTGCGATAGAGTTGTGCCGTAAGTTTGATATACTGTTCTTTGAAGACCTGAACCTTGACGGAAACCTGAAACGTCTGTGGGGCAAACAGGTGTCTGACCTTGCCTTCGGTGAGTTTCTTGAAAAACTCAAGTGGCAATCGAAAAAACGGATCCGCTCGGTGCTGCAAATAGGGAAGTGGATACCTTCGACAAAAGCGTGTTGTGTTTGTGGGCATCATAATAAAAACCTAACCCTCGCAGATAGACGCTGGACGTGTCAAAGTTGTCATACCGATCTTGACCGTGACCAGAACGCTGCGATAAACATTCTTAGGGAGGGGGTAGCCTCCTTTGGGTTAGCAGCTGTAAGCCCTATAGTTGTGTCTAACATGATCGTAGGCATCTGTGTTGAAGCGTCCAGTCGGCTTCTGCATTCCACAAGTGCTTCTGCTTAACCATTGCAGAAGCCTCACCCTTTAGGGTGAGGTCTATCACAAAGGCTATGTATGGGAGAAAAAAGGCGTGAGAATCAGAAACGCGAATCCATTTTTACTGTACGTGATGCCGAATCTGCTGTCGTTACCTATACAATTCTACTGTTTATCTATATTGTGGGGATATGTGTTTATAAATGGATCACAGGTTGGAACGGCACCTTGGCTGTGCTGGTCGAGTTAGATACGAATTATCCGTGATTTAACCGCGCCGCGGTGGCGTGGATTATCTGTAAAGAAGGAGTTGATATTATGTTACGGCGTTATAACGAATGGCGTGTCGAACATGCACAAAACCTTGAAAAAGCCAAAGCTGCAGGCATTGCCGAAGGTAAAGCTGAACTATACCAAGAGATAATATCATGGAATGCACGTCGATTGGAAGCCGAGGCGAAGGGACTCCCATTCAACGAACCGATCCCAGGAAACGGCACCCCTCCCCCCTCCAAAGATGATTAAGTCCTCCATACCGCAGCGGTTAATCGGTTCACCCTATTATTATTCCATCCGGGTAAAACACTATGGGCACAGAAAATCGACCTGAGCTTATCAGGTTAATTACAGTGTGCGCGCTTATTCTGCTTTTTATTTTATTAATCGGGGCATTACGCGCACGAGAACATTCATTTTTCCGTATCGGTGCCATTAAGAGGGCAAATCAAGAGACACTCCCTGACACTGTCAAACGGCGTGATAAACTGCAAAGCGATCGGTGGCCAGAAGGGTTTCGGCTCCTTCGCTACTGGTGGGTTGGCGGTTCAGCCGTTTATATCGCAGAGATGGATCGCACAGCGGCAGGTCTTCAATTTGATGTGGAACTCGCTAATAATAAAATCCTCGGACGCGAGACCATCACTGGTGCCACAAGACGACTCAGAAAAAAAGAGGACCCACCCCTCGCAGGTGTCAATGGGAGTTTCGGCATTCGAGAAGACAATCTCGGACGCGGTGGTATGATGTTTAATCTACACATCCAAAACGGTGAACTGGTAAGTATTCCAATCCTGCTTGACAGATGGGGCTACTCGCCCCCATCTCCGTGGGGTGAAACCAGTTTCGGCGTAACCCCTGACGGTGATTTTCTTATGGATGCGGTACAACTAAACGGTAAACTCCGTATTGAGAACGGTACCGCCGACCCGCTCTCAATCGACGCCGTTAATCAAATCTGTGACGCCTCGTGTCCTGTAGTTCTGTTTACGCCACGCTTTGGACGCACAACGCTAACCCGTCGATGCTATGAGTTCACACTTAGACAGATAAAACTCCCGCTCACCGGAAAATATGAAAGCAGATTCGTTGTGACCGCGGTAAACCCGCGAGGTAATAGCACCATTCCGTCTGACGGTATCGTCCTTGCGATTGAACCACGACTCGCACGCGACTGGGAGAATAAAATTACCAAATCCACAGCAGGCACCTTGGAAATTGCGATCACACCTAAAAAGTGGCAACAGGTGCAGCAGGGCGTTGGCGGCAACCTACGGCTTGTCCGAGACGGCAAAGTTGAATCTGAACTTATTAACTTTGGAGAGTCGCGGGGAGGCAGCGCGTATAGGCATCGTAACGGTGCGCGTCGTCATCCGCGTAGTGCCTTAGGCTTCAACGACAAAAAACTGTTTCTTATCACTATTGACGGTAGACAACCCGGTTACAGTATGGGAATGACGCTCTATGAAATGGGAACATTTTTCAGTGAACTCGGCATCAAACACGCTATCAACTTCGACGGTGGGAGTTCCTCAACACTCTGGGCATTGGGACGAGTTGCAAACAGCCCCGCACACGGCTACGAGCGTCGTATCTTCAATATTGCCATGATTCGCGTCAGAGACGAAAATTCACAATGAAACCCCGACTACACCTTTTTGTTTTCATATTCTTAATGCTGGCGTGTTCAAACAGAAACACACCGCGGGCAGTCAGCGAAGATTTCATTTATAACTATTACCAACACGCCGATCAAGAGGCAGCACTGCAACTCAGCCACGGTCTTGCCGCAGAAAAATTAGAAGACGAAATCGCACGCGTGCGTGAAGTCCGACAACCCGGAGAACAGATCGATGAGATGCCGAAAATCGAATATGAACTCATCGGTAAAGAAGAAGCAACGACACACGCCTTATTCAACTACAAACTAACCATCAAAAACCGAAGCGGAACAACAACGCACACGCGAAATATCGTTATTAATACCGAAGAAATTGATGGACGATGGAAAGTCGTCAATTTTGATGAATATTAAAGTAGACAATTCTGGTAAAATACCTCTATGTCAAAAAAGAAATGAGATCCATTTTCTGGATTGGAGACTCTAAGAAGAGGCTTTTAACATTTCCGTCCAGTGTGCGGCGCGAGATTGGTTTCGCATTAGAAAGAGCACAGGGAGGCTTAACACATCATCAAGCGAAACCCTTACGAGGGTTCTCGGGTGTATATGAGATTGTTAGCAATTATGCTCGGGATACCTATCGAGCAATTTACATAGTCAATCTGGGGAAAATGATTTATGTGCTTCATTGCTTCCAGAAGAAATCGAAATTTAGGATAAAGACCCCAAAGAAAGAGATTGATTTAATCCGTAGCCGTTTGAATTCAGCAAAAGCACTTGTTCAAAAGGAGAACAAAAATGACGAATGAAAAAATCGAATATGAAGTGGGAAGCGGCAATGTATTCAAGGATTTAGAAATTCCGAATCCAGAGGAATATCTCGCGAAAGCCCGCCTCGCTTTAATAATCTATGACATTATAACCGAAAAAAAACTTAAGCATGGCAAGGCAGCCAAGCAGCTTGGTATTAGTAAGCCTGAAGTCAAAGCACTTCTAAATGGTAGACTCGACGATTTTTCGATCGAACGTCTGTTTGCATTGCTCAGAAAATTGGATCGAGATATTGAAATTGTCGTCCGCGCGAGACCTGCTGATACATCGCCTGCCGAGATTAGCATCTCGACTGCTGTCTGAAATATCCTGCACAACATATCTACAAGACCCAGGCGCGAAGTTCCAAACAACGTTTAGGACGACTCCACGGAAATGAAAATCGTATTCCAGGCTCGTCTTACCGAACCGTAAGGAAAGTTTAAAAAATGAAAACTGGAAAAGTCGCTGTCTTTACGCAGCCTCAAACACCGATGGAATTTCGTGAATATCCGATCCCATCTGTCACTTCGGACGACATACTTGTCCGAATCGACATGGCGAATATCTGCGGCTCTGATCTGCACTTTTGGCGTGGACACGGACCCAAAATCGAGGGTGGCATCCCTCAAGTCCTCGGACACGAAATGATAGGGACAATCGAAGCAATGGGGCGCAACGTTACAATGGATAGCACAGGGCAACCGTTGGCTGAAGGCGACCGTATCGCTTACTCCTACTACAAGCCGTGCCAACACTGCTGGATGTGCCTCAACGGAAAACCCGGGTGTCCCAACCGCTATCGAGATTGGCTCGGGGTTTCCAGCGAGCAGCCACCGCACTTCCACGGTGCTTACGGCGAATACTATTACATGAAACCCGGGCATTGGATTTTCAAGGTCCCCGACGAACTCCCAGATGCGCTTGTATCACCCATCAACTGTGCATTATCGGAAGTTATATACGGACTCAATCAGATCGGGATCACGCTCGGCGATACCGTAGTTATCCAAGGCGCAGGTGGACTCGGACTCTACGCAACAGCCATCGCAAAAGAAATGGGGGCAGGAAGAATCATCGTTTTTGACCGTCTGCCCGCACGTCTCGCGCTCGCCCAGGAATTTGGTGCTGATGAGACGCTCAATGTTGACGAAGTGGACACGAAATCAAGGGTTGAATACGTACTCGATCAGACAGGAGGTATCGGTGCGGATCTCGTCGCTGAGTTTGTTGGATCCCCGCGTGTTTTGGCTGAAGGTATAGAAATGCTACGATGGGGCGGTCGTTACCTCTGGATCGGTAACATTAACCTCGGATTCCCGACAGAGATTGATCCAGGAAATATTGTGCGCTGTAGTAAAGCAATCCGTGGGATTATCGTTTATGAACCGTGGGTTATTCCGCGGGCACTTGATCTCCTCATGCGTACACGCCACAAATACCCGTTCCACAAAATTATCTCCAATACCTTCCCGTTTAGTGATATTAACGAAGCCTTCTCTTACGCCGACAGCGGAGAAGCAATTCGCGTGGGATTGGAATTCAATACGGCTCATTAATTTCGTGCTTCAGAAATGCGTAACTATCGAAAATTCAAGGACTATCATATTGAGCAGCTACGTGACCCGGAGGATGCCAAAATATATCTTTCCGTCGCACTTGAGGATTATGAAAAAGACAAGAACATAGACGCGTTTTTACTCGCGGTCAGAGATATAATAGAAGCACAAAAAAACAATCACACACAGCATGAGTCATCTGCATAAAACTGCGTCTTCTGTCTACATTCATATCCCGTTCTGCGCCACGAAGTGCTATTACTGCGCCTTCAATACATACACTTTTCACAAAGAACAGGCAAACGCATACCTACAGGCACTTCAAACGGAGATGGAACTGTATGCCCCGGAAACCGACCTACTACAAACCATCTTCATCGGCGGTGGCACCCCCTCTATCCTCTCTGCAAACGCTTTAGCACAACTATTTGCGGATATACACCAGAACTTCACGCTATCTCCAGACGCTGAAATCACTGTTGAGTGTAATCCTGGAACGGTTGATGCTGAAAAATTGAGTGTCATGCGGGATAACAGCGTGAACCGACTCAGTTTCGGTCTACAAGCGATGCAGGACGAAACCTTAAAGCAGTTGGGCAGAATCCACACCGTCTCGGAATTTCTACAGAGTTATCGCCTCACACGCAAACACGGCTTTGAGAACATTAATATTGATCTCATCTTCGCGCTTCCCGAGCAAAGCATGGCAGCGTGGCACCACACCTTAAATGCTGTAATTGCCCTTGAACCCGAACACATTTCAGCCTACAACCTTGTGATGGAGGAGGAAACCCCGTTTTATGAACAGTGGCAAGCCGGGGAACTCCCCCTCCCTTCCGAGGACACCGAAGCCGACATGTTCCAATACACAATTGAGACATTGACAGCACATGGATACACGCATTATGAAATTTGCAACTTTGCGAAACACAACCACTTTGCGAAACACAATCTCGTCTATTGGAACAATCAACCGTGTATCGGACTCGGTGTAGGCGCGTGTGGGTACATCAATGGTAGGCGTTACGCTAACATCCGAGGCATTGCACCTTATATCAAAAAACTCTCCAAGCGTAGCAAACCCATTGCCGATACCGAACACCTAACAGGGCATGCTGAAAAGGCAGAAACGCTTATGCTTGCGCTTCGTAAACGAGAAGGCATCTCCCTTGAAGTCTATCAAAATCGCTTTGGTGAGGGAATTGAGGTGGCGTTTGGAGACATTCTCAACAAATGGAGCGATTCACGCCTGTTAGAACAGACGGATACACATCTGAGACTCACCGATCGCGGGCTCCTTTTGGCTAACGAGGTCTTCATAGAGTTGATGTGATAGGACTTACGCATTTCCTCTTAAAGTCCCCCTACCCCCCTGATAAGGGCGGGGAAGCCCATACGGGCTTCATACCGTTGATTTGATATGGGGGGTTAGGGGATTTAGGGGGTTAAATAACTAAAATATCCACTTTTTTGGCGAAATATATTGCTTTTGGACACAATTTGCGTAAGCCCTGTGTGACTTAAAAGTAGCAGGCGGACGCTGTCTGCCGTTCACGCTTTGCCCCAAATTTGATTGACTTATCCCGCAAACTTGCTATCATACCCACATGCCGAAACTCAATCTAAAACCCAATCACAAAGCGATTCGGGATTACTACGCCACGCTGCAGCAGTATCAACAACACGACATCACACACGAAGGCGCCGTCAGTTCCCCTTTTGATACACTCTTGCAAACCTGCGCAAAACAGGTAAACGCCACACTTGTCCCCCAATGGACAATGCAGACCGCAGCAGGAACCCGTATCATCATTGACGGCGCAATCCTCGACGAATACGGTCTCCCCTTCGCCTATTGGGAAGCAAAAGATATAGATGACGACCTCGCCAAGTCGGTGCAAGAAAAACGTGAGGCAGGCTACCCACTCGACAACATCTGTTTCCAAACACCGCAGCATGCCATCTTATATCAGAACGGAGCAGAGGTTCTCAATGTAGACATCACCGACCCTGCCCACCTGATTGCGGTACTCCAATACCTATTCGCTTACGTCCCACCCGCACTCGACAACTGGCAGACCGCCGTCTCCGATTTCAGAGAACACGTACCCGACCTGGCAAGTAAACTAAAGGAACTCATCGAGCAACGCCACGAAACCGATCCAGCATTCAAGAAGGCGTTTGCCAACTTTTACGAAACCTGCCGTACCTCCATTAACCCCGACCTCTCACAAGATGCTGTCGAGGAGATGCTCATTCAGCACATCCTCACCGAACGCATTTTCCGCACCGTCTTTAACAACTCCGCTTTCACCCGCCGAAACATCATTGCACGCGAGATTGAAAACGTGGTTGATGCGCTTATCCGTCAGGCGTTCAGCCGCGAGGAGTTTCTCAAACCGTTAGATCGGTTCTATATCGCTATCGAGCAAGCCGCGATGCTCTGCCGAGACTTCGCCCAAAAACAGCACTTCCTCAACACGTTTTACGAGAAATTTTTCCAAGGGTTCTCTGAGGATGTAGCGGACACACACGGCATCGTCTATACACCGCAACCGATTGTCGATTTCATAGTGAAAAGCGTGGCGCATATCTTGGAAACCGAATTCGGTCGTTCGCTTTCGGATACCGGCGTACATATCATCGATCCGTTCGTCGGGACGGGCAATTTCATTGTCCGACTCATGCAGGAGATCCAAGGCACGGCGTTAGAGGAGAAATACCGCCACGAGTTGCACTGTAACGAGGTAATGCTCCTGCCCTACTACATCGCCAGCTTGAACATCGAACAGGAATTCTTCCAACGCACGGGGACGTATCTACCCTTTGAAGGCATCGCACTTGCGGACACATTTGAGTTGCTTGAACAGGAGCAAGGCGAACTCTTTACGCGTGAAAACACCGAACGGGTAAAGAAACAGAAGGCAACGGATATGTTCGTCGTCATCGGCAATCCACCTTATAACATGGGACAGATTAATGAAAACGACAATAACAAAAATCGCAAGTATGAGATAATGGACGATCGGGTTGCAGACACTTATGTAAAAGACTCCAAAGCCACGCTAAAAAATAAACTCTACGATCCGTATGTAAAAGCGATTCGATGGGCATCTGACCGGATTGGAGAAGAAGGGGTTGTCGCCTTTGTGACGAATAACGGTTTTCTTGACCGCACCGCGTTTGACGGCATGCGGAAACACCTCACAGAAGATTTTGATACGATTTACATTTTGGATCTGGGTGGAAACGTCCGTCAGAATCCGAAGTTGTCGGGAACAACACATAACGTCTTCGGAATTCAGGTCGGGGTGAGCATCAATCTTTTCATTAAAAAAAGTGCCGAGAAGACAGATTCAAAACCCGCCGAAATCTTTTACGCGTGTGTTGATGAATTCTGGCGGAAAGAGGAAAAATATCACCACCTTGACTCAAAACAACATTACCGAAATATTGAATGGCAGCAGATAATACCTGACAGGCGATATACATGGCTCACGGAAGGACTTCATGCTGAGTTTGATACCTTCCTACCGATGGGAAGCAAAAAAACAAAAAATAGAAGGGATGGAAAGACTATTTTTAACCTATATTCTCTGGGAGTTGCTACAAATAGAGATAGTTTGGTTTATTCTTTCGATCTGGATTTGCTCCAAGAGCGGGTTCACACATTCATTGAAATATACAACACTACTGTTGACAAGAAGCGAAGGCACAACCCTAAAGTACCGGTTGAAAGCCTCATTGATACGACTGACCCATGTATCAAATGGACTCGTCAAGTTAAAGCATCACTCAAAAAACTGGAGCTAAGTAGTTATGAAAATGCTCATTTCCGGACGGCGTTGTATCGTCCGTTCTGTCAGAGACATCTCTACTTTGATAACTTTTGGAACGAAGAGCGTTCTCAACAGTACCGAATTTTTCCAACATCTGAAACGGAATCCGAAAATCGAGTGATTTGTGTGCCGAGTAAGGGCGGACGAACTAATTTTTGGTGCTATTTAACAAACGTAATCCCGAATTTGACAATAACTTCCGTAGATGGAACTCAATGCTTCCCCTTCTACACCTACGACGAGGACAGCACAAACCGACAAGAGAACATCACCGACTGGGGATTGACGGAATTCCGAACGCACTACAACGACGACACCATCACCAAGTGGGACATCTTTCACTATACCTATGCCCTCTTGCACCACCCCATCTATCGCGAGAAATACGAGAAGAACCTCAAGCGCGACCTACCACATATCCCATTCGCCGAAGATTTTGGGGGGTTTGCCGCGGCAGGTGCGCAGCTGGCAGACCTCCACGTCAATTACGAATCCGTTCCAAAATATGATGGATTGAAATACATTGAAACGCCGGGGATGAGGGTAGATTGGCGTGTTGAGAAGATGAGATTGTCCAAAGACAAGACGCAGTTAAAATACAACGACTTCCTGACGCTGGACGGCATCCCCGCGGAGGTTTATGATTATCGGCTTGGTACCCGTTCTGCCTTGGAGTGGGTTGTGGATCAGTATCGTGTCAAAACCGACAAACGGAGCGGCATCGTCAACGACCCAAACCGTGAGACGGAACCGCGGTATATCGTAGACCTCATCGCCCGCGTCATCACCGTCAGTTCGGAGACGGTGGAGATTGTCAAAAATTTGCCTGCCTTGTAGGAGCGAGTATTTTTGCTTGGGTGTTTCCCTGCCCGCGATAAAGCATATCACACATTTTCTCCGTAGGAGCGAGCTTTGCTCGCGATATTGTATACTACATCTGTTTTCTGTAGGAGCGAGTGTTTTTGCTTGGGCGTTTCTTCATGCTCGCGAGCTTTTCCTTCTGTTCCTCGCGAGCTTTTCCTTGTGTTACCCGCGAGCTTCCTCATTCCATCTCAAACTTACACCGCCAAAACGGATAATCCCTCGCAGCCTTTACCAATCCTGACCGCACTGGATTCTGATAACAATATCGAATAATGGTATTCAATGATTCATCCTGCCGGATACCGTGTTCATGGTAAGCAGCCTGCCAAAGTGAACCGCTACGTTCCAAGTAAGCGTTAACCTGTTTCGCTGTATGGCTTTTG
Organism: Candidatus Poribacteria bacterium; assembly: GCA_022826805.1. Classification (GTDB taxonomy): domain Bacteria; phylum Poribacteria; class WGA-4E; order WGA-4E; family WGA-3G; genus WGA-3G. The sequence goes on from JAJDUH010000045.1 coordinate 108,462, forward strand.
AAGGATTGTATAAGCCTCGACAATGTTTGTTTACCGCCGAGTTGGATAACAGCATGGATATGATCTGGCATCACAATCACACAAAACCATCTGAGTCGCTCTTTCGTTTCGAGCCAGTCAAAGGCTTGAAAAATGATGTCCGAAATTTTAGGAGTTGCGAGCAGAGGTTTTTTGTTAAGCGTGGCGAGCGTGAGGTAATAGTAGGTACCAGGTATTGAGTGTCTCCCTTTGCGGAGTTGCCGGTGTCCTCGGGTGGGCGTTTGTTTCATTTCACATTCCTATAAGTATCGCGGATAGGGATTGTTTTTTTATGTAGGGTATCGCGAGCACAGCTCGCTCCTACAGAGGACAGCGGACGCAACATCGTCTATGATGACGTACTCCCTTATCGCGAGCACAGCTCGCTCCTACAGAGGAGGCTACGGTTTCTATGATAACTGACAACTGATAACTGACCACTTAAAACTATAGCGCATTTGATGAGAATCCTCAAGGAAGAACCGCGATCAGCAAAGTCAGAGCATTTTGATTTAGGTCAGATAAACTAAATCTCCCCCCAAAAAAATTGTTTTGACGCCTCACGCAAAATGTGGTAATCTATGCATAGCACATAGCGAACAGCGAATTGCCAATAGCGAATAACGAACGAACCCATAACCCCAAATGCGAAATATCAAACTCGTGCTTGAATATGACGGAACCCACTATCATGGATGGCAGACGCAACCGAACTTGCCAACAATCCAAGACACAATTGAGGAGGCGCTGGCACAGTTAACCAAAACCCCGATACAGATCATCGGGGCAGGAAGAACCGATACAGGTGTCCATGCCGAGGGGCAGGTCGCTAACTTCGGGACGGATTCACAGATGCCCATTGTCGCATTCCAAAAAGGACTCAACGCTATTTTACCACGGGATATCGTCGTCTGTTCCGCAACAGAAGTGTCTCCAGAGTTTCATGCCCGTTTCAGTGCGACAAGTCGGCGATACCGGTATACAATCTTGAACCGAGCATACCCGAGCGCACTTTCGCGACAGACGAGTTACTTCTTTCCAGCAGCAATTGACGTGCCACTGGCAAACACCCTCTGCCAAGTACTAGTTGGCAAACACGATTTTTCCTCTTTCCAAAAGACAGGTAGCGATCGGAGCAATCCTATCTGTGAAATTTATGAGGGACACTGTTGGCAGAAAGAGCCTTATGTCTACTTTGAAATCGAAGCCGACGCGTTTCTGCGAGGGATGGTCCGCGCCCTCGTCGGCACTATCCTGAAATGTATCAAGGAAGACGATGCCGAAGCCGAGCTGCATCGCATTTTAGACACCAAAGACAGAGTCGCAGCAGGAACATCAGTACCTGCACACGGATTGTCACTCATTTGTGTTAAATATAACGATGCACTACACCTTTTACAGTGAGCAGTTACACTCATCGGTTATAGACAGTGGGTTAAGAGGGAACCTGTTGGTATACCCCAAGTATGCGTGAATTGTTACAAACACACCTCTTAACTGACAACTGATAACTGACGACTCCTAAAACTGACGACTTCTAAAACCGACAACCACCCAAAAGGAGTTCTCTATGAACTACGCCCAAGTCTTGAATGAATTGGAAACTTTGGTTAACGAAACCTTCGCGCTCTGGGAACACAACCGCGTAGGTTTCCAGTGGCGACATTATACATGGAACCACACCATGCGTGTGCGTGCGCTGAGCATGGAACTCGGTAAACGGGAAGGTGGCGATGTGAAGCTCCTGGAAGTCGCTGGCACCCTGCACGACATCACCAAACGATACGACGGCGTTATCTTGACCGACGACAACGGACAACGTATCCTCGACCATAATGGGTTCTGGCTAAATGAAACCCTCACCCCCGCCGGTCAGAACGTCGTTACAGAACTTTACAACAAGCATAACCTCCATGGCACAGTCCATCATGAATCCGGTGCAGTTATTACCGAGAACATATTGGGGATGTACGACTTTGAACCCGATTTTGTACAAGCAGCGACAGCCGTTGTCCTCGCGCACCTAAAACCGATGAATCTTACAGCGGAAGATTTTAAACTGCTCTATAACAGGATCGAAAACCAGGTCCTTTACGACGCTGACACCATGGATCCAAACGTCGGCTATACGGCTTTCTTCCGAAACATTCACATCCATTCCTATTTCGCCCTCCAACGCGGGAATTTTGACCTTGATGACTACGTACGGAACCTCCCGCGCTGGATTAATTCCAAGCAGGAATTCGTTGACAAACTCTTGACGGAATCCTCTCGTGAAGTTGCGCAAGCGCGACAGGATAGAAATCAGCATCTTTTCTTGCAAATGGTAGATGAATTAGATGATATGGAGATAAATCGTAAATACGGATTGCTGGGTGTGATTGAGTACTTCGTCGGTGTAACCGAAGATCCTCACTTTCTGAATCAACTCGACCATCTGCAAAACGAGTGGCTTCCACAACGGCGGCAATGGCTAGCTGAAGAGGAAACCGAGGCATCCACACGCGACCGCGCACAAGGCGCAATCGATCGGGTTGATGATTTCCTGACCCTACTGACCCGCGAAAGCAACGGAGAGCTTTAAGGTGCAGCTTATCAAGAAGGAGCTTTTATGAATACCCCAACGACAGGCGAACAGACAGACGTCATCCAACTCCCGTATTCACCTGAACTCTATAGCTTTGACACGGCTGCCAAGGGGATTTCTGGTGGATTTCCAGCCGTAACCGAGGCAGACATCGAATACTTTCACCGATACGGTTATCTGGTCATCAACGACGCTTTTAGTCCTGCCGAAGTCAAAGATGCCTTGGCAGGCATGACGCATCTCATGGATGGCAAGTGTCCGGATTTTCGGGCGATTCAATTTGAACCGAAACTCGGCAAGAAGAAGAACGATCTGGAAGGCGAAGAACGTCGCAAGGCTATCAGAAAAGTCTTTGGGTTTGTAGACTACGAACCCCGCCTAAATGCGATGGCAACCCACCCAGGTCTCCTCAGTGTACTCGAACAGGTTATAGAGGACACACCCGTACTGTTTCAAGATATGGGGCTCGTTAAACCGCCGCGCCATGGATCGGAAAAACCGTGGCATCAAGATTGTGCTTACTTCAATCTCGCCGAGGGAACAACAGTCGTCGGTGTATGGATTGCCTTAGACGAAGCTACACCTGAAAATGGATGCTTGCACATTATACCCGGGTCGCATATCGAGGGACCGATGATCCATTTCAAACGGCGGGATTGGCAGATTTGCGATACGGATGTGCCGGTAGCACGCGATACGATGGTGCCGCTTAAGCCGGGTGGTTGCCTTTTCTGGCACGGATTGACGCACCACGGGAGTCCGGTTAACCAATCCGATCAAGGGCGCAGAGCACTTCAATTCCACTACGTACCAGCAAGCTGTGAAGAAGTTACAACGCAAGAACGCATGGCTGTTTACGGGAGCGAAGGGAAAGAAGTAGATTGTTAATAGCCATCGGCAATCAGGGCGTTCCGCTTCGCTCCACTCTCAGCAGTCAGTAGAGCGTGTGGCAGTTACGTTCGTCTTGAATGCCACAAACATCTCTTTACCGATTGCTGAAAGCGCAGCGACCTGACGGCTGATAGCCATCCCGCTATTTCGTCTGTTCTGGGAACGGGGCACGGATGTCGTAACGTCCCTCTTCAAATACCGGTAACTTGCCACCTTCAACCAACAGGTCAAGTGGGTTCGGGCGCGTTGTTAAGGGGAAGGTTACCACGTTCTGAATGCGCAACGATTCGTAAATCGCCATCAGGATTTCTATCGTGCAAAGCCCATGTTTGCCAGCATTGCGGTGTTCGTCAACATCACCATCGATCCAAGCCAGCATTTCATCATACTGATTCGGTTCGCTCTGACGTGGCTCGATGGTCTGCCATCCAGCGGCTTTGCTGTTAAGCAATTCAATAGTATCGTTATCCCCACGACGGAGTTGTCCATCATCTCCATAGACGACATCGCCTCGGAGGACGGGTTCTGGTAAATCACTTTCGTAGATGCCCCGGATACCGCCTTCAAAGCAGATTTCTGCCATACACAAGTCCTCAGTCCGAACCCGACGTTCCCAGCGATCCGTTCGGCGTGCGACCTGTCCAATGAGCCATAACGGATCTGGATCACCGAGAATATACCGCATTTCGTCAATTTCGTGTGTGCCTCGGTTCAGCAGTCCATGCCCATCGCGACGGAGCATTGCCTGTGGTTGACCGATTGCGCCTTCTTGGATAAGCCGACGTGCTTCACAGTTTTGGGAACTAAAACGGCGTTGGTGACCGACTACTAATTTCACGCCGTGCTTGTCACAGACCTCCATCATGTCCTGCGCGTCACCGACAGAAGCCGCCATCGGTTTTTCGGTAATCACACCGAGCACCCCGCTTTCAGCAGCAGCGATAGTCGGCTCGGCACGGACGCTTTGCCAAGTCGTGATGCTAACGATATCCAAATCTTCTGTGTCGCACATCTCTCTGAAATCAGTATAGTGCGTTGGGAGCGCGAATTCCTCAGCAAATCTTGCCGCAGAATCTGCGCTGATGTCTGAAGCCGTAACAACTTCCGCGCGACCTGTACTCGTCCAATTATTGGCATGGGAACGTCCCATACCACCGCATCCTATAATTCCAATACGATATGTTTTGTCTGCCATCTGTTTACCTCTTTGCAAACGCCCTTCTTTGTAGGAGCGAGTGTTTTTGCGAATCAACGGTATGAATGCCGTGTGGCATTCCCCGGGGCGTTTCTTCACGCTCGCGACTGTCCGAGACAAATACGTAAAAAAACGCGAAAACTAAATAGCCCTGCGCTACATGGAACATAAGTTTTACAAGAATGACATACTATCAGAAATTATGAGTCAAGACAAGCGAATTCTTTAACCCACAACCCATAACCACAAAAACATGTGGTTATTTTGACACAACCCTTTCAAGCGAGAACCCTTGTATTTACTATAGTTTGTAACAAATACATAATTGGCATCGTTTATGCAATAGGGATAGTAAAACCTTTACATTCCTGCGACGAAGATTTGTGAAGGAACAAGGAGAAGGAAATGGAAAGATTAATTGTCAAGGGCGGAACCCAACTTAAAGGAACTATTCCAGTCAGCGGATGCAAAAACGCCGTTCTCCCTATCGCAGTTGCAGCTGCTATTCTCGGCGACGGAGTTAGCGTACTCCACAATGTACCGAATCTAACAGATGTCAATACGCTCTGTGCTGTACTGGAAGGACTTGGTGCAACAACAAAACTAAAAAACGCAACACTTTACATTGAACCCATAAGCCACTTGGAGTACGAAGCACCTTACGAACTTGTGCGAAAGATGCGAGCGTCGATTTATGTCTTAGGTCCACTTGTAGCGAAATTGGGTAAAGCAAAGGTATCATTTCCAGGAGGCTGTGCGATCGGACCGCGACCGATCGACCTGCATATTCGCGGCTTGGAGCATTTAGGGGCAGACGTAACTGTACAACAAGGGTATATTTACGCCCAAGCGGAACGTTTAACCGGTACAGAGATGTATCTCATGGGACAATACGGACCAAGCGTGGGCGCGACAGCAAACATTATGATGGCTGCAACCTTGGCACAAGGCACTACGGTTATCCGGGGCGCCGCACGTGAACCCCATATCTCCGATCTCGCTCATTTCCTGAATGCAATGGGAGCAGATATAGAAGGTATTGGCACCTCCGTCTTGACGATTCACGGCGTCAAACACCTACACGGGACTGAACATTCCGTTATCTCCGATGATGTTGAAGCAGGCACTTTCATGGTCGCTGGTGCCATTACAAGAGGTGATGTTTACGTCGAAGGTATCACCGAACAACAACTGCCCACCGTCTCTGAAAAACTCGTTGAGGCAGGCATCACGTTGGATTGGGATGACAAGGGTGTACGTGTCACGACACCACGTGAGATTAGAGGGATTGATGTCACCACAGCACCATTCCCCGGGTTCCCTACAGATATGCAGGCGCAAATCATGGGGCTACTCTCTCTTGCCACTGGTACCAGCGTTATCGCTGAGAACGTTCACACAGATCGCTTCATCCATGCAGCAGAACTGAATCGGATGGGGGCAAATATCATGCTCGATGGTAGCAAGGCTGTGATTACGGGTGTCCCCAGTCTCAGTGGTGCCCCTGTAATGGCTTCGGATTTGCGCGCTGGTGCGGTTCTCGTCGCAGCTGGAATGGCAGCATCAGGTGAAACCGTCGTATCGCGTGTTTATCACATTGATCGTGGGTACGAATCCATCGAGGAAAAACTGAATGCCATCGGCGCAAATATTACAAGAGTCAACGACTAAAATGAAAATGTGGAACCTGGTTTTTCCAAATGGAAAGGAATGGCTATTCACGCATGTTGCGAATTGTTGAAACCCACACACCAGAGGCTGATACCTTTCTCTCAAAGTTGAAGGCGCGGGGTAGACTAACAGATGAAAGCATCTTAAAAACAGTCCGCCGCACTTTGAAAGATGTGCAAGCGGAAGGCGACAAAGCCGTCGTCCGATATACACGCAAACTCGATGCACCGCGGATTTCGGCAAAGGAACTAAAGGTATCACGAGAAGAAATTGGGGAAGCGTATTTAGAGGTCCCATCCGAATTCATAGATGCAATTACGCATGCCAGAACAAACATCGAAAAATTTCACCAGAAACAGTTACGGACCTCATGGTTGTCAACGGAGCCCAACGGTGTAATGCTTGGACATCTAATTCGTCCGCTAAAGCGCATCGGTGTCCATGTGCCAGCGATCAGCCAACTTCTCGTCTCTTCACTCCTCATGAACGTCATCCCTGCTACTGTTGCCGGCGTTGAAGAAATAGCTACCTGTATCCCGCCCATGCGAAATCGGTCGATTAACCCTTATATGCTGGTAGCTGCCTCGGAATGTGGTATTCGAGAAATTTACAAATGTGGTGGCGCACAAGCCGTCGCAGCGATGGCGTACGGTACGGACACCATCCCCGCTGTTGATAAAATCGTCGGACCTGGCAATCTGTACGTACAGTTTGCGAAAAAAGAGGTTTACGGACATGTTGATATAGATAAATTAGCGGGTCCAAGCGAAATCCTTGTCATCGCTGACAACACAGCAGACCCGGATTACGTCGCTGCAGATCTGATTTCACAAGCCGAACACAAAGCCGATTCCGCTGCGATCCTCGTCACCCCCTCATTTGGGTTCGCTGAACAGGTCAAAACGGCTATTGAGGTACAAGGCGAATCCTTACCTCGTTACGACGAACTTACACAGTCTTTTGAAAACTGGGGGGTAGCGTTTATCACTTCGGACTTAGCGGAGGCATTCGTTTTTGCCAACGAAATCGCACCAGAACACCTTGAACTTCACATTGAAAACCCATTTGAATGGCTGGGAAACGTTCAAAATGCGGGGGCTGTCCTTATAGGGCCCTATTCACCAGAAGCTGTTGGGGATTACATCGCGGGACCGAACCATGTTTTACCAACCGGGACGGCTGCGCGCTATGCCTCTCCACTCAGCGTTGACGACTTCCTGAAGAAGACCAGTCTCATCTCTTATACCAAGACGGCTTTAGAGAAAGTTACACCAGCAGTTGTCAAACTGGCTGAGGTAGAAGGACTTGAAGGGCATGCCGCTGCCATGAAAATCCGTTTTGAAGAAGATTAGGTATCCCGTTATCTATCAGCCATTACCCAGACAGCGAGTTCCCCGCTGATAAGGAGGGTTGAGTGCTGCTGGAGAGTGCCTCCTTAATTCTAAGATCCATCATAACAGGAAACATATTAGATGCTTTTCATTCCACTAAGCCTACTGTTCCACCTGTCTGAACCTGACATACCCACTGAAAAGCCCCCATTATCCCCCGTTGCAACGTTCTCAATCGTCGGTTATGACCCAGAAATCCGTGCGTTTGGCATCGCCGTGCAATCCAAATTTTTCGCCGTTGGCTCAGTTGTGCCGTGGGCAGAAGCCGGCGTCGGTGCGATCGCAACCCAATCTTATGCAAACACGACTTACGGACCCCACGGTCTGAAGCTGCTCAAGAGCGGACTTTCCGCAGAACAAACTTTAGCGCGTCTTGTCGCCGATGATCCAGGACGTGCAACCCGACAAGTCGGTATCGTGGATGCCAAAGGCAATGTCGCTAACTTCACGGGTGATGAATGTAACGCCTGGGCAGGCGCCGTCTCAGGTAAAAATTACACGGCTCAAGGCAATATCTTAGCGGGTGAAGAAGTTGTTAAAGCGATGAGCAAAGCGTTTGAGGAAACGGAAGGTGAACTCGCAGACAAATTAATGGCAGCACTTTTTGCCGGACAAGAGGCAGGAGGGGATACGCGGGGACAACAGTCGGCTGCCTTGCTTGTTGTTCAAGCGCATAGCGGCTATGGCGGTTTCAACGACCGATATATCGATCTGCGTGTGGATGATGCCGAGAAACCCATTGAAGAACTTCAGCGATTATTGGAGATGCACAAGCAATTGGTGCCTTGATAGGAACAGTCTCAGGTCAATTTGTATCAATCATCTAACATAAGTGGTGGACGTTTAAAACGGGAACGAATTTGATTGGCTGCAGACAATACGACTGGCACGCGAACAAGACGACGCTCTAACCGTCGCTTTCCAGGAAAGTCGCTGATAATCAATCCGGCTAAAATCGTCAAAATACCTTGCCCTGGTACGCCCGGCAGAGACAGAAGTATGCCTATAACAACAAGCAGTCCGCCGAACAGATTTTTAAGGAAAGATAAACAGACACGGATAACAGGATTCTTGATACGGCGGATCCGTTCTTCCGTCTTGAAATAGTCTGCAGGCAACGACATAAGTAACATTGTGGTCCCAGCGAGGCTTGCAATGAAACTCACCACAGAGAAAATAGCAAATAAAACCCAATGTTCTAAAAACCAATTGCTAAGCATATGCCAGTAAACCTCTAAGTCAATAAACGACAAGAAAGTTCTCCAAGTCCATTAGCGGCGCGCAACAGCCCCACCATCAATCGTCATAATATCGCCACTGATATAAGCAGCGTCATCTGAAGCAAGAAATAACACTGCACCAATATAATCCCATACCGTTGCCCCGCGTTCAAGCGGAGGTAAATCTGCAGAAGCAGGTGGTAAATCGGGGAGGGTGTCATCATCAGGCAGATTTTGTGAAGCATTCATACCCGTCGGCGCCCCCCCACCGGGTGCTACCGCGTTCACAGTGATACCGTGAGGACGGAGTTCCAACGCCAAGCTTCGCGTAAGTCGATTCAGTGCCGCTTTGCTTACACAATAACTGAGAACCCCGACGTGCGACTCCTCAGCATAGATAGATGTGTTGTTAATAATACGTCCACGTATCCCCTGACCTATCATTACTTTAGCGACTGCTTGTGCGCATAACAGACACCCTTTTACATTAACCGCCATCACCTTATCAAACTGCTCTGGTGTGACCTCAAACAACGGTTGTCTACCCAGAATTCCTGCGTTATTGAATAGAATATCGATCCGTTTAAAGGCATCCACCGCTGTATCTACAGCGTGCTGAACCTGTGCAGGCACAGTGACATCCAAAGGCACAGCAATAGCATTTCCACCGTTAGCGCGCACTTCGGCAGCAACAGCATCAGCCCTTCTACCACCAGCGACGACTACAGCTCCACCTTCACGTGCAAACGCCAAACACGCCGCTCTCCCGATACCCAATGGTCCGCCTCCACCCGTCACAAATGCTACTTTGTTTTCAAAACGCATCCGATTTTCCTTTTTAGATTACTTCCTGTTTTCGGTTCTTCTGCATTACAACTATTCTATCATAACGTTCTTTAACTTTGCAAAGTTTCACATGACTTAGTTTTGGGTTTTCAGTTATCCAAAAATTATAACTTACAATATCTTAGATAACATCAGGACTTTTTTAATTTTTTAATTTAGCGCCTGATTACAGAATACCGTCAACTCGTTAAGAATCGGGACGCGGAGATCCCTCCTACAGGAAACCAGAGCGGTAGTGTAGTCTATAAATTTTACCTTGACAAAGCTTGGTAAATCAACTATTATAACTAATAATCGTAGTGCAACACGTCAAATATCTAAGCATAACTTATCCCTTCATAAAAAAGAAAAGGATTCTTATAATGGAACCGACCCAAAAACCTATTCGTTGGTGGCCCCTTTTAGTTATTGTTTCTCTTGCCATTTTAGGGATTATAATAACGTGGGTTTTGGATGCTGGTCATCGCCAAGACAAGATTTTCCTGACATCTGCGATAGTTATTCTTAGCGCTTTTTTGGGATTTTTATGGTTGTTATGCTTTTCTCGGTTGAAATGGCGAAGTAAGTTAATTTCTCTTGCTGTAGCCGCCGCCGTTCTCTTTATGGCTGCGAACCTATTTCAGTTCAAAGGATTCAGCGGAGATGTCGCTCCAATTTTTGAATGGCGATGGCAAGAGGAACCCATAACTTTCCAACCCGACACCAGTAGCCTATCTGACACCCAAGGACACACAACAGACTATCCACAATACCTTGGAGAGCGTCGAAACGGTGTCGTAACCAGTATCAAGCTTAATCTTGACTGGCAGACGCACCCACCGGAGTTAGTATGGCGGAGACCTGTCGGAGCAGGTTGGTCCGGCTTTGCAATCGTTGGGGATGCAGCAATCACGCAGGAACAGGAAGACGACTGGGAAAAAGTTGTCTGTTACGACTTACACACCGGTGAGGTACGCTGGAGCCATCAAGATCGAGCACGCTACGACACACATCCGGCGGGACTCGGCCCGCGTGCAACACCAACAATTTCAGGCAACAGGGTTTATACCGTCGGTTCAACTGGGATCCTCAACTGTCTGGACTTTGAAACAGGCGAGCAGCTCTGGACAACCCATATCTTTGAAGAGAACAAAGCCGATCCACCGCCTTGGGGTGTTAGTATTTCACCGCTCGTTTTCGATGAACTTGTTATCGTTAGTGCCGGGGGTGCAGTCGCATACTACAAAGAAACAGGCGACATCGCTTGGACAGGTTACCGAACACAAAGCGGTTATAGCTCACCACTCCTTACAACTTTAGCAGGCACCGAACAAGTCGTTCTCTTTAACCAAGGGTTAATCACCGCTCATGAACCTTTAACCGGAAAGCTTTTCTGGAAGCAGCCCTGGGTGAAAAGCTATGCAGAATGTGTTTCCCAACCCCTCCCACTTCCCAATGACCAACTTCTTGCCTCAACTGGGTATGGTGCCGGTGCCAAGTTATTTCAAATTTCTCGTAACCATGCGGGTGAATTCAATGTTGTTACCATTTGGGAAACCATATATCTGAAAGCGAAATTTACGAACATCATTTATTACGAAAACTATCTATACGGGCTTGACGACGGTATCTTCGCTTGTATAAACCCTGTTGACGGAACACGTCAATGGAAACGCGGTAGATATGGACACGGACAAACGCTGTTGATTTCGGATGTCTTGCTTGTACTTACTGAGTCTGGCGAGGTTGTTCTTATAGAACCAGACCCAGAAAACCATAGAGAACTCGCACGCTTCACGGCGTTGAAGGGTAAAACATGGAATACGCCAGCACTGGCTGGTGCCTATTTACTCGTACGGAACGACCAAGAGGCGGCGTGCTACCAATTGCCCATCCGGGACACTAACGACCAATAAATCGAGGATCGCTACATTACAACTTCAATCTACGCTCGCATCTGCTGAGAATAGAAGATCAGAAAGGAAAGGACGGTAGCATGTTCGGATGCATACGAAAGTTCAGAATACTATTCATTTGTTGTAGCATCGGGTTATTGCTTCCGATATTTACACTGTCGGCGGTAACATCTCGGAACAGTCAAAGTTCGATCGATTCACCTCTGGAAGCTAATTTTGAAAGACACATCAAGCGCCAGCGGAATCGCCGAATTTTGTCTACAACTGACCGAACAAGCTTCGTCGTCTACGATATTTCCAAAAATACAAAGTTGGTGTCCATTAATGAAAATCGGCAAATGATGGCAGCATCTCTCATTAAGAATTTCGTTATGCTCGCTTATTTCCATGAAGTCCGATATGGTCGTAAAACACACACTTCGGTAAACAAGGGACACCTGCGCGCGATGATTCAATGGAGTTCAAATCCATCGACGAACTATTTTATCCGACTGCTTGGGGGACCAGCACGTGTGAACCGGATACTCCAAGCCAACTATCCGTATTTTAAACAGACTCGGATCGTTGAATACATCCCTCAAGGCGGACGAACCTATAAAAATATGACCTCCGCCCGCGACCTCAGTATGTTTTGTCTACAACTGTGGAAGGGGAGACTTCCTTACTCCGATAAGATGAAGTACTACCTCAAACTCAAAAATGGGGACTATATATTTAAACACACATACATCCCTTCATCAGTTGCGGTTTACAACAAAACGGGAACAGTTTATGGATTGGTCGGCGATGGTGGCATCTTAGTTCTCCGCGATCCACAAGGCAAACCGAGACCTTACGTTTTTGTTGGAATGATCGAAGACAGGACCAAAACAAATCGGAAAAATCGGTGGCAATCCTTCAGTACATGGAGAAATCGGCGCACCTATATTTTGCGAAGACTCTCTGAACAGGCTTACAAATACATCTATGAAAAGCAATACGGCGGCAAGTTAGCACGCCGCTAACTTCCATAAGGGTAACCCTATGCAACGCATCGTTGATATTGGCAGACGTATCGAACTCATACCAATGGATCCGCACTTTCACGACATCACCATCGGATTGTATCAACAACAATCGGTCAATGCTATTATTGGAAAAGCGACCCCTGTCTTTCTGGTGCATACCTACAGCCACATTGCAGGTGCTGCCGAAAGAATTGAGAACGTGCGACAAGCGATGCAGACGCTCGGAGGAATGCTGAAAACACCTGAAGGTTTACTCTATTTTCCGTGTGGAAGTGCCCATCAACTCGGGTGTCGTCGCGTCTTTTTAGAAGCCTGTAAACTCGCCTCACACACCGACGCTGAACCTCGACCTTTAAACATACTGGATAAGAAATCACGACTTACTATCACCGTGGATTCGATCGGAGATGGGGGCTATCGGGTTACAGCAGATGGCGAAGGAAGACGCGCTGCAAGGCGAGTTTCAGCGATTGCAGGGGGCTTAATGAAATTGGGCGAAATGGAGAGCGTTGAAACCGATGGCGGCGATACTGTCGCTTTCGATTGCGGATATACACACGATGCCCTCGTTGGACTCCTACTTACCCGTGCGCCAAACGTCAGAATTACTTTACGAGAAGAAGAAATGAGTGCCACCCGCGGTGTGCTTTCCGCCCCAAGTCAACAGCTCTAACATTGAAAGCTTAATCGCAATAGAGATTGTCTATTTCGCGCTCTGTTTTTTCCGATAATATCTCGCTAAGTCAGGGTTCAGAGATACCTCCTACAACGCCAGCAGAAAAACTTAATACCCTTAAAAGAGCCGAATTTGAAAAATGAAAGTCGTAATCGGTTTTGACTCAGGATTAGCAAACTGTGGATATGGTGTCGTCGCTCGCGGCGGTAGCGGGTTCTCCTGTTTAACACATGGCAACATCCGAACAGACGCAAAGACCCCTCACCCAGACCGACTTTTGAAAATCTATCAACACGTCACGGAACTGATAACCGAATGGAAGCCATCCAAGATTAGTATCGAATCGGTTTACTGGAATCGGAACCAAAAAAGCTGCTTACCTACTGCAGAGGTAATCGGCATTTTGCAACTTGCCGCCGTTCAAAAAAATATTGAAGTTGTTATGCTGTCACCTCAATCTGTCAAATCCGCCGTCACTGGAGTTTCCAATGCCTCCAAAACACAAGTCATGAAAATGACGCAAAAGCTTCTGGGTATGAAACAGCCTGTTAAACCCAGTCATGCTGCAGACGCTTTAGGATGTGCCATCGCAGCACTGTTGAGCAGAAACACCCCATCATTACATGATATGGTGAATTCAAAAAACAAATAAACACGCTCCAGCAGACAAGGTTTCCAAATTCCCCCCTGATAAGGGGGGTTAGGGGGGTTGAGTGTGCATCTATAATGTCTAATTAATTCTAAACTTTACGATAAATAAAACTTCAGAGATTTTAAAATTCGTGGTAAACTTGGGTAAATAAACGTTTTTCAAACCAATAGAATCGAGGGCAAAAAGTGGAAAATCAAACCCCCAAATCAATGAGCAGTCGCGAACGTGTACTCGCCGCGCTTCACAATGAACCTACTGACCGCACCCCGGTTTGTAATCCTACATCCGTTGCAACTGTTGAGCTGATGGACCTCGTCGATGCGCCCTTCCCACAAGCGAATCGAGAACCGGAACTCATGGCGCGCCTCGCTGCGACAGGATACACTGAACTCGGATTTGACACTATCATGCCAGTCTTCACGATTATCCAAGAATCAAGTGCACTCGGATGCCAGATTCAGTGGGAACAGAAAGACAACTGGCCGACCGTTCGGATGCGTGAACCGATTTGGGAAGACGTTGACGACATCACGATTCCGGACGATTTTTTGACGCACCCGGATACCCAATGTGTACTTGAAGCGATTAAAATCCTGAAGAAGGAATACGGGGATGAAGTCGCTGTAATTGGGAAAACGATGGGACCTTGGTCGCTCGGCTATCACTGTTTCGGGGTCGAACCTTTTCTGTTGTTGTCCCTTGACGATCCCGGTAAAACGAAACTCGCTCTTGATCGGATGAAGGAAGCCACCGTACAATTTGGTGTAGCACAGATCGAAGCGGGGGCAGATGCACTCACGCTTCCAGATCACGCTACAGGCGATTTGGTGAGTGGGGAATACTACGAACGTTACCTTCGGGATCTTCACATTGAATTTGTTGAGCGTATCCCTATCCCTTTGATTCTTCATATCTGTGGACGCACGATTGATAGGATGGAGTACATCGCGCAAACCGGTATGGCTGCCTTCCATTACGACTCCAAAAATGAGCCGCAGGAATCCATGGACATCGTGCAAAAACGCATTGCCCTTGTCGGAAACATTAACAACCCTGAAACGCTGTTTGCCAAAGAACCAGAGCATGTTAAAGCGGAAGTTACGAAAAATCTTGACGCAGGCATTCCACTGATTGGACCGGAGTGCGCGATCCCCCTACAAACAACCATCGAAAACCTTCAAGCGATCCCTGAAGCTGTCCGAGAATGGCACCGCGCGAACGCATAATCACCCATGTGGAAAAACTTATGAGACAATTGATCTGTTTTTTGCTAATAGCAACGTTGACACTGACGTTCCTAACCTTCGGGCATACACAAAATGTGGACTTTGATCCGCTGAGTGCTTCTGACGTCAACACTGATGGCGTTGTCAATATTCTCGACCTAACCTTCATCGCCTCCCGTTTTAGTGAAAACCTCACCATAGACCAACATCCGAACCCAGATGTTAACGGGGACGGGACTGTGAATATCCTCGACTTAACACTGGTCGCAAGTTATTTAGGCAAAAGATCTGGGATTCCTTTTGAGGTCACGGACGCGAATTTTGATGAGATCGTTTTGGGTTCTGAGCCGCCTATTGTTGTAGAATTTAAAGACGATACCTGAATATTTTGCATACGTATGCGACCGGTGGTCGCAGAGGTAGCATTGGAATATCGCGAGAACTTCAGTTTCGTCAAGCTGGATGTGCGCACCCAACGGGAGAAAACGGCTGAATACCAAATTCGGGGAACGCCCACTTATATTGTATTTAAAGATGGCGCAGCTATAGGCGGATTTGCTGGGGCAATGCCTAAGGCTGAATTGGTACAGCGAATTCTTGAAATCTTAGGAACTGAAGAAAACGAGTAGCGTGTTGATCACAAACTGATACACAAGAGGATAACACATGAAAAAAATAATTTGCTTATTGCTAACGCTAAGTCTGACCCTACTACTCATGCCAGCAAGCTACGCTCAAGATACAAATCTTGACCTTCTGAGGGCATCGGATGTAAATGGTGATGGCGTGGTAAATATCCTTGATCTGACGCTTATTGCCTCGCGTTTCGGAGCAATACCCACCGAAAACCAGCGTTTAAATCCAGATGTAAACGCCGACGGCTTTGTCAACATCCTTGATTTGACACTCGTTGCCGGGCATTTGGGCAAAACCGTCCGTCCACCCGTTTCATTCGTTAGCGCAAATCCAGGAATCGATTCGCAGCTTGATGTGAACGCGACGATTACCTTGACCTTTGACGATACACCTGATGACGTTACCGCGAACACAGGGATTGTCATAATCACTGATGAGACTGTGACAATCACGGGGGCCTTCGATCCGGGTTCTCTCGCTTTGACGGTTACCTGGGCAGATGGCACACAAACACTTAACTATACCATCAGGCAACCAGCGGCATTCGTTAGTGTCGATCCCGCAATCGGTTCGCAGCTTGAGACAGACAATACTATTACGTTGACCTTTGATAATGCACCAGAGGACGTCACTGTGAGTACGGGTACTGCTACAATTACCGATAAGACCGTGGTAATCACAGGTCCATTTGATCCAGGTCTTCTCGTCTTGACCATCACTTGGAAGGATGGAACGCAAACGCTCAATTATACCGTCAGACAACCGGTGGCGTTTGTTAGAGCGAAACCAGCAGCTGGTGCAACGCTCACCATTGATGCCCCTATTACGCTGACCTTTGATAATGCACCAGAGGACGTCACTGTGAGTACGGGTACTGCTACAATTACCGATAAGACCGTGGTAATCACAGGTCCATTTGACCCAGGTCTTCTCGCCTTGACTATCACTTGGAAAGACGGAACGCAAACGCTCAACTATACCGTCAGACAACCGGTGGCATTCGTTAGGGCAAATCCAACAAGTGGTGCGGAACTTGATGTAGGCGATACCATTACCCTTACCTTTGATAACCGCCCAAACAATGTTACAGTGAGCACTGGAAATGTTAGAATCACTGGCAGGAATGTGAGAATTACAGGTCCCTTTGATCCGGGTTCCCTCTCACTGACTATCACTTGGGCGGATGGGAGCAAAAGACTCAATTATACTGTCCGGACACCAGACACCGAAGCACCTCGAATTACGGGGAGAACCGTCAGCGACGGTGACAAAGACGTTGATCCCGATACGATTAACACCAGAGCACGCATCGAAGTTGAGTTCAGCGAAGAGGTAACCGGCAATATTGTTCTACGAACTGAAGCAGGTGTCAATGCCGGTTGGCGTGGACAAGTTGAAGGCAAGAAAGCCACCCTTGAACTGGTCAGAGGTAGAGAACTTGATAACGCGACCACCTACGTTATTGCTGGGAAAGTTAGCGATGCCGCTGGTAACGAAACCGATCTCAAGATTACCTTCACGACTGAGAGCAAGACCTCTGGTGTCCCCTTTGCGGTTACCGATGCGACTTTTAATTCGCTCGTTCTCCAATCAGAAGTACCTGTCGTGGTCGAGTTTTGGAAAGATGGGTGACCATTCTGTCGAAGAATGGTGACAGTTGTCGCCGAAGCTGCCTCAGAGAAGCGAGACACATTTGCCGTCGCGAAAATGAATATTGCCCAGAGTCGGCAAACGCATCAAAAATATCGGGTTATAGGACATCCAACTTATATCGTGTTCCAAGATGGAAAGGTTGTCGGTCGTTTTGGAGGCGTGATCCCGAAACAGCAGCTGGTTAATAATATTCTTAATGCGATAAATAATTGATGACAGATCATTATTCGCGAGGTATTGTACCGCAAACTGTTAGTTTGCGAAGGCTGCGCGAAGACCACAGTCTAACAGATTGTGGTACAAATGCGCTGTTAAGTCTCACACTGATTACTGACATTAAGCGGCGAGGTTTTCCAACCTCGCCGTTTTTTTGTCAAAATTACCTAAGTTGCACAATTTAACAGATTATGCTACAACTCATCTCGATGGTAAAACCACCACTCTAAAAGTAAAATACCAAACGCAAGGAGTGCTGGAAAACGCCATATCTCCTGTGCTATCGGTTGTAGACCTGTTTCAAGCGATGCCGATTTTTCTTCCGCTTCTATCGTCGTAGCATGTGGAAGTGCGGATTCTGCAGCATCAAGCAGATTAACCGTGAAGCGTTCTAATTCTCTACCATCATCGGCGAAGAGTGTGTAGACACCCACCTGATCTGTCTGGGTGAATATCGAATCATCCAATCTGACCACTGTTTCATCCGGTTTTCGCACGTGAAGTGGTGTATCTGTGTTTTTTACTGCGACTATCACCTGTTCTCCCGTCCGAAAAGCGTGCCGAGTCCGCTCTTCTTGCGACACAATGGGTTGAAGCGTAGCGGTTCCTGCTTCCAACCACGCCAAACACTGATAAATAAACAGCGGTCCCGCTGGTATTGTCAT
Organism: Candidatus Poribacteria bacterium; assembly: GCA_022826805.1. GTDB lineage: Bacteria > Poribacteria > WGA-4E > WGA-4E > WGA-3G > WGA-3G. The sequence goes on from JAJDUH010000045.1 coordinate 126,907, forward strand.
TGCAAAGGAAGAGATCTCTGGATTAAATGCGTCAAACTCGAAAACAAGGAATCGGGTGTCCGCTTCAGCACCGAACCAGATTAATGAACCCTTCTCCGTTTCAACAAGAGAATGTCCCCAGAGTGGTAAGTTCCGATATGTAGATTCACGCACCTGCAAACCTTGTAGGGATACACCTGCCATGAGTGGGTGCGCATCATCTGTTTTGACAACGCGCGCAGGTCCGTTACTGGTTTCTATAGAAGAAGCCTCTCCTTGCATGAAGGGTAGATTGTCGTCCGGATTGATAAAGATTAGATGCGTTTTGGCGCCAATCTCAGAAAAATTACCGAAAGCCTCGCGTCCGCTGAAGGTGCCACCATCGAAAATCGCTATATCAGCATCACCAGTTCCGTGATAATCCGCTGGTGGAACTATATCTAACACCACATGTCTTCCGTATGTGCGCAACAGATCAGGCAATAAAGATTTCCGATTGTCACTGACGAGTAAGATTCGCAAAGGTGAGAGGCCTGATAAGATCACTGAAGCAGTGTTATCAAGCGGAAAATCGTCCTCTATCCCAAGATGGACACTGATAACCTTTCCTTCTAAACCGCTCGGATTGCCTGAAAACAGAACCGACTTGGTTTCTGCTGGCGGAATAGATATCACCCTGTCATCGAGTGGCGCGCTTTCCACCCGCAATTGAACGTTGAATTCTCTGGCGGTATCTGTGAAATTTTGGATACGAACCAGCACCTCGTACCAGTCTTCTATACTGTCAACGCTAAGTAGAACGATACCGATATTCTCAGCATCTCCGCCTATTGCAACCTTATGGAGCGGCAGGGATATATCCGGTAGCTTTTCAAAAGTATCGCTGATAAAGAAAACACTATCCTGCGGTGCGTCTGCATAGCGGGTTACAGCATCAAAAACAGGACGGAGATTGCGTGGTGCGTGGGTTGGAGGAATATTTTCTATGGCACTCAGAAGTTGTGTGGTATCAGTTGTAAACGCTTGTTGGATATAGGAGTCCGCCCCTTCCCAGTAACGGGTGGGATGGCTTCGGCTTTCGGCTTGCGTCACCATGAGCATAATCCCGCCGCCTGCGGAAATTTGCTCAACCTGCGCCTGTGCCGCCTGCTTTGCGAGTGCAAGACGCGTTTGCCCCATCTCTTCCGACAACATACTCGCAGAGTTGTCAACTATAATGACCGCCTTTCCGGGCATGAATCCAGGTCTGCGCAGGACAGGACGTGCCACACTGAGCGTAAGGAGTAACAGAAAAAGCACCTGTAAGAGTGGAAGGAGTAGGTTCCGAAGCCGTTGGAACGGGACATTGGCTCTCCGGTCTTCGTCAGCAGATAGCCAATGCATAATGCTCGGAACGAGGTAGTTGTAGCGGCGCAACTTCAGGAAATGAAGTAGCACTATGATTGGAATTATACCTAACAGATAAAACGCGGCAGGATTCAGAAATAGCATTATAGTCCTCGGTTATCAGTTTTCAGCTAAAAGACATTTGTGGAAGCGAAATGATATGCAACCGCCACACACCGACAACCGACAACTGATAACTGACAACCACTACTCCTCTTTTTCCTTCAGGCTCTCCAGCACTTCATCGGCATCCTGTCTACCGACCTCACCGTAATTTTGTAAATGATCACACGCTGCTCGGACTTTGTCGAGTTCGTCCAGTTCCAGATAGATACTCGCTAAATTTTTGTGCATCTCTCGAAACACGCCGGGCCAATTCCGTTCGCCTTCTTTATCAACAATGCGCGTTGCATTCGTAATCGCAGTGTTGACAACCTCGTCTAATACGGCTTTCTCCTCGACTGAGAAACGGAAATTTTCCTGTTGCCGTTTCTCGTTGTAGGCTTTTAAGTCGCTAATCGCCTTATCGCATTGATTGTATGTTTTTTCTATACTCAAAGCACCTTCAAAAATTTTTGATAAAAATCCTAATTTCATTGTATCTCCTGAATCAGTGAAGGTGCGGTGAACAAGAACCGCACCTTCAGGTTGTTTTAGAAACTGCCTTTTAGTTCACCCCATGTCACTGCCAACTTCTCTTTGGCTTCAACAGCAAGTACGACCGGCAGGCTCAGTTCCATTGATGCCTTAATCTCTTCTTCAGTTAATGCTGCGGCGTATATGACGACCTCATCAATAATAGCGTCTTCCACTTTGTGGAGGTTTGGATTTTCACCTGCCCCAATGTAGATTGCTGCCTCTTTGAACTTGGGCCACTTGAAGTTTTCCGGCTGCTCACCGATAAATTCTCCGTTGACGTAGATCTTTCCGTCTTTGCCATCGGCAACTAACACGTAGTGGTACCACTCTTTCAATTCAAATTTGTAATTGCCAAGGCTTTTATCAGCATGATGTCCGGCATCCCAAAATGGGTTGAAATTCGGGTTCACCATGGTACGGAATTCACAACATCCACCAGCGGCGGCTTCTATAGAGATAATCCCATCATACGAGGCATGTTGATTCAGGAAAAACCACGCTTCCATCGTGATCTCGGTCTTTTCACCGATCGGAACGATAAAATCATTCTGATCCATCTGGACGACTCCACCGTTTAACTGTATTCCTTTATTAAACGCACCGTCAACAAGGGAACCTTTTCCAACCAATTCTGCATCGTTGCCGTTTCCGGTATCATCTTTAACTGTATTGCCATTGAGCTTGTCAAATGAGTAATAGACGAGGATGTCCTCTTCCTCAAAAGCATGAGAGAGACTCACAGCAAATATACAAATTGCTGAAAGCACTACAAGGATAAGATTTTTACGCATTTTCACAACCCTCCAAAACGTTTTAACAGAATTTTAACACAAAAAAGGAACAGCGTCAATGCATTATACATCAGTCTTGGAAATGTAGCAATTAGAATGGTTATCAGTGTAGGGTTATTCAATTTTACATATTTATTTTGTGTATGTGACTATTATTCCACTGTAGGAGTGAGTGTTTTTGCTTGGGTGTTTCTTCATGCTCGCGATATTGCGTAAAAACATTAACTTCTATCAACGAAAACTGAGATCGGAATCGAAAACTGAATAGACCTGCTGTCAACTGTCGATTGTCTGAATCAGAAATTTAGGATTTTCAGAATTATTGACATTTGATATTAGTTCAGGATAAAGTTTCTTTCTCTTCAAGGCTTGTGAATAACGCAACGTACGCTTCCGGCAAGGCAAGTTCCAATTTCGACGCTTCATCAATGCCAAACCATCCGATTCGTGAATGCTCCTCTGGCTGTAGACGCGTTGGTTCGCCTATCCAATTTGTTACCACAAATATGTGATAGGTTTCGCCATTATTGGGATCAAGCAGCGTTTTAATCTTTTCAAACATAGTAGGCGTAACACCGATTTCTTCTTCCAACTCCCTGATGAGCGTCTGTTCCGGCGTTTCCCCCGTTTCACAGTGTCCACCGATTATGTCCCAAACGTTGGGATAAGAACGCCGGTGCTTAGACCTTTTACCGAGTAAGATTTTTCCATTATTGAACAAGATTCCGAGTGCGCAAATTTTTAATTCCATATTTTTCCTCATACAAGCAGACAAACAATCAATTGCCCTACTACAACGAGCATTGGCGATCAGCAGTCAGAAGTCGGGATTACAAATCCCTCCTACAGGCAGACGGAAAATGCCCTTGCGAGTTAGGACAATAACTGGTACAATGACACTATGACTTTTCTTGAAGCAATCCTCCTTGGCATATTACAAGGCTTAACCGAATTCCTACCCGTTAGCAGCTCCGGACATCTCGTCTTAGCCCAGCAATTCCTTGGCTTGAAGGAACCCCTCGTCTTTTTTGATGTTATGCTTCACGTTGGGACATTAGCGGCTGTGTTGGTCGCATATCGTGATGCAATAGGACGATTGGCGATCGCAGGACTCTCTTCCCTTGGAGATTCCCAATTGTGGCGGCGTCCAAGGACAACATTTAACGCCTCCCCTGAACTCAAGTTTATCTATCTGATACTCCTCGGCTCTATTCCGACAGGCGTTATTGCAGTGCTGTTCAAGACCCAACTCGAATCCTTTTTCGAGGAAACGCGTCTTGTGAGCGTTATGCTAATCCTCACCGGTGCTATCCTCCAACTCCCCCGGCTCCGCAAACGTGTAGGTTGGGTGTTTTTGCTTGGGTGTTTCCGCAAACCCAGAGAAACCCAACTGAATAGTCCAACGGGACAACTGAAAGCCTGGCATGCACCGCTCATCGGAATCGCTCAAGGTTGCGCCATTACCCCCGGTATCTCCCGCTCAGGAACAACAATCTCGTTAGCACTGTTCTTAGAAATTCCTGCAAAAACGGCGGCGGAATACTCCTTTTTACTCTCCATTCCTGCTATACTCGGTGCGGTTGCACTGAAAGTCCGAGATGTCGGAGACACGACGATACCACTCTATATCGTGGGCGGCGGAATGCTCGCCTCATTTATTGTCGGTTACATCGCATTGCGGTTTCTGTTGGTCGTGCTGAACCGAGGCAAATTCTCTCTCTTTTCGTACTACTGTATCGCTTTAGGCGTCATTTCCCTCTTAATCGCCTTAATCCAGTAAGTAACGACACCGCCGAAAACCCTTTTATTATAGTGACGCACCTCCGGCACCACACCGATACTATTTAAGAGGTCGCTCATCTTCCTATCGCTTTGCAGTGTGTTTCGGATCCATTTTTTCCCGGTGCATCTATAGATTAGGGTCGCCAGGTACATCTGTAGCGGTTTCAGTCTGAAGCGTTTGAGATAGCGGAGTGGAAACCCGAAGCCGTGCCCGGAGATAGCCAGGGTGCCACCCGGTCTGAGAACGCGGGCAAGCTCAACTAAAGCGGCTCTATCGTCAGGCACATGCGGCATAACGAGGAAACAGGTCACGAGATCAAAGGTTTCATCTGCAAACGGTAAGGTAGGGAGCGCAGCACGCATCAGAATAGGAACTTCGGATGGCTGTTCATTTAACTTTTCGATCTGGGAACGTCCAAACACCAAGAAAGTCGAGTCTACATCAATACCGATAAGGAGTTCGGGAACATCAGCAGCAAGCGCGACGAGAAGATTTCCAGGTCCACAACCGACATCTAATACTCTCTTGCCGGTGGCGTCAATTTGCAATGTATCCAGTTGCCTTCGCGTTGTCCCGCGTGCCAATTCGCGATATGCGTTCTGAATGTAGGCGGTGTGCCATTTGGTTAATCTATCTTTCATTTGACCGGGATAAAGATGTCACCCACCTGCTGAGCCGCTGGGGTATCGTTGTTAGTTCCGCACGGAAGAGCATCAGTCCAGCGTTATCGGTAATTGGAACAGCGTTCAGTTGATATGGCGGCGTGTCTAAGGTGTTCCACCCTATCTCGGTTGTCCGAGCCGAGCGGAACCCACCCGCTTTCACAATCTGAACCTCGCGCTCGGTATAATCACCGTTCGGATAACTGAAATGCAAACATTCAACGCCTAAAAGACTTTCTAAATCCGATTTGCTGCCAAGAATTTCTTGCTCACATTCTGCTTCCGTGCAGCGCGTCAGGATCGGATGGAATCGGGTATGCGGTTGAAAGTCAACGCGCTCTGCCATCTCTCTCATTTCTGCTACGTTGAACGCCTGTCTATCTGGGTAGGTCTTTTCGGGTTCAAAGTCAACCGTTCTTTTGAGACGCGTCAACCGTTCGGCATTTGAGAGTCTTTTCAGTCTTTCTTTCTCTTTCTTGGATTGTCCATCTATCTTGAACCAGAAATGACGGTGTGTGCTAACGATCTGCGTGCAGACATAGAGTGTCGGACGGATCTGGTACTGCTTGAAAATCGGTAAGAGTTTAAAATTACCGGCGTGTCCATCGTCGATTGTAATCACCACACTTTTCGGTGGGATCTGTGAGAAATCCTTTCGGTGGACCGCTGAGACCAACGTATCCAGTGAAACAATTGTGCAATGGCGCGAGAGGTAGGCGATATGCTTCGCGAAAGCCGTCGGTTTAGGGTCGTGATACATGAGGATAGCAATCCGATCTCTGCAGATCAATTCCCGAATGAGAAATGGCATACCTGATAAACAGACAAAGGTTGCTACCAGATTCTTAAGAAAATTACGCATCAATTGAACCATGCCCTGTTGTTTCTACAAAAATTGCTGATAAATATCTTCCAATTTCCGCATAGATTCGGCATTATCAAACTTTCGTTGAATCGCCACACGTGCGTTTCTACCCAACGTCTTCGCAAAGTCAGGTTGCGTTAGCACCCAATAGAGTGATGCAGCTAACTCTTCTGGATCTTTTGGTGAGACCCGAACGCCGTTCTCTCCATTCTCAATCAAATCAGCGATACCACCAACATCCGAGGCAATACAGGGTAACCCGACACCCATTGCTTCGATTAGCGCATTCGGTGAACTCTCGTGCAGCGAAGGTAACGCAAAGACATCCGCTGACAAGAGGACAGAAAAGACATCTTCACAGAAACCCGGGAACTTAATCTGCTCCGAAAGACCGTGCTTTTCTGTGAGCGCGCGGAGTTCTGTCTCTAATTCCCCGTCTCCGAGAAATATGCAGGACCATGCAATATCCTCTGGTTTAATGAAACTCAACGCTTCAATCAGATAACGATGTCCTTTTTCAGGTGCGAAACGTCCGACGCTTACGATTAACTTCTCTTGGGTATCATCTGGCGGGCGCTGTTGCCATGCTTCGGTGGGTAATTCTAACAAATTTGGAATGCTGACAATCCGTTTGTCTGGGTATTGTTGGCAGAGTTGGTTTTGAATCTGTGCCGAATTAGTTAAGAGAACATCGGCAGTATTATAAACAAACTTTTCTGTGAGCCAGAGCCGAAATTTACCGTATCTCGCATGGTAATCGCCGCGTTGTGAGGCTACGAACGGTAACTTACGCCAGAGACCGCATTTGCGAGAGACACCGCAGAGGAAATTAGAATACCACAACCAACTATGCACAATGTCGGGTTTCACTGAATTGACAACACCACCGAGTGCAAACGCTTTTTCTAACAATCTCATGCGGCTGCCTTCGCCTGTGAGGGTGGCGACATCTCGGACGCAGGGCATCGCAGCAAGTTCTGTTACACGTTCGCCTTCGGTGCGGCTTAGCACGACATATACCTCGTACTGCTCAGGTGGCAACCGATCAATTGTTTTGAGCAGTTGGGATTCGGCACCGTCTTTTGTCATAGAGTCAATGACATAAAGAATCCGCATAATGGCTATCGATTATTGGCTATTGGGAATCTTCAGTTCCGGGATTGTTGGTTTATCAACGTCTGTAATCACCACAACGCTTTGCTGACCGCTGACGGCTGAGAGCCACTACCAATAAGTGTAGAGCAGAACCTCCATAACGATGAGTTGTACAGTGAGTATGCCGCCGACCCAATAGAGATCAGATATTGGACGCGTCTCAAGATGTTTGGCAACGGGAATCACGAAAAACGGCACCATCAAGATCCAGATGCGCTCAACTTCCATCGTAAACAGAGTAGAGAATGTGAAAAAGAGGAGGGTTATCAGAAAACCGATGACGAAGGCGTCCAATTTTTCATGTTGCAGTATCCAAGGAACACGTCTCGCATAAGTGTCCTGTTCAGAGAGGAGGGCGTCCCGTCGCCATTCCGCTATTGTTGATACGACCTGCCGGAGCCAGATGGTTGTTATTGGAAGCCCTACGCCGATGAGGAAGGCAAATAGGTTGGCAAAACTCAGGTGGAGATAACGCCCAACGCTTTCATAGCCGGTCCCCATTCCCATCTCATCCTTTTCGATAGATGCCACGAGTGCCTCAATTGGACGAAATCCGGTCAATATAAAGAGCAATAGGTAGAATCCGATGAACCCCACCCCCGAAAACAGCAAAACTTTCAGATACTGGACAAACTTTTTTCGTTCCAGTAGTGGCACAATACACAGAAAAACGCCAACAATTACCGTTGAATACGTCATGAACATCCCAAGTGCCAGTGAAAGCCCCATCAGCAAACTATAGGGACGGAAACTGTACCACACTTGGTTGGGTCCAGCTTCCCGTGCGCGTGCCTCATAAAAGAGGTAGATACTCAAGATTGGAAAGACACTGAAAGGCCCGTCCATCGATGTCCCGGTGAACATTACGAAGTTAGGGGTGATAAGGAACAGGAGGAGCGAGTACCGAGCAACTTTTTCACCGTAGAGGCGTTCGCCGAGACGATAGAGCGGAACCACTGTGAGCGCAGTGAAGAGGATTGAAATCAACGATGCCGATACAAGATTGTAACCGATGATTTTGCTAAAAATCCATAAGAAAAGCACACCCCCTGGCGGATGGGTGCGTGTGTGTCCTGAAAGCCTTTCAAACAGTTCCGGTTTGCTATAATCCCGTAGAAAGGTGCGAAGTCCGAATTCATCAACCCGCGGCACATCACCGTAATACTCCAATGAAGTTCGTGTATACGGCTCCAAGAGCGCCAAAACGCGTTTTTCCTCACCTTCTTCTTCATATTCGCGGTATCCATCAATCAGTGCAACACTAACAGTAATCGCGAGAAAACAGACAAACGCTATCCAGATGAGCCGTTTCCCAGATGCCCCTGAAATCAGGAACTTATGGCAGAGATACAGAAAACCGACACACACCAGAAGGGCGGGCAATATCCACAAACTCAGAGCGAAACTCGGTTCGGCATATAGTGGGACAATGTGCGTTTTAAACCGTACCGCACCGAGATTGAGAACCGTCTCGCGCATGATGTAGAACAGGAAGAAGTGATATGCCACGAAAAATAGCGCGAGGAGTCCGATCTGGACAGGAATCAATCGAAGCGGTTTCTGGTCGTTCTGCCGAAGATTTTCCATTTTTCCCTACGAAGATGTATCCTTTTGAGTTGCCTGCAATTGCTGTGCGGCTTCTAATAACGCGTTTGCTAAAAATTCTGGGTTGACTTCATCCCTTCCACGGAAAGTCCGCACGCGTTCGCCACGCACCTTCAGAACTGCGAGTTCCTTTCCGCCTAAGTGGATTCCCACTTCTGCGTTGCGCGTCTCACCGGGACCGTTAACCTCGCACCCCATCACAGCTACCGGAATTTTTATACCGTGTTTTTCTAAAAGCGCCTCAGCAACGGTAACAATGTTCTCATAATCGGCAGCAGGATCTCCACGACCACAAAACGGGCAAGAGACAACATCCAACATATCCGCTGCCATACCGAGCGCACGCAGTAGTTCTTTCGCTGTTAAGACTTCTTCAACAGGATCGCCTGTAATTGAGATTCGGACGGTATCTCCAATTCCATCTTGCAAAAGTGTACCGATGCCGAGCGTCGATTTGACGTGTGCACGCCGCGGGGTTCCCGCTTCCGTCACGCCGAGATGTAATGGATAGGGTACTTTCGCTGAAAGTTGACGATTCGCCGCTATCATCCGAAGTGGATCACTCGACTTAACGGATATCGCAATGTCTGTGAAGTCGTGATCCTCACAGATATTGATGTGTCGCATGGCACTCTCTACTAACGCCTCAGCCGTGGGGGACGGATATTTCTCCAACAAATCCCTTTCGAGCGATCCCTCGTTGACGCCGATGCGAATCGGGATATTTGCTGCCTTTGCTGCAGACAGCACCTCAGAGATGCGTTCCTCGTTACCGATGTTCCCTGGATTGATACGGACTTTAGCCACGCCTGCATCTACCGCAGCGAGTGCGTATCGGTAATTGAAATGGATATCCGAAACAATCGGCACTGATGCACGTCGGACAATCGCACTGAGTGCCTTGGCGTCCGGCGCTTCAGGGACGGCAACGCGAACAATCTGTGCCCCCGCCTCAGCGCATCTTTCTACCTGCGCTAATGTGGCATCTACGTCACGGGTTAGCGTTGTGGTCATCGTCTGGATAGAGATAGGATTGCCGTCGCCGATCGGGATATTCCCTACCATGATTTTGCGTGTAGGACGCCTGTTGTTAATCTGTATGAGTTCTTTCATAATGGCTACTGGTTATCAAGGACGTAGGTTGGGTTGAACGGTAAATTATTACAACGCATGTCAAAAGAGCACTTTCAAGTTCCTTATGACCCTCAAAGCACCCAAAAACGAGTGAAACCCAACGCATTTTGATTGCATTTTTATCATTAATAGGATTTCGTAAATTGAACAAAGAAAAGGTATATTTTGCTGGAAAATCGTTATTTTGTTGTATTTAACCACTTTCATCCCTTTATAAAAAAGATATTGGTCCTGTTATTTATGATTTAACTCCTTTTAATCACAAATTTACAAGATTTGTTTTAAAGCAGTTATAAATCTTTCGTTTTCTTTTTTTGTGCCAATGGTTACACGGACAGCATTTGGATAGCCGTATCCAGCGATTGGTCGGACGATAATCCCTTTTTGGAGTAAGGCATCGGCAACGTCTGCACCTAACTGTTCGAGATGAAGCATAATGAAATTGCCTTCGGTTGGTGCGTAACGCAGTCCCATGTCATCAAACGCTTCGTAGAGGAAAGCTTTTCCCGCGGTGTTACTCGCTTGGCTCTTTTTGACGTGGTCGGTGTCCTTCAGTGCTGCACGCGCCGCTGCCTGTCCTACTAAACTACAATTGAAGGGTTGCCGGACGCGATTTAGCGTCTCAATCAACGCAGGCGGTGCGATACCGTAGCCGATGCGGAGTCCAGCAAGTCCATAGATCTTGGAAAATGTCCGAGTAATGATAAAATTCCGCCCCTCTAAGACATACGGCAGTGTCTGTGGGTAGTCCGAACGGAGCACATATTCATAGTATGCCTCATCAAAAACGACAAGGACATCGTCCGGCACCCGTTCCATGAAAGCAGCCGTTTCATCGGCAGGAACCATCGTTCCCGTCGGGTTGTTCGGGTTAGCAATGAAGATAACTTTTGTCCTATCGGTGATTGCTGCTCCCATAGCGGATAGGTCGTGTGTATCGTTCTGCATTGGCACGACAACAGCTGTTGCACTACACAACTTCGTTACAAGACTATAGACGACAAATGCCCCGGCTGCATAGATTACCTCATCATCAGGAGCGACATACGCCTCAGCGATGAGTTGTAGTACATCATTTGAACCGTTTCCTAAAATCAGTTGTTCAGTCGAAATCCCCAGATGTTGCGCGAGATCGCTTTTTAGATAGAAGGCATTACCGTCGGGATAGAGATGTACCTGCCTCGCACTCTCAGCAATCGCCTGCACCGCTAATGGTGATGGACCCAACGGATTTTCGTTGGATGCCAGTTTGATAATATCAGTGATGCCCAACTCGCGCTGGACCTCTTCAATCGGTTTGCCACCTTGATAGGGTTGAATTGTGTCGATGCTGGGTTTCGGTTTGAGCATAATGCCTTTTATTTCTCTTCACTTGCGAGTGCGTCTAAATACAATATGTATTATAACACACCGTTTATTTTTTCAAAAGGTTTTTTCGCGGGTTATTGCTCACCACTGTTGCACTTGACAAAAAAGTGATTTCCGTTAAAATGATGGAAAACTCTATTTTCTGTTCACTAACTCACGCATCAGCGCGTGTGAAAGGAAAATCATGACACAAACACCTCCAGAATCAGCAGTCATCCTTTTTGACGGCACAGATCTTAGTGGTTGGACGAGCCAAGATGGCAGCGCCCCGAGTTGGAAAGTCGAAGACGATGCAATGCTTGTCGTACCACGCACCGGCGATGTCATAAGCAAAGAAACCTTCACAGATCATTTCGTCCATGTTGAATTCAGATGCCCCGATATGCCCGAAGCGACTGGACAGGCAAAAGGCAACAGCGGTGTATTCCTTCAAGGTAGGTATGAAGTCCAAGTATTGGACTCCTACGGCATTTCAGTTCCTGGAATGGGCGACTGCGGCGCAATTTACAATCAGTTCGCACCGCTGGTCAATGCCTGTAAACCGCCCCTTGAATGGCAGACTTACGATATCGTCTTCCGGGCACCCCGTTTCAACGACGCAGGTGAAATGACTGAAGGTCCACGCATAACAGTCATCCAAAACGGTTTAGTAATTATCAATAATGCGCAGATTGCTGGCACAACAGTTGGAAGTGTAGATTCAGAACTTGCTCAGCCGGGTCCACTCCGTTTGCAGGATCACGGCAATGATGTTCGGTATCGGAACATCTGGGCGGTCCCACTTCCGCTTGAAGGCTCGGATAAGTATTAAAAGGTTATTGGTTGTTCGTTATCGGTTGTCAGTTAAGAGGCGGATTTGTAACAACTCACAACTCCTTCGAATCCTCCAAGAAAGCGTGAATTGTTACAGAAAAACCTTCTAACCGACAACTGAAAACTGAAAGAGGCGGGTTTGTAACAACTCACAACTTCTTCAAGTCCTCCAAGAAAGCGTGAATTGTTACAAAAAAACCTTCTAACCGACAACTGATAACTGATAACTAATAATAAAGAGGAATTTTATGGAAACCAATCAAGCTTTACCTACGATTCCAAGGCGGCGATTGGGCCGCACGGAATTGAGTATTCCGGTCGTTCCGTTCGGCACGCAGGGGTTCGGAAACAATTTCGGCTTCGTATCAGATGAAGACGCTGTAGCACTCGTTAAACACGCAGTCTCTATCGGGGTTAACCACTTCGATTGCGCTCGCTGTTATGGGGACTCGATGCGGAAACTCGGATTGGCACTAAAGGAGATTCCGCGCGAGGATGTTATCATTACCGGCAGACTCTGTTGCCACTCCGCTGCAAAATGGGGCGGCTATGGAGAGGGTAGACCCGACTATTCCGCTGAACGCGCGATCGCTGACCTTGAAAACCAACTTGAACTCCTCGGTATAGATTATTTCGACGGTATGCTCATCCACGACCCCGGCGAAATCGATCCGACCCTTGAGAAGGGTGGCACGCTCGACGGCTTGCTTCAGTGCAAAGCACGCGGACTCGTACGGTTCCTCGGCTACGGCATGCGTCCCCACGACTTCCATCTCAAAGCGATGGCAACCGGGGATGTCGATCTTATCTTGTGTTTCAACGATTACAACCTCGTCCGGCAGAACGCCGCTGACGACATCCTCCCTTACGCCGCTGAACACGACATCGGGGTGATGAACGGCTGGTCGATCCTGCGGGGTATCCTCACAGGTGTCGATATCGACGCTGAGATCGCAAGGGGCCGGTGGAAAAAAGAAGGTGATGTTGCAGCGGCATACCCAATTTGGCAATGGTGCGTTGAAGAAGGTGTCAATTTGCTTCAACTTGCCCTCCAGTTCTGTCTGAAAGAAGAACGGATTCAGGGCAACAACATCGGGAGTCTGAACGTCGAGCAGCTTGAGGCAAACCTCATAGCCGCCAGTACACCGCTACCCGATGAGGTATGGGAGAAATACGAGGCACGCTTCGGATCAAACAATTAGCCATTAGTCTCCCCAACAAAAGTAGGCGCGGTTTGTAACCGCGCCAAGCAATATCCCAGACAAGTATTTAAGTTCGTAGTAGGTCGATTTATCGCCCGTTCGACGCGCAATGAATTGTGCTACTACAAACAATACTTATGCCTCACTCTCCATTAACTTACCCAGAAACTTATGCGTCGCACGCGGGAGCGGATAATCACCTAATGCCTCAACCGCAATCCATTTCGCATCACGCGGCCCGTTTAACACGACCTCACCCGATTGATAATCGCACGTAAAAACATCTACCACGATCCTAAAATGCGTAAAGGCGTGCCGGACACGCGTCAGATACCGCACATTCGTGACAGAGAGATTGACAACTTCAACGATATTACGGACACACGCTGCCTCAGCGATTTCCCCTTCAGCAATCCTCCCACCTGGGAACTCCCAAAGCCCACCGAGCAGCCCCTCAAACTGCCGCTGCGTGATTAATACCTCACCTTCTCTGTAGATAACCCCTACTGCGATATGATGTTCCGGCACAGGTTTCGTCTCGCGTCGCTGTGGAAATTCGTCTTGACGTGCCGTCTGAAATGCTTCACAGAACGTGTTCACAGGACAAATAAGGCAGGTCGGTGATTGCGGACGACAGACAGTTGCCCCCAACTCCATCAGCGCCTGATTGAAAAGTCCCGGAGCCGTCGAATCCAAGAGTTCATCGGCTCGCTCCTGAAATAGTCTCGCCGACTTGGCATCGTTAACCGGGGCGTCCATCAGGAACAGGCGCGCCAGCACGCGCTTGATATTCCCGTCTACAGCGGCGTAAGGTTCATTAAAGGCGATGCTTTGTACGGCAGCCGCACTATAGTCCCCGACACCCGGTAATTTCCGAAATGTCGCATAGTCCCTTGGTACCACTCCATCGAGTTCGTTCACGATAACCTGGGCGGCTTTGTGGAGGTTGCGTGCCCTGGCGTAATATCCTAAGCCTTCCCAGACCTTTAGCACATCTTGTAGTGGGGCGGCTGCCAAGTGCCGAACATCTGGAAACCGTGCGATAAATCTATTATAGTAGCCCACAACCTTCTTGACTTGTGTCTGTTGGAGCATTACCTCGGAGACCCAGATATAATATGGGTTATCGGTGTTGCGCCACGGCATATCGCGCTGGTAGTTTTTGAACCAGTCTAACAAGGTATCTCGAAAGTCTTGGAAGTGTTGAGGTAATGGCTTTTTATGCATAGCATTTTCTCGCTGGCGAGGTTTCCTGATAGCAGTAGTAGGTTGGGTTGAACGAAGTGAAACCCAACACCTAACCGCAAATAGCAGATCACAAATCTATAGCAATTCGAAACCCGACACTATGAATAGCCTGTATCGGTTCATAGTAGTAGGTTGGGTTGAACGAAGTGAAACCCAACACCTAACCACCAACAGCAAATCACAAATCTATAGCAATTCGAAACCCGACACTATGAATAGCCTGTATCGGTTCATACGCAGCACGGTTAGCACACCGAGCAGCAAACTCGCCACGCGCGATCCATGAACCCCCGCGAATCACTCGCCGACGTCCTTCACTCGCGCCCAACGGATTCTCCACAGGCGAGTATTTGTAGGTCTCTATATGAAACCAGTCGCTGCACCAGTCATAAGCATTTCCCGCCATATCGTAGCACCCATAAGGACTCACACCTGACGGATAACTCCCGACAGGCATCAACCGCCTATTCCCCGATTCGGATGTGTTTGCTCTGTTCGCATCCCACGCGTCTCCCCAAGGATATTCGCGAGCATCTGTGCCGCGAGCGGCTTTCTCCCATTCCGCCTCACTGGGTAAGCGATACGCACCGTTTTCAAGTGAATTGAGCCACGCCAAGAAGTGCATCGCATCGTCCCAACTTATCCCGACGACCGGAAAATCAGGAGCGTTGAGGTGTTCTTCCCTCCAGAACAGCGGGTGTGGATGCCCCGTCTCCTCTACAAACTGTGCGTATTGGGCATTTGTAATCTGGTACGTGCCGATAGCGTAAGCATCAAGCAGGACATTCCGTTGCGGTTCCTCTGGATCCGTTTTGCGGAGTCCGGTCGGAATCGTCCCCATGATGAATTCACCAGCGGGAATATGGATGAGAGGATAATTGATTGCTTCAATGTGCATGTTAGATTGTCGGTTCTCTAATGTAGCATAGGAAACCGTTAGCCTGTGCCTTATTAGTATAGCACATCTCCGTTCTCATTGCAATCTGTCGGTGGGGTATTTTGTCGTCGGTTTTCGGTACGATTCACGGAGGCTTCACGGAGAATTTTACCAGCATAGGTGTCACGCGGGTTCGTGACATCGAATAAACCCATTCTCCGTGAAAACACAGATGTGAATATATTTTTAACCTATTCTGTAATTTTCTGTTGTAAGAAATAATTCCAGTTAGCAGTTGTAGGATAATATGTAGTGTCCACTGTCTGAATCAGGATTTTTAGGATTAGAGGATTTGCAGGATTGTGAACTGACGAAGATGTAAATGTCTGGTCAGAGGTTTAGCGTGGAAGGCTGAAAGCAGAAACACGTTCATTAAGGGGATTTGAATTTCGACTATCCAAACTCTTTATCCAACTCCTCCTGACTCATCTCCTGTACAAATTCAGGTGTAATTTCCAGGTCTTTTCCGTCTTCAAAAACCTCCTTTTCAAACGCTCTTATCAGGGCATTACGACACCGTTTATTCATGTTTCTCGGTGTTCCGCGTTGTAAGTTAGACATGAGTGCCCTGAGTGCCTCCTCTGTAAAGGGGAAATAAGGTGTTTTGGGTTCTTCTTGGGTTCTGTAGTGAGAGAGAAGCTCACGAACATATTGGAGCATCTTTTCTTGATCTCTCACTTCATGAAAGAAAATCTGTCGGGTAATCCGATCAGTAAGATAACCTCCGAGAATCAGTTCAATTTCCTCATATGCCTCCGGCGAAGTAAGCGTGAAATTCATGAAAAGTGTGAAGAAATAGGGAAGTCGATCGACCAATTCACGCAACCCTTGGCTGAAAGGACGGTACTGCGGAGGTGTAAAATAGATGAAATTCTCCATTTCATCTATCCATAGGCAAAACCGATTGTGCTCGGCTACGTCAGTGGAGTCAGATAATCCAATAAGACAACGAAAAACGCCTGCCAATATCCGAAAGTAATCTTGTGTTTTCTCAATATTCCGATTTAAGCCAAGTTTTCGCAATTCAGTAGTTGTGCATTTGCGAAAGAAGTACGCACTTAGCGGCGAGCTAGCCCCCGGAGAAATTGGCGAAGCCTCAAATAATTTAAGCAGCGCGTTCGCGAAATCACCACTTACCACTGTTTGACGCAGATTTTGCTCAACCATCTCACGTCCAACAGATTCCACGTTTTTTTGCACCGCTTTCCCTATTCGCTCAAGTCGAATCTGTTCCATGACATCCAGATAAAAATCTCGGGCAGGATTCCGAGTTTCAGTAGGTGTCTGAACTCTGAGAACTTCTACATCCCGCACGCTCGGTGATGTCTCAGGAATATTTTCGTCAGAACTAAAGAAAAGTGAAGCATGTGTTTTGCCTCCACCAATAGAACCTGGGCATAATACCACTTGCGTTGGTGCGGATGCTTTGGCTTCTTGAAATACACTATTAAATTCATCTTTGAGTCCATCCATACCTGCCCAAATTGCCTGTTTAGGGTCAGCAGGAGGATTAACCATAAAGGGGTTTTCTCGTAAACCAACTATATTCCAATTCATCGAGAATTTCATAGTCCACCTCTAAACTTTTTCGTCCGTGGTAATGCCTTGAGCATAATATGTAACTGCTCGAGATAACGGCTATACGTACGTAAACGCTTCGTCATTTCCCTTTTTGTCTCCTCATTTGTTTTGTCTTCTGTTTCTTCCTCCGTTTCTTTCTCAGCCGCCATGTTAGTGTTTACATTTCGTAAAGCCGAACTAGCCTGTGCATACGGCCATTTTGGAAACATGACGAGATAGATATGCAGCAGCAATTCCAATGAAGTCCAAGTTTTTGTCGTTTTGAAGCGACTCTCGTACCACTTAATCAAATTTTGGTGTGCTTTCATATCATCCGTCAACATGATAACTTGTCCGGTGTATCGTCTCCGTCCCAGATAAAGTGCGAGCGCGCAGTTGAAACGTTCACCACGATTGCGATTTGGGTCGTCGGTTGGCGAAAATCGGTTAAAAATCATGTTCTCGTAATCTTGCTCATGAGGAAAATATCGTCTTGCTCGACGCACGAATTGTAACATCGGTTTGTCATAATTCCCTAATTTACTCCTGTGTCGCCTTACTTCGTGTGGAATCTCTCGTGAGACTTGCACATGGAAAAGCTGATTTAAAATATCAATAATATGGGTTTGCCCTACATAAACCTCATGTATGTTTATGAGTGAAGATGTATCAGGAATCAGAATATCCATAAATCTTGGGTTAAGTTAGAAAAAAATAAGATAGGATTCATTCTCTCGGTGGGAAAATCGGACTGCATATCGTGCATTAGACTCTTTAGAGAACGCATTTAGATCTGCATGAAGTTCCTCAAGGTTCACCGCGATTCCCTTATCCGTTGTGAGAAGGAGTGCCATATAAATAAGTGCTGGATATAAAGAAATTTTCGGGGTAGGTGTACTCCGGAGCGTTTTAAAAACTTGAAAAATGAGTTTGTAAAGCAGTTCTTTTCTCTCTAACTTCTGTATTTCTGTCCATTGTTGATCAATCGTGCCCATAAGCACCTGCCCAGCAATGCCAAAGAATTTCTTCCGCAACCACACTGGGCTTGTGTGAAATGTCGGAAGATACCGGGAAAACCGGGTACCCATCTCTGTTAATCGAGACTGTCTCTTTCCAGCATTCTCAACTGAGACCAAGCCGAGGTCTGCCAACCAATGAATTCGCGGTGGCACGATATTTTCAATAGAACGTTTTGATTCTTCCTTCCAATGTGCCACGCGGTTTCGGACTGCCAAGATGTCACGTGCAACATGTTCTTCCGCTGTCAACATACGGGTCTGCAATTGCTGAAGATAAAACGTAGGAAAAGCATTTTGCAAATCAGAAAGGGATTGAGAACCACCTTCAACTAACATTTGAATAACTGTGAAAAGCCGATCACTGTCTTTCACCAAAAGCCAATACAGATATGCACAACGTTCCGCGTTAGTCAGTTCAAACGGATTTTGATCGGGTGCTTGGTGGAGAAAGGGCAGCAATGTTTTCCCAAACCGCGTAACACGGCACGCGCCAGCGATTCGTCCTATAAGCCCCAACGAAACAGCGAAATTCGTATAGCGTCTCGGAGCAGCTTGCCTGCGTGTTGCTTTAATAAATCCTTGCGGATTTATGTAATTCTCAAAATTTTGCTTGTGATTAAGACTCCATTTTTCAAGTTGAGTATAGAGCACAGATTCACTTAGCGTTTTATGCTCAAGCAACCGTAGAATTGCAGAGACATAACCGAGGCGGCGAACAAGCGTATTAATCTCTGTGATCCCAACTTCGTATTTAGGCATTTGGCAATCTACCTACTGAGGGTAATACTAGGAAACTTAAAAAAATGTGACACATCGCTTAGCGGAGTTACCTACACTCACGGTATTACAGAAGTAAGAAAACCCTATTAACCCTATGCTACTGCGACTAACAATATAATAATACCAAATTTTTGAAAAAATGTCAAAAAAATGTGCTTAATTTTGACAATCAGCATTGATTTTTTTTTGAAATATAACGTATAATATGTTATATGGGGAATTTTTTAATTGCTGATCATACAAAGCCACTAAAGTTGACAAGTCCCTCTTTCTCAGGACACCAAACTTTTCCTTTTCGGTATACATGGCTGAAAAAAGGGGTCGATGCTGTAGCAGATCCGACCTTTTCATTTTCATCGGAAGATGCTTCTGTTACCTTAGGAGTAGGAAAAAACATGGTAAGCTCTATTCGGCACTGGTGTAGTGTGGCAAGACTCATCAAAACAGATAACGGCCAACGCGATAGACTTGTTCCTACCGAGTTCGGCAAAATCATTTTCAATAATAAAGACGGATTTGATCCGTACCTTGAGGACCCTGCTACATTATGGTTGATTCATTGGCAGATAGCAACCAACATCAATCAGGCAACCACGTGGTATTGGGCGTTTAACATTTTAAGGGAAAATCGCTTCGCACTGGACACATTCAAAAAGGAATTGTACGAGTGGGCCCGGCGGGCGTATGAGGATGGACAGCAAATGGGAAAAAAATTAAGAACTTTCTCTGACAATACATTGCAACGGGATGTCAATTGCTTTATTCGAACCTACTGTCAATCACGACACAACCATGGTGTCGTTGAGGAAAGTTTTGACTGCCCCATAGCTGAATTAAATTTAATCTTTGAATTGCCAGATGACAACGAGTATGAATTTCAACGAGGCGAAAAAGAATATCTACCGGGCGAAGTTATTGCAGCAACGATAGATGCCTTTTGGACTCTTCGTTTTCCAAAAAGGGATACCTTACCATTTTCAGAACTCATGTACGCCCCCTTAAGTCCAGGACGAATCTTCAGATTAGACGAAGATACAATGACCACATATCTCGAAGACCTTTTACAACTTACGGACAGCGCATTAGAATATGACGAAAGCGAAGGTTTAAAACAGGTCTATCGACGACAGAGTGATTTAGATCCTACGGGACTTCTAAAGAGGTATTATGGATAGTGCCCAATTGTCAGATGTTTTTAAAGTTAAAGGGCGTTTCCAACGTTCTGTTCATCTGGAACGCGACTTCTACACGGAAAACGCGTTAGAGGGTTACATTGTGACCGTTAAAGTACGAGAGACCCTCACTCGCCTTATCGCTGCGCAGGAGAATGATGCAACATCAAAAGCGTGGTCACTCACGGGTCCCTACGGTTCTGGAAAATCAGCGTTCGCGCTTTTCGCTGCGAAGCTGCTCGGGGATCCGAAGGCCTCCACAACCCAACACGCTCTGGAATTACTTAAAGACAGCGATGTTACATTATATGAGCGTTTTCAGAGTATAAATGGGAACAAGATAAAGGCTTCAATTGGTTTCTGTCCGGTGCTCATCTCTGGCGAGCGCGCACCGATTACACGCTCGCTCCTGCGAGGATTAGAACATGGGCTTAAAACCTTCGGTATAACCTCACGGCACTCGCTCCGGAAAGACATTCAAAAACTCTTGAAAACAGAGGCAAACGGCAATCTCCTGCAGGCAACTGAAATCACTGATCTTTTTAAATCCGCAACACTCGCCATTAATGGAAAGGGCGGGAACGGCTTGCTACTCGTGGTTGATGAACTCGGAAAATTCCTTGAATACGCCGCACAACATCCAACACAAGGTGACGTGTTCGTCCTGCAAACCCTTGCTGAATTTGCAACAAGAAGTGACCCAGCCCCACTGCTTTTGCTGACGATTCTGCACCAAGCGTTTGAGCAATACGCAAACAAATTAGCCAAATCACAACAGGAAGAGTGGGCAAAGATTCAGGGTCGGTTTGAAGATATAGCCTTTGTAGAACCTACGGAGCAGGTTCTTCGTTTAGTCGGATCTGCTATTGAAAAGACTGAAGAAAGCGAAACAAGAAATTTATCCCCTCTGATTAAATTCGGCCTCAAACCGAACCAACTTACGGAGGACGAATTCAGTGAACTGATGAGAAACTGCTTGCCACTTCATCCAACGGTGGCACTTATTATAGACTCAATTTTTCGGCGATTCGCGCAGAACGAACGTTCCCTCTTTGCTTTTCTGAGTTCAAATGAACCTTATGGACTTCAAGACTTTCTTTCAAACCAGCGTTATGATGGAAATGTCCTGCCAATGTTCTCGATCGCTGACCTATATGATTACCTCAGCACCACCATAGGAAATAGGTTGTCCGCCTCACGCGACGGGGACAAATGGGTAGAAATTGAAATGGGTATTAATCGGCTGCCAGACCCATCACCAACAACTGTTAAACTCATCAAGACAATAGGATTGCTTGGTATCGTTGGAGAAGTGAGTACCAACCTGAAAGCCTCAAAGAAAATTCTCCGTTATGTTTTAGATGATCACACCCCAACGTTCGCGAAAGAATTTGAGACAGCACTAAAGACGCTGGAAAGACGCTCAATTATTACCTATCGTCGCTATAATGACGCTTACACCCTATGGGAAGGGAGCGACATTGATATCGAAGCAATGTTCCACCAAGCGGAAAGACACCTGGACCCAAATGAAAGACTCATGACTTATCTCTCAGAACTCGTTCCACCGCGTCCGCTCATTGCTCGAAGACACCTCTTTGAGAAAGGCACACTCCGCTACTTCACCGTCCGGTACACTGACCTTGAAAATTTTGACGCGAGCCTGAACGAACCCTTCAGTAACGCTGACGGACTTGTCCTCTACACACTGCCAGCGGGAGAACATGAAAGTAAGCAGTTGGTTGAAAAAGCGTCCGGAGAAGACGCTTCTAAGCGTAAAAAGGTCTTGATTGCAATTCCACATTCCACCCGCTTTCTGCGCGATGCCGTTACCGAACTCGCCTGCTTACACTGGATTTCGGAAAATACGCCCGAATTAGAAGGCGATGCGGTTGCGAGACGCGAACTTTCAATTCGACAACTCGAAGCAGAACGGGACATCTCAAATCAGTTGGCATCCATCTTTGGAGATGACGATGAGGCACCCCGCAAATGGTTCTACAAGGGACAACCCGTACCCATCAACTCTCAACGAGATAGAAACGAACACTTGTCGAAAACCTGTGATGAAGTCTACCACAAAACGCCTATTATTCGGAACGAACTGATTAATCGACGCAAAATCTCGGGGACCGTAACAACTGCTCGAAAGAAACTAATTCAAGCTATGCTTGAAAATGGCGATCAAGAAAACCTCGGTATCACTGGCTATCCGCCTGAAATGAGCATCTACCGTTCTCTCCTATTGGAGACTGGTATACATCGTGAAACTTCCGGTGTGTGGGGATTTCACCCACCCAAACCAGATGACAAAAACGACATAAAACACACATGGGAAACCATTGAGGATTTTCTTGAAACGTGTGAGGGGGAGCGACAGCCTATTGTGGAACTCTACGAGCATCTGATGGCACCACCGCTCGGTGTGCGGGAAGGTCCGTTGCCGATCCTACTGTGCGCGGCGATGCTCCGCTATAAAACAGAAGTTGCGCTCTATCAAAAGGGTACCTTTATACCCAACTGGTCAATGCCAGTCTTTGAACGATTCCTTAAAGTACCAGAAAAATTTGAAATCAAACGTTTTCGGATAACAAAGGCTCGCGAAAATCTACTTCGTCAATTTTCAAACGTCCTTAATCCATCAATAGAAACCGAAACCCCAGATCTATTGACCTTTACCGCAGCACTCATACATTTTATCTCAAGGCTTCCGAAATACACCTTAAACACTGAAACCTTGAGCGACAATGCGAAAAATCTCCGTGCAGCTGTCCTGAACGCCCGTGAACCTGACGAACTCCTCTTTAAAGAATTACCCGAAGCACTCGGATTTTCCGCCTTTGGTGTCCAAACAACAGATTCAAACGCAGCCACAAAGTTTTCCAGCACTTTGCAGGACACATTGTCCGAACTCGGACGCGCCTATGAAAACCTACTGAATTCCATCGAAAAACAGATGAAGGATGAGTTTGCTTTAAGAGGAGATCGGGATAACTTCCGAAAAACATTAGTTCACAAAGCTGAACCCCTACAAGAGATAGTAAGTGAACCGCAACTTAAACAATTTCTGATTCGGATATGCGACGAACAACTTGATTTCTCTAACTGGCTTGAAGCGATCAGTGCGACGCTTGCTGGTAAACCCCCAAAATCTTGGTTCGACAGAGATACGGATATATTCCGGTCAAATTTTTTTGAGGTGGCTCGGCAGTTCCGGCACTTCGAAGCCGTGTCTTACGAGAAATTGAAATATACCGAATCAGAAGTAGGGGAACCTATTCGGATCGGTATCACCGGACCCAACCAAGACGAACAGGAACGCGTTGTCACTTTGACACCGACTGCGAATGAACAAACTCTTGAAATAGAGAGTGCCATTAAACAGATTTTTCAAAATTTCAACGTAGATGATAACCCCGAACTCCACATTGCAATTCTGGCGAAGATTTCACAACACTGGATACAACAACTCGATGAATAGGGAGAAAAACATGGAACAAAAAATCCGTCATGTGCTCGGACTTTCCGGGGGTAAAGACAGCTCTGCGCTCGCCGTCTATATGCGTGATAGAGTACCGGATATGGAATATTTCTTCTCTGATACCGGCAAAGAATTACCCGAAACCTATGAATATCTGGATAAATTAGAAGTGTTTCTCGGCAAACCCATCGTCCGGCTCAACATGCACGACGATCATAACGAGGATCGCGATTTCGACCACTATTGGGAGTACATTTATGAAGGCTTACTGCCGTCATCTCAAGTACGCTGGTGCACGATCAACCTTAAAATCAGGCCCTTTGAGGCGTACATCGGTGAAGACAAGGCATATCACTACATCGCCATCCGCGCCGACGAAGACCGCGTAGGTTACAAACCTCCGAAAATTTCTTCTCTCCCGAACATTCAACCGAAATACCCATTCAAAGAAGACGGCATCACTAAAGCGGATGTCTATCGTATCCTCGAGGAAAATGGGATAGGTCTTCCCAGTTACTACGAATGGCGGACGCGTTCGGGGTGTTATTTCTGTTTCTTCCAACGCAAATCAGAATGGGTCGGACTGTTAGAGAAGCATCCTGATCTTTTTGAACTCGCTAAGGCGTACGAAAAACCCAACCCACATTCAAAGACAGGTGAATTGTTCACATGGTGTCAAGGTGAAAGCTTAGAGGAATTATCAAAACCAGAACGGATAGCAGAGATCAAGACAAATACTGAAAAAGCAATAGAAGATAAGAAAAAAGCAATAGCGGACAAGAAAATAACAAAGCCGAATCAAACTCTGATGCAAATCCTTACCGAGGTTCACGATGATGAGGATGACGAGGAACCATGTTTGATTTGTCATAAGTAGAGACCAGCTCACAAATATCCATCTGTCGGAGGTTTAACGGGTTAGGGTGGACAATATACTTGAAAAACACCTCCGTCAGACTTGTAGCTCACTGAGAGATCTACCTATTTTCATAGAAAAATTCCCTTCGCAATTTCCCCAACTCCGTGTATAATAAGTTTACCCTTTCATAAGCCAATAACACACGGAGAAAATTGATGCCCGATCTGAACATCAAACCCACGCACAAACCCATCAAAACCTATTACACCGAACTCGAAAAATATACACAACTGGGTGAAGAAAACGAAGGCACCGTCCGTGCCGCATTCCAAAACCTCCTCCAACACTACTGCCGCCAATCCGACCTCACGCTCCTTTGCGAAAAGACACATTACACGCCAGAAAAAAGACGGGTAACACCCGACGGTGAAGTCGTAGATACCTTCGGATTGCCACACGGCTACTGGGAAGCAAAGGATACTCATGACAACCTCCTCGTCGAAGCAGACAAGAAGTTTGCAGCAGGCTACCCATCAAACAACATTGTCGTCCAATCCCCGACGCATGCTCTTCTCTATCAACACGGACAATTACAACTCGACCTCAACATCACTGAGCCCAGAAACCTTGTCCACGTTCTCCAGACTTTCTTTGCTTATCAGGAGGAGAACATCTCGGCATGGCACGCAGCAGTCGCGGAATTCAAGGAGACGGTACCAGAATTGGGCGAAAAGTTGGCAGCACTCATCGAAACCGAACGTCAAAACAATCCGCACTTCCGAGAGGCGTTCACCCATTTTCATCAACAGTGTCAAGCCTCTATTAATCCAAACCTCTCTATTGCCGCGGTAGAGGAGATGCTCATTCAACATCTCCTGACGGAACGGATCTTCGCGACTGTTTTCAAGAATCGTGATTTCACCCGCCGTAACATTATTGCAAGGGACATAGAGAAAGTCATTGATGTCCTGACGGAGCATGCCTTAAATCGCGACCAATTCCTTCAGAGTTTAGATCCGTTCTATGTTGCGATTGAGAAAACCGCGGCGACCATCACGGATTTTTCACAGAAACAAGGATTCCTCAATACCATCTACGAGCAGTTTTTTCAAGGCTTCTCTGTTAAGGTTGCCGATACACACGGCATCGTTTACACACCGCAGCCGATTGTGGATTTCATGGCGAAAAGCGTCGGGCATATCCTACAGACAGAGTTCAATCGATCACTTTCGGATAGCGGCGTAAATATCATTGACCCATTCGTTGGCACGGGGAACTTCATTGTCCGCATTATGCAGGAACTCGATCCCATCTCATTGGAGCGAAAATACACCGCCGACCCACCGGAACTCCAGTGTAACGAGGTAATGCTCCTGCCTTATTACATCGCCAGTCTTAACATAGAACAGCAGTTTTACACCGCAACAAACCGATATGCCCCTTATGAAGGCATCTGTCTGGTCGATACGTTTGAAGTCGCAGAAGACCGTCAGATGCAGCTGTTCACCCCTGCTAATACCATTCGCGTCGAGAAACAGAAGGAGTCGCCGATGTTTGTGGTTATCGGCAACCCACCTTATAACGCCGGACAGGTCAATGAAAACGACAACAACAAAAATCGGAAGTATGAGACGATGGACAAACGGATTGCGGACACATACACGAAAGATTCCAAAGCCACACTCAGAAATAAACTTTACGATCCCTATGTCAAAGCGATTCGGTGGGCTTTAGACAGGATTGAAAAAGAAGGTGTTGTTGCTTTCGTAACAAACAACAGTTTTCTGGATGGGGTAGCATTTGACGGCATGCGTAAACATCTCGCCGAGGACTGCGATGCCATCTATATTCTGGATTTGGGTGGAAATGCTCGGAAAGGACTAAAGGTCTCCGATGCAAATGTGTTCGGGATTCGTGTCGGCGTTAGCATCAACTTGTTTGTGAAAAACAAGCAGAATCCATCAGAGTCACCGCGTATTTTCTACTATCGCACCGATGATTTGTGGGACAGAAAACAGAAGTTTGATTTTCTGAATGAACATGAGTACACAGGCAAGATTGAATGGCAAACAATTCAACCTGATGCGCGGCACACATGGCTTACGGAAGGGCTCCATACTGAATTTGACACCTTCATTCCTATGGGAAGTAAGGCAGTCAAAGCGGGAAAAGGTGAGGAAGTAGATGTGATTTTCCAAACCTATAGCAACGGTGTGAAAACCAATCGTGATGCATGGGTTTACAATTTCGACCGAAATGTGCTGACTAAGAACATAAAGGAAATGATTGAAAACTACAACGTGGAAGTAGCGCGATGGGAACAACGGACAGATCGGAATGCAAACCTTGATGATTTTGTCGTTTCCGATGACACAAAGGTTAAGTGGAGTCGTGACTTAAAGGCGAAGTTGAAGCGTGGACGAACAACTGAATATGCTGACGATAATATTAAAACATCATTCTATCGTCCGTTTGGAAAATCAAATCTCTATTTTGATCAAACAATGAACGATGTGGTATCTGCATTTCCATCCATTTTTCCTACCTTGGAAACGGAGGCGGAAAATCGAGTGATAATCGTTAGTGATCATGGCTTCCGTGCAGGCTTTAATACACTGATGACGAATCTGATTCCTGACGTTCATACCCTCTCAGCAAGAGATAGTTTTCAGTGTTTTCCTTTCTATACTTATGACAAGGACGGCACAAATCGTCAAGAAAACATCACTGACTGGGCATTAGCGCACTTCTGCACCCATTACCGAGACGCCACTATCACCAAATGGGACATCTTCCACTATAACTACGGACTCCTACACCATCCCGACTACCGAGAAAAATACGAAGCGAACCTCAAACGCGATTTGCCTCACATCCCTTACGCCAAAGACTTTTGGGGATTCGCAAAGGCAGGCGCACGCTTAGCAGAGATCCATGTCAACTATGAATCCCAACCTGAATACAGCGATCTCCAGTTCATCCAAAACCTGGAGGTCCCACTTGACTGGCTTGTTGAAAAAATGAAACTCTCCAGAGACAAAACCCGGATTGTCTACAACAAATTTCTCACAATTGACGGAGTGCCCTCGAAAGTATTTGACTATCGCCTCGGCACGCGTTCTGCATTGGAATGGGTGGTAGATCAGTATCGTGTGAAGACAGATAGACGGAGCGGCATCGTTAACAACCCGAACCGTATTGACGATCCCGAATACATCGTCAAGTTGATTGGGAAGATGATCACGGTGAGTTTGGAGACGGTGGATATTGTTAATAAACTGTCCGCGCTGGAGATTCGTTAAATCAGCAAATACGGCAAGGAAAAAGGAAATATCTATTCGTTAAATAGAATATAACCAAAACTCGCTTTCACGGAGGACGCATAAATTAGACTTCAGAAACCCAATGAAATCAAGGCTCCAAAAAAATCTCCGTGAAACCTCCGTGAATACCCTTGTAAAATACACTCCTGATTCTAAATCATCCTTGTGAAAGGTCGGGGTTACAAACCTCGCCTACAAACGATACGCATCTCGCCTCCATGCAGGGTAAGTTCCATCTATCCTGAAAATCCCGTAAATCCTGATTCAGACAAACACCAACCAACCACCGATACCCAAAAATCCGCGCAATCCGTGTCATCCGCGATTTAGATAATTCCCCTTGACGTTCTGCTGTATATAATGTGAGCTTGATACATATTTAAGAGGAACGATTCTTCTCTTTTTCCCCTTGATAGCGGAATCCCCGTGAAATCAGAACTGGATCAGATTTTTTTAGTCGAAAGTTTTCCTTGATAAAGGATACGTATATTGCTAAAATTACATAAAATGGAAAGGGAATTTATCTGTGAATAAAAAGGAGAAAAACGGTGAATACGCTAAGCGACTTTGAAATCAAACAAAGAAAATATATGCCTGTCTTCCCAAAAGCAAGCGGGAAACCGACCCCTTACATTCCGGGTTATCCCTATGAGGACGATGAACCTATGGCAGCAACCGGCTTTCACGCTGAACAGATCGTTACCCTCGCCGACCAATTTTTTCGGTACTTTGAAATCGATGAGCACATCTTCGTTGGGATCGACACTTTTATCTACTACCGAGAAGGCGATCGGACAAAAGTGGTCGCCCCCGATATCTACATCGTCCTGGGAGCCAGTAAATTTCCGAAGCGGCGGAGCTTTTATACATGGTCAGAGGGTACTGCCCCGTCTGTGGTTTTTGAGTTTCTTTCGGACTCCACTGCACATCAGGACCGCCACGAAAAAGTCCCACTGTATTTGCTGGATATAGGTGTGCAGGAATACTTTATCCATCAACCCGATCTTGAGAGACCTGCGGAGTGTCGGGGCTGGCGGCGAGGTACTTCGGGGGACATCGTTGAGATTGCGCCTGACGCAGAGGGCGGTTTGTTCAGTGAGACGTTGAACCTCTATTTTCATTGGAAAGAGGACGCGGTTACCGAAGTTAGGCTGCTACGTCCATATCTACCCGATGGGACTCCGATAACGACCTCTCTCGAAGAAAAGGCGTTGAAAGAAACCGCACAGGAGGAAAGAAAAACCGCAGAAGAACAACGAAAAGCCGCAGAAGAACGCTTGAGAGAAGAGCAAGAGCGTCGACAAACAGCGGAAGCCGAGTTAGCGCGGCTCCGTGCACAACTCGCGAATCGCTAATCCATACAAGCCAGCGCGAAAGCACCCCTTAAAAAATCAATCCTAGAAGAACATTTTATGAAAAAGTTTTTTGTTTTTATTGTCATGGTGAGTACTATTATAGGGTGCGACACAGGTTAGCCAATGTGTCCATAGCAAACACACTTCACGCAAAGCCTGTCTGAATAAGGCAGGCTTTAACGCATTTATCCAACGGCAACAGTGTACTCAGTTAACGCAAGACTCCGTTTTCTGGCACGTTTGGCGGTATCAACAAGTTTCCTGACAGTGCCAATCAATGCGTCTAACGATACGCATTCCGTCCTCATACTACGTAAGTCCTATCTTGAAAATCTCAAAATCCCGTAAATCCTGATTCAGACAGCAATTATCCAAAAACCCAATATTTCCCTTGACAGTCCGCTTTATATATGTTATACTTAAAATATGTTATGTTATCGGTATAAAATTTAGAAAAACAGCCATGAATCCAAAAGAGAGGCATAACCCTAAAATCCTGAAAATTCGAGATTCAGACAATAAATAGCGAACCCAAAATGTTACACTTTAAGCCAAATTATTTTTTTCACAACAAAAAATAAAACGCCTCTGAACCTTTATCGTTACTGGGTTTTCTACTGATAACGTGTGTCCACCAAATGTTACACTGGTGTAACATTTTAAGCAGAATTTTCATGAAAATAGACGGCAACCAAATACCCTATAATACCCAGTTGACATGCTTCAGCTGAATATGCTATGATTTGCACACGACAGAGAGGCGTCCCTCAAACATGAGAGATCAATGCACGCTCTTCGATCTGACCCAAGACGGTCTGGTCATCAACCCAAACACCGGAAGTATGATAATATGTTGGGTTTCCCTTGTACTTTAAGGTTTATCTTCTCTGCACGATTGTTTTAGTAGGTTCCCACTCAACCCAACCTACACGCTGATGGCTGACTGCTGACCGCTGACCGCCGTAACGAAAGGAGTTCCTACATAATGACAGGTGAAGAAAAATTTCAAGTGGATCTTGAAGGGTATCTCGTTATAAAGAACGTCTTGACTGACGATGAAGTCGCTGAGATGAACAATATTATCGATAGCGGGGCCCGTCAAGGACCGCCGAGCCTCTGGGGTGAACCCTTCAAGCGGCTCATTGACCATCCGAAGATTTTGCCGTATCTTGTTGAGCTCCTGGGTCAACACGTGCGTCTGGATCACGACTATGCGATTTTCATGGAGAAAGGACAAGGGCGCGGTGGATTACACGGCGGTGAGGACGGCGGACGTGCTGGTGGACGCGTCGGGGATCACTGGTATAAATACCGGGACGGGCACATGCGGAACGGATTATCCGTGATGACCTATAACCTGGCGGATGCACCTGCCGGTGCAGGCGGGTTTGCTTGTATTCCGGGGAGCCATAAGTGTAATTTTCCGACCGAGATTCCGCAAGAGGTACGCCGGTTTGAGCGTCCGGCACACTATGTCGCTCAACCTCCGGTTGAAGCCGGTGATGTCTTATTTTTCACTGAAGCTTTGATCCATGGGACGATGCCGTGGACAGCCGATCATGAACGCCGTTCGTTGCTCTATAAGTATAGTCCGGGGCATTCGGCGTGGTCGGGGAATTATTACGATATTAGTAAATACGATGGGTTGACGGAACAACAGAAACGGATGCTAATGGCACCATCGGTTGGTCGGCGGCCTCCTGTTATTGAGTTAGGTTAGAGTGTTATAGTATACAGTTGGGTTTCTCTGCGTTCAACCCAACCTACGAACTAAAGGAAAGGAACTTTACTGATGACAGGCGAAGAAAAATTCCAAATAGACCTTGAGGGGTATCTCGTTATAAAGAACGTCTTGACCGAGGATGAAGTCGCTGAGATGAATGAGATTATCGAGAGAGAATCCAGCGATAATCTGAGAGGACACGGCGATAGAGTGTCGAGTCTTTGGGGTGAACCCTTTAAGAGCCTGATTGACCATCCGAAAATTCTCCCCTATCTCCTTGAACTACTGGGTCCGCACGTCCGTTTAGACCACGATTATGCCATCTTTATGGATGAAGGACAAACAGGCGGCAGATTGCACGGCGGTGAAGATGGTGGTGGACCCGGTGGTCCTGAGGCGGATCACTGGTACAAATACCGGGACGGGGTTATGCGGAACGGATTGTCTGTGATGACCTATAATCTGGCGGATGCCCCGGAAGGTGCAGGTGGGTTTGCGTGTATTCCGGGAAGTCACAAGAGCAATTTCTTGCGGGAATTGCCGTCAGATGTGCGGCATTTTGAGCGTCCAGCACACTACGTTGTGCAACCGCCTGTCGAAGCAGGAGATGTGCTATTTTTCACTGAAGCACTCGTTCACGGGACGATGACTTGGAGAGCAAAACATCAACGGCGCTCACTGCTCTATAAATACAGTCCCGGACACTCAGCATGGTCAGGGGAATATCACGATCTCAGCAAATACGGTGAGTTGACGGAACAACAGAAACGGATGCTCTTGCCACCGTCTGTTGGTAGACGACCGTACGTTGTAGAAGAAGGTTGATCAGTGTATAGATTGAAATCATCTTCATTGCTCTACAATTCCAAGTTACTAAAGTTTGTCGGATCGGGAATATTCTTGTAGCGCAAACTTTCCGTCTCCTTGCTCCAGCGGAGCAATATGTCTATAGAAAGATGCTAAAAAACTCGATGCACTCCAGCGGAGTGCTATGCCTACTTATAGTTGTTCCAATTTATGTATCATCCTCAGTTAATTGGGTATCAATCGTAAAATTAGCGCAAAGAACGCGCGACGAATCACATGACTACAAATCATGCGTTTGAAAGAGTATAAATGCCAAAGGCTCAACTTACCGGAAAACAGAGTGATTTTCTTAAAATCGTTGTCGCAGCAGTCGGACGCGGCGATCTTGAGACCGTTCAGGAATTGGTTGACGACAATCCAGCTTGGATTCACACAGTCGGTTCGCACGGTCGGACGATGTTGTGGGAAGCAGCGTACCGAGGTAGACTGGAGGTTACCCGATTTCTTCTGGAACGGGGTGCCGATATAAATTTGCCCGGTTGCTATCACATCCAGCACCGCCTTGAAATAACGCCTTACTGCGTGGCACGGTACGAAGGACGCGATGTTGTGGCGGAGTATCTACTTCAGCACGGCGCGACAATCGACATTCACACCGCTGCCTACCTCGGAGACTACAACACGGTTCGTTCGCACCTTGATAACGACCCAAGCCTCGTCAACAAAGGATACCTTCAAGCAGTGATGCTGCCTTCGGGAGGACCTACCACTTTCGAGCATCGCGAATCCGAGTGGGCAACCCCACTCTGCTATGCCATCAGAAGCAAAAACACCGCGACTGTTGAACTGCTTATTTCACGCGGTGCGATTATTGAACCGTATAGCGAACGCTTTCTGGATTACGCCGCTTCAGATGATCGGGTAAAGATCGCCGAGTTGTTACTCGAAAACGGTGCCGATCCAAGCAAAGCACCGCGTATCTTGGATGACGGTTCAGCAATAAGCACACTGTTCAAGCGTTACGGAATCCCACCTAAAGACATAAACGAAAAGAGCCACATGGGTTGGCCCGATCTTGTTTACGTATGCCGCGGCGACAATAGGGAGCATCCCGACAAAGTTCAGAGACTGTTAGCACTCGGTGCCGATATCGATGTTCGGAACTACAAGGGTAAAACGGCGTTGCATTACGCAGCGAAAGCAGGTTTTCTTAAAGTCATCAATCTCCTCATCAAAAGAGGTGCCCCGCTTGACGCTACCGACAACGATGGCGAGACCCCACTGTTTGATGCAATTCGATCAACAATAAAAGATAGCCAAAAACAGCGGGCAGCATTGGAAGCGTTGATCGTTGCCGGTGCTAATCTGAATGTAAAAAATAAAAAAGGATTGACACCGTTACAAGTTGCACAGCGGATGCGAAGGGCAGAAGCGAGAAAAGTTGTTGAGTTGTTGCGGGTGTATAATGCTGGTAGATAGTTATCAGTTATCAGTTGTCAGTTATAAGACCTTGGACAATATCATACTTCTTTTAACCGACGACTGACTGCTGAGTACCGCGAACTGGTTTACAAGAAGGAAACTATGATGAGCGATAAAGAGATTGTCGAGTACGCAAGGCAACTTCGTCGGGAAGCAACTGCCTTGCTTGATAAAGAGGGTTTGCTCTCGATGCTCAAAGCTGTCGGAACTACCCAAGTTATCGGGAGTTACGCCTTGGATACGATGACGTGGCCCGATATTGATATTAGTATGAACCTACCACAGGCACAGAATGTAGAATTGTTCTTTGAACTTGCTCAGAGAATCGCAACGAAGTTTGAGATAACGAAGATGTCGTATTCAAACCACTACATTCGGAACTTTCCCGGTTATGACCACGGGCTTTATTGGGGGATTCAGCTCCGCTACGCAGGGACGGAGTGGAAGGTCGACTTGTGGGGATATAACGACACAGATTATCAGAGGCATATTGCTGAAGCTAATGAACTGTTCCGTCAACTCCAGCAAGCAGATCGTCTCGCAATTCTCCGTATCAAATACGTTATTTGTCAACAGCCGGAGTACCGAGGTAATGTCTATAATAGTATGGCGATTTATCGGGCTGTGCTTGAGGATAAGGTTGAATCTGTGGATGGGTTTAATGCGTGGCTGAAAAAGAAATAATTGTCTGATACCTATCATAGCATCAGCCTCTACGGCTTCACGGATATGATAACTTTTTTTAAGGCGAAACAGTGAAGACAGTTTACACATGCGAGAAACTCACACAAGACTTTACCAATCTGGGTATCGAAAAAGGTGATACGCTTTTTATCCATTCATCCTTCAAGAGTCTGGGACCTGTTAAAGGTGGAGCGGGTGTGGTCATCTCGGCGTTAGAGACGGTTGTCGGGCAAGATGGGTTGATTCTGATGCCGTCATTTAGTCTGTTACCGAGTCGGGAAGAACGGATAGCATCGTGGAATATTGATATGACGCCGTCCACTGTGGGGTGGCTGACGGAGTATTTTCGGCAGATGTCCGATACCTATCGCTCTAACCACTACTCCCACTCTATTGCTGCTCGTGGCAGAGGTGCGCGGGCGTTTGTGGCAGATCACCTTCGACGTGAGGGCTATGAATCTCCGTGGGATCAATATCCGTGGGGTAAAACTTACGGCACACATTCACCGATGTTCCGCGCCTACGCCTCGGATGCTAAGCTTCTGATGCTTGGTGTGGATTATGAGTCATCAACTTATGCGCATCTCGTTGAGGTAATTCATTGGAATAGAAACCTAACTGAAGATCCAGATGCGGAATATCTCCGGTTGGAACGTAAAGAACTGGGTGCGTTTTGGGAGGCACTCGGTCGATTGAAAAAAGGAGAGGTAGGGGATGCGGTCTGTCGGCTGTTTTATATTAAGGATTATGTGGATACGCTTGTAGAAGAAGTTGAACGGAATCCTCGACCGTATGTGATATAAATAGTTATCAGTTATCAGTTGTCAGTTATGGGATCTGGTTTCACACCTGTGCGTTCTAAGTAGAGGTAAGTCGTTAGGATTCCCCATATTGGGACAATAAAGGTGACGACTAAACCTTTTACAATAAGGATTGCAATTGTAAGAGGCGTGCTTAGTAACTGAGGTAACACGACCTCAATATCACCACCGATGAAGAGGAGCAAGAATTTAAGCGGAAAGAGTGCTACACGCATCTGGGCAAGATCCGGGATGAATATGGAAAACACGAATAACGCAGCACCGAGTAGAACAGAGGTGATGACTGAGGCGATCCAGCTTGTCAGAAGATAGATTCCGAAGAAACGCAACCTCGCTCGGCTAACCAGTGTGTGGCTTCTACGGAAAATACCTATGATGGAGTTATCCTCAAGGATAAGACACGGGTTGTAAAGGCTTAACATCACCAGAAAGTAGATATGGGGTACCATAGTCAATATGAATGTTAACGCTATGGGTAATCTATCTAATGAAGGTATCAACCCTGAAATTAAGATATAGAGATAAGTACCTACATCCACAATCAACGTAAAAAGTAAGAAAGCAGCGAAGACTGTAAGTGCCTTGCGTCCTACGCAGCGCCACATTTCACGAGCAGTAAGAGGTGTTGAATCGTTTATCTGTGTGTCGCGTGCTATTCGGGCGATGGCAAGCGATAGCGGAGAGAGCGTTAGCAGCAGAAGGATTAAAGGCGTGTTAGGAAGACCGAGAAAATTGGGTTCCCATTTCCATGTAATTCTCTCATTGTTGGTTATTCCAAAATAGGGAATCGGGTAGAGTTGCCACTGCAGGCGTGATGAAGAACTTGTATTTGTGTTGAGATTTGTAGAGAAATCCGCTTGCGTTCCGTAAGCGGTCCCGATACCACTAACAACCGTGTAAACACGCGGGTTTGGTAGACTGGGTGCGCCGCTCACATGCTCTTCAAGTTGCGCCGTGAGATGAAAAATTTGTAAGATATGCCAGGCAATTGCGACGATAGCAACGGGGAGCATGATACGCCAGAACAGCGCCCAATGTGTATAATACAATTTGACAAGTGTTTTGGCGAGATTGGTGCGTTGGTTGTCAGTCATCATCTTTCTCAGATCGCGTTTGTTTGGAAAGTATAGTGGGAGATTTTAATCTGTTTCTTGTCTGGCAACACCAAAGCCTTCTTTCCGAATCCGCTGATCGAAGTAGAGGAGTGTAAATCCGATACGCTCAATCGGCATTATGAATGCGGTAATACATAGTTGGACAAAACTGCGAATTGTATAGGCAGACCAGCCAATCTCGTTCATATCCGAAATAAAAAGACGACGAATGCTGTCTAAAGCGTTTGAAGGTTCCTCCGTTTTAGGAACACCTATTGAAGAAAGCACATAATCAAGAGAATGCTGAAGTACATATACAATCATCAAAGTGATTAGCGTAATCACCAACATAATACCAAACACTCGCCACCAAGAGCCTCTGACCAATTCGGTGCTGCGTCCCAACGCATTCCACACCCTACTGCCCTCAACCATCACAGGAACGCCATAAAGTCCCCACCGAACTCCAAAATAGATGGCGAATGGGATACCGATGACTGTAACAGCCAAACCCCCTACAGCCAAACTCCAGCAAAAAACGGCACCGAAGTAAACCCAAAAATGTTGCCGTGCCTGCTGCAACGCATCTCCTGAAGTAATTATTCTACCCAAGCAGACCCGCGCGCTGGCGTAGGTTAACCCCGCACTTACTAAAGTAATTACGACAACCCTACAGATGCCAGTGAATACCGCTACCACGACATTTGTGGAAGACACAGTATCGCCTGTACTCAGCAAAGCAGAAATCTGATCTATAGCAAATCCTAAGACCAAGTAAACTGTTATGAGCCCGAAGAAAAGCCGGAAGTGTTTTCCGTAGAGGCTGAACATTCCGTCCAAGATACTTGTGAAATGCATCGGCTCTGAGGATGCGGGCTCGATTTGATTATTATTTATAGGGTCTAATTCGTTGTGTTCTTGCATATTTTCCTCAAGTCTAAGAGAAGTTATTGTTTAACACCGTATTTTAGCACATTTGATACTTTACATCAAGGGAGAGGTATTTATGGTTCAAGGCTATTTTATCTCTTAAAACCAAATACCCCGTGAGTACTGGATGCCGGTATTGCGTAGCGTAGATAGGTGTGGTATACTCTATCTATTATGAGATTTAGACGAAGGAGCGTTGGGATGCAGCGCGAGCAGTCCACATGCGGAGATAGATGGATATATTGGATAGTGTCTACTTTCGGGTGGTGGTGTCGTCGCTTGCCTAAAGCGTGGGCGATGCACGTCGGGCGCGGTATTGGTATTCTGTATTATCATCTCGCCAAAAAGCGACGGGAGATTGCTTTGGGCAATTTACAAACCGCGTTCAGTAGACATTTCACGACGGCACAATGTACGGAAATTTGTAAGGCAAGTTTTATCAATGTCGGGAAGACCTGCATTGAGTTCCTTCGGTTTCCTAAACTCAACGCCGACAATATTTGGCGAGAGGTCACTGTGGAAGGTGCGGAAAATCTCCACGCTGCTTTAGCGAAAAGGAAAGGCGCAATTGTGTTTCTGCCACATTTTGGGAATTGGGAACTCCTTTCACTGACATACGGTGCGTTAATTCCTGATCGCGCGAAAGCGATTGCCTTTCCATTGAAGAACCCTCTGCTCAATACTCATGTTTGGCGACATCGCGAGCAGATGAGTTTGCGATTGATTCCACGGAACCGAGCCATCCGAGAGACATTGCGTGCGCTAAAAAACAACGAGGCGGTTGGGTTTTTCGCTGACCAGAATGCAGGTCCAGAGGGTGTATTTGTTAATTTTATGGGAAAAACCGCCTCGGCAGCCCGGGCACCTGCTGTGTTAGCACTCAAAACTGGAGCACCGCTCCTCTTTTCATTAAGTATCCGCCAACCCGACGACAGACACCACGTCCATATTTCGGATCCGATTTATGCTGAGACTTCGGACGATTCTGAACGAGACGTTGAGGTATATACAACACAGATGCTGAAGCAGCTGGAATCGTATATTCATAAGTATCCAGAACAGTGGTTATGGTTGCACAATCGATGGAAGACACAGCCGGGAGATGGTAGTTAGTTATAAAAATTGTATTGCATCCGTGTTGAATACATGTTAAAATAGAGTGGAACCTTGAAAATCACAACAAATACGCGCAGACCTTAAACCGCAGAGGAAATTCTCATGAAAAGATACACCCTGTCCCTCATCGTTTTAGTGATCGCTATCGGCATCCCATTTCTCCTCATTAGCCCGAATGAAAGAAATGCTGTGAGTGGCAATGGACATGTTACGCAAAAGATGCTAAGCGATGCGCTTGAAGATGCTATGCGCATTGCCGAAAGAAACTACTATAAACCGATCGACAATAGCAGTGAGATGTTCCGCGGTTCAATCAAAGGTGCTCTGGCATCTCTCAATGATCCGTACACATATTACGTTACCCAAACGGAACATCAACGTGCGATTGAAAATCTATATAATGCGCAATTTGGAGGACTCGGTATCCACCTCTACTATGACCATCAAGGTTTCATCAAGATTTCTAAACCCATTCCGAACACACCCGCTGCGCTTGCGAACCTCCAAGCCGGAGATTACATTACCAAAGTCAACGGAAAACGGATCCATTTGAGCGAAAAATCTGGTATGCGATTCGACGATGTTATCAACTTACTCAGAGGTGAACTGGGTACCGATGTGACGATCACGGTGCAACGCAAATTTCTTGAGCCTTTTGATGTGACACTGACGCGTGGCAAAATTCCGGTCAATAGCGTCAAGTCAACAATGCTTGAGGGCAATACTGGCTACATTCGGATAACTGGGTTTATCGGTAGTCGGCGCGAAGATGGCACGGAAGGCGAATTTACTGAAGCCCTCGAAGCACATAAAACCGCCGGTATGAAAGCTCTTATTTTAGATTTACGGGACAACCAGGGTGGCTTGCTGAATGCTGCGTACCACATCGCCGATGCCTTTATTGACGACGGTCTTATTGTTTCAACAAAAGGAAAACGTAGAGAGTTTAATGAGGAATACCCTGCGACGCCTGATCTCCTGTGTCCACCGGACATCCCGCTGATTGTTTTGGTTAATGAATACAGTGCAAGTGCTTCCGAAATCGTGGCGGGTGCGATTAAGGATGCGCGCCGTGGTATCCTTGTTGGGCAGAAAACTTATGGCAAAGGTGTGGTTCAGAAACGTTACCCGTTAGTAGATGGTGGCTCAATGTCGCTGACCATCTCCACCTATTACACACCCAACGGCATCTCAATTAACGATGTGGGTATTACCCCGCAAGTCCCTATCGAACCTGAGGAACCCGATGAGATAGAACAGTTAATGCTAAGAAAGGTGGATGCAAACGGTACGCTCAGAGATTTCGTCACAAAATGGATTGATGACCACTATCAACGTCCGGGGGAAATGCCGAAAGATTTCTCTTTACTTGAAACCGAGCTTCCAAAACTACAAGAAATCCTTGAAGAAGAGCGAATCATTGTGAGTCTACGATGGTTGAAACAGCGCGCCGAGGAGCTATTCAATCTGCACGTCGGGATTGAATCGGTAGTCAATTTGGATTACGATCGGCAGTTGCAGGAAGCAATCCGCATCATTAAAGCAGAAGAGATTGAAAAATATTTCGACCCAATCCCAGAAGACACAGAACTGCCATCAACGACGCAAGCAGACACACCCGAAGCACCCGAACTCACAGCCGAGGAATAGTTATTTTATTAGGAGCAACTCCCTATATCGAGCGCAAGTTAGTTAATAGAGGCGTTTGCCTGCCTGTAGCCGCGATTGTCTGAATACAAAATATGAATGACAGAACCGCGAACCGCCCCGATGTTATCACCAAAAAAGCGATTGTCGTCGGACTCATCTTAGTTGTTGTTAACGCTTATTGGGTAGGCATAGCCAGCGAACTTTGGTATGCGGTTTATACGCTCGTCTCGCCGTTCTCCAACGCCGTCTTTACGTTAGTCGTACTCCTTGGGCTTAACGTCCTACTTCGTAAGTTCTCACCCCGTATTGCCTTTACCACCGCAGAATTGCTGCTTATCTATATTATGGTAACGATGGTGTCCACTATTTCTGGGCACGCGATGATGGCGATTCTGATGGGTACACTTGCGCATCCGTTCTGGTTCGCAACCCCTGAAAATGAATGGGCGCAGCTTTTTTTGCACTACATCCCATCATGGCTGACTGTACACGACTTCGAGTGGTTAGCGGGATATTACGAAGGCGAATCGAGTATTTACTGGGCAGAACATCTACGTATCTGGGTGAAACCTGCCCTCATCTGGTCGGGATTTATATTTCTGCTCTACGGTTCACTGCTCTGTTTGGGCCTGCTACTCCGCAAACAGTGGATGGAGCGTGAAAAACTGAGTTTCCCACTAACGCAATTGCCGTTGCAGATGACGACGAATCGCAATTTTTTCCGATCCCGCGCGCTCTGGTTCGGATTTGGAATTGCTGCGTTGCTCCGTGTAATCGCAGGACTGCACGATATTTTTCCTGCTATTCCGGCACTGCCACCGAACTACCGACTCGACCAGCATTTTACGGAACGTCCTTGGAATGCGATTGGCTACGCCTCAATGTCGTTCAACCTTGCGATTGTCGGGTTGACTTATTTTATGCCGTTAGACCTAGCGTTTTCGACGTGGTTCTTTTTCTGGCTCACCCGTGCAGAACGTGTGATTGCGAGTATGGTCGGCGTTACAAATATCAGCGTTCTACATCTCAACGACCGTGCCTCTGGTGCATGGGTGGGTATTGCGGCACTGACGCTTTGGATGAGCCGTCGGCATTTCGCCCGCTTCTTCCGACACATCATAGGACGTGAACGCGGGGACGATAGCACTGAACCGTTCTCTTATCGGACAGTGGCTGTTATGACAGTGCTGAGTATAGGGGTGGTCTTTGCGTTCTGCTACCTCGCTGGTATGTCGTTGTGGGCAATCAGTGTGTTTTACGCACTATTTATCGCCTTCGCTGTTGCGATAGGGCGCGTGCGTGCTGAACTTGGTCCACCGTACCACGAAGTTATCGGTATCAATCCTCGACAAATGATGGTGCACATGTTTGGGACACGGCAATTGGGTGCGGCGAATCTTACGATAATGACGTTCCTCTACGCCTTCAATCGTTGCAATCGCTCACATCCAATGCCGAATCAGATTGAATCACTTCGTATTGGTGATCGGTCAGGCATGCCAGGAAAGACCTTGCTTTTGGGTATGGCACTTGCTATCGCAGTGGGTGCGTTAGCGACATTCTGGACGTATCTACAGGTAGCATATCACTACGGCGTACTCGCACGGTGCCAAGGAGTTGTTGGACGTTTTGGATGGGAGAGTTTCAATCCGCTTCAGAGTTGGTTACAACACCCGAAAGAACCCGATATCAGTGCGGTTACTTTTATGTGTGGCGGGTTCGCGTTTGTATTCCTTCTTAATTTTTTACGGACGCGTCTGCTGTGGTGGACGCTTCATCCGTCGGGTTATGTGCTTTCAGGAGCATCGTGGGGTGGACTCATCTACTTCTGGTTTCCGGTGATGGTGAGTTGGCTACTTAAGTTTCTAATTCTCCGTTTTTGGGGATGGCAGATGTATCGGAAAGCGATTCCCTTTTTCCTCGGATTGGTTTTGGGGGATTATATTCCGCGAAGCATTTTGAGTCTGATTAGTTTTGCATTGAACCTTTGGATGCCTTCGTCGGGTGCGGGGCATACGCTTTAGGGTTAGTTGTCAGTTATCAGTCGTCGGTTAAGAGCGTGGATTGTTACAAACTGACTTTTATAGTAGATTTTAGAATTATTTTGACCTTTATCGTACCGCAAACTGTTAGTTTGCGTGCCCACCTTGCACAAACTAAAAGTTTGTGCTACAAGTGTTCACATACTTTCGGGCTTTAACCCATAACTCATAACTCATAACCATATACCGACAATTGTTAAATTCGTTGGAGATTAGGGTATGACACCACTCCTTACAGTTGAATCCATCACAAAACGTTTTGCAGACACGCCGGTAGTAAAGGATGTTAGTTTTACGGTTTACCCAGGAGAAATCTTCGCGCTTTTGGGACCGAGCGGTTGCGGAAAAACGACTACCTTGCGCATAATAGCGGGTTTCGAGCAGGCGGATACTGGAACAATCTCCATGGCAGAACGTTCTCTTGCAAGCGACAACGTCTACGTTCCACCTGAATCGCGCGGTATCGGTTTCGTGTTCCAAGACTACGCCCTTTTCCCACATAAGAATGTCCTTGATAATGTTGCCTTTGGACTCCGAAAGGTACCGAAAAAGACGAGGCGTGAGCGGGCACTTGAAGTGTTGGATATGGTAGGTATGACGGATTTGCATGCGCGCTTACCACATCATCTTTCCGGCGGCGAGCAGCAGCGGGTTGCGCTGGCGCGTTCCATCATTGCGCGTCCGAAACTTCTACTTTTAGATGAGCCTTTTTCCAGTCTTGATCCGGGGTTACGCCAAACGACGAGAGATGAAGTGCGCGCACTTCTGAAATCTGAAGGGATCAGTGCAGTGCTGGTTACCCACGCACAGGAGGAGGCGTTGAGTTTCGCTGAACGGTTGGCGGTGATGAAGGACGGCACCGTTGAACAGATCGGTACACCTGAAGTTGTATATCGTCAGCCGAAAACGGCTTATGTCGCCGATTTTCTGGGACAGACGAATTTCGTCAATGCTTATGTGAAAGACGGAATCGCTGAGACGCCGTTTGGACGTGTGGCGGTGGAAGGTGCGATAACTGGGAAAATGCTGCTGTCTATCCGTCCCGAATGTTTGACGATGCTGTTGCCTGACGCTGGAAACGGTGGAATGAAAGATGGGTGCGTTGTTGGACAAGCGTTTAAGGGACACGATTTTACCTACCGCGTTGAGGTGGATGGAGAGTTCTATCTTGTCCAGACGGATTACCGCTGCCCATTTCAGGTTGGTGATGTTGTGCGGTTGAAAGCGGTTTCGGCGGTGGCGATTGGGGTTTAAGATTATAAGTTAGGGACAGGTGCGGTTAGGCGGAAACACCCCAGCAAAAACACCGCACCTACAATGTTTAATGTTTAGGGTTACAGAATTCTTCGGATTTCGTTAATCCCTCGAACCATTTGTGTGAACGCTATAATAAGTTTATCAATTTCGGCATGCACTGCTGCGTCATCTCCATGTGCCAAGGCATCCAGAACGCCGGGAAAAATAATCGCCGCGTAGCCTGTATTGAGTCCGGGGGCGTAGATGAGGTGTTTGAACCACGGGCGGAGTGGCAATCCAGCCTCAGTCGTCAATTTTCGTTCTAATTGATATAACCTCTGATTTATTTCCCCAGCCGCAGATAGATTCCCGGCAGCAAGATATTTGGAAAGTTCCTTGTGCAGCGAATCTGCTGCCTGTTGCCATTCTGTCAGTAGCGCGTCTAACTTTCCAACCCCCTCGGCTATCTTGCTTTTTGAGCCAGAGTTTTGGAGTAGTTTTAAAGGAGTCATCAGGTCGGTGGCATAAGTCTCATAATCAAAGGGCAAAATATCGGCATTGGCAAGCTGCAGCGCCAGGGTTCCCCAGATTCTTGCCATCGCGGCCTGATACTGGAATGTTGGGTCTCCAAAGTGCTGCATCCAATAAAAGTTGTCCTGCATGGCGTGGTAAACACCATAGGGCCCACTAAATCCCATACTGACGGCAGGAATACCTGCATGCCCGATAAATGGAGAATGGTCTGAACCGCTTCCGAGGTTACCAACCTGTGGAATCGCTTTCCCTTGTCTCGTTTTCCAAATTTCATAAATGGGCTTCAGGGTCTCCGGGTCAATGACGCTTTGTGTTACTTCACGAATTAATCCTCGCAGCGACGGAATTGCGCTTACATAGAACCGCTTACCGGTTGCAGCCATGTCTACATTCAGGTATGCGATCGCTTTCTGCTGGAGCGTTGCTTTCAACTCTTCGACCCATTCAGTTGATCCCAAGATACCGAATTCTTCGGCATCCCATGCGGCAAAGATGATCGATCGCTTCGGACGCATGCCGGATTTAGCGAGTTCTCCCAAGGATTGCGCGACCTCCAAGAGTGCGGTTGTGCCACTTCCGGGATCTGCGGCGCCGTAAACCCACGCATCGTGATGGTTGCCTAATATTACCCACTGGTCCGGATATTCTGTTCCCTCTAAAGTGGCGATGACGTTGTAGATCGGGCGGGTGCTATGCTCACAACGGACTTTGAGACGAACTTTCGCAGGTCCGGGTCCGATATGATATGCAAAAGGTAAGCCGCCTTGCCACTCTGATGGGACATTGGGACCCGCAAGTGCTTTCAAAAGAGGTTCGGCATCCCTATAAGCGAGAGGAGCAACAGGGATTTTGGGTAGGTCTGTGGCTTCTGAGATTGGGATCCTCTCAGCATCTTCAGTGGCTGCCCACCCCGGCGTGAGCGGATCACTGGCGTGTTGGAAGATGTATTTAACCGTTCCGCGTTGGATCGCATCGGCAGAACGCCAGGGACCACGGGGGTAGACATCTCCACGCATATAGCCGTCATCGATGGGATCGGAGTAGAGAATCAATCCGATTGCGCCGTTATCGCCGGCGACTTTGGCTTTCACACCGCGGTAACTGCCACCGTATCGAGCAATACAGATTTTACCATTTACCGAGATGCCGTATTCACTGAGGGTTTGGTAATCTTCGGGCAACCCTTTGTTGACGTAGACAAGATCAGCCGTTACGTCTCC
Source organism: Candidatus Poribacteria bacterium (assembly GCA_022826805.1). Taxonomy (GTDB): domain Bacteria; phylum Poribacteria; class WGA-4E; order WGA-4E; family WGA-3G; genus WGA-3G. Next base: position 171,362 of record JAJDUH010000045.1, read on the forward strand.
ATCGGGCGAATAGGCGTTATAACCTGCTACAATCTCGGTTTCATAAGAATCCTTGTCCCATTCCCAACTTGCTTCTTTACCGACAGCGACATACTGGGTAGGCGAGACGAGTTCGACACGAACCTCAAGTGGGTATGGGAGGTAGACTTTGTATTCATACACCTGGACCTTCAAGCCGTACGCTTGAAATTCGTCCCGAAGGTATTCTGCAATCTTTCGGCTGTTCTCGGTTCCAGCGAGGTGCGGTTCTTCGGTCAGATAACGCAATTTATGCTGGCACCTTTCGACTGAAACCAGTTTCTGGAACGTTGTTTCGTATTCTTTTTGTGTAACGGCGTTTTCTGCTGTGAAGCCCCGCATACCGAAGGTGTCATTGGAAAATAGTGTAAATGCCACAAGAACACAGGTAAGGCAAAAACTAGGTCTCCATGCCTGTCCCTGAAAACGAAAAATATCTTTTAGCATTGTAATTAGTTATTACCCCTTTCTGCTTTTTAGACATCATAGCACATTTCGCGCGTGTGTTCATTATTTTTTTCCGTGGTGGGGATTGGTTATAAGTTGTAAGTGAGATAGTATTCGTCTCCTACTATAATGCGTCATTTATAAAAAAGCAAAATTTTTGTATAAAATTAATTGAATTTTTGTAAAGGAATTATTGCAAAATTGACATTACACCTTATTGTTTGTTAAAATAGAATAGGAAACTGACTGCAAGGGAGATATAAATGAACGCCAAGATCCTAATCGTGGAAGATGAACGTGATATTGTGGATTTGCTGCGGTATAATCTACAAGAAGCGGGTTTTGAGACCGATTACGTCCGGAACGGTGCTGATGCCCTCCACCGCGCTATTGAACAATCTCCGGATCTTATCTTGTTAGACTTGATGCTTCCAGAAGTAGATGGACTGATCGTCTGTCGTCTACTAAAGAACGATCCGAGAACTAAAAATATTCCCATCGTTATGGTAACTGCCAAGACTGGAGAGCGAGATCGTATCGCTGGATTGGAGCTTGGCGTCGATGATTATATTACCAAACCGTTTAGTCCGAAGGAAGTCGTCCTACGGGTTTCAGCCGTGCTGCGCCGCATCCAAGTCGGTAAGCAGACAGAAGAGACAAAGCAGATTGAGAGACATGGCTTAACGATTGATCTCGATAAACATCAAGTGCTAACCGAAAGCGGTCCCATCGATCTCACCGCGACTGAGTTTAAACTCATCACGCTATTTGCGCGTTCACCCGGTCGTGTGTTTACCCGTGATATTCTGATGGATGTAATATGGGGGCAGGAGTATTACGGGGTCGATAGAACAGTAGATACACACGTTAGTCGGCTTCGTCGTAAACTCGGTGCGTTCGGAGAACATATTGAGACGGTACACGGCGTTGGGTATCGATTTAAAGATAATTCCTGACTTAGGTTCCAATTCCATTGTTGATGTCCATCGCTGAGGTGCTATATTGAAGATTTCTGGGTCAAAACTGTTTAAAACGAGACTATTTAAAAAATATTCTCAAAAGGTTGGGCTTCCACCCGGAACCCTTGTTTATGTTGGTGAAGAAAGAACTGAACCTGTTCAAATCACTGTTACTGATTATGATGAAACATACCTTCATGAAGCAATGGTTCAAACAATTCAAGCGTGCTTACATTTCAAATCCGCCGAAACCGTCACGTGGATTCACATCAAAGGGATTCATGACACAGAGATTATTGAAGAGATAGGAACGCACTTCGGTGTCAATCACCTCGTCCTCGAAGACCTAATGAGTCCGACCCAACTCCCCAAAATAGAGGTATATAAAGACCACGTTTTTATCATTCTCAAAAGCCTCGCCTATGATGCCGCAACCCTAAGCGTCTTCAGAGAGCAAATCGGTTTTATTATCGGCGAGAATTTTGTCGTTTCTCTCCAAGAAAACGCTGGGGAACTCTTCACATCCGTTCAAAACAGACTCCGAAATGCACAGGGTAGAATTCGACAGATGCGACCCGACTACCTGGCGTATGCATTGATAGATGTTATCGTTGACCATTACTTCATCGCGTTGGAGCAACTCAGCGATGCAATCCAAACGGTAGAGGAAGAATCTATTGCAAATCCTACATCAGAAGTTTTGGAGAAAATCAATATTTTGAGGAGGGAGTGTATCCTTTTACGTAGACCCCTTCTTCCGCTTCGCGATGTCATTGATGAGGTGTTAGATGATGAGATTCCGCTACTTAGGAAAGAGACGCACCCGTATTTTCGCGATGTGTATGACCACTTGATTCAAGTCATCCATACATTAGAAACGCTTCGCAGTACAGTTTCAGGACTGTTTGATACTTATACCTCGGCGGTTAGCCATCGGATGAATGAAGTCATGAAGGTCCTGACCATTGTCGCTACATTTTTTATTCCGCTGACCTTCATCGCTGGTATCTATGGAATGAATTTCAAATTCATGCCAGAACTTGAAGCACAATGGGGCTATCCTGCTGTCTTGTTAGTTATGGTGGGGATTGGAATCGGTATGTTTATCTATTTCAAATTCAAAAAATGGTTCTGAAAGTTAAAGAGAAGACGGATCTCCAACGTGTTCACGCAAGAAAATAGAATTGTGTTGGCATACGTGAAAAGGGAGGCATTATTAAGATCCGAGGACGAAGTATCGCTGCCCCCACAATATTTGTATACCTAACAATTTCGTTAACAATCCTCAACAGAAAGGATAGCATAAGATGGACGAGTGGATTCAACGGTTACGTGATTTACTTGAGACCCCTATCCTCACGCTGGACAATCCAATAAAAGTCAGTCAGATTGTTCTATTAATTGTTACTCTAGCAGTCTCGTTCCTGCTCGCAGGAATTTTGCGCGGGTGGTTTCGCAGCCTGTTTCGTCGCTTTAAGATGCCACAACACCTCGAGGGGCGACTGCTCGCGTTCTTATTCCTTATCGTTATGATTGTTGGAACCATCTTGGGATTACGGTTTGCAGGAATTGGAACAGGACTCCTTAGTAAATTTTTTCACTATCCACTGACAAACCTCTTCCAGCCGTCTGTTGAGGCAATAGATGGGACAACACATAACCTAACCTTAGCACGTCTGTTTTATGCGTTCGTGATTATTTTCGGGATGTTCATTTTGTCGAAGTATGTGCAATGGGTGCTACGCGAGCAAGTCCTACAAGCCTTTCAAATCGCGGCGCATACCCAATTTCTCCTACTCCGCTTTCTTCACTTCGGTCTTATCATCCTCGGTATTCTCATTAGCTTGAGTGCTATCGGCGTAAGTTTTACGAGTCTGGCACTGATTTTCGGTGGCTTGAGTATCGGCATCGGTTTCGGTTTACAGAACATCGCTTCAAATCTGATATCGGGGTTTATTCTAATTTTTGAACGTCCCATCAAAATTGGGGATCTCGTGGAGATCATGGATGTTAACATATTTGGTAGAGTGAGTACCATTAATCTGCGTTCGACGGTCATCGTCTCGCTTGATGAGAAGGAGATTATTGTCCCGAATTCTCAATTGATTACGGAACCAGTGCATAATCTCACACACGCGAATAATTTGTTCCGGCTCAAGATTGAGGTAGGTGTGTCCTACGATTCAGACGTGGATCTTGTCAAGAAAGTGCTACTTGATGCCGCAGATGAACATCTCGGCGTGATTAAAGAACCAATTCCGAATACCAGCAACGTTACTGCTCCTTTCGTTCGCTTTGTTAGCTTCGGCGAGTCGTCCTTAGATTTCCACCTACTGGTATGGATTCCGGACTCCTTTCAGCGTTTCGATGTTGCCAGCGATCTTCATTTTATGATTTGGCACAAATTTAAAGAACATAACATTACAATCGCATTCCCACAACTGGATGTCCATTTTGATCCGAAAGAAGATGAATAGTTGTCACTTAAGAGTTAAAAAGGATGAAAGCGTTGGGATTAGGAAACCCCTCCTACAGGTACTATAAGGCTCTAAGAGTGTCGGATGATGTCGCCTTTGACGAGGTAGTAGACCTCTTCACCGATACTTGCTGCGAGGTCTCCTATCCGTTCAAGATGGCGGAAGAGGAGTAGAATACTGATCCCCGGCGAGATGAGCGTCGGATGCCCGGTGAGAATGGTAAGAAGTTCACGGAGCATTTTTTCATAGACCTCATCAACCTCGTTGTCCCGTTCTCGTATTTCTAAAGCAAGTTCGGCATTGCGATTAACGAAAGCGTCCAGTACATCCTTTACCATCGTCTGAATCAGTTGCGCGACATAGGGCAGGTCAACGAAGGGCTTGACCGGGGGGTATTCCAAGAGTTCAAGGCTGCGTTTCGCAATAGCAACGCTTTTGTCAGCAAGCCTTTCGATGTCATGGCTAATCTTCATCACCATTGTCAGAAATCGGAGCTCAGACGCTACGGGTTGATGGAGTGCGATCAGTTGGATGCAAGACGATTCAATCTCGTTTTCAAAGCGGTCAATTGTATCGTCGGCAGCGATGACAATATGCGCTAAGGCTTCGTCTCGCGTTAAAACGGATTCGATGGCTTGGCGTAGCATCTGCTCGGCGAGTCCCGCCATTTCCAAAAGTTCGTGCTGAAGGTCTTTTATTTCGTTCGCTAACATATTTTTATCGGTTATTATGGTGAATTATAAAAATAAGTTGATACTTTCTGTCCCCCAGTAGGTGCTAACCGCACCAATCTCCCAGTTCCTGACAACTGACAACTATTTTACCCTAATCTGCCTGTTACGTACTGTTCCGTCCTGTTATCCTCGGGATTTGTAAATATCTTCTCCGTTGCGCCAAATTCGATTAATTCGCCACCGTAGAGGAAACCTGCGACATCAGAGACGCGAGCGGCTTGTCTCCTTTTATTCGTGGCGAAAATAACCGTGCAGTTGTCAGTCAACTCCCGCACAAGTGTCTCAATTTTAACAGTCTCTATCGGATCCAATTCCCCACAAGGTTCATCGAATATTAAAACTTCTGGATCAACAGCCAAAGCGCGTGCGACACAGAGAAGTTGCTGCTGTCCAGTAGGTAATTGTTCTGGTGTCTCGTTCAAAATGTCCTTAACAAGATCCCAGAGTCCAGTTCTTCGGAGGTTTTTCTCAACGGTGGTATTTAACTCCGCAGACCGACTTACACCTGAAATTTGAGCACCATAAGCGACATTTTCGTGGATAGAACCCCGAAAGAGAGTGGGTTGTCGGAACACCATTCCAATCTGCTTCCGAACAGCAGCGGCATCTTTAATGGCGTACAGAGATTCGCCCTTAAAAAATACTTCTCCGGTGAGCATGAAATTCGGTGTAAAATCATTTAGCCGATTCAGACACCGGATGAGTGTGCTTTTGCCACAGTTGGCGGGTCCAATGAACGCAGTCACCTGTCTCTGTTCAACCTCAAAAGAGAGGGATCTGAGAACCTGCGTGTCGCCATACCAGACGTTTAGATTGTGAATGTCCAGAATGGGTTGCGCTTCTGTAGTTTTCATGATCAGCATCGCGAGGCGTTTTAAAATTCGCGATCCATTTATGAAAGCCCTTTTTCAATTAAATTTCCGTCTGTAATCCTGAAAATCCCAAAATCCTGGTTCAAACAATGAACAATGCCCCTTAAACTTAAAGCATTCCAGTAGCGATTAAGCATACCGGGTCGAAGCAGGCGAATATCTCTGAATAAGAAAACTTGAGAAGATGCTCAATAATAGTGCGCCACCTAAAAACAGCATAAATTTGTCGGACATCTGTCCAGAGTGAGTTATATGTCCCCAAATACAAACACCAACGAACAGCGCTGCTATGGCAAATGCACATGACATTGCACGGCAGCCTCCAGCAAGGACCTGTGGAAACGCAAGGGGCACAACATGTCTCATGAGTACTTGCCACCGATTTGCTCCCAAGGCATAAGCCGACTCACGAATGGACATTGGCACCGACCGAAGTGCCTCTTGGGTTGCCCTAATAACCCTGGGCACTACCAACAAAACGAAGACCACTCCTGTTGCATAAAATAGCGTCCTATCCCCCTGAAAAGCCGTCGTCTGCAATGAAACAGTATCCGCATTTCCAGCAGGCAAAGAAGTGTTAATTGCGTTGAACACATCCGTGTAAGGTAAGAAAATTGCGACTGCCAAAAGTCCATACAAAAGCGAAGGGACACCGCTTAAAATGCCGATTTGATTTTCGATCAAACGTCGAACCCAATTTGTTTCTATGAGCCACTCTGCCAAGTAAAAAGCACAAATCACACCAAGCAGAATTGCCAAAAAACTGATAGATAGAAAAAAATAGAGATCACTGAACAGACTCGACAAGGGGTCTGGCACACGTGCGACTGACGACCCTTGAACATCAGAAACGTGTATATTTTTGAGCACATTCCACAACGGAATGAACAGTACGCCGAGCGTAACGAGAGCAATGCCCCGTAAAACGAATTCTTGTCTTGGGTTCGGAGGTGTCATTAAGACGCTCATAGTATTGGCAATCAGCAATTAGCAAGAAAAGTGTACTAAAGTGTAACTAAAGTTGTAAAATTTACCAAAATTATGTGTCCTGCCAAACCTACCTTGCAAACTCTGCAGACTTGACTGCTAATGGCTATCCATACCGCATCTGGACATAATCTGCGGTTCTTGGGTGTTGTGGTGTTTGAAAAAGTGCCTGCGTCTCTCTATGTTCAATCAGCTCTCCCAAGAACATGAAAATACACTCTTTGCTGACGCGCCGCGCCTGTGCCATGTTATGTGTCACAATTAAGAATGTATACGTTCCCGCCAGCACTTCCATGAGTTCTTCAACAGCAAGTGTTCCTTTCGCATCCAGGGCGGAACACGGCTCGTCCATAAGGATAACCCTCGGTTTAAGAGGTAACAGACGGGCGATACAGAGTTTCTGTTGCTGTTCAAGCTGCAGTGATGTTGCGCGGACCTTTAACCTATCCTTTAGATCGTTCCACAGGAAAACAGAGGTAAGTGCCTCTTCAACAATCTGGTCAGATTCCGTCCGCGTCAGGTGTCCCACCGGTGAATGAATACGTAAACCGAATAAGATGTTCTCGTAAACCGAGATTGGCAGTGGGTTTGGTCGCTGGAATACCATGCCGACGGTCTTCCTGAGTTCGGGTAAAGAGACATCTGCATCGTAGATATTTTTCCCAAGGACTTCTATTTTCCCTTTTGTGGTGACGCCGCCGTAACGTTCGTTGACACGATTAAAGCAACGAAGCAGCGTTGATTTTCCACACCCAGAAGGACCAATCAGTGAAGTTATCTGACCATCGGGTATTTTGACGCTAACATCAATGAGTGCTTGAAAGTCCCCGTACCAGAGACTAAGATTTTCAGTTTCAATGCTATAATTTAAGGGTTTAGTTTGTGGATCCATTTTTTCTGGTTTTCTGGTTCCGTAGAGGTTGGGTTACCCAACCTGTGCGGGCGAGGGGACCTCGCCCCTACAATGACTATCTTGATTGCCAACTGCTGCCCGCTAATTGCTATCTACCCAAAATTTCCGTTGACGTAGTCGTAAGTGGCTTGATTCGCTGGATTGTCGGAAAAGATTACATCCGTTGTTCCAATCTCAACGAGATTTCCGTTGAGCATAAAAGCAGTGCGATCTGCTAACCGTTTTGCTTGTTGAACGAGATTAGTGACGAGGAGAATGGTCATTTCTGTGCGTAAAGTATTCAGGACATCTTCAATACGCATCGTGGTAACAGGATCGACAGCAATAGAAAATTCGTCAAGACAGAGGATCTCTGGCTGATGTGAAAGGGCGCGGGCGATTGTGAGACGCTGTTGTTGACCACCAGACAACTTCGTACCGAGCGTATCCAACCTATCCTTTACTTCATCCCAGAGTGCCGCTTGCTGTAGACAGCGTTCAACGATTCCATCCAATTCCGATTTACCTCGAACCCCTGATGTCCGGGGTGCGAAAGCGACATTGTCGTATATCGAGAGCGGTAATCCGACGGGTAACGGGAGCACCATACCGATACGTCGGCGTAATCCATACACATCGCTAATTGTACTGATGTCTACGCCATCAAGTTTTACGGACCCTTCAACGGTGGTCCCCGATGTAAATTCCAGCGTTCTATTGATAACCTTCAAAAGTGTCGTTTTACCGGATTGTGCGGGACCGATGATGCCAAGAATTTCGTTCTTATAGACATCAAAAGAGATCCCATTCAGTGCGGATTGATCTCCGTATCGCACCTCCAGGTCGCTGATTTCAATTACAGGTGTGGTATGTGAACCGTTATTACTATTCATGTTTATGTTTTTTATCCGCTATTAGTGTCACCCTCTGTAGATTCCTTCTCTTCCTCTTCCATTTCTCGCTCTACTCGTGCTTCTGTCAAAGCCGACGCTAATAACCCGGACGGAATCGCGATAAGCCCTACACCTACCAGTGTGACGAGAGCAGTGAAAACTTTTCCTCCCGCTGTTTCGGGATAGACATCTCCATAACCGACTGTTGTCAATGTCACAACAGCCCACCACATCGAATCAATGATAGTGCCGAAGTCTTCAGGTTGCACATCTCTTTCAAAGTAGTGAATCCCACAAGCCGCGAGGTAGACGAGCATCAACGATAAGATGACGAGGGCCAAAAGTTCCTGTTGGATCCCACGGAGTGCCGACGCGAGTCGATCAACGGCGAGAATAAACCGCGTTGCCTTGAAGATTCTGAAAACTCGCAGGAATCGCAGGACCCGAAGGACACGAAACCCCGGCAGCAGGAACAGAGATGGTAAAATAGCGAGCAGGTCAATTATGCCGTAGAAACTAAAAATGAAATCCCGTTTTCTGGGTTCAATGTAGACCCGCAGGATATATTCTGCCGAAAATAGAATAAAAAACAGCCAGTCGAGAACAATAAAATGCGTTGTGTATGCCTCTAAGCCCCATACAGCACTATCGGATTCAAAGACAAAAACGACAGCGGAGGCGAGAATGAGGAACTGGATTATCGCGTGAAATACGCCACCTTCAATAACAGTTCGTAATTTTTCTTTGTCCATGTTTTTTAAGTCGGTGGTGAATTGTTACATCAAAGTCTCTTAACTGAAAACTGATAACCGATAACCGACAACCACTCTACCATTTCTTACGAGTTCGCAGATAAACCCGCAGCACAATTGCTGCTGCGTTGACGAGTAGAACAGTGCCAACAAGCACGACTGCAGTCCCATACGGAATTCCCTCGGTAACATCCGGCACCTGCGTTGAGATTGTGAAAAGATGTAGGGATAGTGCCATACACTGTTCCGTTATATTATATGCGAAAAGGTTTCCTTCCGCAATAGCTTTATAAAAGACTGCACCGGTGAACATGATAGGCGCCGTTTCACCGGCTGCGCGGGATACCTGTAAAATTACACCCGTCAAGATACCGCTAATTGAGTTGGGAAGTACAATGCGGTAAATCGTTTGCCATCGGGTAGCACCGAGATTCCAGCAGGCCTCCCTAAAAGACATGGGCACGGCTTTGAGTGCCTCTGTCGTGCTGGCAATAATAACCGGAAGCGTCATGATTGCGAGGGTGAGTGACGCCGCGAGCACGGATTCACCTAAACCGGCAAAGAGCACAAACGCGCCTACACCAAATAAAGCATGGACAATACTCGGCACGCCAGCAAGATTCACAACAGCCAAATTTGTGATACGTGTGAACCAACTATCACGGGCATACTCGTTGAGATAGACCGCTGCAAAGACCCCAATAGGAGCAGATACCAATAAAGAAACAACGACTAAATAGATGGTCCCGAGGAAGGGTGCCCAGAGTCCACCTGCACGCATGTTGTCTTTTGGGTTCGTAAAGAGAAATTCTAAAGAGAGGACTGGCAGTGCCTTATAGAGCAGATAGCCGATAATGAGCAGGAGCGGGATAATCATCATGCTTGTTATGATAAACAGGAAAACCCGCATCACATTTTCTATCTGCCGTTTTTGCCGGCTGATTGCTGTCTCTGTAAACATTTTTTAATTTTTCCTTGCGGTTCATTCAAGTAAGCCGATAGTTTCACGTTCTATTCCGTATACCTGAAGAAACACCCCACGGAATGCCACACGCGCATTCCGTGTTGATTCGCAAAAACCCCTTCCACTTCGTTTCGGGCTGCGCGTTTTGGATGTCCTCAGAAGAATGGCTATCCGGTGTTATGACTCCTGGTGGATCCCTTTGATAACTAAATCAGCGATGAGGTTCACTACAAAGGTGATCGTAAAGAGGAGGATACCAATGATAAAGAGGACTTGGTAGTGTTCATCACCTCTGGCGACTTCGCCCAATTCCGCGGCGATTGTTGCCGTAAGCGTCCGAATCCAAGAGAGCGGACCTGATGGGATGTTAACGGAGTGTCCAGTCGCCATGAGGACAGCCATTGTTTCACCGATGGAGCGTGCTGCGCCGAGCAACACAGCTGCCAATAACCCGTTTTTCGCCGCTGGTAAAAGTACGCGGTAGACCACCTGCCATCGGGTTGCCCCTAACGCTTCCGCGGCCTCGCGATAGGAGTCTGGCACAGCTTTCAGGGCATCCTCGGCTATAGAGACAATGATAGGCACACTCATCAACGCGAGCATAATGCTGCCGTTTAACATCGTTAATCCGATGGGTGCCTTGAACACAGCAATAATCAATTGATTCATCAACGTCAAGCCGATGAAACCCCATACAACAGAAGGGATAGCAGCGAGCAGCTCGATAATAATCTTAAACGCTTCTCTCAGTTTGGGACCACAGAATTCTGAGACAAAGATCGCTGCACCGAGTCCAAAGGGAACAGCAAGACACATCGCTAACGCGGTTACGCTAAACGTGCCTACAATCAAGGCAAACGCCCCGTATCTTTTGTTATTTAGTGAAGTGGGTTGCCACTCTACACTTGTCAGAAACTCCTTTAAATCTAAACCGCTGAAAAGAAAACCTGCCCCTTCCCGAAATACAAAGAAAAAGATGCCAAATACAAAGATAATTGAACTTATACCACAGAGACGGATAAACGATTCAATGACTGTTTCAGAAAATGGTAGGTTCGTAGCACTTTTTTTGCGTAGAATGTTCATATTTTATTGTAGATTTTAGAATTACTTGTTCCCGTAAACCAGCGAGGTTAGAAACCTCGCCTACCAAATGTGGAATTTATATATTCTACTTGCTTTCTAACGGCACAAAACCGAGTCTCTCAACAATCTTTTGACCTTCTTCAGACAAGATCCAATCGAGATAGACTTTAATTTCCCCTGTGGGTTCGCCGAGAGAGTACATGTACAGTGGACGGGCGATAGGATAGGTTTTCGCGAGGACATTATCAAGCGTCGGGGGATAATAGGGCGCGTTGTCATCAACAGCAACTTTTAACATTTTGACGTGCGAGGTTGCATACCCCATTCCACTATAGCCGATCGCGCACGGAGTTCTCCCTATAACTTCTACGACATCTTTAGAGCCGTGCAAATCCAGTGAACCGATGCGAAAGTCGCGATTCTTCCCCAGAAGTGCTTCCCGAAAATAGAAGTAGGTGCCAGAATTAGATTGCCGACTGATGCGAATAATTTTGTCACTCGGACAGTCGCTATGTTTAATACCGAGCTGGTGCCATAGGGTTATTGTGCCGTTCTCACCGTAAATTTCAGCAAGTTGAGGAATCGTGATTTTATCAAGAGGGGCATCGTGATGGACATAAACTGCAAGGGCATCGTATCCGACAATAAATTCTTGAGGGGCTTTACCTGTGTTTTGCGTGGCAAGTTCTAATTCTTTGGGTCTAATCTGACGACTACAGTTCGCAATATCTACGGTACCGTTGATGAGCGCAGCAACACCTGTGCCGGAACCTCCGCCTGATACTTCCACCGATGCCTTGCTGGTGACATCTATGTACCTTTCCGCCCACGCCTGTGCCAAATTCACCATTGTGTCCGAACCCTTATTCTTGATGACTTGTGCAGTCTCTTTACTCGCGAGACTCTCACTATCTTTGGGTGAACAACCGCCGATAGCAATACTACATGCCAAGAGTAACAAAATGCTTATCGTCGTGGACGCTATCCAATCGTTTTTCTGCATCAATTTGCCTTTCTTGCTGGATTCTGTCGTAAATTATAACATTTAATTGTTACGAAAATAAGACAAAAATCGGAATTTTTGTAATTGGCTATTACAGCGTAAGAAAAGGCGTTGTCATTGGAAAACTGAATAGCTCTAAAGGATTATAGGGTCATTTATGGTAAACCGGAAAAATAAACAGACATTTTACCTCAACCCGGTAGGTGCGGTTTGAAATTGTGCTATTAAAGCACAATTTGTCTTAGCTTTACATTCCGCACCGTTGCTGAATGTCTAATTAATTCTAAGGTTTACCATAGTTTAAAAAATAAGTTTACCTATGTAAAGGAATTCTCTTTCCGGACGCCCGGATTTAGTCTGGGAATAGACTAAATTCACTCCTTGTATTACATTCTTATTCGGGACAGCACACTTTTCCCGAACAAGTTCGGGCATCCAGAAATAAATTATTGGAAAACTGAATAACTCTAAAGGATTATCAAATTCTTCAGTGTCTACATCCCTGTTCTTTAGAGCGGGGATGTAGACACTGCTTAGGTTTGTGTCAAAAATAGATTTGACTTTCGTTGAAAAATGTAGCACACTTAATAATATCACGTTGGCAGACATATCCAGCGTAACCGCAAGGTTACGTGTCTGCCTACCCACTGGATAGGGGTTAAAGACGTGATACGTGATATACCCTGAGAAACACGAAACATAAACTTTTTCACGATAGTTCGTTAAAGCGTCTGCATAATGACTTGAATATCATAGGCATTGTTCGCAATCATTTCATTGCTCTGTCTATGCGATATTACCGGCGGTATGGCAAGAGGCTTTCGTATGCGAAAATGTCCAAACACTTGACGAAACTTAAGCGATTGGATAAATACGCGCATTGGTATATCCCATACGCGTGGAGTCTTCAGAATATGCTTAAACGTCTTTCCCAAAGTTTTAGAGAAATGCGGACGATTAAGCGTGGACACCCGCAATTCAAGAAGTGCAAGAAACACAAGGGCATGACGTTTCAGGGTGAACAGATAAAGTTGAAAAAGGTATCTGATATTCAGAAGCACCATAGAAACCACCCTATGTATAAAATTCGTTTGAATGGGCATTGGTATCGTTTTGCGTTGCACCGTGAGATACGTGGCGAAATCAAACAGGTTCAAGTTCATAGAGACGCACTCGGAGATATGTATATCACGCTCACTGAAGACTATAGCGAAGTCATACCTGAACCCAAGACGGGTAAAGCCGAAGGGTTTGATATGGGTATCAAAGACTTCTTGATTGGCAGTGACGGTTATAGATATATTGCTCCAATGTTTTACAAACAGAATGCTAAGGCGTTAGCAAAAGGACAGAAGGCACATTCTCATAAGGTTAAAGGTTCTCACAATCAGGAACGTTCTCGTAAGTCTATCGCACGTATTCATAAGAAAACTGCGAATCAAAGAACAGACCACCATTGGAAACTTGCGATAGCCCTCTGCCGTAAGTTTGATATACTATTCTTTGAAGACCTGAACCTTGAGGGGATGAAACGCCTATGGGGCAAACAGGTATCCGACCTTGCCTTCGGTGAGTTCTATCAGAAACTCAAATGGCAAGCAAAGAAACGCATACGCTCCGTCCTCAAAGTTGATAAATGGTCGCCTACCACAAAGTGCTGTTCTGTTTGTGAAGATAAAAGTGAAACCTTGACACTCGCAGATCGCTACTGGACATGTTCAAGTTGTCGGACGGATCTTGATAGAGATCAGAACGCTGCGATAAACATTCTCAAGGAGGGGGTAGCCTCCTTTGGGTTAGGTGTTGTAAGACCTATTATTTTGGATAACGAAATCATAGGCTGCTCCGTTGAAGCGTCCAATCCGCTTCTGAATTCCACAAGTGCTTCTGTATAATGATTGCAGAAGCTTCATGCTTTAGCATGAGGTCTATCACAGATTCGATTGATTTTTAAAGGTGGTTATGATAAAATTGAATCAATGGTTCTACCTTCAATAATAGCACTACGAAATACATCATTTCTGCAATTGTTAATATAAAACACAAAAGAGGAGAAATATGGTGGAAGCGAAATTTGCGGAACTTAAAACCCGGCTGCTTGAGATAAACGATATATCGTCGGCTGCTGGACTGCTCTATTGGGATCAATCGACCTATATGCCCCCCGGTGGTGCGGCGGCGAGAGGTCGCCAGATGGCAACGCTCAGTCGCTTAGCACACGAAAAATTCGTAGATCCCGCTGTTGGAAAACTGCTGGATGAACTGGTGCCCTATGAAGAAAGTCTCGATTATGATTCCGACGAGGCAAGTATGCTCCGCGTAACGCGACGAGAATATGAACGCGCCACCAAAATACCGTCTGAATTCATGGCGGAAGTAACGAGCCACACCTCCGAAGCCTATCAGGTATGGACTGAAGCGCGTCCTGCGAATGACTTTGAACGGGTCCGTCCGTATCTTGAGAAAACACTGGATTACAGCAGACAGGCAGCCAACTTCTTTCCGGGATATGAACACATCGCAGACCCACTTATTGAATCGAGCGACTACGGAATGAAGGCGACAGAAGTCAGTCGAGTTTTCGCCGAACTACGCGAAGCACTCGTTCCGATGGTCTCTACTATCACATCGCAGGAACCCGCCGATGATTCGTGTTTGCACCAACATTTCCCAGAGGAGAAACAACTATCATTTGGCTTAGAGGTCGCTAAGCAGTTCGGTTATGATATGAATCGGGGACGGCAGGACAAAACACACCACCCATTCATGACGAAGTTCTCACTCGGTGATGTCCGAATCACAACCCGTACAAAGGAAAATTTTCTCGGAGATGCGCTGTTCAGCACGTTGCACGAGACAGGACACGCCCTTTATGAGCAAGGCATTCGCATGGATTTGGAAGGGACCCCGCTTGCTGGTGGCACCTCCTCTGGCGTCCACGAAAGCCAGTCGAGGCTCTGGGAAAATATGGTCGGTCGGAGTCGCGGGTTCTGGTATTACTACTATCCGAAACTTCAAAGCGTTTTTCCTGAGCAGCTCGGTTCCGTGTCCCACGATACGTTCAACCGTGCGATCAATAAGGTAGAACGCTCTCTTATCCGCACAAATGCCGACGAAGTGACATACAACCTCCACGTTATGCTGCGTTTCGATTTTGAATTGGCAATGTTAGAAGGTAAACTTGAGATTCGAGATCTACCCAATGTGTGGCGTGAACGGTTTGAAGCAGATTTCGGTATCGTGCCACCAGATGATAAGGACGGGGTTTTGCAAGATGTGCATTGGTACTTCGGCCTCATCGGTGGCTCATTTCAGGGGTACACACTGGGCAACATATTGGCGGCACAATTTTACACGTCTGCTTTTAAAGCACACCCCGAAATCCCTGCTGAAATTAAGAGGAAAGGCGAGTTCAGTACACTCCACAATTGGTTGAAAGAAAATCTTTACCAACACGGGTCAAAATACACGGCACCCGAAATCATCGAACGCGCAACGGGAAGTCCTCTGTCCATTAAACCTTATATCGCATATCTTAAATTGAAATATGGTTATTTTTACAATTTAGA
Source organism: Candidatus Poribacteria bacterium (assembly GCA_022826805.1). Taxonomy (GTDB): domain Bacteria; phylum Poribacteria; class WGA-4E; order WGA-4E; family WGA-3G; genus WGA-3G. The sequence continues at coordinate 187,015 of JAJDUH010000045.1, forward strand.
TAACGACGGCACTCAGCAATGGGAGGATATGGTCAAAACGTGGCCCGGTCAGAGTGCTTCGTAAGCGTGTCCCCTATAAATGGAGCATTGATCATGAAAAACGTTTGGATGTTCCTCATTTTACTCCTCTGTGGTCTGTTGCAAGCATGTGGAGGTGCTAAACTACTTGATGTCTCCAAAAGTTCGGTTGTACTACAACTCACAACGACCCAACAGCAGACTATTCATCCGAAATTGAAACTTATCCGTGACATTGTTGACGATTACGACTTTGAAAAGAAGCAGCTGGAAGCGGATTATCAGGTGTTTCGTGCGGGCATAACGGATCGGTACTACGATCGATACGAGAGCGGATTTATGGATATGCGGGCGCGGCGTGAACTGAATGCGTTCCGAGATGAAGCACGAAAGTTTCTAAGGCAGCGTGAGATTTATCTTAACGAAATTCAGAAATTGGTTGAGGAAGTTGCCTCAGAACTTACAGATACGCAACGGGTTAAATTTGCAGAGTTGAAACTTCCGAAATTGGATGTGCCTTTAATGCTCCAGCGCGATCCCCACAACGATCTGCGCTATATCCCGAATCACCCGCTTGGCGGCATAAATACGTTTTAACGGAGCCTCTCGAAAAAGGTATCCAAAAACGCCTCAGCATCTACCTTAACGCAGACTTGTGCATTTGGGTTGTGGCGTTGGCGTTCAGGACGTAGATCGGCGATTGTCATACCGTTCGTCAAATCGCCTTCGGTTTCGACCTGTACGTACACATCGACACTCTCAAAATAGTCTGGAGATGTTAGAGCGGCAACAGGCAGAGCATCGTGGATATGGAATCCCCAGAACCCGACGTGTTGACGATAAAATTCCATGCAGACTTGTGTGGCGTCCCAGAGAAATCGGGACACTTTATCCGATCGATTTTCGACTTCGGCGCGCAATCGCTCACGTGTTAGGACAACCTGGTGCGTTGCATCAAGCGGAACAATCTGCACAGGTACCCCGAATTGGAAAACTTCTTGGGCTGCATGCGGATCGACGAAGGTATTGAATTCAGCTGTTGTCGTGACATTGCCGTATTCCTCAAAAACACCACCCATCACAACAATCTTCTGAATCCGTTGCATCTTAGCAGCATCTTTACGGATTGCTTTTGCGAGATTCGTCAGAGGTCCGAGTGCTACGATGATTAGCTCGTCTGGGTAACGCCCTGCCATCTCCAGAATAAGATCAACACCGGATATTGATGCGAGATCTGTGTCAGCAGGTGGGTACAAGGGACCACCATCAGTATTTCGTAAGTGACTGGTATTGCCTAACCCGTCGTCACCGTGGACCTGTGCGGCTGTTACGAGCGGTTTTACGAGGGGTGCTGCCTCGCCTTGGGCAAGCGTAGGAAATTCATCTAAATCAAGCAGGCCGAGAATGGTTAGTAGATTCTGTGTGCCTTGGTTGACAGGAACATTCCCGCAGACAGTTGTTATCGCTGCGACGTGTAATTCGGGTGAACGCATAGCGAGGAGGATTGCGTAAGCGTCGTCTACACCCGGGTCGGTATCAATGAGGATGCGTTGCATTGTTCGCCTTTCCATATTGTGTTTTACTGATTTTACCATCACAAAACGATTTTGTCCACTTATAGAATGCTTTGTCCGATGTAGCATAAACTGTTCATTTGCAGCACACACAAGCACAAACGCAATAAGGTTTAACCTGGATCCCCTCTAACTTTTCCTTCTTTTTTCTTGAATGATATGCTAAAATAAATTAATCTGTTAACCAAAATGCAGTATATGCGTTGTTTTTATGTGGCAAAATTGGAGTCAAGGAGATTCATAATGCTAAATGGGCGGGCGATATGTCTCGAGGTTCTCTGTGTCTTTTTTATTGCCTCTACGGTGCTGGCACAATCACAGTCGGCAACCGAGACAATTATTGATAGGATATACCAATCAGAGGGGAAGGTCCGCGAACATGTGGATAAGAAAGTCGGAGGCATTGAGACCAAAATTTCGGCAGTTGATACAAAAGTTGAAACCCTTAGTACAAAGGTTGGGATTCTCAATACAGATGTAGCAGTGAATAAAACGAATATAGAGAACATGCAAGACGATATACGCGATTTAAAAGGGGTAGTGGATCGGATTTGGTACGGCATATTAGGAGTCTTGGGAACTCTGATACTTTCTATAGCGGGTTATTTTTTTAATCATGGCGGGAAGATCGAGGTAAAGCGGACACTGTGGACGTGGTAGATGGCTTAGCCGAGCAAATCACTAAGCTAACCTCAGCACAGACAGAAATTTCCGATCAAATTGTCAAATTGACATCAGCACAGACAGAAATTTTAGAACGAATCGCAGCACAGGCAGCACTTTCAGAAACGAGAAGCGTTTCCAGAGACCCTAAAGTGCCGGGAATGGAGGGGTTGGATGAGGCAACAGACGACCTACGGTTTCAACAACATGATGTAAGGAAAACAGTCTGATGGATAACACTAAAAATTCAATTGAGTCCCCTACATCCGCAGAAGCCTACTTTGATAGAGGTAATGAGTTTTCCGATCAAGGCGATTATCAGGCTGCTATTTCCGATTATGATGCGGCGATTCGTCTAAACTCTGAACATGTGAGTGCCTACAACAATCGAGGAAATGCCAAAAGCAGACTGGGAAAATATTTTGAAGCCATTTCCGATTATGACGAGGCGATACGTCTAAACCCTGAAGATGCGATTGCCTACAACAACCGAGGCATTGCAAAAAGTCAATTGGGATACCCTGAAGCTGCTATCCCTGATTATGATGAAGCGATACGTCTAAACCCCGAATATACATTAGCACGCACCAACCGAGAAAACGCGCAAAGAGAACTTAGAGAACGCGAAAAAGAAACTTAGGTAACCCTCAACTTCCGCCCTTCCATTTCCATCCCGAAAATTTCCGAATTCGATAAATCCCAGCTCAGAGAACCAGCAGATTCACCTTCAGTGAGCAAAAAGTTAACACTACATGGAGAATCCTATGAAAAAACTAAATCTCAAGCCTACACACAAACCGATACGAGACTACTACGAGGCGTTAGAACAATACGATCAACTTGACATCACACATGAAGGGGCAGTGAGCAGTCCTTTTAGTCAACTACTTGCCACCTGTGCAAAAAAGGTAGGTGTCACGCTTGAGCCGCAACACGCTATGCGCGGTGCCAAAGGAAATCGCATCGTCATTGATGGAGCAATAATTGACGAATATAGGCTCCCGCTCGCTTATTGGGAAGCAAAGGATATGGATGACGACCTCCCAAAAGCGATTCAGGAAAAACGCAAAAAAGGCTATCCATTTGACAATATTCTGTTTCAAACTCCTGAGCGCGCCATCTTGTATCAGAACGATGAAGTGGCACTGGACACGGACATCACCGATCCCGAAAACCTTGTTGAGGTGATCCAACGTCTTTTCTCGTATTCAGGGACCACTTTTAGCGATTGGTATGATGCAGTTGATAAATTCAGTGAACGGATTCCAGCACTCGCAGCCAAGTTGAAAGAACTCGTCGAGCAGGAGCACAAAACGAATGCTGCATTCAAGGAGGCATTTGCCGGCTTCTACCAAACTTGCCTCGCCTCAATCAACCCCGATCTCTCACAAGCTGCCGTTGAAGAGATGATCATCCAGCATATCCTCACCGAAAGAATATTCCTCAAAGTCTTTGACAGGTCGGATTTTACCAATCGAAATATCATTGCCATAGAAATTGAAAAAGTCAGTGCAGCACTCATGCAACACTCAATAAGTCGCGACGAGTTTCTCAAACCTCTGGATCCGTTCTATACTGCTATTGAAGACGCTGCTACCTACTGTAAAGATTTCTCCGAAAAACAACACTTTCTCAACACCGTCTATGAAAAGTTTTTTCAAGAGTATTCTGAGGATACGGCAGACACCCACGGTATTGTCTACACCCCCCAACCGATTGTTGATTTCATGGTAAACAGCGTTGAATATCTCCTGAAAACCGAGTTCAACCGATCACTGTCGGATACAGGCGTGCATATTATAGACCCATTTGTTGGCACCGGCAATTTCATCGTCAGGCTCATGCAGGACATCCAAAAAATAGCACTGGAGGATAAATACCAACACGAACTGCATTGCAACGAGGTTCTGTTACTCCCTTATTACATTGCCAATCTGAATATCGAGCAAGAGTTCCTGCATCACACAAAGAAATATCTGCCCTTTGAGGGGATAGCCTTTGCTGATACTTTTGAATTGTTTGATCAGCCGCAAGGAGAACTTTTTACTGAAGAAAACACAAAACGAGTAGAACAGCAAAAAGCAAAAGACATGTTTGTTGTTATCGGCAACCCACCCTACAATGCTGGACAACAGAATGAAAATGACAATAACAAAAATCGTCCATACAAGGCACTTGACAAACAGATCAAGGATACGTATGTAAAAGATTCCAAAGCACAATTGCCGTATAACCTATATGATCCGTTCGTGAGAGCATTCCGATGGGCATCAGAACGAATTGGGGACTCTGGTATCGTTGCGTTTGTAACAAACAACAGTTTTATTGCAGACTGGACGTTTGATGGGATGCGCAAACACCTTGCTGAAGAATTCAATGCCCTATATCTGCTTAATTTAGGTGGAAACATGCGTAAAGGACAGGGCGACTCCAATGTGTTCGGTATTACAGTAGGTGTGAGTATCGCTGTGCTCGTGAGGACCGAAGAACCCGTTGATTCTCCTCATATCTTTTACAATGATGAAACAGAACTTTTGAGTAAGGCACAGACGTTTCATTTCCTTAAGACACATAATAACGTAGGCAACATTACATGGGAAGAGATCCAACCCGATGAAAAACACACATGGCTCACTAAGGGTCTCCACGACGATTTTGATACTCTCATCCCGATTGGAACTAAAGAGGCGAAAGAGGAAAAGGGCACAGCAGAAACCACAGAGGGTGTGATTTTCAAAAACTTCAGCCTCGGTGTATCAACCAATCGGGATTTCTGGGTTTACAACTTCAATCAAGACACTCTTCGCGGTAATGTTCAGTGCATGTTGGAAACCTATACAATAGAGGTAGATCGCTGGAGACGTCAGGTCATTGAATCGAAAAGTGAAAACGTTCCAGCTCCTAAGGTTGATGATTTTGTTTTATCCAATGCTACCAAAATAAAGTGGAGCCGCGACTTAAAGAGGAAACTAAAGCGAGCGGCAATCACCAAATATGCTAACCACAAGATAAGGACATCCCTATACCGCCCATTTACTAAGACTAATCTATTTCTTGACGAAATTCTAATCGACAGCCTCGGACAGTTTCCTACTATATTTCCGACCTCTGAAACAGAAACGACAAATCAAGTGATAATCGTCAGTGATCACGGGTTTCGCTCAGGTTTCAATGTTCTCATGGCAAATCTGATCCCGGACCTCCATACACTTGCATCAAGTGATGGTTTTCAGTGCTTCCCTTTCTACACTTATGATAAGAATGGGGCAAACCTTCGCGAAAACATCACTGACTGGGCTTTAAAAAAGTTTCAGAACAACTACAGTGACAACAGAATAAGCAAGTGGGACATCTTCTACTATAACTATGGCATTCTACACCATCCAGATTATCGAGAGAAGTATCGGGAAGATCTCAAGCGCAGCCTTCCTCGTATCCCTTTATCTGAGGATTTCTGGGCATTTGCGAAAGCTGGAGAGCAGCTAGCGGATCTTCATATCAACTATGAGTCTGCTCCAAAATACACAGGACTGACACTCAAAGAAACGCCGAATATGCCTTTAGATTTATGCGTTGAAAAGATGAGATTGTCTAAAGACAAAACGCGGATTGAATACAACGATTTCTTGACCATTGAAGATATTCCGGTTGAGGCATACGACTACAAGTTGGGCAAACGATCGGCATTAGAGTGGATAATCGACCAGTACAGAATCAAGGTGGATAAAGACACCAAAAAGTATAAAGGGAGTTATATTGTCAGAAATCCAAATCGAGAGGAAGATCCGCGCTACATTGTAGACTTGATAGCGCGTGTCATCACCGTAAGCCTTGAGACAGTAAACATCATCAAAAGTTTGCCAGCATTATATTCTGTTGATGAGGATTAATCGAAAGAGTCCTATAATTAACCCAAGTTGCTATCTTGGCAACTTGGGTTATTATATGTACAGAGAACTTTGTAGTAGTGGTTCTCTCTATAAGACGCATCTATTTTTTATCATACTTACATAAAAGGAACATAAATGAGATACTTGGATAACCTAAATACATCGCAACGTGAGGCAGTTACAGCACCCCTCGGTCCCGTAAGTGTCCTCGCTGGACCCGGTTCCGGCAAAACACGCGTATTAACTAACCGCATCCAACACCTTTTCTACACTCACAATCTTACACCTTCTCGGATTCGGGCAGTGACGTTCACACAGAACGGCACACAGACGATGCGCGAGCGTCTGAATGGCGACGGTGTGAGAGACGTTCGCATTTCTACATTTCACTCGCTCTGTCGCAGTATCATAGATGATCATTTTCATAGGGAGCCGGAACTCGTCGCGCTCTGCGAGGCTGCAGGTGTCCTGATGCCTTTCTGTTGGCACTCATTTCAACGGAAAGAAAATCAGCCACATCTGGATTGGTATAAGAGGGATGGGCGACTTACGCCTGATGTCGCGCTATGGATAGCGTTCCAATATGCCTGCGTCGCATTTTCACAACGCATGCACCCTGAACTGGATTTCACCGCTGAAGGCTATCAACGTATCGTATGGGCATTTGACGATATTAAACGCGAACTGCGCCCTGTCCACGGTTTTGTCGATGTCGGTATGCCGGAACTCACGTTGCTCGGTAATTATGAAGGACTGTGTCGATTTCGAGACTATGTGCAGGCAGTGTTCGGATACAAACTACAGGTCGCCGACGAACTACATCCTGATTATCGCTATATGGTGTCGGAATTCTCTGGCGGCGATCCGCTGTTAGAATCGCATTTTATAGACGCATATCATCAACTCGTCGGACGTTACGCCTTCCTCGACTTCACATCACAGACCCTGTGGGCACACCGCATCATTCTGTCTTCACCAAAGGCACTGAGGAGTCTGCAAAGCCAGTATGATGCCCTGCTCATCGATGAGTTTCAAGATACCGACCCTGTCCAGTTTGACATCGCACAGCGAATTGTCTCGGAACACCAAAACATATTTGTTGTCGGCGATCACAACCAAGCGATTTATGGATTTAGGGGTGCCGATGCGCGGAATCTCAAACGATTTCGTGAGGGGTTTCCAGAGGCGTATGAGGTTTTACTCGATAAAAACTATAGATCCACACCTGAAATCGTAGAGGTATCGCGTGCGGTCGTCGAAAAGTATCAAGATACTAATTACGTTTTTCCATCTGCCGTCAATGCCAATGGTCCAGTCGTTGAAACGAAAGAACGCCTGACCGAAATCCACATATCAGAACCAGCAGAGGTATTGGTGCTTTCCTATACGAATCGTATGGTCCAAGAGAACTGCTATGCATTAAAGGCGATAGGCATCCCCTATGTGAAGACGGTACGGTTTGCCGAAGATGGTGAGAGACGTATATTTTGCGTGCGGAAACCGATTGTCACTCGTATCCTTGATGTCATGGCGTTCTTGGAGGAACCTACATGGGAAAACACTTTAGCCGCTGCAGCACATCTTAACGGGATTGGGAAAAAGGCATTGGCAGATTTGGGACGCGTAGGCGACTTTACCCTTGAATCCCGATTAGAACCCTTGTTCGATTTCCGCGATCAAGTCCATCCTCTCACACTGGCATCGCAAGTCCAAAATATCGGAAATAAGTCTGGAAGATCACCTGAAGGCGAATACGGTATTTTCAAGGGTAGCAGTATCAATTGGCACTCGGACAGTGTCAGTGCCGATGTCTCTTTTCTCGGTCGTGTCTTAACACGCTATGATCACATTCCAACTTATCAAGAATTGATTGAGGCATCAGCACAGGTAATGACTGTGCATCAAGCAAAAGGTATGGAGTCACCCATCGTCATTGTAGACGGCTACAGTTTTTTTGGACACAGTAGTAGTCGCTCAAACCCAGAGGAAAGTGTCTATGAAATGGCGCGTGTGATGTATGTTGCCCTCTCACGTGCTGAGCGCGAACTCTATCTCGTGACGGACGGTAGAGAATTCCCAAATATGGAAGGAGCGTATGAGGTCATTGAGAAACAAGCGGAAACCGGTTGCGCCGCCGATGCATGCCCCTAAAATCCCTAAAATGAGAATTATGAATAATCAAAACAAATTCTTGATACCCGATAAATCATTATCACAAATTTATCGTTTGTTGATCTTGGTTTTGAAATTCCAGTATCCCATGTCGGTAAACAATTACAAGGTTCCTGCTGATTCGCATATATAACACATCACGGTCAAAGGACTGGATATAACCCCGCAGGACATACCCCGCGCGAGTGACGACTGTGACTCTTGATCTCCGCTGGAATGCTTCGGCGAAAACCTTATCGCTTTTGTGCTTAATTTCTTCGTGAGAACTTATGGGAGGAAGGTTCTGCGAATATACTGTCTGTCTTTTTTTTATTTTCGGTTTGACAGCCTCCATATTTTCAGCAGCGAATGCAAACAAAATATGGAACTTATCGAGCGTTACCCAACCCCCTGTTTTCTTTTCATTGCCCGATACCTGATGTTCTACAGTTTTGATTGCGGATAGATCGCGGATACCTGAATAGGTCACAAACCTGACAGGCTGGTCAAAAGTTTTCTGTAATACAGCATCGGACATGGATTCGCCAGCTAAGACGCTGGCTTTTTCTGACCAATGCTCGGTATCAAATCTTCTTGCACGGTTCCGGTATTCGTATAGCAGGTAGCCTTTATTACAAGCGTGCAGAAAGAGATCCTTGGTCAGTGCCACATCCTGCTTGCAGTATTCAGCGACTTTATCTGTGTGTCCAAGTCTCCACCAGCGTATGGAGTCCAATCCGTCTGCAGTTTTTCCGCTACCGAGCGTATATTGACCGAGTTTATTAAGACCTACACGGAGGCGTTCCTGCTCCCAAAGTTGGGCGTGCATATCAAAGTTGGGTAGGGATTGAAAGTCAGTTTCTGTATATGCTGAGAGAACCCTGTAATCAAAATTTAGATGATTGAAACCGACGACAAGGTCAGCAGTGTGGAGAGCTTCTACCAGATTGGCAACAGATGTCTCGTCATAGATTCTATAATTGTTGTCTCGTGTATCATAGGTAACCGCGAGCGCAAGTCCTAAACGCTCGACATATTTCCAACCGCCAACCTCTTGTGCAGAGTGTTGAGTTTCCACATCAAAGTAGATGACGTGAGTATTAGCATTCATGTAGACAGCTTCTCCTTCAAAGTCAGCATCACGACCCACCCATCAAGGTCTACGTAGTGTTTACATTTTTTAGTAGTGATAAGTATAGCAGCAAAATAGACGAATCCGAGGTATCGGACGGCGTATTTATCATAGAGCGTCGCGACTCGGCTATACTGTTTCAAACGATGAAAAAAACGTTCTATACGAAGTTTATACAAAACTTCATCATAAGGACGATCTTCAGTCCGATTTTTGCGAGGACGAATAACAGCTTCAGCACCTCTGGCAGTAATCTCTGCCCGACAAGCGTCCGAGTCATAGTCAGCATCGACAATAATCAACTCAAAAGCTCGCCGCCTCATTTCAACGATAACAATAATAACATTTATGACGAAAGGCGGCAATGAAGAAATTAGACTAATTTTTTCATTGACCTATCTGTCTAAAACCTATATCTTCATTGAAAACAAACCCGACGCTACCAGAGCATACAATGAAGCAGTGTCCAAGATGTCAACAGACACATTTCGTCAAAAATGGGAACGTAAACTTATTTTTGGAATTCACTATAATTGGACACTCTGCACCGAGTGCGGTCAGGAAACCGCACCTACCAAGGGAAAAAAGTGTCTATTTATTTTTTCGTTTTACTATAGTTAATACCCTCTAAAAATTGTCCAAAGTTTAGGTTACATAGGACTTACGCACTCTCTCTTAAAGTCCCCCTGATAAGCGGTATTTAGGGGGTTTAAGGGATAGAAACTGATGCGTTTTGCGTCTAAATGTCGGATATTTCCGCAATTTGTGTAAATCCTGTTACATAGGAAACTGCCAAAATATTTACACACCCGAAAATAACGTCCAAACTTTAGTTAGCATAAGGTATAGTTGATAAAGACAAAAGATGATACACGTTGAATACAACCAGAGCGGATATAGATGCAGAATTTTCGGTGTCTGTTTCGTCTTATGTCTTACGCTCTGTTCCCTGCTTGCAGCCCAAGTTAATATCTTTACTGACGAAACGATGCGGCAGATGCAATTGAAACCGGGTTGGTATAACAGTGTCGCTTTGGATTTAACCTATCGCGCTGGAAATACAGACCTGCTGACAGCGCGGACGCGATTTCGTTCTGACTATTTGTCAAAGAACTATCAAAGTTTTATTTTCGGAAGTCTCCAACAGGGCAGGAAAGACGACACGTTTTTTATAAACAAAGGCATGGCACACGCTCGAATTATTTGGCGATCAACGGAGCATCTCCTTTTTGAATCCTTCGTCCAAAAACAGTTCAACGAATCTATTTTGCTAAATGACCGGAATTTGGTAGGTGGTGGTGTCCGACTCGCCTTACAGCCATCAAGCACCAGATTTAACGTTTATCTCGGTATCGGTGCGATGTGGGAACACGAGCGTATTAACGATAAATCACTCGGCGAAATTACGACCCGTCTGGTCCGTTCGACTAACTACATCAATTGGACATGGCAATTAGATGAACGTATTACAACCAGCGCGACGGGTTATTATCAGTTCCACCTTCGGCATTTTCAAGATTATCGGATTCTATTTGAAGGGAGTATTACGTTCCGACTAACGACGCAATTGGCGTTTCCGCTGCGTGTCAACTTTCGCTACGACAATGAACCGCCTACGGGTATCCGAAAACATGATGTAGAAATTTTTAACGGTTTGCGTTATACTTTTTAATAGTTTTCAGTTTTCAGTTTTCAGTTATCGGTTAAAGAGGTTTTTCGGTAACAATCTATCCTTGTTTGAAGTACGCCAGACAGAGGTGAATTTTACATCTTTACTTCTTAACTGACAACCGAAAGTGGAGCGAAGCGGAACGGACTGACGACCGAAAACTATTAAAACTGACAACTACAAAAAAGGAGGGATACCATGAGGAAGATGGGAATCAAACTCTGTTTAATCGTTTGCCTTGTTGTGCTGTCGAGTATCGGCTGGGGAGACGGGCATTTGCAGGTAATGGAAGCAGAGAAGCGGCTTGTGCTAACAGGTGAAATTTCTAAAGCACTCGGCGAATACGAATCACATTTAAGGGGCGCGGTTGAATATCTTGTTTGTGGACGCGATGGCAAGGAATATGAGAGTATCATCGTTGTGCACGCGACAGCGAAAGAGATTTACGATGCAATCGACAAACTCGGCGTTGAAATAGGTGCCCCGCCCGGCTACGACATGGCAAAAGACGCACCAACGCCCCCAATAGGAACCGCATTCACTATCTCTGTCGAGTGGAAAGACGGCGATAAAATGAAAAAGGTTCGTGCCGAAGAACTCATTTATAACGTAAAAACGAATAAGCCCCTGCAACAGGTTGATTGGGTCTATTCTGGTTCACGTATCGTGCCGGACCTCGACAGTGAAGACGAAGATGCAATGATACCACAGGCGTTTATGAGCAATGACATTGTGGCTTTAAGAGTGTTCGATGCGAGTGCGCTCTTTCAGAACCCGCTTCCTGAATCGTCAGAAGAGAATATCTATAAGAAGAACGATGCACTGCTTCCAGAACTTGGGACATCTGTCAAACTCACGATTGAGGTCAACCAGAAGATGCAACTGTACGTGCTCATCAGCGGTAAGGTGCAAGGTGTAGGATTCCGTAATTTTACACAACTCAACGCATCACAACTTGGTGTTACCGGTTACGCTAAGAATTTAGCAAACGGTAAAGTTGAGGTCGTGGCGGAAGGTGATAAGGCGCAGTTGGATGCGTTAGTTGACTTACTGAGGAAAGGACCCCGTTACGCGAGGGTTGATTCAATCGAAATTGATGAACGTGCCTTCACTGGAGAATACAAAAGCTTCGGAATTCGGTATTAAACATGACGCAGTCTTCGTCTCCTTTCATCTCTGGAATTCTTCTTGCAGCCGGGCTTTCCTCTCGGATGGGGGAACCGAAGCAGTTACTCCCTTTTGGAGAAAGCACCATCGTTGAGACCGTTGTGGACAGCATGCTCGGTGCGAAGTTCGATGAGGTTATCGTCGTCGTTGGGCATCGCGCATCAGAGATCCGAGAGCAGCTTGGAACACGCCCTGTTAGCACTGTTTTTAACCCTAATTACCGCGAGGGAATGTTAACTTCAGCACAGACTGGTATTCGGGGACTACAGGAGAGCGATGCGTTTGCCTTGATGTTGGTAGACCAACCTTTTATCACTTCTGCACTGATTGATCGGGTTGTTGATGCATACGTTCAGACAGACAAGGGTATCGCTCTCCCCAGTTACAATTACAAACGCGGTCATCCGGTTGTCTTTCATCAACGGTATGCTGGCGAAATCCTTGCCTTGGGAACAGACAGTGGGGGCGTGCGGACCCTGTTCAAGAAATATAGCGACGATATTCACTATGTCACTGTGGATACAGATCGGGTGTTGCGGGATATTGATTACCGAGAAGATTATGAACGCGCCCTACAGGAAAATTGAAAGGTTGTCCCGTAAATACATTAGGGAGGGAAAAACTATGAAAGCATCTCACAAAGCCGCGCCAGAAATTCCGGAGTCAGTACCGACTACAGTGACGTTAGAGGAATTTCTCGAGAATGATGTCCCAGGATATGAATACATTGACGGGACATTAGTCCTGAAGTCACCGTCAGAAAGGCACCTGCCGATCCCCACGACGATGACGTTAGAAGAATTTTTTGAGAACGATGTCCCGGGATATGAATACGCGAAGGGCGAATTAATACCGATGTCACCAGCCACGAGAAGACACGGTAAGATTAGCGCAAAAGTTATAGGACATCTGTACTCACATGTCTACGAAAATGGGTTGGGGGAATTGTATACGGCAGAGACGATATTTCAAGTTGGCGACCGCATGATGAAGCCGGATGTGGCGTTCGTTTCAACCCCCCGACTGGATGTTGACGAAGACAAAGCGTTCCCGATACCGCCTGATCTGGCGATTGAAGTGGTGCCGCCATCAGATGTTCACTCGCGTGTTGTCCGCAAGGCGCTCGACTACCTGGAGGCGGGGACCCGTCTCGTTTGGGTACTTGATCCTGTCGCCAAAGCAGTGACGGTGTATCGTTCTGAGAATGACATCGAGACCCTGACACACGAAACCACATTGACAGGTGAGGATGTCGTGCCAGGATTTGCCTGTCCCGTGGGACAACTGTTTGCGTAACGTGAGCTTGGTATTATAATACGTCCCAAATTTTGCAAGATGAAAGGAAGGCTACCGATTACATCTGATACAATGTTCACATCCATCGAAAACGTTCAAGCCGTATGTGCCAACCATGCGTATATCGCAGATAAGGGTTTGGCGACGACCCTCTATCTGGCGCATCACCTCAAAAAGCCTATCTTTCTGGAAGGCGAACCCGGTGTCGGTAAGACAGAAGTCGCTAAAGTACTTGCGGATTCAACAAACGCCAAACTTATCCGATTGCAGTGTTATGAAGGTTTGGATGCAAACAGTGCGTTGTATGAATGGAACTATACACGGCAAATTTTGCAGCTCCGCATTGATGAAGCACGAGGACGCGACAAAGAAGACATCGGGACAGACCTGTTCAGTGAGGCGTTTCTGCTGAAACGTCCGCTACTGGAGGCTATTCAGAGCGACAATGATGTCCCACCTGTTCTACTCATCGACGAGGTGGACCGGAGTGACAGCGAATTTGAGGCGTTTCTGCTTGAGATTCTGTCGGACTTCCAGATAACGATCCCGGAAATTGGTACAATCCGAGCGAAACATATTCCGCATGTTGTGCTTACCTCAAACCGGACGCGCGAGGTACACGAAGCCCTCAAACGGCGCTGTCTCTATCAGTGGATCGACTATCCGAGTATTGAGAAAGAACTGGCAATCGTTCAGACGAAGTTGCCAGATATTGACGAACACCTTGCGGAGCAGTTGTGTCAGATAATGCAGCTTTGGCGACAAGGGGATTACTACAAGAAACCCGGTGTAGCGGAGACACTGGACTGGGCGTTGGCACTCGTCGCACTCGGCAAGGCACAGTTGGATGCTGATGTCGTTGCTGAAACGCTTGGCTGCGTCTTTAAGTATCAAGACGACATTCAACGGGCACGCACAGTGGATTTATCGGAATTGGGCTTATAGGATGAACGAAAAAAATAGTAATCGACGTGTTGTAATTAAAGTTTCCAGAGGTATCGGCTACCTTCTTTTGGTAGGTGCAGCCTTCTGCACGATGATACCTATGTTATGGCTGTTGACTTCTTCATTTAAAACGGCAAATGAGATTTTCGCTGTCCCGATTCAGCTGTTTCCAAGTTTTCCGCAGCGCGTTGAATCATCTCCATATATTGTCGAAAATGCTTATCGGAACATAGAAAAACCGGATGCGGTAGCGGACGAAATGGTGTGGGAGACATTAGTGCCAGAACTCACACAGACCGTTTGGACCCAAGCGAAAGCACACGCCGCAGCGAACGCGCAACTTTCCAATTATGTTCCGTCCAAGGAATTACAAGCGGAAATCGTGGAAGGTTTATGGCAACAACTGGTGACAAGCTTGCCAGATGCAGTGTGGGATGGTACAAGGGAGTCAATTGTCGCTGCGGTGCAGGAAGCGATTATTCCAGAAGCAGTTGATACAATTTGGGGATCGGTTTATCGCGAAGTCGCGGTGGGGACTCTCCAGATAGAAGATCTCGACTTCAATCGTCCACCGATTGAATCTGTGAGGTGGAAAGCAGAGACAGGGACAAGCATTCGTACATCTTCGGATTCTCAAACTGCAGCGAATTTATCTTACGAGTTCCGAGACAGCAAAACCGTTCGCATGACAGCCAGTATCTCCTCACCGATTCCAGTTGAACGGATTCGGCGCGTCATCTTGCCTATCCGTGGTGATGCCTCGTACCATCACCTTGATTTAACGGTTTCTGTGCTACCATCTACTGGCAATACCCGTAGCACGACGTATCAACCGACTCGCTCTTTTATTTTAGAGAGTGAATTGTGGAAAGATGGGGTATGGCGACTGCACGGGACGCCCGGTGAACTGGAGGCATCGCACATCACGATGGAGCAGGTGGAAACGAACATTGAAAGTCTGACAA
The DNA here is from genome assembly GCA_022826805.1 of Candidatus Poribacteria bacterium. Lineage (GTDB taxonomy): Bacteria > Poribacteria > WGA-4E > WGA-4E > WGA-3G > WGA-3G. The sequence continues at coordinate 202,485 of JAJDUH010000045.1, forward strand.
CAACAGGAACAGGGACTGAAACTCAATTGTTCCTGCAACTGACGATCCATCAGCCGGGTTACCTATCAATTGTGTGGGATAAGTTTACCTCAAACTACCGTAACTTATGGAAGACCGTCCCCTACAATCAGTATTTTATTAATAGCGTTTTCATCGCCACTGCCTCAACCTTATTGACGCTGTTCTTCTGTTCCCTCGGTGGTTATGCGTTTGCAAAGTATGATTTTCGCGGTCAGAAAATCCTGTTTGGTATCCTGCTGGCGTCCATGATGGTGCCTTTTCAGGTGCTGCTTGTTCCTTTATTTGGATTGATGTATGACATCGGATGGCTCAACAGTTACAAGGCAATTGTCATTCCATTTTCAGTGGGTGCGTTCGGAGTGTTTCTGATGCGCCAATTTATTGTCTCGATTCCGTCGGAATTGCTGGATGCTGCACGCATTGATGGGTGTTCAGAGTTTGGTATCTATTACCGGGTTGTTCTACCGATCATCAAACCGGCACTCGGTGCGCTAACTATTTATTCGTTTCTGGGTTCGTGGAACGGTTATCTCTGGCCTCTTATCATTTTACGGGATGAGGCGAAATACACGCTACCGATCGGGTTAGCGAATCTTGTCGGCATCTATCGCCAAGATTACGGCATGCTGATGGCAGGGACGCTGCTCTCTCTTATGCCAATTGTTATCCTGTTTTTAGCGATGCAGCGTGAATTTGTACAAGGGATCACTTTAGGAAGCGTTAAGGAGTAAAAAAAATGTCAGATTGGACAACGGTCACGAAAACGTCTGCTATTCGCGAAGGACGCGGAAAAGCGTTTACGGTCAACGGAAGACGGATTGCTATTTTCAACGAAAATGGTGAATACTGTGCTGTGGATAACACCTGTCCGCATGCGCTGGGGTCTCTGGGTAGGGGTAGAATTCGGGGGGGCATCGCTGTTTGTCCTGTCCACGGCTACGCTTACGATACAAAAACGGGTGAATGCCAAACGGATCCACGTCTCGCTATCAGGACGTATCCAGTGGTTGTCGAGGATGAGCAGATTAAAGTTGAAGTAAAAACGTGAAGAAAAGTTTTCTCCGTGTATTTGTAAGCGTTCTAAAAATCCGTGCTAATACCTACCATGAATGAGGTTTTGTGAATTGGTTCAAATTGGGAGCTACCCATTGCTGTTTCAACACGTCTGAACGTGTATTCGCGGATAGCAATTGTTTCAAACGGTGGTAAGATTTCATAACGAACCTCTACACTGAATGCCGACTTCTCGTCCAAATCGAAAAGATCCACAACGAAATTTGTCTCGCCTGCCTCGCCAATATCCCGTTTCGTATAGAACGCCCGCAACGAAAGACGCGGCACTAAGCCTGATTCTGTAATCCCCATATAGAGTTTGGGTTGGCTGTTGGTGTAATCCTCAAGTGTACCTAAGAAATGAATTTGCGGCAACGGATGCCAGATAAACTGTGAGAAGAAACCGCGTCTGGGTTCCGTTATTGTTTCCAAGCCGAAAAATTGTGGTATATCAGGCACTGGTGATAGCGATTTCGCCGATTCGTATGTATAATCGAATACGGAAGGCGTGTATCCATCTCCGAAGATGCGGTATTCAATTTTGAAAATCGCTTGGGTAAAGTTGAAACCAACACCGACAGCATTGCCCCATGCGAGGTTCGTCGCCGTGAGGTTTTCTTCCCCGCTGATAAGGGCGGGGAAGCCCATACGGGCTTCATACCGTTGATTTGTTAACAATTCCTCTGATGCCGACGTCTCAGATAAAGTATTCAGAAACGCTATATCGTCATAGAGGTCAAGCCGAAAAGTACTCGTTTCAAAGATCGGAAATCCCACATCAAGTCCAACCGCACTCAACGGTTCCTCCCCTACTTCCTGAAAATCCGGGTTTATGTCGGTGAGATAGGTGGCACCGAGTTCAAACCGAGTCAGCATATTGTTATTCTCTTCCCGTTGGAACGGACGCCAAAATACACGTCCACCGAAAATTGTAGGATTGCCGATGTCATTGAGCATCGTCTCAGCTCCGAAACGATTTTCAGAATTTCTAAGATTCACACGCAATCCGCGTCGGTCATAGTTAGAATAACCTGACATGATCGAACCGTGCCCAATTGTCAGATAGTCCAATTCCCCGAAGCGAAAATAGAATGGATCATAAGGCTGTCCGTAGCGAATGTAACGGACAAGCCTTAACCAAGTGCTTGGACTGTCCCACGATTCGCCATCCTCAGCGAGGATTTGAGGCTCTGCCCCCTCTGCGTACGGGTTGTAGAGTAAAATTAGATCTAATCCGACACCGATTTTTCCAAGTGGTATATCGGGTTGGAGTTGCAGTTGAACATAAGCATCACCGTTAATAAAGGTTAAACCGCCGCTGTACAATCCGCTTGTTAGAAAATCGGAGTGTCCCATCGCCGATAGACCTTTGTCTCCTTCGGCAAGGGCAGTTTGCGGTTCATTTTGGGCAGGAAGTGATCGGATGAGAAAAAGCAATAAAATGGCAATTGTTGAGGATACAGAAAGACACTTTCGGATTTTCCCAGTTGAGAAAACGCTGTTCACACTCATACAGCGACAATCCTTCCATCTTTCATCTGGATAATACGATCGGCGTTGTTCTTTAATCCTTCGTGATGTGTCACAATGGCGACAGTCGTTTGATATTCCTGACGTAGTTCTTGAATCAGGCTCATCAAATTATCGCTCTGGCGACTATCTAAGTTAGCAGTCGGTTCATCGGCAAAGATGATTTTCGGTTGGTTGGCGAGTGCCCGGGCAAAAGAGACACGCTGTTTTTCACCGCCGGAGAGTTGGGCGGGACGGTGATGAAGTCGTTCAATTAAACCGACCTGCGTGAGGAGTTCCATTGCGCGATTTTCTGCTTCCTCGGTTTGTGTCCGAGCGAGATCCATCGCTACCATGACGTTTTCGAGCGCAGTGAGGTAGGGGAGTAGGTGGAACAACTGAAATACGAACCCGATCTTCTCGCGGCGAATGATACTCATATCTTGCCCGGCGGGGTTAATCGGTTCACCATCAATACGGATCTGACCGGCATCAGGCGTTAAAATACAGCCGAGAAGACTAATTAGCGTTGTCTTTCCACAACCGCTGTCGCCCATAATCATCACGAGTTCTCGCGCTTCGATAGTAATGTCAACCGAATCAATAGCGACGACTGTTGCGTCGCCTGTACCGAACCGTTTGGTTAAGCCGTTCCCTTCTACTATTGCTGCCATACTTTATGTACCCTTTTAGCGATCGTGTCTGGACGATGACCTCCCAGCATTGCTCTAAAATTGGTGAAAAACCTGTTTCAAATTATAGAAGGCTTGTTCACAATTAGAATACTGCAAGGACAACGGACGCAGCAGATCAGATTCAATAATTAAAAAATTAAATCTCACCGCGGAAGGCAATCATTGGATCCACCGTGATTGCCTTCCGCGCCGCCAAATAACCGCTGCCACAACACACAATAAAACTGATGCACGCAACGATGATTGATTCGACAAAATTGATCTTAACGAAAATGGGTGCCGCTGCTGCAAAAACGTAAGATAGGGCGAGTCCAAGGATCACACCGACAGCGGACATCAGCGCGACCTGTTTTAGCAGGAGCGACATGACGTAGCTATTTGCAGCACCTATCGCTTTCAACACTCCGATTTCCTGCGTCTTCTCAAGCATCGTTACATACGTAATCATGCCAACAAGAATACCCGCTGCCAACCAAAGCATCACTCGCAAGAATTGCACCGCCTTCATCGGTTCATCAACATAGTATTCAATGATGTTCCCCACTGTCTGTCCTAAGGTGCGCGTTTCAATCGTTTCAAATTCATCGTATTGGGTTGCCACCTCTGGAATCGGAAAATTCTCATTGACTTTGGCAATCATCATATTAACGTGCGGTGTATTGCCGAGTAAAAGCTTCTGAGCGATGCGGACATCCATAAAGAGGAGCGGCGTGTCCAAAACGAACATCAGACTGCTCGTTTTCCCGACAACCCGCACCTTTTCATCGCCGAGTGTAATCTGCTCACCGATCTCCAAACCCATTTTTTCATCGACCACCACCTCATAAGGGACTGGGTCCTCAGGTCTATAGTCTTCAAAGTTACTGGGTGTAAACATTCTCCCCTCAATGGCTCGTTTGGGTCCACCGAGTTGTCCGAGTTTGTAGCCGACAACAATCGCTTTGGTGGATTTCCCCCGGACAGTGGGACGGGCTTGTGCAAAAATGAGCGGAGACGCAGAATTCGGGACTAATCCCTGTCCTGCATTCAGGAACGCCATGTACTCCTCAACAACGAGAGAGAACCCGATAAAGGCACCACCAGAACCTTCAGCAGAAATCCAGAGGTCTGCCCCTGTCGATTCGACGTATTGGCGTGCTTGGATACGCATGCCGTTCATTATACCGCCTAACAACAAGATGAGCGAAATCAGCACGGTGATACCGAGAGCTGTTAGTACAACTCTTGCTTGACGATACCGCATGTCTTTGAGGAATAGTGTCTTCATATTTTTAACAATTGGGTCTCTGATCGGTTTTGTCCGTTGTCCAAAATCAGTTTTCGATGCCTTTATAGATGGTTTGCTACCAGTTAAGAGTTAAAAATGTCGTTCTTTCACAAAGCAGCAAGTCTTTCAGGCATTGTCTGCCGTTTGCGACGGTGCAATTGGACGTGATCGAGATACGCCTCTGCATCCGTTTCAGTACCCGTGTCGCGTTCGAGGAAAAGTGGGAACTCAGACGCTGGTGGCTTGGCGTTATGATAGGCGTTGCTGTAGCTTCGCATGATGATCCGTTGTTCACGGTTGAGCGTCTCCAACCACTCTGGTGAGGAATGGAACCGGTCGGCTGGCGTTAGCCACGAAGGGCAATAGGCGACGAAGATATTGTAGCGTACCACATCGCTTTCGTTCGGCTCTACACGATGCCAGATGCTGGAGTGCATTACCGTCATTGTCCCCTTACGCGGGCGGACAACCATTTCCCCAGGAATGCTTTCATGTGTGTCGTAGCCGTCCATGTACTGATGACGATGGCTTCCGGGTAGCACAACAAGGTTGCCCATCTTCGGTCTCGGCAGATCGGTTAGCCAATACCCTACTTTGATTTGCAACGGCAAGTTGGGCGAAAACACGCCATAGGGTAATGCTCGTGCACCGTCAGGGTGCCATTGGTTGTATTGTTTGCCGCCAGGAGGTCTCAAGAAAAACTGACTTATATGGAGTTTGAGGAGTTCGCCGAAAAGGTCATACGCATAACCGACATGCCGTTCATGATCGATTAATCCGGCAAAAACAGGATCGCGTTCAACGATATTCTGCATGCCGAGATAGCCACCTGGTGTATACTTAGGATTGGTAGCAGCGACACGGTCTATTGCGTCAATATAGGTTTCGATTTCTTCATCGGAGATGGCATCTTCAATGAAGATAATGCCATCTTCGTTAAAGGTTTTCCACTGTTCCGCGGTAAAACCGGGTGGTGCAACACGATATTTTTGTTCGGTTTCCATTTAAAAACTCCCTTCGTTTAGTTTTTAGCAAATTCTGTGCCAGTCGGTACAGGACTACTCTGGCGAGGTTCTTTGCGAAATGTTCAGAAACACTGCACAAAACTGTGCAGATTCTGCATCCAACGGCACGAAATAGGGCAAATGCCCGACCTCCACATTTAAGGATTGGTATTAATTAGTTGCCGTTTGCTATTAAAGATTGCGTGAACGCTTCAAGGGTTTGTACCTGTGCCGCTGTGCGCAGTAACTGTCTGAGCTGCCGCAACTCGGTAACTCTCTCAAGTGCTGGCTTTAAGGCTTGCGCGACACTGGGCTGGAATCGCACCTCCAGAACATCAATGATGCTTTCAATGGTGCTTTCCCGCATGCCCTGTTCAAGTCCTTGTTCAAGTCCTTGTTCAAGTGCCTCTTGCGTGCGGCGTTCTGTCTCCGCTTCAAGGCGTTTTGTCGCTCTTTCAAGGTGGTGTTGGAAAAAAGTAGATTCTTGCACAATCTCCTCCTTTATCAATTGATTCACGAGTGCTTCATCATAAGCTAAAGCACTGAGGATACCGAGTGTTGCCACAAGGTCATCTCGTACGGCTTTCTCAACAGGGGCGGTCTCGGCGGCTACCACACATCTTCTCAACCACTGCTCCTAATTCTGGAGGAAGAGGTTTCAGAGATATACCTTTGTCATTGCAGTACTTTTGGAATTCAAACCAATATTTCTTAGCCAAATTGTCGTCATAATTTCCTTGTGAATCTGAACCACGCTGTTGATAGCTTGTGTTCTCTGGCGCAGCGGTTGTCGGTGAGCGATAATCACTTTGGGTACACTCTGAGATTCGTGTTCGGAAAACGTTATCTAATTTTTCAAGAGTTTTTTGTAGCCACTCAAATTGGTTGGGCCAGTCTGCTTTGTCCCTTGTAATACGACGATTGTATAAACCTATTTGAGGGAATGGGCTGTATCCAGGACTTCTATCCCATTCAAGTCGCTGTTCAAATTCAGCTTCAATAGAATGCTGCTGTTCTTTTAGCCTGTCAAAGTATAATTCGGCATCCGTCCCTTTCAGACAGAGTTTAGCAGCAATCTGTGTATGATTAGCCCCGCGCCATGCAGCAAACCAGATATCCTCAAAACTTTCGATATAAAAACCAAAGTAGTCGGAATGCCTATCCTCATCCCACTCCCAAGGCTTAAGCACACTACTATTTTCAGCCCAGTATTCACGGAATGCGGACCAATAGGGTGGCTCCGAACTATATTCACTCGTTGTTTCCGAATAATCATCAGTCCGTTGATGATACTTATTTTGAGGCTTGGCAATAACAGTGAATTTGGGAATGCAACCTGAATCATCAGTAGGTTTTAGAGTAAGTTCAATACCGAAAAACCTAAAATTATCATTCATATTATCATTCAACCAATCAAGAGTATTGCGGTGCTCATTCTCAAATTCCGTCGCAATCCAGATAATGGTGCGTGCCTGCAATTCGGTCGCATAAGTCAGAATTTGTCCAAGATGCTTATGGTCAGTCCTTTCCAATTGGTTCGCGATGATAACGTGTGAATTATCTATTCTGTTAAGGCATAGAATGTCGGCAAAAAACGGCCCAACAGGGCGTTCCAAATCAAGTTTTGTCCGCAGTATCTTGTCTAATAGGTCCAGGTTTCTCGCTAACCACGACGAAAAATTTTCATCTTCCTGCTGCCAGGTTTCGCTTGGATTAAGGTGTTCCCTCATAATAATTTAGTATTTCCTTGCTATGTAGGCACTACCCAATGGATGCCTCGTCATTACAATGGACGCTGCCATATCCACAGATGTTACTTCACAATTACCATCTTACGCATGAATGAAATATCATCTGCTCTTAATTGATAGAAATAGACCCCGCTTGCAACGCGTTCTCCTAAACCGTTACGTCCGTCCCAATACGCCGCACGACTTCGACCGGTATAAAAGCCCGCGGATTGATGACCTAATGCCAGATTGCGAACGACAGTGCCTTTCATGTCATAGATGGTAATCTGTACATCGCTGCTGCTGCTGGCTAATTGGTAGGGGATCCACGTTTCTGGGTTGAAGGGGTTCGGATAATTTGCGAACAACTGTGTACTGTCGGGGGACACCAATGCCAAGAGATTATAAAGAAATGTCAATGTCTGCTGCACTGCGAGTGAGTTGTCATTTGTCAAGAGTAACAAGTCAATCTGTGCTTGAATCTGATCCCGCTTGAGGTCAGTAACCTTAAACTCAATAGCCGACGGGGCAGCATCTGATGATTCGTCAAAGTTTTCGATCACGAGTAGTAAATCGTTTCCATCAACAGTTCCACTTGCATCAACATCTGTACGCGGATTTACAGGAGGGCTTTGACCTAAGGCTGCTGTTACTAAACCCAAATCAGCATTGTTTACTTTGCCATCCTGATTTACATCGTACTGGGTATAGACAGGCGCATCTCCGACCTCAAAACGGACAATTTCAGTGAAATCCGCGCGTAAAGTATTACGCGCCTTATCCACTATTTTCATCTCAGCAAGGCCCCATATACCAGGCACACTACCAACGGGCAATAGAATTATTTTCTCATAAGTCTTATAGACAGTCGGATCCCCTCGAAAATAAAGCGTATGGAAATCCCTATTTGAAATCCAATGCCATTCACGGTGCATTACACCGAGTGGATCCCGCAAATACAAATCTGAATTTGAATAACCACTTATGTTGTCTTTAACTCTGAATGTAATATGAACATTCGTTTCACCATTTGGTGCTCCAGGATTAGTTGGCTCCGCTGTAATCGTAATATTCTCTAAATCAAGCACGGGCGGCGTGCTATCAGGGCTTGCTGTCTGAATCTTAATAGTAGCAGGTGGTTCGTCAATTTGCACATCATTATCTGACAGTCTACCCTCATAATTGCTAAAGTACACACCCCGAGGGTTTCCTGCTATATCCCTCATTCCAATATGATTAACAGCATACATTCCACTTTCATGGTAATCAGGAACCTGAAGTTTAGCAGATACCTCTATTATCCCGTCCACCTGCTGATTAAATTCGTACCCATATTCAAAAATTTCCCGAGAATATGTTGCTTGAACTTCATCATTCAATTTGGCAGTAACATGCTTCAGACTGTTTTCTTCCTTGACTAACCATGTAACCCTAACTACTTGGTATTCACCACCTTCTCTAACTGATTCTGAATCAGTTGACTTGCGTAAAGAAAGCTTCAGTGAATTTGGCACGTACTCTGGCGGTTCACAGTCTGCGAGTGGATTATCGATATAGAGTTGCCATCCAAAATCAGATCGAGATTCATATCGGGCATTATTATTTGCATCTGTTATACTAACTTGGTCTGGCATCCAATATCCATTCGGGGCATATTTTGATACTTTTTCTGGATTACTGCGAAGAATGTGTGACGATTCAACACGTTGTCCATTGGAATCGATAGGATAAAGGTAAACATCAATATAAGAATTCTTTCCGCTAAAAATCCTAGTAAATCCTTCATAAGCATGATCAAGATCACTTTCACTATGTATCTCTACTTCTATCGTCACAAATTTATCTTCTTCCGGTTCCCCCTCAACTTGTATATCCACGCGTATAATCCGTCCCGGATATACATAGTCAGGATAGAGGTTGTAGACCTCAAATGTCAAATCCTCGCGTATCTTAGAAATATAGCGAGTCCCGTGCATAACTCGGTTTTGAATAAATTCGTACTTGGCAGGAGAACGTGAGCGCAACTTATTTGGTCTGACAATATAGAAACTAATACTTTCCGCCATATCCTCATCTGGATTTACGCCATGCGCGTATGCAGAAACGAACTCGACCTGTTTGGTCGTCGACCAACCATCTTTATCATCAGGGTTCTCATACCATCCACCGATTTCGATCCAATCTTGCTTCAGTTGGTCATCAAACATATATTCCCACATGAAATGTGCCTTCTCATGTAGTACAAGACGATGAATATAATCTAACGCTTGTTCTTTGAAAGCTGATTCCATGAACTCTATATACCCTGAACCCGTCCATGCGACAGCAGGTGCTTCTGGATAAATTGGATGTGGAGTACCATCCAATCGCCGTACAAGATATTTCAATCCTGGTGTTTTGAGCATTCCTGATGGAAATTCTTCAAGCATTGATAATATAGCTATCAGTTCTTCATTTTTGAATTCAGAAAAACGTCCGGCGTGTTCAGCAGTTGTATACTTTGTGAGCTCACTATAATCGGGGATATTCACGCTAACGGCGTAGCGTTCTTGCAATATGCGTCCAAGGGCATATCTATCCGCACCATCGTCTGTTACGAACCGAACAACAGCTCGATGAAGCCGCTTGGAAAAATACCTCCCCCGGACCCCTTCTATTTTTGCTAACAACGGTTTTGCATATACAAACGCTTCCCTGGTAATAGTGACAATTCGCTGTCCAGCATGATATTCTACTGAAATATCGTTCTGTATATGTCGATCGCTTAATCTCCATATAGATGCATCAATTTCCGGAATTTCATTATAAAGATTATTCGTCCTTTGTGGTATAGATTCAAAAGTTTTAAGCAAACGGTCAGCGTAACCTTGATCCCATCCGACGTCAAGATATACAGAATACTTTCGCATTAAATGTAAAGACGCACTATGTGACGCGACCTGTATTGGTTCATCCAGCAATGTTACCTCTACAGGTTCAACAATGGTAGCACTTTCACTGCCTTCGGGAGTTTCGTCTATCTCCCAATGGTAGGTAAAAGGAGCACTTTGAGCGTCGGGATTACAAATCCCTCCTACCAGAAAACCCACTAAAATTAGCGCGAATCTGAAAGTTTTTATCATTTTTTTGATTTCAGGATAGGTTGGCGTAGGCATGGACATTCTCCATAAACAGCTTAAATCAGAATGAGGTGTTAGCATTAAGAATACCACATTGTATGGAAAGCGTCAACATTTATGGTGAATTATGAAAGTAAAAAACTTTGACTTAAAATGTTAAAAAATGTAGAATACCCGTAAATTTGGTAAATTTTTTCTAATACGTGAGCAACAGGGCTATATCCAATTTCGTTTCTTGGGACAAGATTCAACTACACCCAACCGGGTTAAAGGAGAAAATCATGGAAACCCTCAAGCGAATTATAGGCGTTGTGCTTATCGTCATTGCGGCGATAATCGCCATCCAGACAGTACTTGAACCGATTTACCACACTTCTACCGAAGATAGCCCGTACAGTTCTACCTGGGACTATATCAACTGGCTCTCTGCCATTTCGGTAATCCTGGGGGTAATATTCGGCTACATTCGCATGAGCCGCGCTGGCGCGGACGCAAGCGTTCAAGAGTTCATAGCTGCGAATACACAATTCTATGGATTCCTGTTCGTAGCCATAATCTTCTTCTGGAACTGGTTCGGCATCAGCGGTATCGGAGCAGACTTTACTGCCGTTGGTCATCACACCCGATCGTTGATATGGATTATCCTTGATGCCACAATCCCGTTGTTGAATGGCGCGATGGGTGTTCACCTGCTACGTTCCAGCTAATACAAGGAATAGGGGGCAGAATTACCTCTTTTCAGCGTTAACATCTGGATTCGTGGTTGTCCGATTTATTGTAATGAAGACCACTACGAACCCGAATGCTAAGTGCGTGCTTTCCAAGTGCGCACTTCACTTTTTTATGGACAATTTTCGAGATTATTGATAGCCTTTATTTCTCGTTCAGGACTTACGCAAATTGGGTAAAGCAGCAATATCTTTCACCCAAAAAGGCGTTATTTATAGTGATTTAACCCCCTAAATCCCCCAACCCCCCATATCCCCCCTTATCAGGGGGGTAGGGGACTTTAAGAGGAAATGCGTAAGTTCTATCGTTGTCGGCAGTCAGTAGTCAATCCTACACAAGATAACAACCTTAAGGGAGAAATTTATGAAAATAAGACCGAACCGAGTTAAACAGAAGTTAGCAGATGGTGATCTGGCATACGTTATTTCAGGGTTAACAAACGCCGATGATATAGATATTTTCGGTCCGAACGGATTCGATGGCGTATGGCTGGAAGGCGAACACGGAAACGCTGACGCATCACTCATCGGTGATTTGACGCGTGCGTGCGATCTCTGGGGTATGACATCTATCACACGCGTCAATCGCAACGACCAAGGGCTTATCTATCGCACACTGGATTGTGGTTCAATGGGCATCTGTGTCCCGCACGTCAACACGAAAGCAGAAGCACAAAATGTTGTAGATGGGACGAAGTTTGCACCGATCGGACACCGTGGGATGTATACGAGCCGTCAAGGTTACGGTGTAGACGACTATTTTGAAGTAGCGAATGCACAGACACTCGTTATCGTCTTGATTGAAGACATCGTAGCCGTTAACAACCTGGACGAGATTCTTACTGTCGATCATATCGACGTATTTTTCGTTGCGCCATCAGATTTAGCGACCTCTATGGGGCATATTGGGAATCTTACCCACCCAGATGTCCAGAACACTATTGATTCCGCACTCGCTCGCATTCAAGACGCAGGAAGGACTGCCGGCACCTTGACAACCAACGCCACTGTTGAAAAGTATGTAAACGCAGGCGTGCGGTTTTTAATGACGGGCGTTGGTGGATGGATTACGGCGGGCGCAGCAGCCTTTAAAGAAAGTGCGGAAGGCGCGAAGTCCTGAGCCATTTGATTTTGACTGGTTTAAGAGGAAACCTCGCCTACCGAGTTACGCTAAGAACGTTATTCCACCTGATGCTTCTCTGCCCTGCCAGATGGCACCTGTCGGATAAGTGTGCTGCTCGACGAAATCTGGATACATCTCAAGTCCCCAACCGGGAGTGGTTGGGATAACATAGGCACCGTTGTGTACTCGGATGGGCTGCAAGAATACCTCCTCTTGGAGGAAATTGAGGTATTCAACGACCTGTGTTTCTGAATGTGCAGCAACACAGATCTGATCCCAAATGGCATAGTGTTGAATCATATTGCACAAACCGATGCCACCCCCGTGCGGACAAACAGGGGTATTATACTTCGCTGCCATTAAGATGACCGCCAATACATCGTTAACACCGCCTAACCGCGTGGCATCAATTTGACAGTATTGGATAGCACCAGAGGTGATTAATTGCTTGAAGACAACCGGTGATGGCACCTGTTCCCCTGTAGCAACACCGATGCCGTGTTTCTCTAAGGCACGTGCAATTTTCACAAAGCCGAGAACATCGTCACGGGCTGTCGGTTCCTCAATCCATGTCGGCTTGAACACCGCCAGTTCTTCCATGTACGTAATCGCTTCATCGACCCCCCATATCTGATTTGAATCCAGCATCAAACGTGCTTCCGGACCGATCGCTTCGCGAATGAAGGCGAGTCGTTCCTTATCAAAGTCAAGGTCCTGTCCGACCTTCATTTTGAAACAGTCGAGCCCTGCGGCTTTGACTTGGTCGATTGTCCCAATAATCTGTTCGTCCGTTAAACCGAGCCAGCCTGCGGTGGAATATACCTTGGGTCCCTGCCTACGGAGTATCTGTTCACGGGTTTCTCGACTGTCCCAGTGTGTGTTGAGAATCTCCAACGCTTCATGAGGTGTCAGGGCATCGCGCAGATATCGCCAATCGATAGACTGTACAATTTTTTCAGGCGGCAAATCAACGAGAAGTTTCCAGAGCGGTTTATCGACCAGTTTCGCCCAGACGTCCCACATGGCGTTGACAATACTCCCGATTGCCATCCGATTGACCCCGTCCGCCAGCCAACGCAACTGATGATGATCAACCAGCAGCCTGTGAAATTCCCCTGGATCGGTGATAAAAGATTCTACATCCATACCTACAACGAGATGCGCGAGGTCCTTGACCCCATAAGCGATCCAGTCGTTTCCGGCACCGGCGGTGAAAGCGACTGAGATGCCGATGTGCCCTGTATCCGTCTCCAGCGTTGTTAAGACCGCAGAATAGTTTGGTTTTTTGTGGAATGGATCGGAACCGAGGAGTGTATCGGAGGTAGGCACCCGTAAATCGATGACGTTAACCTTTTCAACTTTTGGCATAACTTGCAAGCCAAAACTTGTTATAGATTGTCCTGAAATTTGCATATTTAATTTGACTCCTTTTTTTATTCAGTATATAATAGACAGATATGAAAATCTATACTAAATTCGGTGACTCTGGTGAAACCGCTCTGTACGGGGGAACAAGATTAGGGAAAGACGCGCTACAATTTGAGGCGATTGGTACTGTTGACGAGCTGAACGCCTATGTCGGTTATGCCCAGACTTTGATTGACGACTCCGACCTTTCCGACCTGATGGCACGGGTACAAAATCACCTGTTTGCAATTGGGGCGGATTTGGCAACACCAACAACACATTCAAAAGCCTCTGAAATGCGAATATCAGGGGATTTCACGACAGAAATGGAAACCACGATAGATACACTTTCTGCAGAACTTCCACCGCTGAAGAACTTTATTCTACCCGGCGGATGTCCCGTCGGTGCTATTTTACATATCGCACGCGTTGTATGCCGCCGAAGTGAACGGTGTGTCGTTCGGCTCTCACGCGAAACAGACATTAATATGGAAATAGTCCGGAGTTTAAACAGGCTTTCAGATCTCTTATTCGTTCTCGCTCGCACGGTGAACTGCCGCGCACACGCGCCGGAACCGATTTGGAAGCCGTAAGCATAGTTTGGAAACCCCGCCTGGTGAGTCCCATTAATTTATTTTTTTTTAAAGGAGAATAAATCATGATTTTGAAATTAGCAAACCTGTCCTTGATAATTCTCATCGCGCTTGTTGCCCTATCAGGTTGTGACAGGGCACAAAAAGCTGTGTTGGACGTCCCGTTCGCAGATGCTACCATGGATGAGACGATGACTGATATGACAGCGGCTCCAGTGAGTTTAGTCTGGTTAGTCGATTACCCGGAGGGTGGAAAGGATATGTATCTTGCGTGGATCGCATCCATTGCGCCAACGCTGACAGCCCCTGCAGAGGTCAATCGGATCAGGTCTTACGACAATGTTGAGGAAGTAACGCCACATAGATATGTTGAGTTTAAATTTGACAGTTTTGTTGATGCGATGACCTACATGAATCGTCCAGAGATAGCTGCCGTTTTTGAAGATCTGCCCAACCACGCAACTCAGGTGAGTGCACACACATTTATTGAGCGCTCTGACTACGCGAAAACCGAGGCAGACGATTGGCCAGTTAAAGGTGTTATTTTTGTTAACTATCCGCTGGGTGGAAAAGAAGCATATCTGGAATGGGTTGCTTCTGTTTCTGAAGCATTGGTCAGTCCCCCTCAGGTTCAAGCGGTAGCCTCTTACGACAACTACAACGGTGAATCTCCACATCGGCTTGTTACGTTGGAATTTGCCAGCCAAGAAGATGCCGAAATCTTTGAGGCACTGGAAGCTATAATGGCTATTGAAGATGAACTTGATGTCCAAGCAAGCAGCTGGACGAACCATACATTTGAGTTGCGGTCTGATTACATCAAGGAATAATTACTCGCGGTCTGTACTTCTTTTCGTAGGCGCGCTTTCTGGGCGCGCCTCTTTTTTTGCATTTCACCGCGCGTGCCCTGGACCGCTGTATTTCCTACCGAACGCCAAACTATGAGGTTCCTCAAAGGGCCGGAACGGCACCATATCCGCTATCTCCTGAAGTCGTTCTAACACTTCTGAAGGCAGGGGACCTGCTTCAACAGCACGCACATTCTGTTCAACCTCTTCTACTGACCTCGCCCCCACTAACACGGCAGAAATATCGGGATTGGATATAACCATACGGATCCCTGCCTCTGGCAGTGAGAGCCCCACTTCATCTAAAAACCGGTAGAGTGCCCTGAACTGTTCCTGACGCGGACGGCTAAGCCACCATGCTCCCGTCTCTACCTCAGCGTGGCGGCGTGACAACGCGCCCTGTTGTAAAGGAGCACCGATGACAATTCCCATATTCTGTCGTTTCGCTTCCGGGAAAATTGAGATTGCCGCCTCACGCCAGAGGAGGCTGTAGTTTTGCGCTGCCAGCACAACATCGTAGACACCTGTTGCCATAATTGCAGGGAGTTGATGGGCAGTTGTGCCGCCTAATCCAGTGAAACGGACAATGCCCTCCTCTTTGAGTTCCGCTAACAACTCACAGACGGGTCCCTCAAATGTTTCGTGACTCGTCCACCAATCGTATTGCCCAGGACGATCAGGTTCATGCACCATCAAAATATCAATAACATCCCTTTTCAGCACGCGTAGACTCTCTTCAACCGACTGACGTAAAAGTTGTTTATCTTTTGGATCAAAGGGCTGCGGTCTCCCACCGATTTTCGTGGAAAGATAGTGCGATTGTCGCACGCCGTCTAATGCTTCTCCAACAACTTCTTCACTGTCGGCATAGCTCGGGGCGGTATCAACATAGTTGACCCCGAGTTCTAAAGCGCGCCGGATAGCGTTGCGTCCATCAGTCGGATGCCTGCCACCAGCCGTCGAAACAAAGAGTCCGCCCATTCCTAAAACACTCACTTCAAGTCCTGTTCGACCGAGAATTCGTTTTTCCATGGCTTCCCCTCTTATTGATTATGTAAAGTTAGTACGAAGATAGAACAGAGTTTATAATAGATTGTGTGTGGCGTCAATGTCAAAAATATAGTATCCAAATTGGGATTCCAATGGTACGGTTACAAACCGCACCTACAATATATGGATGATCAACAATCAGCAGTCAGCAGCGCGAGTCGAGATTCGGAGATCCTACCTATAGATGGAGGAAAAAATATATTTGACAGTCTGCCGCCTAATATGCTAAATTTATTGTTAACTCTTATCGAAACAATCTCACAATTAAGCTTGAAACCTGTGGCTAACAGGAGGGTAGGCTATGAGTGATTTACAGTTGCAACAGTACCTCTTTGACGTGCAAGGCTACCTTGTTATCGAAAATGTTTTGAGTCCAGAAGAGGTTGCGACACTCAACCAACACATTGACGATCAACAACTCCCCACTCCCGGAAAGGTCCAAAGATTTGGAAGTGCGCCGAACGGTCCCGGTTTTCTGCAGTGGGGAAAACTGTTTTGCGATTTACTCGACCATCCCAAGATTATGCCGATACTTCAATTCCGCTTAGGGGATTGCTTCCGGCTGGATCGAATTTATGGGATGTATATGCGGGAAGGAATGCCGCGAGGTCGGCTCCATGCCGATTACGGTGCTACTTCTCCAACAGCTAAAGCGACGCCGGGAGAGTACTACTCTTTTCGGGATAATCAGATTCTCAATGGTTTTGTGGTTGTGACCTTTAATCTGAGCGATGCTGGACCCGAACACGGTGGATTTTGTTGTATTCCGGGCAGTCATAAAAGTAATTTTAAACTGCCACGAGAGATTGATGCTGCCCCTGAAAATTCCCCGGCAGTCATTATTCCGAATGTTCCGGCAGGTTCAGCAGTTCTGTTTACCGAGGCGTTGACGCACGGTACAGCTGCGTGGAATGGAAAGCATGAACGCCGGTCCCTGTTGTATAAGTACTGTGTCTCACATATCGCGTGGAAAGGGGATCGTGTCGCACTCCCGGAGGGTATAGAATTAACAGAACGTCAAAAGATTCTCTTCCGTGAACCTGCTGACCCGTATCGTCACTTCCCATCGTTATTTGACATAGCATCGTAAGTGCGATTAGAACGACCTGCCTATATAGTGCATAGAAAGCCGGAAAGTATATGCCAAATTTCACACAGACGCAATTAGAAAAGATCACAACTGACATCTTTGAAGCGGGGGGTGTTCCAAACGATGAAGCAGCAATTATCGGAGAACTGCTCGTCGCTTCAAACCTCGCTGGACATGATTCACACGGTGTTCTCCGCATCCCACAGTATATTGGCCTCATCAACTCCGGGTTAATTCAACCCGGGGCACCGCTGGAAATTGAACGTGAATCGCCTTCACATGCCCTTATCAACGGCAATTGGGGATTCGGGCATGTCATCGCACAGAAGGCGATGTCACTGGCAATTGAGAAAGCAAAGTCAAGCACAATCAGTGCAATCAGTGTTTACAATTGTAACCATATCGGACGTATCGGAAGTTATCCATTGATGGCAGCGGAAACGGGTATGGTAGGCATTACGATGGTGAATGCTGGTGGGACTGCGCTTTACGTCGCCCCATTCGGTGGTCGAGATGGACGCCTTGCGACGAATCCTATCGCAATCGCTACACCAACCCGCGAGGGACATCCAATTCTACTTGATATTACGAGCAGCGTTGTCGCACAAGGCAAGATTCGCGTCGCAGTGAATCGTGGGGATTCCGTGCCGCTCGGCTGGCTCATGAACAGTGAAGGTGAACCGACGACGGATCCACAGGATTTGATGGTATCTCCGCCGGGTGCGTTACTGCCACTCGGAGGAATTGTTGGACACAAAGGATACGCCCTCGGTCTGATGATTGACATTTTGGGAGGTGCGTTGTCCGGGGCAGGTTGTAGTGGTTCTGGAAACACCCGTCTTCAGAACGGGGTCCTGATGATTGCGTTGGATATCGCTAATTTTACATCGCTTGAGAATTTTTACGAACATGTTGAAGGACTCGTTTCGCATGTCAAAGCCTCGCCAACCGCACCCGGATTCGATGAAATTTTGACCCCCGGTGAAATTGAGGCGCGCCAAACGGAACGTCGTCTGAGCGAAGGTATTCCTATTGATGATGAAACATGGCGGCAGATTCAAGAGACAGCGGCGGAGGTCGGGATATCCGAACTTGAGTATTGAGCGAATTGAAGCTGCCTGTCCAGACAATCATATTCGATTTTGACTATACCTTGGTAGATTCTGCGGGTGGAACTATTGATGGTGTTAATTTTGCGTTTGAAAAAATGGGTTTACCGCTCGCTTCCGATGCCGCGATTCGCAAGACCATTGGTTTATCACTACCTGATATACTGCCGGCGTTAGCAGGGGAAACGCACGGTAAAGACGTCAATGAATTTACGCGATTGTTTTACCAACGTGCTGACGAGACAATGGTTGCGTTAGCGGAGTTCTATCCTGGGGTGCCAGAAACGGTGAAGGCGTTGCAGAAACTTGACATTCAACTTGCTATCGTTTCTCAGAAACGTCGTCACTACATTCAACCGATTCTTGCGCGAGAAAATCTGTTAGAAGCGTTTGATGTCATTGTCGGTGGAGGGGACGCACCGTATAAACCGAACCCCAGAGGGTTACTGATGGCGGTTGCCCAAACAAGTGATGATCCGAAACATTGCGTTTACGTCGGAGATAGCAAAACCGATGCCGAAACGGCGCGGCGGGCTGGTATTGCGTTTATTGCTGCGCTGTCGGGTGTTACACCCCGAGCGGCTTTTGAGGATTACGATGTGTACGCGATTCTTGAAGATGTGCCGGGATTATTGGATTCAGAGTTTTTGACAAAACCTAAGGTATTATGACTGCTTTAAGGAACCACGAATGCAGAATAGACAACTAACCATCGGTGAATACCTGCTGAAAAAATTGAAGAGTTACAATATTGACCACATTTTCGGCATCCCTGGGGACTATGTTGTGCAATTCTTCGATCTAATCGAGGAGAGTCCTATTCAACACATCGGCACAACACGAGAAGAAACGGCCGGATATGCGGCAGATGCTTATGCCCGCATGAAGGGTATGGGAGTTGCGTGTGTCACTTACGGGGTCGGTGGCCTGTCTATGATCAACGCTGTTACAGGTGCCTACGCTGAAAAATCACCCCTCGTTGTCATTAGCGGTAGCCCAGGGGTCCAAGAGCGTGAGAAAGAGGTGCTTCTGCACCATAAAGGCAGAGACTTTTACACCCAGCAACGGATTTATGCGGAGATCACCGTTGCCACGGCCCTTCTCGACGAACCCCTTACTGCCTTTAACGAAATAGACAGAGTCCTGGATGCTGTCTATTGGCATAAGCGTCCGGGCTATATTGAGTTGCCAAGGGATATGGTGGGTGTGGAGGAGACAGGCTACCAACGTCCCTCAACGGGGAGACATGACAGTGATCCAGACACGCTGAACGCTGCCTTAACCGATGCAATTGATTTTATAAACCAGAGCCACAATCCGATCATTTTAGCAGGGGCTGAACTCCACAGATTCGGCTACCAAGACAAATTACGTCGCTTTGCCGAAGAGAAACAACTTCCCGTGGCGACGACTCTATTGGGCAAATCGGTTATGCCGGAGGCACACCCTCTCCACTTGGGTATTTATGGCGGCGCGACAGGCAGAGATGAGGTCACAGCAGTTGTAGAATCCTCTGATTGTGTTATCGTGCTGGGTGCTTTTATGACAGATGTGAACTTTGGAAGTTACAGGTCAAACCTCCATCAAGGGTACTGCGTCTATGCGACCTCGGATAGGATTGCGGTTCGCTATTCCACTTATGAAAATGTCATGTTTGAGGATTTTATCGACGGCTTGCGTTCTCCGCAACTCAAGGAACGGGGAAATATAGACTTGGAATGGGTCCTGATGGTGCCAGAACCTTTCGAAATGGTGCCTGACCAACCGCTTACAGTGCGCCGCCTGTTCCAACACCTAAATCTATTTCTCCGTGAAGATATGACGGTGATTGCGGATGTGGGGGACTGTCTCTGGGCCGCTGCGGACCTACGGCTCCCTGAACATACAGAGTTTCTTAGCCTTGCCTATTATACATCAATGGGATTCGCAATCCCCGCCGCACTTGGTGCACAACTCAGCAAGCCCACGTTCCGCCCCCTTGTTATCGTGGGCGATGGAGCATTCCAAATGACAGGCACCGAACTCTCAACGACTATCCGTTACGGGCTGAATCCGATCGTTCTTGTGCTAAACAATTCGGGCTACGGCACTATTCGTCCGTTCATTGAGGGGAGTTTTAACGATATAGAGAATTGGGACTACACCTATGTACCCCAACTCTTAGGCACAGGACGCGCCTTTGCTGTCCAGACCGAAGGCGAATTTGAAACTGCTATGCGAGCTGCGCTTGCTGAGACCCAACATTTTGTCTTGATTGAAGCGAAACTTGACAAATTGGATATATCGCCTGCCCTTACCCGATTGGTAAAACAGGTCACTAAGAACCTTTAAGCCCGACGGTAAGTTATCCATTTGTGTCTCTGTTTTTTATCTTTATCTGGGGCGTAAACGCTTGAAATTGAGGAAGGCACTCACATCGGTCTCTCCTCTGGATATGACGATGTCTGAAAAAAAACGGAATCAAGAAGAACTTTTCATACAACTGATAGAAAAAGCGGATATCTTGCTCACTCGTTTAGGTGCGCTTCCGGGGCAGCTGCCGAATTCAGTGCTTGACGCCATGCTTGAGGACCACATCGCCTTTCGATGGCGTGCCCAGAATGGGTCAGGGTATTTAATTCCGGTGAAACATCCGAACCTCGTAGGTTTATCGGATTTGATCGGGATAGAGCGACAATCCAGAGAACTCGATAGGAACACACGACAGTTCCTACAAGGCTTGCCAACTAACCACGTCCTGTTATGGGGGGATCGCGGCACCGGCAAATCTTCACTTGTGAAGGGTATGCTGGCGCGTTACGCCGATGATGGGCTTCGGTTGATTGGTGTCAGTAAAGAGGGGCTTGTCCACCTACAGGAGATTGCCGAGGTGCTATGGGAGCGTCCCGAACGCTATATCCTTTTCTGCGACGACCTCGCCTTTAATGAAGATGAACCCGAATATCGGGAGTTGAAAGCGATGTTAGAAGGCGGAATCTCTGCGTGCCCGGACAACGTCCTCATTTATGCCACCTCAAATCGTCGACACTTGATGCCTCGACAGGTTCGCGATAACCGGTATCCACAGAATGAGGAAGATGAATTATACCCGCGCGAAGCGACAGAAGAAAAGGTCTCCTTAAGCGATCGATTTGGGTTACGCCTCTCTTTCCAACGAATATCACAAGATACCTATTTACAGATCGTCTCCCACTATGCGGAAAAACATGGGATTTCTGTCTCAACGGAAGCGTTACACCGCGCGGCACTGGAGTGGGAGGCATCCTCAAGTGGACGTTCAGGACGGGTCGCCTACCAGTTCGTGGCGGATCTCGCTGGACGATTAGCACTTGAATCAAATACACACGGAAAATAATGGCACACATTATGTGCCGCAACATATAATTCGCACGGTTTCTAACTGGGCAATTTAGGGAGGTTTTTATGAAAACCAAGGTAATTTTCTATTTGGCACTTACTCTTTTCCTGAGTGGGATGATTTTGATGCAAACAGTCAATGCTGCACCAACAAAAGGCACCCTGCGTATCAGCGGTGATAACAGTTGGGTTGCGTTCATCAACGGTGAAGAAGTCGCTGCGAATGGCAATTGGCAACAACCGACTGTAAGCGAATTTAAACTGGACAAAGGTTTCGCGCAGATTGCTGTTTATGTCCACGACGCGGAACCCGGTGCTGCAGGTAGAGGAGGGTTCCTCGCCGATATTATCCTCAACGATAAACCCGATTACATCGGAACCGGTGAAGACGGGTGGCGATGTGATACCGGTGACCCCATCGCCGATCGGAAAGATGATTGGATGGAGGTTAATTTCGACGACAGCGATTGGGAAGATCAGCTTGAAATTTATGAAAAATTCGGGGCAGGTATCTGGGGGTTCGGCGCTGCACAGATGCGCGCAATTCTCAACGACCCGGATTGTGAAGCGAATTGGGTGTGGTGTGGTCCTAACGACGTCGAAGATGACATCTATTTTCGATATACCATCGGTAGCCTTTCTGTTGAACCTGAAGACAAGCTCACTACCACGTGGGCACGCATTAAGAGAGAAAAACTGTAACTCTTGCAATAAAGGAGAATCAGATGAAAAAGTTTTTTGTTCCAGTAATTTTGGTTTTAGCATTCGCCTTAATCGTTCCAAACGTTTGGAGCGCGACACTCCGCATCAACGGCGATAACTCCTGGGTGGGGTTTGTTAACGGCGAAGAGGTGGCAGACGGCAATAATTGGCAGGAAGCAAGCATTACGGAATTTGACATGCCGGACGGATACGCCGTTATCGCTATCTACGTCCACGATGCTGAACCCGGTGCCGCTGGACGCGGCGGTGCACTGTTTGATGTTATCCTCGATGACGATACATATATCCCGTCTGATGATACTTGGCTGGCAGATGCCGGAGCACCGATTGCCGAGCGGGACGACGGATGGGAGGAGCCCGATTTTGATGATAGCGGTTGGGACAACGCAACGCAGCTTGACCAGTTCGGTGGCGGTATCTGGGGCTTCGGTGCAGCCACGATGCGTCAGACTTTAAAAGATCCCGATTCAACTGCATACTGGGTTTGGGCGGGTCCGAACGACGTGGAAGATGACGTATATTTCCGTAAAGTTGTCGGAACACTGCCAACGACACCTGTCGAACCGGGTGGAAAAGCTACCACAACATGGGGCTCTTTGAAGGCAGATCAATAAATAGCGCGTGAAGCCCAACGCTAAGTACACAGACACTTATGAAGCGTTGGGTTTCACTACGTTCAACCCAACCTACGAACTATTCACCATTTCAATTACTTGCGCAATTACTGCGAAAACCATCTCAATATCGGACTCCTCAAGACATGAATAAGCCACCCGAAGCCCTGTTTCGCCGAGTGCGATCGTGCCGAGGCCGTGTTCGTCAAGGAGGTGCTGTCGGGCCAACTCAGCACTCGCAGATTTTAGGTTTAGACACATGAAATAACCGGCGTGACTTGGGTATACTTCCCAGAGTTTGGCATACCGTGAATCGGAGGCGACTTTTTTTGCTTTTAACGCACGTTCCTTGAGAATCTCATAGTTACGCTGTTTCTGCTCAGCATAGCCTCGTGCTTTCATTGCTTCAAGAATGAGTGTCTGAGAGACCTGTGATGCACCGGAGGTATCCGCTCGGATCAGTCCACTGAGTTTCTGTTCGAGTGGCTGCATTGTCGCCTCTTCAATCCCAAAACTCATAAATGCGACGCGTAAACCCCATGCGTATTCCTCTTTTGTAGCACCGTCTATCTTGACAGGCACTACATTCGGATGGCATCCAACTAACATTCCGAAAAGCGATTCGTGCATCACTGATGCGTCATACCACAAACCCGCATAAGCATCGTCAATCATAACAAGGATGTGACATCCAGCATCGGCACGTGCTACAATAGCATCGACAATCTGTTGCGCTTCTGTGCGATTAATCGCGTAGCCGGTAGGATTATGTGGAAAATTCAGGAGAACCAGCAACTTTTCATCGGTGGCGTTGGTAAGCGTCTCTCGAAAGCCAGAGGTGTTAAACTCGTTCGCAGCGTTGAAGAACGGATAGGTCTGAATAGCTGCTTCCGCCTTGGTCTGGAAGATGAGACGATAATTTCCCCAGATCATATCCGGGAGAACAAGCGTGTCTCCACTATCCACAAAAAGTTCAGCGATTAAACTAAACCCGTGTGTCATACCACTCGTCACAATCGGTAGACTCAAGGTTGCCTCGGCGAGTGAAGGATTTTCTTCCAAAAGATGGGTTTTCCACGTCTCACGTAATTCGGGTTGACCGAGGACGGGTGCGTATCCATAGACCCCTTCAAGTGTGAGCTCAGGCACCAGTTCCCGCGAAACAGCGAGATGCATCATGTCGCCATCTTCTGAGGCAATTGCACGTGTGGCGTTGAAACGATGCGCTTTTATATTCGCCTCTGCCGTCTGGCTCAATATACCTTTAGGCAAGTAGATACGCTTCCCCAGCTCCGAGAGTAGTGTGAAAACTGACGGAGCGGAAGTACGAATTCGTTCGTTTAGTTCAATTGCTATAGGATTTAAGTCTTGCATGGTTTGTGAAGTCTCAGTCAATAATAAACGGACAACAGACAATAAACAAAATAGTAAGATTTTCTGAAGTTAATTGTGGACTTTCGACAACTAAATGTCAACCGATTTCTTTTAATATCTGTTTAACTAAACAAAGCTTATACATTCTTCTCAGCAATAGGACGAAAACATGAAAGCACTTTTGAAGAGTCTGATATTCCTCATTATCCTTACCCTCGTAATCGGTTTCGGCATCGTGGTCTATCTCCTTCAAGCACCACCAGTTGAACAGACAGGGGTACCGAAACTCCAAATTCATGCACGTACAGCACTCCGTAAAAGACCAACAGTTGACTCAATGCCGCTCGTGAAGACCAAAGACGTTTACCGATTTAGTCTCGATCAGCAATACATCAGCAATTTGAATAGCGGTAAATTGGCGCGTGAACTTTTGTTTAACGCGTCGTTGGGACATCGAGCAAAGTTAAAAGCACAAGATTTGGACGAATCTTTGAAAAGGGCAACTGATTGGCAAAAAATGTTTTCCGATTTAACAGAAAACATTCGATTCCGTCCGAGTCCGTCCCTCATAGAAGTCCTGCTAAGCGGCGAGGAGTGGCACCTCAGAGATGCCACGGGTGCTGGCTATACGGTTGTGAGAACCGACGATAACGTTGGTGTCTACCTACCCGATCTAAAAGAAGCGTTTGACGCAAACAAGATTACGCTCTCCACAGACTTGGAAATCTCGACGCAAAAAACAAATAAACGGTGGCTGATTAAAGACAACAAAGGGAAACAGGCTTACAGCATCGAGCACGTTGAAGGGAAACTACACGTCTACCAGCAATCGAAATTTACGATTCCTACCTTCCTGTTTGAGACGGATTCAGCATTCGCTTCTTCCCTTTCGGAAGGCAAGTTACCGTCGGAATTAATTCAAGAATTCGTGAAGGAAAACCTGTCTCTATCACGACGGGCACAAGTATCGGTAGGAAAAGACGGTGAGAGTTGGACAATAAGCAGTCCTCCGTTAAAATATGACATCCTAAGCGAAAACAGTCGGTTGAAGGTCTATCTGAATCTTGATAGCAAATGGCTCCGCGTTAAGATAGACGACAATACAAACGGGTGGGTGCAAAGCGAACGCGGTACCATTTTCAAGCCACCTCCTCCGCTCCTTAGCTCACGCCAGATAGCCAAAGAACGCCTGCTTGTTCTCATTGACAAACTAAAAGACAGGGTCGGGATTTCCAATGAGTAAAACAAAGCCGAAGATGCTGCGACCCGGGAGCCGTATTGCGGCGATTTCGCTCTCTTGGGGTGGTCCTGGCACTATTCCCCATCGCTACCAGATAGGCAAACAGCAATTCGAAGATGAATTCGGCGTGACGGTTATCGAAACAGAACATGCTTTGCGCGATGCAGACTGGCTTGCTAAAAATCCGAAAGCACGTGCCGACGATTTGATGGCAGCCTTTGCCAATGAGACAATTGACGGAATTATCTCAACAATCGGTGGTGAAGATTCGATCCGCACGCTGCCATATCTTGATTTGGATCTGATTCGGAATAAGCCGAAAGTCTTCATGGGTTTTTCAGATACGACTATATCGCACGCTGCCTGCTTTAAAGCGGGTATCGTCTCATTCTACGGTCCCTCGTTTATGGCGGGATTCGCCGAAAACGGTGGAATGTTTCCGTATATGGTGGATTCCGTCCGACGCACGCTCTTCTCTACGGAACCGCTCGGTATTATTGAACCCAACCGCACAGGGTGGACGGTTGAATATTTGCCCTGGGAGAACCCTGAAAACCAATCAATTCGTCGAAAGCTGAATGCCTGTACCGGTTGGAGATTTCATCAGGAGGCGGGTGTCGTTGAAGGACAACTTTTTGGGGGCTGCGTTGAAGTTTTAGACTGGCTTCGCGGGACTGACTATTTCTCTGCTACTGGTGATCTTCAGGGTGCTGTGCTATTCTTGGAAACCTCTGAAGGCGCACCGCCACCTTCGTTTCTAACAGAATTTGTGAGATGCCTTGCGGCAATGGGTATTCTTGAGGGACTCAGCGGTATTCTGCTCGGACGCCCTGGCGGCGGTGTTGATCCTCAAACCTTCCACGAATACGACGAAGCACTCTGTAAAGCGGTTCGCGAGGAACATGGACTAAACGATATGCCGATTGTCACCAATATGGACTTCGGTCATACCGATCCGATGTTTGTGATTCCTATTGGTATGAAGGTCCGGATCGATTCTACAAAACAGGAAATCGCTATTGACGAAGCAGCAGTTATTAGCAACTGAAAAAAGTCAGCCAAAGCACCGAACAATGCAACAACAGCGCATTGCGTCCGCGTTCTTTGTCTCATAGTCTATCGTACTTTGCAAAGTTAGCCAAGGCATGTAGCAATGCAACAACGGCGCATTGCGCCCCCGACAAGACACCTATACCCTGCCAAGGTGTTCCTGATTGTACGCTTGCGCTAAATTAAAAAATGAAAATCCTTTTTTTATCTCCCACTGTACCGTTCCCACTCACCGACGGCGGACGTATCCGGGTTTTCAACCTCCTCAAACAGATCGCACAAAAAAACAAGGTAACGCTGCTCGCCTTAGAGACGCAGTCAACGGATGCAGACGGCGTAGCGGAACTCCAGCAGTTAGGCATCCAGGTTCACCTTGTCCGAAACGCGCAGACGCTCCCACGCGTATCTTTTGACACCCTGATCAAGGCGTTTTTCAGAAGGCAACCTATCACTGTTGCCCGCTACGACGTGCCTACCTACCGACAGAAAATCAGGGAACTCATCGCAGTGCAAACCTTCGATCTTGTGCACTATGAGATGTTCCACACGGCACAGTTTTATACAGAAACAAATCTCCCTGGTGTGCTTTCACAGCAAAATGTCGATTCTGCAATCTGGCGTAGGCTCTGCAGTGAGACTACCAATCCGTTCTATAAGTTCACCTATTGGACGCAGCAACTCGCATTCCAGCGCTATGAACGCGTGCTAAGTCCGAAGTTTAACGCTGTTACCTGTACCTCTGATATTGATGCCGCAGTTTTTCAACAGCACTGCACGACAGACGCTATCGAGATAATTCCAAACGGTGTAGACATTACGCATTACCTGCCGGATTTCACCTCTGAAGCCCCAGCGCATCTCATCTATATCGGGAGTATGGACTGGTATCCGAATGAGGATGCAGTCGCTTTTTTCACCGATGAAGTGTTCCCACTGATTCAGGAAAAGGTCTCCAATGTCACGTTCTCAATTGTCGGTGGGAATCCATCTGCGCGTGTGCGAAAATTGGCAGAAAAGGAAGGAATTGTTGTCACCGGACGCGTGCCGGAGATTAAACCCTATTTCGCTGAAGCGACGGTCTTTGTCGTGCCGTTGCGGATCGGGAGCGGCACCCGTCTGAAGATTCTTGAAGCGTTAGCGATGGGGAAAGCGATTGTCTCCACGACTGTTGGCGCGGAGGGATTGGACCTCAGAAATAGGGAGGAGATTTTTATTGCTGATGAACCGACTGCTTTTGCGGACGCTGTTACTCGACTGCTCATGGATTCCGAACTCCGTCGTCGGATTGGGGAAAACGGTCGTGCTCGCGTGGAACAGGATTACGATTGGCAGCGTATTGGTGAGAAGCTGCATGGGGTTTATGCTAAAATTCTTGGGTAATTTCTTGTGTTTATTATCTAAATCGTGGATTACGCAGATTACACAGGTTTAAAGGTTTTCTGTGTATCCAAGGTTTGGTAAGAGCGTTGGGTTTCAACTGTGTTTCAACCCAACTTATGGAATATTGAAGGCATTGCGGTAGGAAGCACCGCACCTCCCTCTTTTTAAGGAGCAAGGTTAAAAACCTCGCTGCCAATTTTAAAGGAAAAATTGAAATACACTGCCGACTTGTGGTAAAATAATTAAAAAATTTTCACACAACAAAGGAGTTAGCAGATGCCCCACCCTGCTCACAATCTTTTTAATACACGCCGAACTCTCGAAAGCGGAGGTCAGGAATGCACCTATTATTCACTTCCTGCCTTAGTGGAAGCCGGTATCGGCTCGATCACAAAGTTGCCCGTTAGTCTCCGTATCCTACTTGAGTCGTTACTGCGAAATTACGATGGACACCAAATCACAGAAGAGAATGTTACGAATTTGGCGAATTGGGACGCACGTTCCCCAAAAGCCGAGGAAATTCCGTTCAAACCCGCACGCGTCGTAGCACAGGATTTCACAGGTGTTCCGCTGGTTGTCGATATTGCAGCAATGCGTTCCGCTGTTGCGGCACTTGACGGTGATGCTCGTATGATAGAACCGCTCGTGCCTGTCGATTTGGTTATCGACCACTCTATCCAAGTCGATGCCTACGGTTCAGAAAGGGCATTTCAGTTCAATACCCAAAGGGAATTTGAACGTAATAAAGAGCGTTATGAATTCCTAAAATGGGGACAGCAAGCCTTTGAAAAGTTCAACATAATCCCACCCTCTATCGGTATTGTGCATCAGGTGAATCTGGAATACCTCGCGAAAGTGGTTATGCGTGAAGATTCGCTCGCCTATCCAGATACCGTTGTCGGTACGGATTCACATACCACGATGATTAACGGATTAGGCATCGTTGGGTGGGGTGTTGGTGGTATTGAAGCAGAAGCGGCGATGTTAGGGCAACCTGTTTATATCCTAACACCTGAAGTCCTCGGCGTTCACCTCACAGGCGAACTCCAAGAGGGTGTAACCGCAACAGACCTCGTACTGACTGTAACACAACGTCTCAGAGCCGCTGCAGTCGTTGATAAATTCGTCGAATTCTTTGGCGAAGGCGTGGAAGCACTTTCTCTACCCGACCGGGCGACGCTCTCCAATATGTGTCCTGAATACGGGGCGACCATCGGATTCTTCCCACCCGATGCAGAGACGATGCGGTACCTCCGTCTCACAGGACGCGACGAAGCACACGTTGACTTGGTAGAGTCCTATCTCAAAGCACAAGGCATATTCGGGATTCCACGTCTTGGTGAAGTCGAGTACTCCGATGTCCTTGAGATCAATCTTGCCGACATAGAACCAAGTATCGCTGGACCGAAACGTCCACAAGATCGGATCGCTTTGTCGGATGTTAAAGAGACCTTTACTGAATTGCTCACACGTCCCGTAGCCGACGATGGATTTGGCGTAACAGAAGCAGATAGCGATAGTGATGACATCACACACGGTTCCATTGTTATCTCCGCGATTACAAGCTGCACAAATACGAGTAATCCATCCGTTATGATTGGTGCGGGACTACTCGCCAAGAAAGCAGTAGAAAAAGGACTAAGTGTCCGTGATTACGTCAAAACCAGTTTAGCACCCGGTTCACGAGTCGTAACTGAATACTTACAGAACACTGGATTGCTGCCCTACCTCGAAGAAATCGGCTACAACGTCGTAGGCTACGGTTGTAC
The DNA here is from genome assembly GCA_022826805.1 of Candidatus Poribacteria bacterium. Lineage (GTDB taxonomy): Bacteria > Poribacteria > WGA-4E > WGA-4E > WGA-3G > WGA-3G. The sequence goes on from JAJDUH010000045.1 coordinate 232,338, forward strand.
GACCTGTATCGGTAACAGTGGACCTCTCAATGATGTCGTTCAAGAGGCAATTGACGCCGGTAACCTCGTCACTGCGAGTGTTTTGAGCGGTAACCGGAATTTTGAAGCACGTGTGCACCCAGAGATAAAAGCCAACTTTCTTATGTCGCCACCGCTTGTCGTGGCTTATGGACTTGCAGGACGGATTGACATTGACTTTTCTACGGAACCTATTGGGCACAACGATGCAGGCGAAGCTGTCTATCTGAAGGACATCTGGCCCACCCGACAGGAAATCGCTGAGATGATCGGTGCAGCGGTTGACCGGCAAACGTTCCGACAGATGTACGAATCGATCGGTAATCAGGCACCGGAATGGGAAGAACTTGCAGGCGCGACCGGTGTGCTGTATCCGTGGAATGAGCGGAGCACTTATGTGCAGCATCCCCCCTTCTTTGAAGGCTTCTCACGCGAGCCTGCGCCTATCTCTGATGTTATAGATGCGCGTATCCTCGGTATCTTCGGAGATTCTGTTACAACCGACCATATCTCTCCTGCCGGCGCAATCGCTGCAGCGAGTCCTGCTGGAGAGTACCTGCAGGAACGTGGTGTTGAGACTCGCGATTTCAACACTTATGGTTCCAGACGTGGTAATGACCGTATCATGAGCCGTGGCACGTTTGCGAATCGTCGCGTTCGGAATCTGATGACACCGGATGTTGAAGGGGGTATAACCCTTCAGTATCCAGAAGGCACACAGACGACCATCTATGAAGCGGCACTCCAGTATCAGGAAAATGGTGTGCCGACTGTCATCTTTGCTGGGCAGGACTATGGTATGGGAAGCTCCCGCGACTGGGCAGCGAAAGGACCCAAACTTTTAGGAGTTAAGGCTGTTGTCGTAGAGAGTTACGAACGGATCCACCGGAGCAATCTTATTGGGATGGGTGTCTTACCGCTGCAGTTTAAAGATGGCGAAAACGTTCAGACATTGAATCTTGACGGCAGCGAGATTATCAGCATCACAGGTTTTGCGGACAATCTCGAACCTGGACAGATGGCAACGATAAAGATTGTTCGGGCAAATGGTGAGACAGAGACGACGGAGCTATTGGTCAGAATTGATTCCCCTGTGGAGGTGGAATACTACAAACACGGCGGGATTCTGGACTATGTGATTCGGAATTTCTTGTCTACTTAATTGGCTTTCCCAATTCTTAGGGTAGGTGCGGTTTCTCAACCGCATTTTATGTAGCAATCTAAAAGGAGAATTACGATGTCCTATTCCGATTACTCACAAGGGAGTATTGCAGCCTGTGGCGAAGAGATATACCATCAGCGGCTCCGTGAAAAAATTGAATCAAACCATAAGGGGAAGTTTCTGACTATTGACATCGAAACAGGGAACTACGAGATAGATGCTGACGAAGTGGTTTCCTCAATGCGCCTCCTTGAGAAACACCCTGAGGCTGTCCTTTACTGTTTGCGAATCGGGTTCCCCGCTGCCCACCGCATCGGTTTTAAGATCTCGACACCAACCCAATGATGAAAGGAAAAATTACAAAACATCAAGAAGCTGTTATTGAATTGGAAGTTGACGGCTTAAACCAATCTATGAAAATTGAGCTTGACATATTGCTCTAAAGGTAGGTGCGGTTTTGCAGCGTACTCGCTCCCGGTAATGCCCTCACGGGCATTATACCGTTGATTCTGAATGCCCTAAGGCATGAATACCGTTGATTTTGATTCTGATTCATGCGATCTGCATTCCCAACCCCACCTTAGCATCATTATCCTACCCCTTTTCTCCATGCAGTTTTTAATCACACAGATATTTCCAATCACATTAATCTTCCTCTCGCTCACTATCGGATGTGGACCTGAGGCAGAATTCAAGAATCCATGTACCGGTTCTTGGATTTCACGGTGTGCTGCGAATACAGAGATCCTAATAATCGGACCTTATAGAACAGAGTGTCCCAGTTTTTCTGGGAATGATTGCTACCTTGAATTCAACGAGAAAGCCCAACGATGGTTTTTTCTTCTATGATGGTATAAAGGGATTTGACTATGAGCCGGGGTATATCTGGACGCTGAAAGTCAGACTTGAGGATAGGGGGACGGAGATTCAAGATGTAGGCCGGTACGCCTATCATCTTGTAGAAGTGATAAGCAAGGAAACGGCATCAGTGGATGAGAAACCACCGCGGAAACCGTAGGCAGACTGCTAAAGATCAGTCAGGGCCCCTAGTAGACTTTGCTACGGTGTCCAATCCGAGAAACGCTAATCTCTCTGGTTTGCCTATTGAAAGTATAAATTATGCGGTAATGTTTCGCTACTCTCAGACTGAACTTATCCCTATGTCTACCTTGAAGTGCCTTATGTGGTCTATCTTCACAAGTTTCCTGTAACCGTAATAATGTGCTACGGACTCGCGCCCTGATCATCGGGTCTAAACGCCGTAAATCTGATCTCGCCTCCGCGCTTATTTCCAACGTATACAACCTATTCACCCTCAAATTCTTTGAAAACTTCCTCCAGTGAATAGGTACTATCTCCCGCCTTGAGAGATATATCTACCTTATCTAAATCTTGTGCAAACGCTTCACTCATCTCTAAGTCTTCATCCGGATCATAGTGGTAATCTTCTAAGGCGAGTTCCAAAAGTTCGTAAGCGATGAAAAACTCTCGAAACGCTACATCTAACTCCTTAAATGGGGCACCCTCTTCTAATAACATAGCAACCCGCTCACGGACAACAAAAAGTTCCTGTGTCACAAGATTGCGCAGAAGTTGGCGGTATTTGTCCAATGGCAGTTCAATAACCTTCTTCTCTGGTTTTGGATCACTTTCAAGATAAATCCCCATACGTCTATAAATCCGTTCTTCAAGAGTCGTCTTCCGGTTCGCGAGGATATAGTTGCGCTGCCGCTTTAACTTCTTGGTAAGCGAGGCGTGCGGGTCCAATCCTTTAAGTGGATCTTCCGCGTAGGTTTCAAACCAAAATCCTAAATCTTCGTAGTCGCCGTGAAATTCCATGAACTCCGCATCCAATTCTTTCCGCGAACTATCCTTTGCCAGTAACGTCGTAAGTCGTTCATGCGATTTGAAGATATCCTCATGAACAAGGGCACCTAACAATTCTCGGAATTCAACAAGCGACATCTCTGTAATATTTTTCATAGATTTCTGGCTACCTTCCATAAATCGCTTGCAGATCTAATCGGGCATCGACATTGTCGGATACGGCGTTTGTCCAGTCCACATCGTCGATGCTCTGTAGGCTCATCAGTGCAACATTCACCAGCGGATTTGAAATGGAATAGTTGAGGAGAAAACTGTCTACATCAACATCCGCCATCTCGTTCGGAAAGCAGTGTTTCATGAGATTCTGGAAGGCGTTGCTGGTGGTAGAGCGCATCAGGACAATTCCCATCTCTTGTGCGACTGCATCTGGAATGATGCCGCGTCTGCCGAAGGCATCACAAGTGCTCTGATACATCAGGTTGTAGTGGGTCTGTATCATGTCGAACTCACCGGTGGCGATAAGCTGCTCGACACCGCCAGAGGGACCATCCGCAGAAAACCCGATAAAACGCACTTTTCCGTCCGCTTTCAGTTTTAGGTATGCGTCTAACCCACCTTTGTTCAGAATTATGTCGGTATCGTCGGCATAGAACCAACCACCATGAAACTGTAGGACATCGATGTAGTCGGTACCGAGTCGTTGCAGGCTTCCTTCTACATCAGTCGCAATCCCGTTTGGATCGTATTCCTCTGTCTTGGTCGCAACGATGCACGATTCCCGTCGTCCAGCGATAGCTTTACCGATAATTGTCTCGCTATAACCGCCGGCGTAGTCAGGGGCAGTGTCGAGGTAGTTGAGTCCGCAGTCCATGGCGTAATGGAGCATTTTGACGAGTGTGGCTTCATCCTGTTCTGGACGGACCCGACCGCCGCCGTAACCGATCTCGGACACGCTGAGTCCGGTTTTACCAAGGGTGCGATATTGCATAGTGAACGAATCTCCTCTTGCAACAATTGGTAGATGCGCCACCCAAACGCATCCACCGAGAATTACACAAAATCTGCGTATGGGGTACGGTTCTTACTCCCACGTATTGTGCGATTGCTGGGTTTGATACAATTCGCACCAAATAATTTCTCCACCTGTTCGATAACTTGTGGCTTATACGCAACATTGTATTTCCTACCACATTGGGCGATAACCTCACCGTAACGGGGACTCATGAGGCGTAAAATCAGATCGTTATGTCCTCTATTGGCACTGGCAATCTTCTGGAGTGCCTCCAGTTTCTCAGTGTTTTCAAGATCCGCCTCAGTAATTGTCACCTCAAGTGCGGAGGTTTGTCTATCACGGACAGCCTCAATATCAACGATGTCATCAGCTTGTATCTGGCGTTGTTCCCTTTGCGTCTCGTCATCAGACCTCCGATTCCTACCATTCTGGTTGACCTTCCCGCGGATCCAAACAACTCTACCCTCAAAGAGATCCCCAGCGGTTTTATATGTATCAGGAAAAACAACCACCTCCACGGAGCCCTCAAGGTCCTCGAATCCAATGACTGCCATGGGATCCCCCTTCTTCGTGGTGAGATTTTTAACCTCTGTTACCATGCCTGCAACGAAAACCTCGGTGTCAATTGGATGTGCGATAAGCGTTTGGGTGCTTGCAGTTGTATAGTACGCAATGATGTCGCTATACTCCTCAAGCGGATGTCCAGAGACGTAGAAGCCGAGTTGCTCTTTTTCCTGTTTGAGCCGTTCCAAGGGATCATATTCTGGGGTATCGGTGAGGGTCACAGTTATCGGTGGTGCTTCTTCTGCCTCACCAAAAAGACTCATCTGCCCGCGATCGCGTTCTGCCTGTGTGCTTTGTGCAACCTTCATGATACTGTCTAAGTTTGCCATGTGCTGTGAGCGATGGCCTTCAAGCGAATCAAATGCCCCGCTCATAATTAAACATTCAACAGCACGCTTTGTGACCTGTTTGGTATCCACGCGTTCGCAGAAATCCTGTAAAGAGGTGAAGGAACCGCCTTGCGTTCGCGCCTCGACAATTGTGTCTATTGCTCCATCTCCGACGCCTTTCACAGCGACAAGCCCAAAACAGATATCGTTGCCATCTACCGTGAACTCCCGACTGCTGCTATTGACATCTGGTGGTAAAAGGTTAATGCCTACACCCAAGAAGTCAGCAAGTTTCTTACATTCGGCGCGATAACGCGTCACTTTCGTTGAGTCGCCCGCCTCACCAGTCATCATTGCCGCCATGAATTCATGTGGATAGTGCGTCTTCAGATACGCCATACGGTAGGCTAACATTGAGTAGGCAACGGTATGTGATTTATTGAAGGCATAGCCTGCAAAGGGCTCCAGCTGCGTAAATACGTCTTCTGCTTCCTGTTTCGCGATGCCCTTTTCGACTGCGCCTACAACGAATTTTTCCCGTTGGGCTTTGAGCAGTTCAGGATCCTTCTTTCCCATTGCGGAGCGAAGGATGTCTGCTTCACCGAGCGTAAAGCCCGCCATATCCCGCGCAATTTGCATCACCTGCTCCTGATATACACAGACGCCGTAGGTGTTTTTGAGGGCATTTTCAAGCGTCGGATGTATATACTCCACAGGTTTTAACCTATTTTTCCGATCAATGAATTCTTGCATAGTGCCGCTTTCAAGAGGGCCTGGACGATAGAGCGCCGGAATCGTCGAAAACTCTTCAAAGGTATCCGGTTTCATTTGCGTGACAACTCGATACATACCCGGCGAGGCTTCCAATTGGAACAAACCGTTAATCAACCCCTTGCTGAGTAGGGCGTAGGTCTGTTTATCATCAAACGGAATATCCTCTAATTTGATTTCCTTACCGTGGTTCGCCTTAATCATCTGGAGGCAATCGTAGGTCTCGGTAAGACTCCGCAAACCGAGAGAATCAAACTTAACGATTCCGACATCTTCAACAGTTTTACCTTCAAACTGCGCCGCGACCTGATCGTGTTTATCTTTGAAAAGTGGGACATAATTAGTTAAACGACCATTTGAGACGACAATCGCAGAGGCATGACACGAAACGTGTCGTTTCATACCTTCAACGGCTTTGCTAAGATCCATTAGTTCTTTATTTTCAGGGCGTTCGGCGAGTACTTGAAATTCGGAGACCTGCTCTAATGCCTCATCAATTGTGATTCCTGGGGTAGTTGGAATCCGCTGCGTTAAGTCCTTGACATTTTCGAGAGGCATCTCAAGGGCGCGCCCGACATCCGTGATAGCGGCTTTAGCACCGAGTGTTGCAAAGGTGGCAACTTTACCGACAGAATCTTCACCGTATTTTTCTCTAAGATAATTGATAACATGCTCACGAGCACGGTCGGCGAAATCAATGTCGATATCGGGCGGACTGATACGTTCGAGGTTCAGAAACCGTTCAAAAAGACAGTCGTAATCCATCGGATTGAAAGTAATCACATCGAGTGCATATAGGACGAGACTACTGGCGGCCGAGCCGCGTGCGGAGAGTGGATAGCCCTGTTTATGTGCGTATTTAACGTAGTCCCAGACAATAAGGAAGTAGCCCGAGTAATCCGTTTTACTAATAGTATCCAACTCGTAATCGAGTCTTTGGCGAACGGGTTCGGAGAGTTCACCGCCATATTTTTCGCGCAAGCCTTGATAACAGAGTTCTTTGAGGTAAGAGTCATTCGTGTGTCCTTCGGGCACCTCGTATTCCGGCATCAGATTTTTGCCGTAATCCAGCTTAAGGTTACACCGATTGGCTATTTCAAGCGTGTTGGTGATGGCTTCCGGTGGATAATTCTTCAACGCCTCCCGCATCTCGTCAACGTTCTTAAAGTAGAAATGGTTATCAAACCGAAGCCGATTTTGATCGTTGACGGTTTTCTTCGTCTGGATGCAGAGAAGGACATCGTGCATGCTGTGGTCGGATTTATGGAGGTAGTGGCAATCGTTTGTACCGACGAGCGGAAGATTGAACTCTTTCGCCAGCTGCACCATTATCGGATACGCCTCAAGTTCCTTGTCGATGTAGTGATTTTGCACTTCAACATAAAGATTCCGTTCCCCCATTATTTCCATGAGCGTTTTGAAGTTTTGAATGCCCTCCTCCCGCCTATTGGAACAGAGAAGCTGCGGCACTTGCCCTTGGATGCATCCTGTTAGCGCAATAATGCCATCACGGTATTCGCGCAGGATTTCCATGTCAATGCGAGGTTTGCTGTAGAACCCTTCTGTATATCCGAGCGATACCAATTTTAGGAGGTTCTGGTAACCTGTTGCGTCTTCTGAAAGGAGCGTAAGATGATAGGGACCGCCCTGTTGCTTTCCACGTGTCCTTCGGCTTCCGGGCGCGACATAGACCTCACACCCGACGATTGGATTGACCCCTGCTTTTTTTGCTTTACTATACAATTCCCATGCGCCGAACATGTTTCCGTGGTCTGTGAGAGCGACAGCGGGGGTACTATTTTCGACAGCCCAATCCACCATATCGGCAATACGGCAGGCACCATCGAGCATGCTATACTCGCTATGATTATGTAGATGAACGAATCCGGTTGCCATGCTTCCTCCAATGTTTAATAAGTGCAATTGTTGAGGGCACTGTTAATTATGAATACGATTTTATTATAGCAAAAACCTGCCAAAATTTCCATACTAATTTTCCCAAAAAGTAGGAGTTTTGTATTTAAAAATCCGACGTAGTTAGGCGCAGAGCGCTCTGCTTTTAAGTTGACATGCGCTTCTCGAACTTGCTATAATAAACGATATTATATTCATAAATAGCTTTTGGATTGCGCTTGTAAACGCACTCCGTTAGCGTTGAAAGGTATAGACGCTTCATAATAGATTTTCGCGCGCATTAGATGGAAAAATCAAGAATACTTCTCCTGTTTTTAACCCTATTCTTTGTGATGCTTGGGTTCGGCATCATCATTCCAAATCTCGCTTATTACGCTAAAGACATCGGCGCAACCCCCACTCAAATCGCCCTATTACTGTCCATTTATTCTGGGATGCAGCTGATATTTGCCCCGATCTGGGGTAGGTTATCGGACAGATACGGCAGAAAACCGGCAATTCTGCTTGGGCTGCTTGGGAATGCTGCCGCCTTGATCTGGTTCGGATTCGCAAAAGATTATGAATGGCTTTTTATCGCTCGCAGTGCTGCAGGTATTGCCTCGGCGGCAGTGTTACCGAGTGTCATGGCTTCTATTGCCGATGTAACGACATCTGAGGAGCGCGGTAGAGGCATGGGACTGATGGGTGCTGCGATGGGTCTCGGCTTTATCCTCGGACCAGCAATCGGTGGTGTCATGGGTAGGCACGACACACCGTTTTTTGTCGCAGGTGGTCTTTCTTTTTTAACTTGTCTCTTCGCGCTTGTGCTACTGCCCGAATCACTACAGAAATCCGCTGCTGTGGAACCCGACGGAGAGCAGCACGCATGGATCTCACCACGCCAAATATTCCGTTGGACGACCCTGAAATCACCATTTAACTCCCTCTTTCTTGTTGCATTTTTTACAGCCTTCAGTATCGCCGGATTGGAGGCAACGTTTCCACTTTTTATTGAAGCGGGTTGGGACTACAGACAAAAAGAAATGGGTTGGATGTTTATGGTCATGGGTGCGGTTGTTGTACCAATGCAAGGCGCTTTGTTGGGAAAATTAATCAATAGGTTCGGAGAACGGAGAATTATCCTTGTCGGACTATTTTTCAACGCGCTCGGTCTGGCACTTTTGCCTAACGCATTCTCTTTTGTAACGATCACGGTGTGCCTCACCATTACCGGTATCGGGAATCAACTCATCCGTCCAACAAATTCGTCGTGGATTTCTAAGGAGACCCAGATGGGTCAAGGTACGGCTATCGGTATCATGGATGCTTTTTTAAGCTTAGGACGCATCTTGGGACCGATTCTCGGTGGCTGGCTTTATGAAAAAGGGGCTTACCCGTACGTAGTTCTGGCAGGTATTTTGGTAATTGCGACGCTTTGTCTATATATTCCCTTACGCAAAATTGGATCAGAAGTGGCGAGCACTTCATAATCGCCACATTTGGACTATTGTAGTACAAACCTTCCTTTTTGAACGCACGTTATTTATTTCCCTAACGGCGGTAGTCGGTGTTCCACGCGTCGCGTGTTGTATTCACGCTGATATTGTTGATGTGCTTCGTCGTCTGGGTAGTTTTCAGTTTTCGGATAGGGATAGGCGGACATGCCGTGAAATGGTAGAGGTTCAACCGTCTGCGATGTGAGCGTATTAATGTCCCCATCCTTGTCCCATCCGTCGCTGTAAAGGATAAAATCACGCACCCAACCCGATTTCAGATCGGGGAGTCGGGTTGCATCAAATTCTACCGTGATTTCGTCGCCTGCATTGAGGATAACGTACATATCGTCAACTTCCTGCAACAAAGCACTAACATCACCAAAACGGGTGTAGTATCCGGCAAGGTCCCGCCACTGCGCCTCGGTCGTTACCTTTTGATAATCAAATAGATGCGGGGCATGTGGGTTCGGACGATACATCTCAGAGAAACCACGGTAGTGTAGATCAGCACTATCCGGGTTCAGCGTTGTCAACTCCATCGGCACTGACTGTGTGCCAACAGTGAAAAATGCCATATCCCAGTAAATCTGCATATCGGTTTTGATCTGAACGTGCCGATCCTCCGATAGAAACTTGCCCGTCAGATCGACGGTGATCGTCTTGTTTTTCCCGGCGGGTATTCCGATCATATCCATAACAGTTTTCCATTCACCGGTTTGGTCCTTCACAGCAACTGAAGGAAAACTCGGGTTAATCGCGGGATTTTGGGATATAGCGATATTGATACTCGTGTCGGTCGGGAAAATCCATCCAGTGAGAAACAACGTTACAGGTGTATCGTTAGGAATGTCGCCAAGATCAAGGACAATGGCGTGCGGTTCGACAACGCCTTGGTACATACCGGGTGTATGTTCGACAGCGTAGTGGTAATCAAACGCTTGTAGGGCATCGGAGACATCCGTGCCGCGATGATCAACTGCGGATTTCGGACGCAATTTCTCCGCGACACCGTAGACTTTGAATTCGGCAAACGGGGGTGGGATATACTGTTCGTCCACAAAGATGTCAGTATCTGCGGGATGATCGACTGCTATCAATTTCACCTCATCGAAATAGGCGGTCTCCCACAATTCCTCGGTAATCTGAATAGAATACCTGCCAGACTTCGGTTGCATCTGCTGCCCGGATATTTTCACAAAGTCCCTTGTTTCGTCAGGGGCGACGAACCCCATTGAAGTGACAAGTCCTAACGGGGCGCGCCACAGCAGATCGGTCACGAATTCATACTGTTCGCCGTTGTAGACATATAGAAAGGGGCAGGAACCTTTTAGCACCTGTTTCTCCAAGATTTGCTGTCTCGCCTGTGGTGTGATGACGTTTTGTGGAACGCCATTCGTCCAGACGACCCGGACGACATCTGCCTCGTCAAACGCGCCTAATCCGAAATGTGATACCTGTTGAGAGACATACCGTAACTGGTAGAGATCACCGACTTTTATCTCCAGCTTTGATCCGATACCGTCTCTATTGACCTTGTTATTTCCAGCAGTAATGCCCTCCAATCGCACCTGTATCCAGTTGTTTTGGTTTCCCCCGTTGTTTTGCAGCGCGCGCAGTTGTCCGTCGCTGTTGATGAAAAAGAGATCAAGGTCGCCATCATTGTCGTAATCACCGACTGCACCAACGATTGCGCTCTGGAGAATCGCGGCACCTGTCAAGGTGACGTTTTCTATTATAGGATAGGGTTCTGCAAACTCACCAGCACCGCCATTCCGAAACAGGAACATGCCATCCTTTCCACCGACCCAGACATCAAGGAAACCGTCGTTGTCGTAATCTATATTTTTCAAAAAAGCAGGCGGTATACCTTCAACTCCCGCTTCTGGACCCAACGCATCAACAAAACTTCCTGTCCCCGTATTCTGGTAGTGATGGAGGCGATCTGCCGTTGCCAAGAAGATATCAAAGTCCCCGTCGTTATCATAGTCTCCAGCAGTCGCAGCAGTATAGCGAACATCCTGTGGAATCCCAGTTTCACTCGAAACAGTACGGAGTCGCCCTTGGCGGAGATTGTCGTAGAGGGTGCATCCGGCTTCGCCATGTATAGCAAAGATGTCTATATCCCCATCATCATCAAAATCAGCAGACAGCACTTCAGTAGGGATACCGTGTCCGGCGTTCGGACCATCTGCATCGGTCACTACAAAGGTCTGATCTCCGACGTTGGTGAAAGTTTCATCACCGTTATTCCGAAACATCGCAGCACTGTCTGCGAAGAGATCCAGATCGCCGTCGTGGTCAAAATCGACCGGGTGGAGTGGACCCGTTTCTGTTCTCGATCGCTCATATTCGATGAGGGTTGATCCTCCCCAACTTCCGGAGGCATCTACTCGGAAAATCCCTATCCGGTTGAGCGTTTGCAATAAGAAATCTTGTGTGCCATCCTTATCCAAATCGGCAAACGCTACGGTGTGTGGACTTAAAACATCCTGTTCTTCTATCTGGAACTGTCGAACAGATGTAAACCGCCCACCGGTATTCCGAAAGAGGACTCCTGTGGGTGTTATATACAGGTCGAGGTTTCCGTCACCGTCGTAGTCAATGAGAGAAATGTCTACGGCATCAGGAGGTATACTTTCGACATTTGCAAGTCCGAGTTGTTCGGTGACATCAACGAATTCCACATCAATCGGTGGACTCCCCTCGGCAGCGATTCGTGCTTTAAAGCCTTGACTGAAGGTTTCGATTGGATGCCCAAGGATGTCGGTCACTAATTCGCCGATGCCTTGTTGATAGCGCGGACTGGCTCGGTGTAAGTTCTCGAAAATTCGGATATTTCGTGAAGCGAGTTTCAGGTCGCCTTGCCTTATTGTGTCTATGCCTTGTGTGAGGTATGCGAGTTTTTCTGGGTCGGTATCGCCTAAAAGGCGCCTTAATTCCTGACTGAGCTTCTCTGCGGCTTCCAATTGTTCTTGTGCCAACAATCCCTGTGTTAGCTTCAACAATACCACAACATTTACAGGTGATCGGTTGTGAAGTTCCTGGAGATGACGCACCGCTTCCTGCTGCGCTTCGGGATTGTTGCGTTGTCCGAGATAGTGGCGGACCAACTTGTAGCGGAACTCTAATTCGTCGGGTGCCAATCGAACGGCTTCTTTCATCGCCTCTACAGCTAATTCGCTCTGTCCTTGGAGTTGGTAGACCTCGGATAAAATGAAGTGTAACTGACTGTCATTTGGAACGACGGCTATCCCGCGTTTTACCCACTCTTCGGCAGTATCTGCTTGCTGAAGTCGTAGGTGTGCGACTGCGAGGTTGCCGTAGCCGATCGCCTCATCGGGTAGCAATTCGACGAGACTTGTAAACGCCTCGACTGCTTTTGAAGGCTGCGACTCTTCGAGATATGCTAAACCCAGATTTTGATGCCTGATTGCCTCTTCGATAATCTGGGTGGTGTTCATCTCTTGTGCACCTACTGTGCAGATAGTAAAAAGCCAAGTCAGTAGTACCACACACTGTAAGTGTTTTCGTGTATTAAGGGACGTGGATATTCTTGACATTATGGGTTCTCCTCCTTCTGAATAGCATTTGCGGCCTCGCGAATTGCCTGTCGTAGGCTGCTTCGGCGGAGGTTGAGAGAATCTTCAAGCTGCTTGAGATGAAGGAGCCACGACTGTTGAGAGTCGCCTTCCTCTGTGCCGAACCCATCAGTTATAGAGAGTCGAATGTATTTTAACCGCTCTGTCTGTAGGACTTTCATCTGAGCGTCATAGTCCTCAATCCCAGATTCCAAAAGGGAAATCAGTTCACGAATTTTTTCCAAGGCATGTCTCCTTTTTAAACATATCAAGGCGAGATATAAAAAGTAGTTTATCCTATTTCATATTTGTAATCAAATAAAAATTCGATGCAGATTTTTATTCTCTGAACCAGGATTTATGGGATTATCGGATTTACAGGATTTTTTTATCTGAATCGCGGATTGACACAGATTACACAGATTACGCGGATTTTAAGGGGCATTTTCCATAAACCCACGCTCATCTGCGATTTGGATTTGTCTTGAATTTCCTCGTAAAGCCGTGTATAATAGCCTTAACATGGAGGCAGGGGAAAATGATTACACATATACGGATGAAAAACTTCAAATCGTGGAAAGACAGTGGTATGGTGAAGTTTGCGCCGTTGACGGGATTTTTTGGGACAAATAGTTCAGGAAAAAGCAGGCTGTTGCAGATGCTGCTGTTGCTTAAGCAAAATGCAGGACATTCACAATCAAGAGAAATTAGAGAAATTATTTTCTTTGGTGATGCAAATTCATTGGTGTTTGAACAAGAAGGTTTGCAGATTGACTTTCTCTGTCCGCCTGAGAATGAGGTGTAGAGTGCAATGAATTGCCCTACTACGAACAGGCACTAAGTTTTAGAATGGATAAACCACTAGGTCCCCCGGAGCTCAGCAATGGATCAGCAGAAAATAAAAAAAGCACAACAAGCTTTGGATTCAGACTGCTCCGAATTTAGTGCGACGGACCCGTTTAACCCGCAAAACCACGTTGAAGGGCAGATCAGTTTTAGTAGAGACAGACGCTACGGTGCGATGCTGATAAGAAAGATCAATGGTGAACCTGCCGATCAGCCGTTAATCCTCAGTCCGCCGAAAATTGCCTATCCCTTCGGATTAGGACACAATTACCGATTTCCGAGCGCGGAACGGATCTACCGAGTCCGCAAATACGACGGGACCAACATTTTTATGTACCGCTACAAAAACCACGGGAGGGAATATATCACGTTTAAAGTGCGTTTATTCCCGTTTTTGCGGGGTCGCTACATAACGATGTGGAAGCATATCCTTCGCAAATATCAACAGATCACCGAATTGTTCAAAATGAACCCCGATGCCACAGGTTTCAGTTTTGAACTCTATGGATCAGATAACCCACACATGATCCAATACAAGGATGTCCAATTGGATATCGTGCTTTTGTTCGGGCTGCGCGGGACACAAGGGCAAATCGTACTGAATACCGAACTCGAAACAGGCACTATTCCGAAAGCAGAACGACTCGGCACCGTTGAAACAGACTATGTGTGGCACTATGAGCAAGAGCAGCAGGAACTCGACAGACGCTTGTCGTTCATCGGCTTGGATCAGAATCAGGCACCCATGTTTAGTGGAGAGGAAGGCAGCATCTGGTATGTAAAAATAAAAGATACTTGCGAAATCCGTATGTATAAGTGCAAACCTCGCCGAATTGAGCAAGTGCATTGGGCACAGACGCAAACGCAGCTGAGCCCTACTGTGATTTGGGCTACAATTTTGAAAGCCTTTGAAAATTGGGAGAATCCCAAACTTGACGAAGTTATTGCGATATTAAACGAGGATTACCCAATCCATCAAATCGCTGCCTCGACCAAACAGATCGAGCATAAGCTTAAGATTGCGAAAAATGCAGCGAATACCCGACAGAAAATTTGGGAATTCATGATAATGCATGGGTTTGATGGTAACACCAACACAGCGACAGTATTCCATAAAATTGCAAGCCAACTCGATCAAGACCAGCGGCACGTCTACAAAACCATTAAGAACATGCAAAAAATGATGAAGATCGAGGGGGAATAGGAGTGATAGTGCCAAAAGTTCCCACAGAAAACCCTATTATCAATATCCCGTTTAATGCATTCCGTAAAGAATATGCGTCGTAATTATCATCTTCTCATCCTCCTCTTTCCCGTTGTTTTTTGGCTTTTCTGTTTCTTTTTGCTTCCGCTTGTTTCCGTGTTTATTTACAGTTTCATAGAGCGCGGGACGTACGGCGGCGTGCGATGGATTTTTACCCTCGAAAACTATCAACGCCTATTTGATGGATTATATCTCGGTATTCTCTGGCGTTCAGTATCAACGGCGTTGGTCTGCACTGCAGTCTGCCTACTGCTTGGGTATCCGTTCGCTTATTACCTCGCACGCTATAGACCGAAATACCGAAACATTTTATTGCTTCTCGTTGTTGTCCCCTTTTGGACGAACTTCCTCATTCGTACCTACGCATGGATTCTCATCTTGCGCACAGAAGGACTCTTGAACAGTCTCTTCGGGGCTGTCTTTCCTAATTGGAGTCCATTGGAACTGCTCAATACACCGTTAGCCGTGCAAATCGGACTCGTTTACGGCTACCTCCCCTTTATGATACTCCCGTTGTATGCGGCACTGGAGCAATTGGATATGTCGTTGTTAGAAGCTGCACAAGATTTAGGGGCATCACCACGCCGTGCGTTTTGGCACGTAACTGTTCCGCTCAGTCTGCCTGGTATTCTTGCTGGATCGATGCTGGTTTTTATTCCGACGGTGGGTGCGTTCCTAACGCCGGACTTACTGGGTGGCGGAAAGGTGAGTTACATCGGTAATGTGATTGAGCGACAATTCAAAACGGCGCGAGATTGGCCGTTTGGCTCCGCGCTCTCGTTTATGTTGATGGGCATTGTGTTGGTTGGCACTGTGCTGTATTTCCGGGCTTTGCAAGGTAGTGAGGAATCAGAGGCATCATAGTGGGAGTAGCGAGTGGGAAATCGGTGCTATATAGGTTATAAGTAATAAGTCGGGATTGAAAATCCCTCCTACAAGAAGAGAGTTAATGAAACGGGTTCTTGAAGTTAACATAGGTCTGGTTTACCTGTTCCTTTACGTTCCGATCTTGGCGGTTGTTGTGTTCTCGTTCAACAGCGGTGAGCAGATCTCTGTCTGGCAAGGATTTACCTTCGGTTGGTACGCGAAGTTGTTTGAGAATGCGGCGCTATGGCGCGCTGTTCGTAATAGCTTGATTGTCGCGGGTATCGCAACCTGTATTGCAACCGTTATCGGCACAACAGCTGCATTGGCTATAGATCGACACCGATTCCGTTTCAGAACTGCCCTTGTCCGATGCCTCTATCTTCCAATCATTATTCCCGACATCGTGTTGGCGATTGCACTATTGACCTTTTACGTACAAGTCCGTGTTCCACTCGGCTTGTTTACTGTGATTATTGCACATGGCGTTTTCAACATCGCATACGTTACGATTGTCGTCCGGGCACGTCTACAAGGCTACGATAATACCTTGGAAGAGGCAGCCCGCGATCTTGGTGCGGACGAGTGGCAGACGTTTTGGCGGATAACGCTCCCCCTCATTGCCCCTGGGATCATCGGTGGTGCACTGCTCGCTTTTACACTCTCCATAGATGATTTCGTCATCACCTTCTTTACAGCTGGCGTTGGCTACACAACACTGTCTGTCCATATCTATTCACTATTGAAGTTCGGCATCACCCCAGAGATTAACACTATTTCGACGATGTTGTTAGCGAATTCGATTGTGTTCATCCTGCTTTTTCTGTGGTTTCAGGGAAATACCAGCGTCTCTGGAAGGCAGAATGCTCGATAGTTATCAAGTCGTCAGTTATCAGTTGTCAGTTATAAGACTTTTTAACAACATCAGATTTCTCTTTACCACAGCCACTGAATATCGGTAACCTGTTAAGAGTCGGGATCAGAGATTCCTCCTACAGAAAAACTGAATGACCCTGCACAGTCTGTGAAACAATTAGGAAATTTGCCCTGGCTGTGGTATAATTGCTCTGTTGGTACAACAGGACCGAAAGACGACATGCCTTACTTCCGAACACACACAGAGATTAATCTGGAGGCAATTCGGCGGAACGCTGAAGCGATAAAGGCGTATACCGGCAAACGACTCATTGCGGTCGTGAAAGCTGATGCTTATGGGCACGGAATGATTCCTGTTGCAGAAGCGTTGTACCCAGTTGCTGATATGTTCGCAGTTGCAACAGTTGAAGAAGGTGTTGAACTCCGTCAGGGCGGCATTCACAAACCTATTCTGATCCTCTTTAGTTCTCTACCTGAGGAAGCGGCGCAAATCGTTGAACACCAGTTGACACCAACAGTAGCGGATTGGGAATCGGCGAGTCGATTAAACGTTATTGCGCCAACAGTTGTAAACATCCATGTTAACATCAATACAGGAATGAATCGGAGCGGTGTTCGTTGGACGGAAGCAGCAGCGTTTCTGAACAGGCTAAAAACCTTGGAGCGACTTGAGATTGAGGGAGTGTTTACACATCTTGCGACCGCGGATGAAGCGGATAAAAGTTTCGTTTCTGTTCAGTTAGAGCGTTTTTCATCCGTGTTCATAGGTAGACGTCCAAAGATGCTCCACGCTGCAAACAGTGCGGCATCTCTTTCTATTTCAGCATCGCACTTCGATGCCATCCGTCCGGGTTTGAGTCTGTATGGCGTCTACCCGGCATCCGAAAAACCGATTGCGTTAGAACCTGCCCTCACATGGAAGGCGCGGATCGGTTGGGTGGGTTCCATTTCAGAAACGGAAGGTGTAAGCTACGGATTGACGTACAAAGCATCGCGTCAGACCCGTGTTGCGATGGTCCAGATAGGTTACGGCGACGGCTATCGGCGTGCGCTCTCTGATGTCGGTGAGGTGTTAGTTGGTGGCGTGCGGTGTCCGATTATTGGTAGGGTTTGTATGGACGTGAGCGTAGCGGAACTAAGAGACGCAGCTGACGTATCGGTTGGCGATGAAGTTGTCCTGATCGGCAAGCAAGGGGAGGAAGAAATCACAGTCGGTGAAATTGCGGACCGCGCCGGAACAATCTCCTACGAGATTTTGACACAGATAGGTCCGCGTGTGAAACGGATTTTTAAAAACCAGTGAGGTTCGGAAACCTCGCCCACCAAACATAGATTGAAAACCTTACCTACCGAGGTTAGAGTATTATTGCACTTACAATTCACCATAGTTAAAAAATGCTAATTGAAATTAAGAATGTATCACTTTTTTATGGCACGACTGCTGCACTAGACAATCTCTCGCTGGAGGTACACGGTGGGGCAGTTGGATTACTCGGACCTAACGGTGCCGGGAAAAGCACTTTGATTAAGACGTTGCTCGGCTTCGTCAAACCGAGTCAAGGCAGTGCTGCAGTATTTGGACTCGACGTGGAAAAGCAGCCTTTTGCAATACGGAGCCAAGTTGGATACATGCCTGAAGATGAATGCTTAATTCTGGGAATGACTGCTGTTCAACTCGTTGCCTACGCAGGTGAACTCTGTGGGATGCCGAAACGTGATGCCCTGCAGCGGGCACACGAAGTCCTCTATTACGTCGGATTAGATGAAGAACGCTACCGAACGGTGGGTGAATACTCAACTGGCATGAAACAGCGCGTGAAGTTAGCACAAGCATTGATACACGATCCAAAGTTGCTACTGCTCGATGAACCGACAAACGGGATGGACACTGCTGGTAGAGAGGAGATGCTTGAACTTGTTAAAGACATCGCAATGGATAAAGGCATCAATGTGATTTTGTCCTCACATCTACTTCCTGATGTAGAGTTCGCATGTGATGAGATTATCGCACTTTCGCACGGGAGCGTTGTTGCGCATGGACAAATAGAGGCACTAAAAAAGAACAAAGGACAAGCCTACGATTTGAAGATCGCAGGTGACACCGATATTTTCATCGCTGCACTGAAACGCCACAATTATCAGATTGAACTGCGTCCGGACAAACACCTCCGAGTTACGTCCGAAAACGGCAGGCAAGAAGATACAAAATTTTTCTTTAAACTCGCTTATGAGACCGGTATACAACTCCGCCAGTTACGTGAGGTGAAACATTCGTTAGAGGACATTTTCGCTGAGGTGATGAGTGTGGATTCACAGTAGCGTGCGAGATCACTATTTCACTACTATCTTAGCACTTTGTCTCTTAGCTGCGGTTATCCCCGTATCCAGCACGGCGAACGAAATGCTCCGTATTGCTGGCATGGGTGGAACGCGTATCGCAACGTCTGCAGATGATGCGGGGATATTCGGAAATCCCGCATCGCTTGCGTCGGTTAAACACCATAACATTGCGCTCGGCATTACTTCTGAGAATCTCCACTGGACAGAACTACCCAAACAGAACAGAGAACAGTTTGTCGCTGAAGCCAATATAGATTTATATCCGTCGGTCTACTATTCATACGCATTTGGCGAATGGGGTGTTAGTGCTGGATACATGGCGTACTTAACCAACTTTGCGAATTTCACGTTCCACCCTACGCGTGCCGAATACGATATTACCGCTCGCAGGTTCTCCGCTGAAACGGATCTAATCACAGATTATTCGCTGTTCCGCGAGGATAGTTGGGTGTTAGGGCTAAGTCGTAAGGTCGGCGAATCTGTCGTGGGGACCCGATTAAAATGGGTGGCACAAGATGTGAAAACTGGGGCGGTTGTGTCTACCTTGAATCTTGCGGCACGACACGGTCCCGATGTAGATGCGCACGCCCCGGACCAACTGATTGAGGCGATTGTTGAAGAAATACAGTTTGGAGATCGGGTACGGGAGATTGTTCACGAGAACCAGCCCACATTTGATAGGACAGCCAACCGATTGGAGTTAGACATTGGGTTTCAACGCGAAGTATGGTTCGATGCGGATCGTGTGCACCCACCGCTACAAATAGGTGTTCTCTTTGAAAATCTTCTGCGAGCAAACTTGGTGGAGCCGCTTCCGTTTCGACTCGGTATTGGTGTCGCCTATGAACCTTTGGAATGGATAGCGGTCGGGGCAGATCTCTGGCGGGACACCGGACAAAGTGGACTCGGTTTTGCTGTCGGAACTGAATTACACAAAACGTGGGGCGATGCGTCCCCAATAGTAGTAGCACTCCGAATAGGTGCAGGGCATGCAAATTCGGTTCTGCATTTTTCAAGCGGTGTCGGGGTAAGGCTTGGCACGACATATTTGGAATACACCGTCAGGTTAGGAAGTTTCAGCTACGATTCGTACAGACATCTATTTGCATTCACCTTACGATTCTAATTCAAGGAGTTAAAGCAGTATGGCAGATAAAAATAGTGTTATCCAGGTTGGCGTTGCTGAAGTGGATATAACACCAGACTATCCGATCCGGCTGAGTGGTTACGGTAACCGTCGTACAGAATCTGACGGTATTATCCAACGGATATGGGCGAAGGCACTCGCTATCGGCAGCGATGCTGACGATCCCGTCGTTTTAGTGACAGTCGAAAATTGCGGTTTACCCGACGAACTTACCGAGGAGGTGTCACGCCGAATCAGGGAGAAAACAGGAATCCCCCGCGCCCATTTTGTCGCGTGTTTCTCACATACGCACAGCGCGCCGTGTCTAACAAATGCAGCACCCTTTCTATTTAGTACAGATATACCCCCAGAGCATCAAGAAAAGATCGATCGATACACCGTCGAACTGACCGACTGGATGGAAAGCGTTGCGCTGGATGCACTCGCAAATCGTGAGCCATCGCGGTTGACGTGGAGTATCGGGGAACTCGGTTTTGCAAAAAATCGACGAACTGAGGGTGGACCGGTAGACCATTCGTTGCCCTGTCTGCAAGTTAGGGGTGTAGATGGTACACTGCGCGCCGTGTGGGCAAACTACGCGTGCCATACCACGACCTTAGCTGGCACAGATAACCATATCTGTGGCGACTGGGCAGGCTTTGCCCAAGAGGACATCCAAAACGCACTTCCGGGCGTAACAGCCTTAATCACAATCGGATGCGGTGCTGATGCGAATCCTGAATCTCGGATGATGCCGATACCAGATAGAGAAGCGGAGGTTTTCAGTACCCGTCTGGCTTATGCAAAAGCACACGGAGAAGCACTTTCACAAGAGGTACAACGGATGTTGGAGACAGACGCGAAGCCCCTCTCAGAAGTCCCGATGGGTGCGATTGAAAGGGTTAATCTGCCGTTTGATACACTACCGACCTGTGAAGAGTGGGAAGCGCGCGTGGCGGCAGGTGGTTCTGATGCCTATCACGCCCAAAAGCATCTCGAACGCTTGCAAAGAGGTGAAGCAATACAAAAAGAACTCTCGTATCCGGTACAGGCGTGGAGATTCGGTGATGAACTCGCCGTTGTTTTCCTTGCGAGTGAAGTGGTTGTCGATTATTCGCTGCGTCTGAAGCGTGAGTTGGATGCCGAACGGCTATGGGTCGGTGCGTATGCGAACGCGTTTCCGTGCTACATTCCGTCTGAGCGGGTGTTAGCCGAAGGCGGTTATGAAGGCGAGAGCGCGATGCTTTATTTCGGTCCGCCGACACGATTTGCGCAAGGTGTTGAGCAGCTGGTGATTGACACAGTGCATAGGTTACTGCCGGAAGAATTTTAGCGGTAAACCGGAGGCTCGTTATGCTTCCTGGTTTACCATGCTGGAAAGGATACCGAGGATTTTGTCACACTGCTGAATCGGATAGATTTCCATATCAATTTGTAGATTCTTTTTCGTCAATTTGAGGAATTGCCACTCTGTACCCGTAGTGGTGACACCGTAAACAGCGGGGATGTCATTTCCTTTTTCAGCGTTAAAGCGTTGTGCAGCGATCATCTCGGCGATGCACTGCCCGAGCCCGAGTTTTGGATCATCCTTTTTGGTCTCAACCAGAATGATGAGAGGGGCCTCTAAAAGCAGTTGTCCTGGGGAGAGACTCACCAAAAAATCACAAACTCCCGTTAAGTTGCTTTCCAGATCAACACTAAAATCAATTCCCGAAAAGAAACTGATGCTGTAGTTGAACTTTTCCCGAAGTTCAACTAGAATGTCAGCAACAATGAGTTCAGAGCGTGCCTTTTCGGTTCCAATAGCAGCTGCCAAAGGAACCTTTTTCGCCAATCCTGTTGTGAGATAAGCACTCGGGGCGATCGGCTCCATTTCAGAAAAAATGCCTGCGGATTCAGCCTTTTCCAGTTGAAACACCGCTATTACTGATTCTAAGGTGAAATTGCTATAACTCATTATGATAAAACCTTTGCTAACCACCGACACGCAGTTTCAGCACCTTAGGGAAATCGGAGGCTGTAAGTTCTAAAGGCTCTGTTTTTGGCGCGGATGCCTTTGAACTCTATAGGAGCTTCTTCAAAACCCTCAGATTGCCCTTTCGGTGTCCTTGATACTAAAAATGTTATTTGCCTGCTGACATCTTCACTCCCAGTCTATCTGTAATTTTGTCAGATTTGACAGGGGTGTGATATCCGATATATCTGTGTCACTAAGATTCAGATACTCCAAGTTCGTCAGATGTGCCAGGGGTGTGACATCCGACACAGACGTGCCACTAAGACTTAGTGTCTCTAAGTTTACCAGATGTGCCAAAGGACCGAGATCCGATACAGCCGTAGAACTAAGATATAACCGTTTCAAGTTCGTTAGATCTGCCAGGGGCGTAACATCCGATACACCCGTCCCATCAAGATTCAGTGTTTCTAAGTGTATCAGATTTACCAGAGGTCTGATATCTGATACACTTGTGCCACGAATATACAACCGCTCCAAGTTTATAGCAAACTCAAGTCCTGTCAGGTTGCTTACCTGATTGCGGCTCCACGTATCAAGTTTCGTCAAGGTTGCTATTTCTGCTCGGGTAATCGGGGATCCAGTATCCTTACCGAGGGTTCTCATAATCTCCCCACGGAACGCGGTATCCGGAATATTCACTCCAATTTTCATCAATAACCTTCTCCGAAAAATAAATGGGCAGATATCGGAAGCCACCGCGTTCTTAGGATTTACGCGGCACGGGGATATCAGGTGTCCGGCAGCGAACGAAAATTGTCCAAAGACGAATAATTTAAATCAATCCGGATTCCGTCAATGTTTTCCGCAAGGCTTCAAGGTTCTCAGGGACCATGGGTGCAAGGGGGAGCCGCAATTTTCCGTTGAGTTTGCCCATGAGTTGGAGTGCGGTTTTCGCAGGAATCGGGTTCGTCTCAATAAAGAGATCTACCGCCAACGACAACGTTTTATAATGGAGCTTGCGGGCAAGATCAAGATTCCCTGCGTGGAAAGCGTTGCACATCTCCGCAACGTCAGCGGGTGCAATGTTCGCCACGACTGAAATAACGCCTTTACCGCCGACAGCCATAATCGGCAATGTGTTCACATCATCACCGGAAAGCACGACAAAATCATCAGGGCATAAGTCGACGACCTCGCTGGCGCGTTTGAGCTCACCAGTCGCCTCTTTGAGTGCGACGATGTTCGGATGCTCCGCAAGCCGTGCAATAGTGGGCGAGAGGATGTCCGTGCCACAACGTCCCGGAACGTTGTAGATAACAATTGGGATGTCCACTGTGTCGGCGATTTTCATGTAGTGGGCATACAACCCCTCTTGCGTCGGTTTGTTGTAATAGGGAGTGACAATCAGGGCAGCATCTGCACCGGCGGCCTTGGCGTGCTCGGTTGCGCGTAAAGTTCTCGTGGTTGAGTTGGAACCGGTACCCGCAATAATAGGCACCTTCCCATTCACAGTTTCAACCGTGATCTCTATTACCCTATCGTGTTCAGCCTCAGACAGCGCGGGGGATTCGCCTGTTGTGCCACACGGAACGATGCCGTGTGTGCCGCCGTCAAGCTGAAATTGAATCAGTTCCTTGAGTTTCGCTTCATCAAGCGATTCATCGTCTTTAAACGGTGTGACAAGTGCAACATAAGAGCCTTGAAACATGTAAATTCTCCTTGATGGCTACGGCACAACGGCGTGTGCCTATGACTTTTAATAATTCCAAGCGTCTGTTGTGAGTTCACCCACGTAGATAACGCGTGCATCACCCTCAAGATAGACGTTCCGAGCTTCTCCGTTTTCTACATCGAAATGGATTTTCAAAACCACCCCACTCGCTGTTTTCACATCAACAGGTGACGTCACCTTGCCCAACGTCGCAGCGACAATCGCTGAGGCAATTGAGCCGGTGCCGCAGGCGAGTGTTTCGTCTTCAACACCGCGTTCATACGTCCGAATGTCGATTAATGCTGGCGACTGGATGCGGATAAAGTTGGCGTTTGTACCAGCGGGCTGAAAATCGTCGTGATAACGCGTCTGCTGTCCAAGATCGAAGACATCCGTGCCTTCCAAGTCCTCCACAAAGAAAACGACGTGCGGCACACCGCTATTCGCGAAGCCGACGGTGTGCATTGCATCATCTAATTGGAGCGGGACATCGAGTCGGATGTCCGTCGGATCGCTCATACGAACTTTAACGTTCTCACCTACTATCTCGGATTCATAAATCCCAGCGTTCGTCAGAAATCGCATCTGTTCAGAGGCGATGCCGTTCAGATAGGCAAATTTAGAGATACAGCGTGCACCGTTTCCACAGGTCTCCACCTCGCCACCATCGGCGTTGAAGTAGCGCATGCGAAAATCAACATTGTCTGCTTTTTCGACGAGAAGAACACCGTCAGCACCGACTGACATACGGCGTTGGCAGAGTTTTGTGACAAAATTTGTATCGGTGCTATCAACGATCTCCGCAAAATTATTGATAATTACGAAGTCGTTACCTGCACCACTGAGTTTCATAAAGGGTATTTTATCCATTGTATGTCCTTTAGTGCGAAGATGTGGTTTTCTTAGGTGTATGATAAAATTATTTGGCTTTCACGTCAAGCATTTTTTTGGTAGGTTACCGATGTTTAGTTGTTTCTAACGAGGGATGGTACTACTGTCAAGGCATGGACGCGAAGTTCCTCTATAATTCCTAAAACATCGTCGTAACTATCAGATGTGACGAGGCGGTTGCGGAAAGGTTTGACGTGCGGGATGCCCTTGAAATAATTGCCGTAGTGCCGACGCATCTCGATGAGCCCCAGTTTTAAGCCTTTCCACTCAATAGAAAAATCGAGATGCTTTCTGAAGACAGCAATCCGTTCGTCTATTGAAGGTAGTGGGAGCAATTCACCGGTTGCGAAATAGTGTTTTATTTCTTTGAAGATCCATGGGTAGCCGATGGCGGCGCGCCCAATCATAATACCATCAACGCCGTATTGCTGGCGCATTTGGGCTGCCTTTTGTGGGCTATCGACATCGCCATTGCCGAAAACGGGGATGGCCATGCGGGGATTATCCTTGATTCTACCGATGAGCGTCCAGTCGGCACTGCCTTTATACATCTGTCGACGGGTTCTGCCGTGAATAGCGATGGCTTGAATACCGACATCCTGTAGCCGTTCGGCGACTTCAACGATGTACTTGGTTTTATCATCCCAGCCAAGACGGGTTTTGACGGTGACAGGAAGTTTCGTAGCTTTCACCATTTCGGCGGTCATCTTCACCATCTTGGGTATGTCTTGTAGGATACCAGCACCCGCGCCTTTACACGTGACTTTCTTGACAGGACACCCGTAGTTGATGTCGATGATGTCGGGTTGGACGCGTTCGGTAATTTCGACAGAGGCACGCATGGCTTCGATGTCGTGTCCAAAGATTTGGATACCAATGGGTCTCTCGGCTTCAAATATGTCTAACTTGGCAACGCTGGGGGCGGCATCACGAATAAGTGCCTCGGAGGAGATGAATTCGGTGTACATGAGATCCGCACCGTTCTCTTTGCAGACTGCGCGAAACGGCGGGTCGCTCACATCTTCCATAGGTGCGAGCAGAAGAGGGAAATCTGGGATGTTGAGGTTACCTATTGTTAGCATTTGATTAATATTTTTAAGTTTAGGATAATTTTGTTTTATTTCCAATGACAGAGAATAAGTCTTTACACCTACCTGCCCGTAAATCCTCGAGGGCTTTGTCACCGAGATGATCCAGCCTCCCAGCTTTGATATCTTCCTCGATCTCCTTATCCCAAGCATCTGCCCGAGCCTCCAAGACTACATGAAGTTCATCTTCAAGAGTCTTTAGCAGGGCATCTTTTGTGTTTCCTTCGCATTTCACTTCAGGAACTTCCTGTATCTGTCCTATCCATCCGGCCCCATTTTTTTGGACGTGGGCAGTATAGGTGTCTTCATATTCAGGATTTTGGATTTTGACGGTCTGAATTTTTTCCATGGGTGCCTCCGTAGGTTAAAGTTTTCAAGTTAAATTATTATACCTCGTAAATGCCCGATTGTCAAGCGGAGCAGAATAGGAATAGGCGTTTGACATTTTTCTAATTTCGTGATAGATATAAGGGCAGTGTAGGGTAAATTATCCATTCATCAGTTCAATAGAGAGGTATTTTGTTATGAGATGTATTTTCGTCGGTATAGAATATGCTGGAAAAACAACGTTAGTGAATCTGTTGACAGACTATTACCGCCACAGGAAATTGATTGTTCATGTCGATGACCACTTTACTATCCCTGATTCATCATTAAGTGAAGAATCAAGAGCGGCGTACGTGAACTTTCCAGAGGACGTGAAGGAGCGGATGCAACGGATGCAACTCCAATACCACGTTGAGGTCATCAAAAATTATCCGAATACGATGATCGCCGGCTGGCATATTGAGGAGTTGATCTACTCGTCCTTCTATGGGGACGATCCTGAGAGTCCATATTACACGAAATATCACATCAACGCGCAGCGCGGGTACGAAACGCAGGTTATTGAGGCGCGGTTGCCGGATGTCGTTATGATTCACGTCACTGCGAGCGATGCAGCGATTGCGGAACGGATGGAGACAGACCCGCACGATTATCAGATTATCAAGAAATCTGATATTTCGACTCTCAAACGCCTTTTTGAAGAGGAAATTGACAGGTCTCTGTTTGCACAAAAAGGACGTAAGATTGTCTTGGATACAACGGAGAAGATCCCATCCGAATCGCTTGACGAACTGTTGTTGCTGTCCGAACCGCTTGTCACGTTCGGCGAACTCGCTGTCCGAGCGATGGATGTCCCGGATACCGACTATCAGGTCTGCTATGAAAATGGTGTGCGGAAAATGATACCAGGGTAGAGGAAGAAGAGGCGAGGCACGGAGACCTCGCCGAACATATATTGGTTTTGGGATTATCTGCTCAGGGGATGTTCGCGGTTTGCGATCGGGAAAGGGACACGCCCACCAGACAGTTGCGACTCGTAAGCACCGAGAATCATCTCCAGTGCAGCGACAGCGTCTGCAGCGGCGGAAATGGGTTTCCGATCGTTCTCAATCGCATCAATCAGATCGCGAATGGCGAGTTCATTGCCGCTGGAGAACGGTGTATCGTCTAAGTCAATTGCTTCCCACTTTTGGTCTGAACTTGCGGGGACGAGTACTGGATAGGGGTAGACCATGAGCCGGTTTGCGACATCACCACGGAGTGAGAAAAGTCCTTCGCTGCCGACGATTTCCATGCCGTATCTGCCTGATCCAGCCTGATCTCTCCGAGACTCAAAGAAACCAGAGACACCGCTTTCAAAAGCGAAGTAACTGTTGATGCAATCGCCAGCGACAGGACCCACGGGTTCTGTCGGCTTATGGTCGTCGCCATAAGCGATCTCTTTGCCGTTTGTGGTGACGTGTGACTGCATCCATGCGACATCACCGACAAAGAAGCGCATCATATTAAATATATGGGTGCCGAGAACAATCATATCCTCACCGCCACCGCGATGATCCTGCTTGCCACTGGCATAGATGGCTTGAATTGTACCAATCTTTCCGGCATCAAGCATTTTCTTAATGGCATGTGTCGCCGGGAGATAGACTGCCTGATGCGCCACAGCGACCTTTAATCCACGTGCTTTCGCCGTCTCAACGATTATGTCGCCGTCTGCGAGTGTAGCCGTCATCGGTTTCTCGGAGTAGACGTTGCATCCTGCCTCAAGACAGGCGGTTACCATATCAACGTGCTCTGATGTCCAGCGCGGACAGACACTCACAATGTTAAGATCTTCTTTTTCAAGCATATCCCGATAATCGGCGTAGCTGCGTAAAGCACCCGCCTCTGCTGCCGCCTTTTCTCTGCCAGCCTCGTCTGGATCAGAAACAGCGATAAACTCAACGTTATCTATATTTTTATATGGGGTGTGGAGTCCATGTCCGAAGTTGCCGGCACCGGTATGTCCGATAGCTGCGGCACGATATGTTTTCTGACTCATTTTTTCTCCATTTCTGTGTTGTGATTTAGTATCCCTTCTGTTTATCAACGACATTGACTAAGGGTTCACCCGCCACGTAGCGATGTAGATTGTCGATAAAGAGTTGCATGGCGCGTGTGCGAATATGCTGTGAGGCACCAGCACTGTGTGAGGTTAAAATCACGTTTTCCTGCTCCCACAACGGGTTGTCCGGCGGACACGGCTCTATATAGGTCACATCTAAACCTGCCCCTGCTAACTTGCCACTCTGAAGCACTGCTATCAAGGCATCTTCATCGACAACTTTGCCGCGACTCACATTCACGATGTAACCACCGTCCGGCATCTGATTGAATTGTGCGTGCGATAGGAGTTTATGTGTTTCAGGTGTGCTTGGACAACAGACCATAAGGATGTTTGTCTGCGCCAAGAATGTCGCTAATTCGTCCAACCCGTAAAGCTCTGAAACGGTATCGGGTTTGTCAATTGGCTCGACATCGGCAGCGACGACTTCAAAATCAAATGCCCGGGCACGCGTTGCAATCGCTCTTCCAATGCCACCGAGACCAAGAATACCCATTGTCATGCCTGCGAGTTCGACGCATGGGACGCGCTCCCAATGCTTCGTCTTCATGAATTCCAATTGGGTCGGAATCTGCCGGGTGAGGGATAAGAGTAGGGCAAAGGCGTGTTCTGCGATCTGTGTGCCGTACAAACCTCGACAATTGGTGAGCGTAACATCGCTGGCTTTGAAAGCGGGATACATGAATCCTTCAACACCTGCATGGGGTTGATGCACCCAACGCAGTGCGCTCGCCTCAGACATTTCATCTTCACCAAGGCGTCCAAATAAGATTTCGACATCGGAGATATGGGCACTCAATGACTCACCGTGCGGGAGGAAGTGAACCTCAGCCTCGGCGGGAACATCCGATAACATCGCCTCAACTTCTGGTTCCTGCCGACTGCCAATTAAGACTTTTATTTTTTCCATGTGCCCTCCAATCTGGACTGTGCGATGCCTACCTATAGAAGCCTATTTAGCTGCTAATTGAATCCGCCTGTTTTGCCCACTGAAAGTCTAATTCACTGATGCCACCGGCATCGTGGGTCATTAGGTCGATCGTCACGCGATTATAGACGTTAAACCATTCTGGATGATGATTCATCGATTCGGCAACCAGAGCGAGTTGCGCCATAAAGCCGAACGCTGTAACAAAGGTATCAAACTGGTATTCCTTGTGTAGTTTGCCGTCCTCCACGGTCCAACCGTTGAGTTGTCCGAGGTTTTCCTGAATCTCGGCGTCTGAGAGTTTTTTCGCTGCCATTGAACCTTCTCCTCAAGATGTGTCGGGATTGCAAAAGCCATTTGGTTAAATAAAGCAGATAATTCCTCAATACATGCACCAACCAAATGGTATTGGTCAAATTGTAGTGGAAAATATAAATATATTCAAGTTAAAATAGTAACAGATATGCTCATCGTAGCGCTCACGTCTTTCGGCAGGTGCGCTTTGCAATCGCATATCATAGTTAATACGGCTTTATATTTTATAGAGGGAGGAACCCATGGCAGGTGCAACAACGCTCTATTTTCCAGAAGTCGGTCCTGAGTGGCAAGACTGGGTCCAAGTTACCAACGTGGGTACTGAATCGACGCGTGTGACTGCGATAGCGCGACATGCTAAAAACGGACAGCCCACTTGGTCAGAGGAGAAAACGATATATCCCTTCGAGTGCTGGACCCCGAACGTTGAGGCAATTAAAGAGAACGCCTCAATGCAGTTCAGTGCTGATCAACCAATTGTGGCAGAACGACACATGCACAAGGACACGAATGTGCTTGATTTTGTCGGTGCAGCCCCAGAATACGGAACGGTAGGACAACGGCTCTTCTTTCCAGAATTGGTTTCGGGTGCCCACGATTGGTTTCGCGTCTTAAACGTCGGCGAAGCGGATGCACACGTTAACATTACCGTCCGAAACCGGAATGGTGATGTGCTCCGGCAACGCCACCATGTCATCAAGCCACTCTGTTGTTGGGATCTCAATGAAGGGGTCATGGGAAATGTCAACGGCACAGTTGAGATGCAAAGTTCACAACCTATTGTGGGTGAACGCCATCTTCACTATCAAGGGGGCAAGACATGCGTTGGGCAATTTGGACAAATGATTGCAGATGCTCCGCGTACGCTCTTTTTCCCGGAGGTCGGACCCGCATGGGAAGATTGGGTTGTGATTGTCAATGTAGGAAGAGAACCTGCAGAGGTGACGATGATTGCGCGTAAAGATGACAATGCCCAGGCAACATGGACAAAAAAACATAGTCCGTTGAGACCTTTTGAGTGCTGGACCCCGGATATAGAGGACATTAAAGTGAAATCCTCTATAGAGGTACGTAGTAATCAGCCGGTTGTCGCGGAACGACATATGCAAAGCGGGACCGCCATTATTGACCTACCGGGTGCATCAGCGGAGGGAGGCCAGGTTGGTGTCCGGCTCTTTTTCCCTGAAGTCGCGGCGGGTGCTTGGGATTGGTTCAGATTTCTTAACGTTGGAGAAGCAGATGCTTTCGTTAACATTATTATTCGTAACAAACAGGGCGATATTCATCGGCAGGTGCATCGCCAAATTAAGCCGCTCTGCTGTGTAGATATGGACGAGGGGGCGATGGGAAAAGTGCGTGGCACAGTTGAGGTGCAAAGCACACAACCTATTGTGGGTGAACGACATTTGCACTACCAGACAGGACATAAAGGTGCTGTTGTCGGTGAATATGGGGTTGTGATCGGAGTGTAAAAGATGGCATGGATTCAGACCGTAGATGAGGCTGAAGCGACTGGTATCGTGAAAGAGGAATACGATGCTGCTATGGCGCGGGCAGGTGAAATTTACAATATCGTCAAACTTTTCAGTGTGCGTCCGAAGAGTATGCGCGCTTTTGTCGAACTCTACTTAGCGGTAATGTTCGACGAGGCCTCCCCTCTGACTCGGATGCAACGCGAAATGATTGCGACTGTTGTCTCGAAAGTGAATGAATGCGATTACTGAATAGTTGCGCATGCAGATGAGTTGCGGGTTCAACTCACAGACGAACAGATTGCAGCGTTTACGAAGGATTTCCGAACCGCTGACATTGACGAAACCACGAAAGCCATTCTTGAGTTCGCAGTCAAGGTAACGAAGTCGGCAGCTACTGTCACACCGTCAGATTTGGAACATCTCCGAAGTTATGGACTCACTGACGAAGCACTTTTTGCGATCGTAGAGGTCGTTGGGTTTTTCTGTTATGTCAATCGGATAGCCGATGCCTTCGGCATTGAATTAGACGCGTTTTTGGAAGAGAGGAGGGAAAGCTTGCATTTAGCAAGTGAGAATTAAAGTATGAACTTAGACAATAAAATTGCGATCGTGACAGGTGCAGGACAAGGTATTGGTAAAGCCATTGCGATCAGGCTTGCGGAAGCCGGCGCAGATGTTACTATCATGGATTTGAATATGGATGCAGCAGCAGCCGTTGCACAGGAAATAGAAAGCATCGGGCGCAGGTCATTGCCTATCCAAGCAGATGTTTCACAATCCAAGGATGTTAATGCCGCTGTTGAGAAGGTTATTTCGACTTTCGACCGTGTTGATATCCTCGTTAACAACGCCGGAATTGCAGGACGAACGCTTTCCTTAACCGACTTGGAAGAGGCAGATTGGGACGCCGTGATTGGTGTAAATCTCACGGGTGTGTTTCTGTGTTGTAAAGCGGTTATTGCTCCGATGATTGCTCAGGATTATGGTAGGATTGTGAATATCGCCTCAATTGCTGGGAAAGAGGGCAATCCGACGCTCATCCCTTATTCGGTGTCCAAAGGGGGTGTTATTACCCTCACAAAGGCACTCGCTAAAGAGGTAACGGACTACAATATCCGTGTGAACGCTGTATCTCCTGCGGTTATCCAAACGCCGATTTTAGAGGGGATGGCACAATCGACTGTCGACTATATGGTGAGTAAGATTCCGTTGGGACGCGTTGGTAAACCGCAAGAAGTTGCGGCTGTTGTGAATTTCTTGGCTTCAGATGAGGCGAGTTTTGTGACAGGACAGTGTTACGATGTGAGTGGTGGGAGAGCGACGTATTAGAGGATTGGTTGTCAGTTGTCAGTCATCAGTTTTTAGTTAAGAGGGAACTTTGTAACAATTCACCAATCCTCGGAATATTCCAAGTTTGGACAGATTGTCACAAAAATGTCTCTTAACTGATAACTGACAACTGTTAACTGATACCTACTTATTCCGCGATGCAGTAGAGATGTCCACTTCCGCGGAGGTATAATTCATTACCTACAATTGCAGGCGATGCATTGAAACTGTCATCAAGACTGTTTTCCGCCAAGATTTTAAACTCAGGACCTTGTTGGACAACATTCACGACGCCGTTCCGTCCAGCGATATAAAGCCGATCACTCGCACCAACAATGGATGCATAAACGCCAGAAATACCTTTTAGACGTTTCGGTCCATAATACGCCTCTCCGGTTTCGGTGTTGAAGGCAGAGAGGACACCATTGTTGCTTTTCAAGAAATAGATGATACCCTCAGAAAGGAGTGGCGAGGGGACATAGGGTGTATCCCGATCAAATTCCCAGACGACAGCATCCGATCCACTAATATTGCCCGTTGCCGATGCGAGGGAAATAGCCTGCAAGGCGTTGCCCCGGAAACCGCTCATGAGGTAAGCATACCCATTCGCAGCAACAGGTGAAGGAATGGAGTTGGGAGTCAAGCCGTCCCCCTCCCATACAAGCTTACCGGTTGCCAGATCGTAACTACGGACGCGATTTGTTCCAGTAGTAATCACTTGTGGTTTCCCATCATTTTCAACAACAATCGGGGAGAACCAAGTCGTCCTCTCGTTGCGATCCGTTTTCCAGAGAACATCTCCAGTTCGCTTGTCAAGAGCGGTGATGAAGGAATCACCTTCGTGATCCTGAACGATAACGAGTGTGTTGTCGTAGAGAACAGGGGAACTGCCTTCGCCGAAGGTATTCCTCTTATACATCGTTCCGACCTCTTTTTCCCACTTCACATTACCATCCATATCCACACAATACAGACCACGTGAGCCGAAATAGGCGTAGACGAATTCACCGTCGGTGACCGGTGAATTCGAGGCAAAGGTCGCATCCCGGTGTGTTCCTTCGTGCGGTGCTACTTCTCGGAGCGTCTTCTGCCAGAGAATACTACCATCTTTCCGATTGATGGCGAGGAGGTCAAATTTATACGTCGGACCCTCATTTTTTCCGCCAAAGAAACCGCTAAATGGATTGTCATTTCCCTCCTCTTCAGCTTTCTCTTCCGGCCCCTCAATAGCAGTCTGAATGAAGATTTTGTCTTCCCAGATAATTGGTGCGGCATGTCCTACACCCGGAATAGCCACTTTCCAACGAATATTTTCGGTTGCACTCCACGTGATTGGCGGGTTCGCATCTACTGCGACACCAGTAGCATAGGGACCGCGCCAGTGATGCCAGTTTTTCTCAAAATCGACGGGCTGCGACGCGCTTGCCGCAATCACTACCAAGGCACACAAGCATAGTGTCAAAATTGCGATTCTTTTTATCATTTCCATTCCTTTCTATTTGGTTAGCAGTCTTCGGTCAAAAATAATTTAGGCTCACTCCTGTTACTCGGTAACGGCGAGGTTAGATGAAGTTTCAGAAAATAATTCGGTAATTTTCCAACAACGTTCGGTGCGGTTAGGGGAAACACCCCAGCAAAAACACCGCACCTACCGGGCCTGGAGGGAAATAAATATTACCGAATTAATAAATTAATCTTCATGAAACCTCGTCTACCATAGGGTCGAGCTTAGGTTAAAATGTCCTCAATGACGAGAGGTTGCGCCAGTTCACTGTTGGCAGCTTCCAGTTTTTCACGACTGGAAACGGCACACACTGCGGCTTTGTCTCTGTTCTCCTCTAAGAGTTCGAGAAGTGCGCGTTTTACTTCGGCAGGCGTAGCCTGACGGAGTTGTGCGTAGCGTTCTTCTCGCATCTCGCGTGTCTGTCCAGTGAGGTGTTGACCGAGTGCGTCGCTTGCGGCTTGACTGGGCCGAATCGGTTTTTCACCATTTTTTGCGGTCGCGATAATCGCCCGATCAATATCTGTTTGCGTCCATTCCACCTGTTTGACATAATCGACAGACTGCGCGAAGACGTTGAGGGTACGAGCGACGTGTGGATCGCGATACGAGGCTTGATAGAGATGTCCATCCAAGGGACTATAGTTAAACCAAGCACCGTAAGCGTTGCCTTTAAAGCGTATTTCACTCATGATGTAATCCAGTCGCAGGATATGTGCCCCAATGCTGAGTAGCGTTGAATCGGGGTGCGAATAGTGCGGTGCCGGTATTACGTGTGCACAGTGCGCAATCTGAATCGGACCCGCCAATCCTTCTCTCGGTGGCGTCTCAAACGGCTGAAACGCAATCGGTTCCGAGGCAACCGGTTCATCCCGCATTTTATCGAGCCACCCACTTAGTCTTGCGCGTGTTTGCTCAAAAGTGGTATCGGAACCTGTGAAACTTGCGGTTACTCGTCCACGGGTCAGCAAGAAATCCCGAATCTCTTCTATATGACCCATTAGGTCGGTATTAAGTTCGTCGAAACTGTTGAGTAGCGTTTCACTACTGCGAAGTTGGGGAAGTCCGCTGACGATCTCGGCGAGGTGTGCTTGAACCGAAAGACCGCGCGATGCGTGGTGAATCGCTGTTCCTGAACCGTCGTGGATCATCTCCGTACGGTATTCTGCGACAGCCTGGACAACGACATCACGAAGGCGTTCGGTATCCCGTGGATCTACATCAAACACGAGGTCGTGCAGGACATCCAGTGCGGCTTCGATTTTTTCATCAAGCGCTTTGAGATGGAAATTCAGGTTCAGCAAAGGTCGGTTTGGATCCAATGCGTGCGTTGTGAATCCGGGTGCACACCCGATTCCACCAGTGACACCCGACGTCCGCTGTGCTATTTCTGCGTAGTTCATACCAGCGGCACCGAGTTTGCTAATGGCATCGGCATACCTCGGTAAATATGTCCAGAGATGCTCAGGCAACCCTTGCAAGTCAAAATTCAGCACGAAATAGTTCACGCCGTTAGCAAAGACATCGTTCTTGAGCAGATCGCATCCGGCGACCTTTTCAACGACTGTCGGGATATGCCTCGGTTTCTCAGGCAAATCGTTGACCTGTAGCTGCGGCAGTTTTGCTAACGCTTCTGGTGGGTTGGGTTGTCCATTGAGGCGTTCCAATTCAGCGGCATCCGCAGCGATTTCTCGGACCTGTTCATCTGACAGTTGCGCCCGCGTCTCCTTCATACGTTGGACAAGCTCAGCCTCCATTTTTGCCTGCATATCCTGATCTGGAGATAACACACTCAGCAGACGGTGCGGGTTGTCAACCAGTCGTTCGCGAATCAGTTCATTGAAAACGGATGGATTCTCCTGCCACCGCTGCCGAACAGTTGCCAAACTCTCTCCCAGTTTTAAGAAGGTGTCCGAACGCTTCTCGTATATCCAAGGTTCGATGACTCGATAGAGCATCCGAAGCGGAAACATCGGTGCTACTTCTTGGTAGTAGTAGGTGGCTTGCTGGAATGCGGCTTCGATTTTCTCGTTGTCAATCTCTGAATCAGCGACCTGCGCTAAGGTGTCAATAACCAGTTGCGTAAACGCATCGGCGCGGTCGGTTTCACTGCCTTTGAGTCCAACATAAAACGTGCCTGCGGGACCGATGGAACTGGCACCGGAGTAGACCAAGTCGGCACCGAGTTTGGCATCAATAATCGCTTTTCGGAGCGGAGCGGCTTCATTGCCAAGTAAAATTAGGCTTAAAAGACGACATAGGATGGCGTCTTCGGGATCGGTTGCATCTCCAATGAGCCAACTCAGCATGAGGTACGTTTTTTCATCAAGGGTTTCATCTGCGCCGACGGGATAGGTATCATGCACACTTTGTGGGGCTTCCCATCTCGATTGGTGCGTAACTTCTGGACTGAGGGGGCGCAAGGATGCACTCGCCTCATTCTTCGGAATGGCATCGAGTTTATCAGCAAGGAATGCCAGATAGTCACTTGTCGGAATATCGCCGTAGAGAAAGAAGTAGCCGTTGCTTGGATGATAGTAGGTCTCGTGGAAGTTTTTGAGATACTCATAAGTTAAATCTGGAATGGCATCTGGATCGCCGCCAGACTCACGCGCATACAGTGTATCTGGCAGGAGCTTGCTTGTCATAGATCGATAGAGTCGCGACTCCGGATCTGAAAAGACGCCTTTCATCTCGTTATAGACGATACCGGTTACTTTCAGGTCGCCCGTAGGATTCTCTGGATCGACCGGTGCGAGATGGTGTCCTTCGCGCCTAAACGTCTCTTCTGTGAGAAGTGGATGGAAAACGGCGTCAAAGTAGACTTCCGCCAAATTGAAGAGATCCTTTTTGACGTTGCTGGCGACTGGATAGTAAGTGTGATCTGAAGCAGTCATTGCATTGATAAATGTCGCCATGCTCATCTTGATCATTTCAAAAAAAGGCTCTTTGACGGGGTACTTTTGGGAACCTGCTAAGACCGCATGTTCAAGGATATGGGTGACACCCGTGTCGTCTGATGGTGGGGTCGGAAAATTAATGGAGAAAAGGTTTTCAGTATCATCTGTATAGAGATGTAACAGGCGTGCTCCGCTATGCTGATGTGTCAATTCGATGGTTACTGCCCTTAGCTCGTCAATAGGTGTGACGGCTTTCACCTCAAAGCCGTGCAGTTGCTCGCCGGGACGTAAGTCTACTTCTGGTACTCGAGTGGTTTCCAATATTTTGCCTCCATGGTTTCACTCTATTTTTTAGGTTTTTCTAAGTTCGCACAAACAAGTTCATTGTCATTTCGGACGAAGACGTGTTTATAGGCAAAGGCGGGATGTGCCCACGTAACACCGCCTCTGCGGTTGAGTTGATCGCGTGTCGGTTCGATTAATTTCGCACGGCTCATGATGTTCAATCCTTCGGGAGAGAGTTCTGTGATAAGTAGTTCACCACGTTCGTTGAACATCCAGACCCTATTTTCCGACGCTGCCGGATGTTTGATAAAATGGATGTTGCTCCAGCGCGCTTTGGGTACAGCAGAGAGGTCTTCCCAAATCCGATCGCCGTTTCGAGCATCTAAGCAGCGGAGTTCACCGTAACTGTCTACCCCATAAATGTAATTATCAAAACGAACAGGCGTCGCCATCGTGGTCTGAAGTGCATCGGTATTCTGCTCATTCTTGCCCCTACGATGCCAACCGAGTTCTACTGCCTGCTCATCTTGTGACAACTTCAGGAGAAGAGAGCCTTGACGAAAATCGGTGATGAATAATTCGTTTTGATCGAAAACAGGTGTAGCGATACCTATCTCAAAACTTTCGGGTGGAAACGGATAGAGCCAATATGATTCACCGGTCTGGGGGTTGAGACCTGCTATATTTGCCCCTGTCCAGCAGACGAGGACGCGTTTGCCTGCTTGGGTAATAAGAATTGGCGCCGAATAAGAGGCGTTGTCGTCCAATGCTTTCCACTTTTCTGCGCCGGTTTTTCGGTCAAATGCAACTATGCAAGCGTTTGGTTTCCCGCCGATTTGAACGATTAGGTTTTCTGCCTCAACAATAGGTGCACTGGCGATACCCCAGATAGGCATATTAATATTATATTCGGCATTAAGGTCTCTTTTCCATACGATTTCACCCGTGACAGCGTCAAAACAGTGTAGGTGTCCTATTGCACCGAGTGCGTAAGCGAGTCCGTCGTGTACGGTCACAGTCGCACGTGGTCCGGCTGTGTAATCAATCGTGTAAACACACTCATACGTATAGGACCAGAGAGATTCACCTGTCTCCCAATCAAAACAGTGAACGCGTTCAACCTGTTTCGGCTTGGTAAGCCGATCGGTGACATAGACGCGACCATCAGCGACACTCGGTCCGCTATAGCCGCTTCCAATAGGGACACGCCAACGGAGCGGAATTTCATCCCCTCCAAATTCCTCAATGATACCGGTTTCGTTCCAAACGCCTTCGCGGTCTTTGCCACGCCACTGATGCCATTCATCGGCACTTGCAAGGTGTGCCTGTATCAGTAGAATCGCAAACAGGGCAATGAGTAAAGATATAAACTGTTTCATGGATTTTTAGTATAACTCCTTAACCAAAGAACCATCTGTTGATAAATTTCTGTTGTGTCCTTGTGATCTGCTTTCAGTTTCCTCAATTTCGCATGCGGTCCATCAATTCGGCTCTGTTTGAGTGCTTCCGAATTTCGATGTGTATCACCTTGATATGTTATCTCTACCAAAGTTTCAAGGTGTTTAACGGCAACCTTGGCATCAAGTAGATACTCCCAAATAAGCCGTGTTGCACAAGTACTATTTCTGTTTTCAAATGCGGGTGGTTTGTGATCAAAGCGGTAATTTTCGGGCGAATACGTGTTCCCAACGTCCACCAAACAGTCGGCATGCAACATGAGATTTTCTGGTACTTTGCGACTCACAAATAAGACTTCCGACCTGTGCCCTTGGAAGAGAAAATCTTGGGCAATCCAAGCACTGACGATGGCGTCAAGGTCTGGGTCTGCATGCGTGACAATCTGTTTCAAAGCACAATCCTCCCTCGCTTATTTATTATACGAATTTATAGGAGGATTGTCAAGCGGGTTATAGGAGGGGTTAGTTTTCAGGTGAGAGGTCCAAGACACATCGGAATCCGCGCAAGAGAGAACCGGGTTCTCCACCGAGTCGATTGGCGCACCGGGTGAAATCCAAATTCTCAGCCCAACCGCCGCCTTTTAAGACATGCCCGTCCCCCGTTTCAGGTCCCTGTGGATTGGTATTAGGAGGATTGGTCCGGTAATAGTTTGGATCGTACCAATCGGATACCCATTCCCAGAGGTTGCCTGCCATATCGTGTGCGCCGTAAGGACTTGCACCTTGTGGGAACTGTCCGACGGGTGCGGTCTCTTTGTAGCCATCTCTGTGTCCCCTGCCGTCGTTCCCACTGAGCTTCGTATCGTCAAACACGTTGCCCCAGGGCCAGGTACGTCCATCAGTTCCGCGTGCCGCTTTCTCCCATTCCGCCTCGGTGGGTAACCTTTTGCCTGCCCATACAGTATAAGCAACAGCATCTTCCCAACTCAAGACAACAGCAGGAAAATCGGGAGTATTATGCGGCGGATAATCCAAATAATCTTTAGGCTCATAACCGGTTTCGGCGAGAAATCGCTTGTACTGCCGG
The DNA here is from genome assembly GCA_022826805.1 of Candidatus Poribacteria bacterium. GTDB lineage: Bacteria > Poribacteria > WGA-4E > WGA-4E > WGA-3G > WGA-3G. Next base: position 271,599 of record JAJDUH010000045.1, read on the forward strand.
TTTGTCACTTCAAACTTGTCTATATAGAACGTATCAAGATAGACAGTGCGCTGAGGACGCTCATTATCATATCGGGCAATATCGCGGAGCGGAAAAATCTCTTTGTAATGCTCAATCTCTGTGTCACTCGTTCCCATGAGAAACTCACCGGCAGGCACATAAACCATGACGGCATTATCTATAGGCGTAGTGATGGTTTTAATAGGAAGGGTCCCGACAAGAACCGGGTCGATTGGATCGTGGCAGGCAAACACTAACAAGGAAAGGATCGAAAGTGTGAACAGTGTAGGGGATGTGCTAAATCTCATCTCTGATTATGTAGATGGAAGTTGTTATATGGCTGGAAGTTAAGTGATAGGCGCGCTTTGCCAGCGCGCCTATTAACAGCGTATCAAAATTGAAATCTCTTACCGGACGGCTTTCAAATCACCCCACGTTGTGGAGAGTTTACCAGCCGGTTCAACTGGGGTTGTGGACATGAGCCAGATGATAATTTCAGCGGCAATTGCGCCTTTCGGCTCGTCGCCACCATTGGTCTGTATCGTCGGAATCAGTCTACCGAGATTCCCATCGCGAACGATAATTGGGTCGGCACGGGTGCCGTCATCGTTCTGTGCAAGAGATACCTCAATTTCCCAGTCCCCATCAAGTTGATCGGTGTGGAACGGACGGTCGGATTGGTAATCTGTGAGTGACGGAGAAATGGCTGCACCTTCGGTGGTAACCTTCATGTCGGTATTATCGTCCCACATCACAATGCCGTCGATATCCATCATGTTCTGTAGTCCACCCTCTCTGTTCCTGCCAGCCAAGCCCCAGAACATATAGTCGGCGTGGTTGATGAACACATCACCGTCGGTGGTTTCAATGAATGTTTCGGCAATGGAGCCATCCGTTTGTGCGTTGCCTTCGGGATAGATGCTCGGCGGGAAATCACCATAGAGGACACAGATATCCAAGCCGCCGTCACCAGTAGTACTCTCCACCCAGTCAGCCAAAGCATCCGCATCGCCCTCGGTGTCGTACCATGTGTTTGAAATACCGGCATCGTTGAGCAGACCGACACAGATCTCTGCCTGTTCGTCGGCTTGTGCCTTACCGATCCACTGCGTGACACCCGTGTAGATAGCAACTTCAGAAGCGGCAAATACCGGAGTTGATGGAAGTACCAGTAAGGCAATAAGGATTAGCGCAAGAAAAACATTTCGCATTAAATGTTATCTCCTTTGTTTAATGTCTCCCCAGAGTGTGGGAAGTTTATTTTGAGGGTCAACGTCCAGCGCGCCGACAGTCTCAAGGTAGTAGTTGAGAATAATTTCGGCAATGACTTCACCCTTGGGGTCATCTTGGTTAGCGGTTTGGTAAAACTGGATGAGTCGTCCATTCGTCTTTGTATTATGAACGATACAGGGGTCACAACGATCGGATTTTTGGGTTCCAGAATCTGTTGCGAATGCGATTTCCAGTTCCCAATCATTTTCAAGCTGATCGACGTGGAACGGGCGGTCTGTGGCATAATCGTCAAGCGTTGGGGTAAGTTTCTTGCCTTCTTTTGTGACTTTCATGGCGGTGTTATCATCCCATTGAACCATACCAGGAATATCCATCATGTTCTGGATACCGCCTTCTTTATTTCTGCCACCCTTGCCCCAGAAAAAGTAGTCAGCACAGTTTGCGAAGGTATTTCCTGCATCGAGGAACCTTTCTGCGACTGTCTCTTTCTTTGCGTCTACGCCGACATCGTAAATTTCGGGCGGAACGTCACCGAACATAACGATCATGTGGTGTCCGTTGTCCACCGTGTGCTTTTTGGTCCAAGCTTCGACAGTTTTCGCTGGACCGTGAAGAATGAGTTCACCGATTCCATCTTTTCCCTTAAGTTCATCTGCCAGTATTTCGGCTTCTTCTTTTGCCTGGGCGTCGCCAATCCATTGCACTGTATCGGTGTAGATGAAAATATCTACTTTATTCGCAGCATAGGCTGTGGGTGCTAAGAGCGCAAGGGATACGGCACATAGAACGCCAGCAACAGTCATAAATAGTTTCACGTGTAAATCCTCCTGCAGATTTGAAGTGAAAATTGGTAGCACGATTCGCGGTAAAGATCCTTCAAGGATCGTGTAACCTGTCCGCTTTCGCTACTTTCTATATAATAGAAAACGATGTCAACACGTTTTTGTTGCACAGTTGCAACTGTTTTCCATGTTGGCGGTGCTTACTTATTGTTATATATTACATTTTTGTCGGAAATTTGTCAAATGAAAAATTTTATGTCGGTGTGTAAAGTTTTTGTCAAAAAACGCGTCTTTCCGTAGGAGCAATCTCCGAATTGCGACTTCTTGAGAATATCAAAACATCTACACACCCTTGATTCACGGAGGATTTTCTCGTTATAGGTACCCTGCAGGTTCATAGTGTCGAATAAATCTGTTCTTCGAGAAAAAACATACGTGAATATAGTTTTAACTTAATAACACATTTTTGAAACTTAACCCCACCTTGATTCTCACACTTTCTTTTTTTATTTTTCCAGCGATTCACCTTAAAAATGTTACACCAGTGTAACATTCGGTGTACATAGGCTATCGGCAGAAAACATAGTGGCCATAAGGGTTTTTAGCCGTTTTATTTTCGATTTTCTGTTGTGAAAGAAAAAATCGATGTTTAGGTAGCAGGCTAAGCATTTAAATGTGAGTCATCTATAGCGTCCATTGTCAGAATCAGGATTTACAGGATTGTCGTCTGGATTGTGGGTTTGCATAGATGCCGCGGATTTGATAGTGTGAGGAAAATTTTTGAATTTTTTTATAAAATATGTTAAAATTGTTTTTTATACACCATTAGGAGACATTAGGGTACATGTACGATGTGATCAGCAGTGCAAGAATCTACAAACAAAACTTTCTGCTTTTGACACCACAATGGGATTCTTACACAGATCCACCGATTCCGCTGAATTGGAAATGCGTCAAATTTGAAGAAAATAATGCAAATCAGATCCCTACTAAGAAAGGCGTTTACGCCTTTTTCGTTGAACCAAGAATTGCTGAATTTCCATCACACGGCTACTTAATGTACATTGGACAAACCGGACATAACAGTGAGCGTAATTTGCGAAAGAGATTTAGAGATTACCTTTCTGAAAAAAGAAAACCTGAAAGACCTCTAATTCACTTCATGTTGACTACATGGGAAAGCTACCTGTATTTTTATTATATTGAAATCGATCCCTCTGAATTGAATATAAAAAAACTAGAGCAGAAGTTGTTAGACACTTTTATACCTCCCTTCTCCCAAGCAGGATATTCAGCAGAAATAGGTCCCGCAGCTAAATTATAAAGAGGACGAAAAAAACATGAAAAAATTGTATCTTTCCTCGCTAAGAGGCATAATGGGTGATTGGGTGTATTATCCTACACTTATGAAACTCAAAGACATCGCTGAAAGGGTCAAAATCGCTAAAGAAATTTACCAAAGCAAAGCTTTGAGCGAAATGGTACAGCGAGAAATAAAAAGGAAACGTGGTAAAGAAATAAAAGATTACCTTCTTAAACAGGAACAACGTTTTTTTAATTCGCTGATTGTAGCAATTTATGAAGGGGATCCCAGCTGGCACGAGATTACTCGCATAGAGGGTAATGATCACTTGAATAGTGAAGATTTTCCGGAACATGTGGTTGCTGGAATTGGCATTCTCAGTTTGAACGGTGAAGAAAAACTATTTACACTTGATGGACAACATCGACTTGTAGGGATTAGAGAAGCCGTAGCAGAAAACCCGCAATTGGGTGAAGATAAATTGTCTATTATTTTCATCGCACACAGAACAGATACAGAAGGAGTGGAAAGGAGTCGGAGGCTTTTCACGACATTAAATAAGAATGCTGTCCGGGTTTCAAAAGGAGAAACGATCGCGCTTGATGAAGATGATACAATGGCTATCACCGTCCGGAGGCTGGTTACGAAAAATCGAATGTTTATGGATGATCGCGTCTTAAACAGTCCAACTGATAATGTTCCAAGAAGCAATAAGACTTGCCTCACAACGATTGGAAATCTTTATGACCTCTTAAGCATATTATTTACGAAAGTATACGTTACATCAAAAAAGAAAGGGCTCAAAGATAAAAAAGATGAACTCATAAAAATGCGTCAATCGGATGAGATTCTTAACCAGCATTACACAAATGCCTGCGATTATTTTCAACGACTCACAAATAGTTTTCTACCACTGAAGGAATTTGCTGACACGTCTGATTATTCAATAGTTGTGAAAAAATATAGACACCCGGATGGAGGTAGTGTGCTTTTTCGTCCTATAGGACTGAAAATTCTAACAGAAATCATCGCAGCCTTGACGGAGAAATATTCACTACCTGAGTGTTTCAAGATGATTTCAAAATTACCTATAGACCTGACTCAAACACCTTATAATGGGGTCATTTGGCACCCTACACAAAAAAAGATGATAAGAGGTAAAACACTCGTTAAAAACTTGTTACTCTATATGCTAAACCAGTTCCCTGGGAATGTCCATAAATTGCGCGAAGATTATGCCAAAGCATTAGAGCTAGAAATGCACCTAGTTCAATTGCCTAAAAAGGTCTCGTAAGTTAAAAATTACTGGATCCTAAATCCAACTCTTCGTAGAGACATGCAGCTTAAAGAATTGCTACTCCGCATCTACAATATTACTTTATAGACCAACCCTTTGGACTTTGAACTTGTGTATGAACAATCATATTGATTCTGAAACTCAGCTGATAAATAGTCTAAACTTACCTTATCAACTCCGTCCATACCAATGGGAAGGAGTACAATTTCTCGTAAAAAACGATGCCGCATTATTGGCTGATGAAATGGGACTTGGAAAAACAGTACAAGTTGCTGTATCACTCGAAATTCTTCGGCGTAAATTGCAGTTAACTAGAGCGTTAGTCGTCGTTCCTGCTTCACTCAAATTGAATTGGGAAATGGAATTACGACGATGGTCTCCTAGTCTTTCTGTTCAAAGGATTCGTGGGGACGCATCTGATCGGAGAGCGTATTATCTATTACCTATTAATGTTCTCGTTGTGTCTTACGAAGAAATTCGGTTAGACATAAATAATTTTGCAAGCGATGTTTATTTTGATGTGGTAGTCCTTGATGAAGCTCAACGGATAAAAAATGTCCATTCAAAATCTGCACTGGCTTGTAGACTCTTAAACAGCGAACGCTCATGGGCACTCACCGGTACCCCCGTAGAGAACAGACTTAGTGATCTGATTTCAATATTTAGATTCGTTAAGGCCGGAGTCCTCCATCACGGTCTATCTAAAGATGAAATTCACTCTCGGATGCGCCCATATTTTTTGCGTCGCTGCAAACAGAATGTTCTGAAAGATCTCCCTCCGATAATTGACCAAGAAATTCTTATTGAATTGCGAAACAAACAACAAGATGCTTATCTAAGAGTTTGGGATAATCGAAGGGAAAGCCTGAGCAACAGTCCAGATGGTCTTTCTTCCGCGAATCTCCTGGCAATCATCACAAAACTGAAGCAGGTGTGTAATTACGATAGAAAATCTGGAGAATCAGCAAAATTTAACGTTCTTATGGATCTTCTAGATGCTCAAACTGCTGTAGACGATAAAATTATCGTTTTTTCCCAATATGTTGATACGCTGAAATGGTTAGCATTACGGATAAAGAATATTCCTATTGATATTTTTCACGGCGGACTATCTCAACCCGAAAGGGTAAAACTCCTAGATAGGTTCCGCCATGCTTCTGGTCCCCGGTGTTTATTTATTTCCTTACGGGCTGGTGGGGTCGGTCTTAATATACAAGAAGCATCTACCGTAGTCCTATTCGATCGATGGTGGAACCCTGCGGTTGAAAATCAGGCTATCCAGCGAGCACATCGATTTGGGAGAGCAAGACCTCTTCACGTAGTGCGATTTGTTGTAGTGGGGACTATCGAAGAACGCATTTCTAATATTCTTGCGGAAAAACAAGAGTTATTTGAAAACTACATTGAAACTGCTGTCAATGTAGATATGCCGCGGTTCAGTAGAGAATTATTGGAACAAATTCTCGAAGTTTCAAAATGCCTGGATTAATAGTAATTTGCAAAACAGAAAGAGGGAATTAAAATGGCAAAGATTGTAAAATTTATAGATATCCCTTTAAACGAATTAGAAATTGGTAAGTCTCAGGTTCGTCTGAGCGATGTTGGAAAAGGTATTGACGAATTAGCAGATAGCATCAGCAAAGTGGGGCTCCTGGAACCTATAGTGGTCGCTCCACAGGGCCCCAATGGAAAATACGAAATTATACTCGGTCAAAGACGTTTTTTAGCTCACCAAGAGATCGGTCTTAAGACTATTAAAGCAGGTATACTTAGTGATCATGTGACGGAAATCGAAGCGAAAGTATTATCGGTAACTGAAAATCTTATGCGCCGGGACTTGAATCGGAAAGATTTGATTGACGTATGCCCATACCTCTACAAGCAATACGGCACAATGAGGGATGTTGCAACTGAAACCGGACTTCCGTATAATAAGGTAACGGAGTATGTTAAATACGATAGACTAATACCTGAACTTAAGCAGTTAGTTGATAATTCAGAAGTTGATCTGAAGGCTGCACTTCGGGCACAAGATGCTTCCTCTGCTAGTGGAGTTCCTGATCCTCAGGAAACTGCTAAATTGGCTAAAGGACTGTCTAAAATGAGTTCCGCACAGCAAAAAAAAGTTCAAAAAGAATTAGAGGAAGATCCCACGGAGTCTGTAGATACAGTAATAAATCGGGCAAAAGGCAGTGGAAAAGTATTACAAATAGTTGTAACTCTTGGACAACAAGCCCATACTTGTCTGCAAAGCTTTGCAAATGACGAAGGCACTGTTTTAGATGACGCTGCTGCCCAATTGATCGAAGAAGGCTTAATAAGCAAAGGCTACGATACAGATGGAGGTATAGAATGAAAGGCTTATTGCCAGATCAAATAAGTCAGCTGATCCTTTCTGTGGGAACACATAAATCTAATCGTCCACTTTCCCCTATAGAAGTTGCAGAATATATGCAAAGTGCTTTGGATGCTGGAGAAAAAAGAACTGATATTGCTGAAAAACTTTATCTTGAAGATTCATCAATCATTGGGCATTTTTTACGTCTTCTTTCTTTACCGCCTCAAGTCCAACAACTTATTGGATGGGGTGCAGCCCCGACTACAATCTCATTTTCCGCCGCTGCGGGAATTGCCAGACTGAATTCTGGTATAGAACAAATTGTTTTAGCGAAAGCAGCATTAGAAAATAAGTTTAACAAATCTGAGATTGTTCAAGTAGTTCAAATTAGGCAGCGCTCAGACAACTCAATTGAAAGTTGTATCAAATCAGTTATAGACCAACGGCCAGTTGTCGAACGCAGGCATGTGATAATCGGTCAGCTGACATCAGAAGGTTTGAAAGATAAAGTCAAGCATCTTACTCAACTGGAACGCAGTACCCTATTGCAATCAGTACTAGGGCAGCATGTGCCTGATATTCCACATTTAGGAGCTAAGCTTGGTGATGAGTACTTTCTTCTTGTAGGCGATGAGTACTTTCATGCAGCAATAATGGCACTTCCGCAAGGATTTGAAAATTCAATAACGGAATACCTGATTGAAGAATTAAGCAATAAAGGTTAAGCTAAATGCAAATTGACGTTCTAGGTTCCGGCGCGGTTCAACTTGGTAATGTAATAAGTTGTGACGGCTTCATTTATGGATGCCCGATTCGGGTACAAACTCACGTCCACGAAGACCATATGGACGGATTCGATAGCAGCAAGGGATATCAACGTATTATTGTAACTCGCCCAACCTTTGATTTATTATTAGCTTATGGAAATAATGCTGATATACCGTACCGTGAGAATATAGAAGTTGCATCACTAGGACACCCAATTTCAATGGAGAGCTGCCAGATAGTTCTGTTAGACAACGGACATATGCTAGGATCCGTCCAAGTTGAAGTAATATTGTCCAATGGCTTACGATGTGGATATTCTGGGGATTTTGCTTGGCCTCTCAAAAGAGTAATAGAAGTTGAGGAATTAGTGTTGGATAGCACATATGGATCACCAGACTCAGTACGCAAATTTACTCAAGAGGAAGCAAATAATAGGTTTGTAGATTTGGTTGCAGAAAAAATTAAAGCCGGTCCAGTTTTAATTTCTTCACATCGCGGAACTTTGCAGCGTGCAATCTCCTGTTTAGATGGTGCAATCAAAAATCCCATTATCGCGAGTCCAAGATTGTGTAATGAATTAGAAGTGTACCGGCGGCATGGATACAGTTTTGCAGAAGTCCTTAACACAAGTACACAAAAGGGAAAACTTGCACTTAATGAGAGTAGATATATTCGCCTTTACGGAACTCGAGATCGACGACCAACAGATCCCGGCGAAGCCACTTCAATCGCGCTGAACGCAGTCATGGGCCGTCTAGATCATCCTGTAGTAGAATACTCAGAAAAGGCCTTTCGTGTTGCCCTTTCCGACCATGCGGACTATGAAGAAACCCTCGAATATGTACGTGCCACAGGGGCAAAAAAGGTAATGACAGACACAACCCGCGGTGGCCATGGTGTAGAACTTGCCCAAGCATTAAAACGAGAATTAGGGATCGATGCTCAACCTTCTAACAATCAATATGTGAGAGAATGGGGGAGATAAATTAGGAACGCTCGACAACTCTTACATAATAACAGAATTATGCCCTGGGTTGGCTTACTGGGGAAGGGCATACCGAACGATCTGACGAAATGTTTCAAGGCAAAAGATTTGCCAAATCTTCTAATCCTTTCACTCGACCGTAAAGAATCCTTACTCCCCGATTCAGATGTGCCCGAAAGTATTTGACAAGCACTTCATTACTTTCTCCTATCTCGTTCACTGCACCTCGTTCTTCTAAAAGTGCCACAATCAGCGGATCCCACTCCCCCATCAGTGTGAATCGGTTAAACTCAGATCCATCTGTTGCATCTGCCCCAAGTTCCGGTTCGTTAGGTTCAGCAAGTGAGAGCATTAGCCCGATTCTACTCAAAACATTGGGGAGCAACCCTGTACGCCCTTTCAACATGCTCAATTTATTGCGAGAATCCTCGGAGATGTGAATTCGATTTAACTGCATAGCACATTACCCAAAATAGCCTTCCTTTATTGTGGTAAGTCCCTCGGCTTGCCGATATGCCAAATGGAAGGTATGCGAAATGTGGGCATCTAACAGCGAACGTAACTCTCCTTCGACTTCAGTGTCAGTCGAAAGCAGTACAACCTGATGACTGGCATACGGAAAATAGCGTTCAACAAGGAGTTGACGGTGGCTACTATCCAAACGTCCAAGCGGTGTATCAAGAATCATTGGAAGTGTCTTGCCAGAGGTCTTCGCCAATGCCCACAAGAGGGCAGTTGTGTATATTTGTTTCTCACCTGCCGATAACTCCTCTTTTAGCAGGGCGCGATTGTGGGTATCATAGAGCGTCACAGCAAAGGTCTGCAGATCAAGTTCAACGCGTCTAATTCTATCTGGCTTGTGTGAGAGTTGATTGAAACCTTCCGCTATAGCATCACCCAATATGGCAATCTTTGCGTCTGTGAGCCGTGCTGTATATGTCGAAAGCACAGACTGAACGTTCTCTACCCGCTTTTGGCGTTGGAGGTGTTCTTCACCCAGCTGCTGAGCATAACGTAACTTATCCAATTTTCGCTCGGCTACCTCAAGTTGATAGTCCAAATTCTGGATGGATTGTTCTGTCTCCTGCTCCTGTTCACGGAGTTGACCAAAGGTCTGGTTTAATGCAGACAGTTCCTCAACAAGTGGCTTCAAGATTTCTTCGGCTGGTACTTTCTGAAGATATTGTTCAACTTTTTGCAGTTCCAATTGTTTTTCTTTTAACACATTATTCAATTTGAGAAACTCTTGAGGGACACTATTGAGACAGGCATCAATCCACTCTAATAGACGATCACGCTCCGCTGGGGATCGGTCATGAATTTTTCTGAAGTCATGCAATGCCTCTGGACGTTCAAGGTCTGTTTTCAGAAGTGGCGTGATCTTCGCCTGAACTGCTTCAATTTGAGACATAGACATGGAAGTGTCATCCCAGAACGCCCCAGATGCTAAAGTCTTAAGAATTGTTGTGTTTTGATTTTTGAGGGCACGATTTCTTGACTCCCACTCCTCGAACTCTATTTCTTTAACAAGCCTCTCTCGTAACGACCTAAGCAGGTCAGGCACAAGTGCAAATGGAAAAAGTCCTCCACACAGATCGCGGATGTCGTTTTCTAACCCTTCAATATCAGCAAGGAGCTGCCCGTGTTGTAGTTTCAGACTTTCCCGTTTCCCGGCATAACCGCCGCCTTCAGCTGCAATGTAGGATTCTTGTCGCTCAATTTGTGTTTCCAGTTTCTCAACTCGAGTATCCAAGGATTCTGCGTCCACATACGCTTCTCGAAGTTTAGCGTTAAGATCCACAATTTCTAATTCTACCGTTTCAATTTCTATTTGGAGCGGCTCAGGACTGTCGCGTTTGACCAGCCGGTTCGCGTAGATACGCAAATCTGATTGTAAGCGTTCTACTAAGTTAAGCCCAAGCAGTGCCTTAATTGACTCTGCAAGATACAGATCGTGGCTGGAGTCGTCCGCCAACTTTTGGATATCCTCACCATCAAAAAAAAAGAATTGGGACACACCAATCGGGATAAGTTCATCAATGTGATCTTGCCAATGGTCAGCGTCGAATTCGGGGTTTAGCAAATCGTTTTCAGAAATTGTTAAACCCTCACTAACAGTCCGGTGGTTTAAACCGTCCCGCCGCCATGAGCGTTCAACCTTATATTGCTTTGTGTCTGCACCGTGTGCATATTCAAATTCAAGCGATACGGCAGCTTGATTTAAAGGTATTACCGAATCGTATCCGCGATGAATCATTGAGGAAAGATAGTCGTAATATTCATTTCGGCTGACTCGGTTGCCGAGTGCGCGTTTACCGTATAGACAGAGCCGGACTGCGTCTAACAGCGTCGTTTTCCCAGCACCATTCATCCCGCCGATGAGGATTATAGGACCTTTCCCGTTCGGCGTGAGGTGAATCGTTTGAGTGCCACGGAACAAACCTACATTGTTAAGGGTGAGTTTGTGGAGGATCATTGTTGGAAATCACCGTCATCTAAACTGGCACGGACTTCTTCTTCTGAACGCCAATCCTCATGGAAAATTTCGTCGATTCGAGATTGTATGCCTGCGCGCCGACTCATGCCATCCATTTGCCGTTCTGTGTCAAGAAGTTTTGCAACAAGGGTAACAGGGATATCCTTTTCATCACAGACCGCTGCTAAGATCTCTTTATCCTTCTCAGTAAAAGAGATGGTATCATCAACGATCCAATCGCGGTCTCCGACAATCTTTGTGTAAATCTCTGGGACAGCGTCTTCCCAATCTTGACGTTCAATCCGCCAAATTTTACGAATTTGCTCGAGTTCGTCGTCTGTAATGAGTTTGATATCTGGATCAGGTCCGTCTTCACGAACTTGCTGTTGGGTAGTGAGAAGCCTTGTTAAAAGTTTCTTGCAAAAGTCCAGTGTATAGGGGCCGTGGACGAGTTTATTATTGAGGATAGTAACCTGTCCGTTCCGGCGACGGTGTTCACGGATTTCAGGTTTCTTCTTAGGATCTTGGGTCTCGGCAAGAAAGTCACGGAATTCGAGCAGCGGTAGCATCCAATCTTCCCCGCTATCAATCAGACCTTCCATCGCTTTGTCTTTTGTTACAACGGTACAGGTCCAGCAACCAAAGCGACTGTTTCCACAAGATGGAGTTGTCTCGTCGACCACCAGTGGACACTCACCTTCTGCGCTCGTGTTCCGATAGAGTGTCACCAACTGTCGATTATCACCACCCCACGGAGATGGATTGGATAACAGATACATCCAGACATCTTCCATTGTAAAATCGACTACAGGTGTATAAACAAAGGCATTAGGAAGCGTTGTGTGTCGCGAGAGAAGTGAATCTTTCATGCGATGCAAACTCAAGACCTGATCCCGCGTCGCGCTTTCTCCCTTGCGAACCCCCAGAACCATTATAACTTCACCGTGTTCAGAGGCTTTGTCCAAGATGAAACGATTCGCCGGTTGAATTTTCATTCGATCGGTGCACCAACGGAAGCGGCTGTAGGGCGCGGGGTATCCTTTGCCAATGAGATTAACCCAAAAGGTGTCCTCAGTCTTTGGACGGACGAGAGCGGTTTGAAACGGCATTTCCTGTTCGCGTGCGACCTTTTCGATTCGTTCCAAAGTACCAGTAATATAACTAACAATTACCGGGGTCTCGACGAGCGTGTCGGATGAAATTACATAAACGGGATATTTGCGTTGTTCGGGTTCTAACTCAGCAAGGGCATACCAGATGAGCTGGAGTGCTGTCGTTGAATCCTTCCCTCCGCTGTAACCAATAACCCAAGGGCGAGCGTTCTCAAGATAGACCTCTTGAATTTCGCGATGGATATCGTCTGGGGTCCGCGAATTGAAGATGCTGTAGGCAGTCTCGCCTACCATGAGCCTTTTCCCTCCTTTTGTTTCGATTCCATACTGGTACGATTAAATGCGGTCCATACTCTGATACATGGAAAAAATGTGCTTCGGAAAGTAAAACGCCTATTTTTTATTCTTAGGTACAAAAAGTATATCACAAATCTGATTTGTGTTGCACATTTTTTTCGGGATACTAAAAATAAAAAATGCAGATCGCCAAAATAGACAAATTGTGCCTATCGCTATAGACCTATGGTAGGTCCAAGAAAAAGCAGCATGTGGAGAACATAGCAAGGTTGGATGAAATGAAAATAAACAGGGCAATTCCATAGCGATGCCCGGTGCGGTTAGGAAACCGCACCTACCATTGTTAGGATAAAGGGAGAGAAGACAAACATAGATTGATCTATTTATATCTTCCCGAATTTCACTATAAACGCTTCTAACCGAGCTCCCTGAAAGGGGTCGGTGTAATCTTAATCTCTTCAGCAAGGGCGTGTTGGTCAAAAACAATCGTCCAATTATTTTTGAAAGCGAAATGGTGTGTCCCTTTGGGCAGTAAATTAGGTTTTCTACTAACTGCGAAAATTGCTATTCGTGCGGAATCAACGAAGTAGCAATTGTCGAAGTTATCATAGAATGCTCCGTCACCACCGGTATAAAAATAGGCGTAAGGTTCGTGTTCTCTAAGATAGCGAGGGTCACCGATGACATAATCGCCAGGTGGTAATGTAACAGATTCTTTTGGCATGTGAGTTCGCTCCTTTTAAACAAGGTCTTTTTCCATAGACATGGCACTCTGGCGGAGTGTATTTGGAGAATATTATATATTACAGCAAACAGAGAATCGGCGAGGTTAGGAAACCTCGCCAGCGGGAATTCTAATTCTCTTATCCTTTAGGTGGATGTGGATCATTGCCGTGGCTATCAGATCGTTGGATCTTACCATCTTTGCCGTGAATGAGAAATTCTGTTCTCTGATTTCGACTCACTTCTCGTCCGTACTTCTCAGCATCCTTTTTAGTATCAAAATGCTTCGATGCTTTTGACGCTCCGCCTCTTTTGACATCCCAGCCGCCTCTATCCGAATTGGGGACGACATGGTGTGTTTTGCGTGGCATGCTTATCACCTTCTTTGTATGAATTAATATACCAATATTATAATTTGTAAAGTATAAAAAGTCAAGGAGAATTACCGAAAAATCATAGTTTCGTTTCCAATTCATAGATAATATCATCATGATTGACCGAATCATCAGTCCGGTCAGATTCCGCCATCCCAATCATCTCCTTCAAAATAGCGTCAGCGGCTGCTCTGTGATTCTGCTTAATGATTTCATGGATACATCCACTCTCCACAAGAGCAATGAAATATTCAAGTGTACCTGAAGCACTGTTTAGGATGTTGGCAGAAATATGTTGTAGATTCTGATTTTTAATTTTAAAAGGCTCCACTATTTTTAAATAGTTTTGCTCTTTCCGATGGGTCTCTCGACTGGAGCGATGGTTTTGAAGTTTCCGCAGAAAAGCAACGTGAATCTCAGCACCTTCGAGGTCGTTCAAATACAAGGCGGCTTCAAGGAGGTCAATACCGCGTTTATCTTTAAGGACCTCCTGCCTCTCATAAGGAATCAATTTTTTCAGTGTTTCCTCGTTCAGAGAATCAATGAGTATCTTGGCAAGACTTAACAACAAACCATCAAAATCCGATTGTTTATCGGTCTCAGGAATATTCAATGATTGTAAGTGGTGTGCATCAGCAGGGGGTAATGGCAATAACCACTGCCAACCGAGATGTTCTTGACTCGCTTTTTGCAAATCGTGATAACGTTTTTTAATACTCATGATACCCTCCTTTCTGCCCTCGCATGGAATAGGTGTATTGAAGTATATCACATTTTTCGGTTGCATTGCAAAACGATTTCGACTAAACTCGTTTAGCAATTCTATCCTGTTACGAGGAGATAATAACATGACAGTCCGAGTCGGTATCATTGGTACGGGTGGCATCTCACGCGCACACCAGAGGTATTATGAGAAGGTAGGTGGCTTCGAGATCATCGCCGTCTGCGATATTATCAAGAGTAAGGCAAACCAAGCTGCAAATGAGTGGGGTGTTCCAAGAAAACACGCCTTCTCAAGTTACAACAAAATGCTTGAAATGGACGAACTCGATGCGGTCAGTGTCTGTACTTACAATCAAGGGCATCGCCGACCCACTGTCGCGGCACTGAACGCTGGTAAACACGTCCTTTGTGAAAAACCGATGGCAGCGACACTTCCCGATGCCACTGCTATGGTCAGAGCAGCAAAGGCATCCGGCAAAATTCTGCAAATCGGTCTCAATCCCACATTCGCACCGAGCCTCCAATTTGCAAGGAAACTCATCGATGAAGGATTGCTTGGAGACATCTACTATTCCGAATCCGCCGGGGGCAGACGGCGTGGGAATCCGGGACACACGTTCATCTATAAAAAGACAGCGGGGGCGGGTGCGATCGTTGACATCGGTGTCTATAACATGCACAGATCGCTGTATGCGATGGGCTATCCGAAACCCGTGCGAGTTTCCGCGATCACAGAGGATTATATCTCTCAGCAAGATCCGAGATTTCGCGGTATTATGGATGTCGAAGAGTTCGGTGTTGCGTGGATTAGGTTTGAAGATGGTGGCGTGATGGTATTTAAGATCTCTTGGGCGATTCATCAGGACTCGCTCGGCACTAATTTCCATCTCGGTACAAAAGCGGGTATCTCTTTGGACGGACCGGTGATTTATGCCGATGAATATGGCGGTGAACTCAAAAAATTGGTGGAATCAGAAGGATTGACAGCGGAACCAAACCCACCAGAAGGGATGACGACGATTCAATTGTCAGGATTTCCAGAGGTAGATGCCTGGGAGCTACAGATGATAGCGTTCCGTGAAGCCATCAAATCAGATGCACCGTCGCCAATACCGCCAGAAGGTGTTCTGCTCACAAATGTGATTATGGATGGTATGTTCCGATCGCATGAAACTGGGAAAGAGGTGGCGGTTCGAGTCCCTGAAATTTAGTGGTCGGATATGGTTTGATGAAGTTTAAGGAATATTCATGAGGAGATGATAATATGACTATCCGAGTCGGTATTGTTGGTACAGGTGGTATTTCACGGGCGCATCAGAGAACCTATATGAAAGTAGGCGGTTTTGAGATCGTCGCTGTCTGCGATATTATCAAAAGTAAGGCGAACGAAGCTGCTGAGGCGTGGGGTGTTCCAAGAAAGCACGTCTTCACAAGCTACAACAAAATGCTTGAGATGGACGAGATCGATACAGTCAGTGTCTGTACCTACAATCAAGGACATCGCCGACCCACTGTCGCGGCACTGAACGCCGGTAAACACGTTTTCTGTGAAAAACCGATGGCAGCTAAACTTCCAGATGCTACTGCTATGGCTCGGGCAGCAAAGGCGTCGGGTAGAATTTTGCAAATTGGTCTTCACAGTACGTTTAATCCGAGACTCCAATTCGCAAAGAAGGTCATTGATGAAGGATTGCTCGGCGACATCTACTATTCTGAATCTTCAGGCGGCAGACGTCGCGGGAATCCGGGACGTACGTTCATCTATAAAAAAACAGCAGGGGCTGGTGCGATTGTTGACATCGGTGTCTACAACCTGCACAACTCTCTATATGCGATGGGTTATCCGAAACCCGTACGTGTCTCGGCTATCACGGAGGATTACATCTCTCAGCAAGATCCTCAGTTCCGTGGTATCATGGATGTTGAAGAGTTTGGTGTGGCATGGATACGATTCGATGATGGCAGCGTGCTGGTGTTTAAAATCTCTTGGGCAATCCATCAGGATTCGCTCGGTCCGAGCTTCTGTCTCGGTAAAGAGATGGGCATCTCTTTAGATGGACCGGTTGTTTATGCGGATTCCTATACAGATGAACTTAAGAAATTGGTCGAATCGGAAGGATTAACTGCGGCGCCGAACCCGCCAGAAGGCATGACGACGATCCAGCTATCGGGATTTCCAGAAGTTGATGTTTGGGAAGCGCAGATGACGGCGTTCCGTGAGGCTGTTAAATCAGATGCCCCATCGCCGATACCACCGGAGGGTGTTTTGCTTACGAATGTGATTATGGACGGGATTTTCCGTTCGCACGCTGCGGGGAAAGAGGTCGCGGTGAGCGTTCCTGAGATTTAGGGGATAGCCGGTGCGGGATGATAGGCAATCCTAAATGGCGTGACGTGCGATGAATCGCACTACTACAAACACGATTGCACCTACCAGAATTGGTGCTACGTAAAACGGATGACATGTATCCATGCGCGCATGCCGCGGACATCTACTGTCAACCGTTGGACTACCTTGAGAGAGCGGCACTGTTTCAGTTCACCCTCAAACAATTCGCGCTGTGAGGTGAGTAGTACCATCCTGCCTCTCGGTTTTAGGACGCGTTCATATTCTTTGAGACTCCGCCGATACAGATTCGTGAGCTGGGGGACATTTCCGATAGTCTCGCCGAAGGGGAGGTTACAGACAATTTTATCGACGGTGTTTGACTGTAGGGGTAAGGTGCGTGCGTCCCAATGGAAGAATTGGCGGGGTTGATGTTGCCTACCGAAATTCGTCACAGTGGCGTCTAATGCTTCCGTAGAAATATCGCCGCCGATCAGGTAACGGTAGCGACCGATATGGGCGCGCTCTAATAGGATCGTACCAGCGCCACACATGGCGTCTAAAAAGACATCGTCCGGATGGGGTCGCGAGAGTTGCACCATGCTATAGGCTATGGTCGGTTTAAGCGACGCCGGGATATGCGCCTGTTTATACGGTCGCTGTGCCATATCGTTCTTAGAGAGTTTGATGCTGATGTAACCGTCGTCCCCATGCACCTCTGCCCAGATGTCTAACGCTGACTTCGATTTCGCTAAATACCATCCGCGTTCTAAAAACGCCCTTTCTATCACCTGCTGCAAATCGAGTCGTCGGAAGTTGCGCTTTCCAGACAACCGACTCGTCACGCGAAACGGCATACGCCTACGGACGTTGATACCGACTTGTCGACAACAGTCAAACACCTCTTTGAAATTGAAGCGAGCGAGTGGACTGCTGAGTGCTTCCAGAGAACTCCGTGAGCGCGTCATTTTTGGCGTCTGCTTCAGGACAAGAAAAAGATGCTCCGCTGTTCGCAGCGATAATAGGTCGCGCGGATTTCCTCTATACTGGAAGAGAAGTCGCTGCGGTCTGCGATCAAGGATTTTTAGGTGCCCTGTGTCGCTGAAGCGTTCGGTTAGTTCCTGGCGTGCGATTGTTTCGAGTCCTGGGTTTATGGTGATAGAATAAAGCATCGCTCTACTTTCCTGATAGACACAAACATGTAGGTTGGGTTGAACGTCCTGAGAAAACTATTCTAATACCCACTAAAACTCCCCAAACACCACATCCCATTATATCCTTAAGGACGCAGTGAAACCCAACGCCACATCGTCCTACACGCGAAAATCTTATAGGAAAAATGTTGGGTTTTACTCGGTATCTCTGCAATGGAAAGCACATAGACAAAATGCCAATCGTCCTTGAGTTGCCAGCGTTTGGGCACTGCCCGTTCAACCCAACCTACGTGATTAAGTCGAACCCACGTTTGTTAATCAATAAGATCCCATAATCCTGCCTATCCTCTAATCCTGTAAATCTTGATTTTGACAATAGGCACTACGTATTACTCAATTTAAATACCCGATTGTCATCAAATTGTATCTACTGGGAGTCCGAAGATGGCTCGGGCCAATTTAGGTGGCGGTGTAGGAAGCGGAATGTGGCTTGGGCGTTAATCTGGTGTCCACCGTCAAAGAATTCGATTTCTGTTCTATCGGCGATACCGAGTTGCACATAAAGCCTTCGGACAACGGCGAACTCATGGGCGACCCACTCATCGGGAGCAACGCCGTCTTCGTGTCCGCGTTCCACCATGAATGGACGCGGCGCAATCAATCCCGCCATCTCGCCATAGTTGAACGTATTGCCTAAATCGAACTCAGGCATCTCGTATTCACCCCCGAACATATAACTATAACGTGAATAGAAAGTGGCATTTTTGACGATCCATTCGTTGAAATCAGCGGAACAAATTGAACAGGCATACCGATCCAACACTGCTGGCACTCGCATCGCTGTTTTCCCACCGTAAGATAACCCGTAAAATCCGATTCGCTCGGCATCAACGAAAGGCTGTTCTGCGAGCCAGTCAAGCGTCTGCTCATGCTGGCGAATGATTAGCGAAAAGAGCGACCATTTTATCGGGTTCGCCTTGCGTTGGATGACACGGAAGGCGTCCTGACCGATGTATGGATTCTGTGGGGCGTATGTGATAAACCCTCTATCTGCCAAGTGTGCGGCGTAGGAGTAATAGACGGATTCTATCTTCGGATCGGCGGTATCCTGCGGTCTCCCTTCCAAGCCGTGCTGACAAACAACTACGGGACGCTGTTCTCCGGGCTGCAGATCGTTCGGGAGTAGTAAGATGCCATAGGCGAAAGTGTCCTTCCAGACATCCAAGACGACCTCATACCCTTTCCAATTGGGCTCATCGTAGATGAGGCGCGTCCTTGGATTGGCAGGCACATCAGGGGCTGGACACCTACCGATAACTTCGTACCAGAAATAGGCTTTGGGTGCCTTACATGTCTCCTCCCACCGTGTAAGCGAAGAGGTATCGGTTTTATCCCAGAATAATTCTTGCCGCCGCGAGGCTGCTTCTCGTAGGAAACGTTGGGTCAAATTAACCAATTGCGTAAATTGCCGCTCCTGACGGGCTTCGTAATCGAAATCGTCAACGTTTGACGTGGAAAAAGGTTGGTATCCATCAACGTGCACATTTTCGACACCGAGTTCGGTCAGTAGCGTGCGCAAGGTCTCTTGAGAACCCGGTAACCTATCGTCAGGCGAGACGAGATGCAAAGCATCCTCACAATCGAGTTGCTGATATAAGTCCTGTGCGCGTTCAAATTCTGATTGGACAGAAACCGTCGGTGGAGATACCAATTGCCCTGGTGCCCCGCCCCCCCGTCCAGCGCGGGATGGTGGTGGACCGGCAATCTCAGGTCCGCGGCTTGCCTCGATAATTAACGGACGTGGTGCGATGAGACTGGCGATTTCAGCATCGCCAAATTCGTGGAGCAGTCCCCATACATTTCGGTAGATTGGCTCCCGCCATACCTCCTGCCGCGATTGAAAATAGCCGCTAACAGCCGTCGCCTGAATACGTGTATCAACAGCGGCACTATAGAGCGCAATGAGTCCGCCTTCGCCATAGCCGATGACACCAATTGGAACTTCGGAATGGGACATCCAGTCCACTAACGACAGGACCTTCTGCACCTCGTATCCGATGATATGTCGTCCGAGTTCATACGCCATCCGGTAGATGAATTCTCGATGGGGTTGATTGGTCATCGCACCGAGTGTTGGGTTGCCGGAATAGGTATCGTCGCGGTTGATGAGAAGCGGGACGACAACGCGGCATCCTGCCTTTGCTAAACGCTGTGCAAACTGTGCGTTCGCTGGTAGGTCGTCTGTTACGCCAGCGATCATCTCAGGTGTCCAGTCTGCGTCTGGTAGCGCAACGATTTGGGCAGCGATTGGCACATTGTGCATCGGCTCCAATAACAACCCGTCTCCCTCGACCTCATCAAAGACCTGCCATCGGACGCGGGATACGGTATAATTTTCACCTTCCATGATTTGTGCGGAGGTGCGCGTGGTGGCTACGTAACTGATATCCTCAATTGGTAGACGCGCATCAAGGGAGCCAATTTGTTTTCTAAATCGTTCGCGATTGGGTTCGACGGATTGCGTATACGCACTGTGGGAACTGTAATCTCGATGCCATAACGTTTCCCGTTGCTCAGGAGCACGCGCAGCGGCGTCGGTAACATACCCGTCAAGCACTTCAACCATCTGTGCGGCAAGATCTCCCTCTAACGTCAATTGGGTTGTTCCGTGTAACACTTGTGCAGCTTCGTTTGGCATGTGGGTTGCTCCTAAGAAGTTGTGAGTTAAGAGTCGGGAAATGTAAGACTAAGACAAATGCGGTCGGCTGTCAGATTTGTTCTAAATGATTCCATCTTGCTTTAACTTTTCGACTTCATCTGGATGCATTTTCAACAAGTCTGTCAAGACATCGGACGTATGTTCGCCGAGACTTGGTGCGGGTGCGTCCACACTTCCAGGGGTCGCTGACAGTTTAATGGGCACTCCCGGCACCTCGACTTCCCCCGTGATTTGGTGAGTGATGCGTGCGATCATCTCCCGTGCTTGTACCTGTGGGTGGGTGACGACCTTGTCCATCGCATTGATGGGACCACAAGGAACACCAATTTTGCCCAGAGCATCAATCCAGTCGTCTGTTGTGCGCTGAGACATAACCTCTGAGAGAATAGGAAACAACTGACCGTGATTCTCTGTCCGGTCAGCATTCGTCTTGAATCGTTTGTCCGAGATGAGTTCCGCCCGATCCACATGTTCACAGAATTTCGCCCAGAGGGTATCGTTTCCGAGGGCAATGATAACGTGTCCGTCTGCAGATGCGAATGCCTCAAAGGGCGTAATTGCCGGATGTCTGGCACCGAGCGGTTTCGGCGGTTCACCTGTGGCGAAATAGCGGACAACCGCATTTTCTAAGACGGCAACGAGACTATCCAACATGGCCACATCGACGAACTGTCCTCTGCCTGTTTGGTTGCGGTGATGTAATGCGGAGAGGATACCGATCGTCGTGAAGAGCGCAGCGGTAATATCGCTGATAGAGGTACCAACACGCACGGGCGGTCCGTCGGGTTCACCGGTGATGCTGATAATACCGCCCATGCCCTGGATAATCATGTCATACGCGCCTTGCTGTGCGTAGGGACCGGTCTGCCCGAATCCGGAACATGCGGCATAGATGAGTGAGGGATGCTCGGATTTGAGGGTATCATAATCCAACCCCAATTTCTCCATTGTTCCAGGTCTAAAATTTTCCACAAGGACGTCGGTCCGGTTCAACAACTGCTTGAATATTGCCTGTCCACGCTCGGTTTTAAGGTTGAGCGTCACGCTCTGCTTCCCGCGGTTGACACTCATGAAATAGAGGCTAAACCCGTTCTTGAAAGGACCGAAATTGCGAGACTCGTCCCCTGTACCGGGTTGTTCGATCTTGATGACTTCAGCACCGAGATCACCGAGAAGCATTGTCGCATAGGGACCGGCGAGCACTCGTGTCAGATCCAAGACCTTTATGCCGTTAAGGGGACTTGCCATTCTTTGTCTCTCCTGATTTGGACACTACAAATCGGCGAGGTTAGGGGGAAACACCCCAGCAAAAACACCTTGCCTACCAAGTATAGATGAAATACCCTAATGCAGATTTATAGCTCCTCGCCAACAATAAGACGATATGCTTCGCGGTATTTCTCGCTTGTTTTAGAGATAACAGTCTCTGGTAACTCAGGGGCAGGCGGTTGCTTGTTCCAACCGATCTCGGTGAGATAGTCCCTGACGAACTGTTTATCGAAACTCTGCTGCGGTTTACCCGGTTCGTAGAGGTCTGCGGGCCAGAAACGCGAGGAGTCGGGTGTAAAGACTTCGTCGATGACGATCAGTTTGCCGTCGCGCTGCCCGAATTCAAACTTGGTATCACAGAGGATAATTCCAGCTTTCTCAGCATGTTGACTGGCGGCATGAAAGAGCGCGAAACTGGCAGCGATTAACCGATCTGTCAGTTCGCTGCCGACCTGATCACGCATCTCTTCAATAGAGATCGGTTCGTCGTGTTCGCCTTGCTCTGCTTTGGTTGTTGGTGTGAAGAGGAGTTCTGGCAGCCGATCCGATTCCTGTAGACCACTGGGGAGTTTCTGTCCGCAAATCTCACTGGTTTTCTGGTATGATGACCAGCCTGATCCAGCAAGATACCCGCGCACGACACATTCAACATCGACTCGCTCTGCTTTTTGGACGAGCATGGAACGTCCCTTCAAGAGGTCTGCATCTGGCTGTAAGATGTCGGGATAATCGTCAACTTCTGTTGTAATGAGGTGATTATCAGCGACAGACTCGGTGTAATCGAACCAGAATTTGGACAAACCGGTTAAGACTTTGCCTTTATCAGGAATACCGTTGGGTAAAACGACATCGAAAGCGGAGATCCGATCGGTGGATACGATGAGGAGTTGGTCTCCGAGGTCATAGAGGTCTCGCACTTTGCCGCTGTGGGCAGGCGATATGTTGGTTAATTGTGTAGAGGTAATAACGTCTTGAGACATATTTCTCTCCTTCGGAAGCAATCAACAGTCGGTTTTTGTCTTCCTTTATTTGTTGAGTAGATTTTGTAGCACAATAGCAGTCCTATTTGATGTATCAATTTGGAGTGCCTTGCCAGTCTCTTGCCTCGCAGCCTGAATCTCGTCGAGGAAATAATAACAAGATGCTTTCAAGGCATAGAGGTCGGCTTTAGAACGATAGTCGTGCCGAAAGAGGTATTCGGCATCCCCTTGCAGTGCGTTATCAATCGCGCGGATAGCCGCCCTGAAATCGGTGCTGTCTTTATTCCGTAAGTATAGCACATTGGCGAGTCCGACCCAAGCATCAGCATTGGACGCATCAAGCTGAACAGCGTTCTGGAATGCCTCCTGTGCGAGTGTTGGGTTTAGCGACAAGCTGAGATGACTCCATCCGACCCCGTTGTGTGCATCAGCCAGTGTTTCATCGAAGTTGAGTGCACGTTCAAAACTGAGTAGTGCCTGCGCATATTCGCCTGACTTGTAAGAACGCCACCCTGATTCCGTATAATTGACAGCACTTGGCGTGTCTCTATCGGAATCACTGGAGCAACCGCCCTGGACCAGAAAGCAGGAAACGATTATACCCACATATATTATGTGAAGGGTAGTTCTCAACGTAATAGAAGGCATCATGGCTTTCGGCTATCAGTTGTCGGAGGTCAGTAAAGAGGTGCTTGTGGCATCAAGAAATCCGTAACCACCACACTTCCCCCTATCTACTGAAAGGGTTGCCCAGCAACCCGTCCTAATCGCTGATAGCCATCCCTTATTCAGATTTGAGCGTTGCCAAGAGCGGACTCCGAAGGGCAACTGCAACTGCAACTGCATTTGCAATTATACCAAAACCGAAGATAAAAAGCAAAGTAATTGTGAGGGAAAGCCACGGAAAAGTGGGAAGATGCCCTTGGGAAGCGAGAACTGCAACAAGCGCAGCGACGATGCCGATAAGCATACCGGTAGTGAGTAGGAAGCAGCTTTCGAGGAACAGCATCCGCGAGAGGAGTTGCCGTCGAAAACCGAAGGCACGGAGGGTAGCGAGTTCACCACGGCGTTCAATGATATTTCTAAATAGCACGAGTGCCAATCCGAGGGTGCCGAGCAGGACACCTAAACCGCCGAGGCTCTGAAAAGTGGAGATATAGGTATTTTCTACGGATCGATAACTTGCCAATCTAGCGGATGCTGATGTAAGGTCAAACCCATAGTCACCCAACGTTTTTTCTAAGATTTGCCCGGTCTCCTCTCGCAGTTCGGGAGGCG
Source organism: Candidatus Poribacteria bacterium (assembly GCA_022826805.1). GTDB lineage: Bacteria > Poribacteria > WGA-4E > WGA-4E > WGA-3G > WGA-3G. Next base: position 295,736 of record JAJDUH010000045.1, read on the forward strand.
TTTTTATAAGGAAAAACTGGTATCCGCTTTGGCTTGGAAAGTATTTGGTGAAATTAGATTCTGAGATAATCAGTTGGCTTTGGAACAGACTGTTCGTGACTGTCTCAAGGTCTAAACTCAGTGATTTTCCATATTCATCTTGGATGACAAAATCTTCGTCAGGGTTGTGGTGTAAGATCCATCGGAGTGAATTGTCGTCACCAATAGCCGTTACTTTCCCTTCTTCAAGATTGACGAGTTTTAATCTTTTCCAAGGAAGTACTTCCAACATGGCATCGGAGGCGCCCAAAATTTGTGGTTTCTGAGGCTGGTAGAGATTCAGACAGCTGACATCTTCGCCGGGAAGCACACGAAACGGAGTGATCTCTGATGCCGTGAGAAGTTCAGAATCCTTTTCAGAGAAACCGAGTTCAAACCTGCCATCGGATGTATTTAGACTATGATGCAAAGGGAGGGCAGACTCAGCGACAAAGGCGTATTCTGTCTCAGGTGGGGCGTCGTGCCGATTCACACCGACTGCGACGATAATACAACATGCCAAGCTGACAGTCTGAATGCAAGTTCTGCTTCGTCCGGGTTGGCGTGCGGCGTTTTTGAGGGCAAATCGTATTCTATTCAACCGTCTTGGCACCCTTTGGGACTTTAACCACCTATCAAAGGTTGTCCATCCTACACCGATAATACCGAATGTGAGTCCTAAAAAATCAATCATCGGGTCTTCGATCCAGACCCCCAAAGTGCCAGAAAGCCACTTATCAAAAAAAAGAAAAAAGACAATTGCAACAGCAACAAGTCCGATTGCGACACTCTTTACTACTGTCAAATTTGAAGGTGATTTCGTCTTTTCTGCTTGTGATCCGAGAGTCATCTCAGCGAAATCAGTTTCACCCGTAAGGAGTGTTGTTGTAGACGCCTTCCCTAAGTGCTGGACAGTCAGGCGGATAGAGATCATTACAACAGCCAGGGCAGTGAGCAAACCACTTACTATACTCCATAGGTTGACATGAAGTTCCATAAACGGGGTGCCGATAGCAGGCAACCACCACGTCTGTAGCCCAAAGATCATCAGTTGTGCGTACCCAATCGCGAGTAGGCATCCCAATAGACTACCGATACAGGCGACAGTGCTGCCCTCCAAAAGGAATCGGCGGCGGACTTTGGCGAGTGGGTAACCAAGGGCTTGTAGGAGACCGATTTCGCGGGACCGTTGTTCTACACCGATGCGGAAGAGCATCCCTACTAACAACGCAACGGCAATAATGATAAAACCGCTCAGACTGCCGAACAGCATTCCGAAATCCGTGGCACCCGTTGCGGCTTGTAACCCCTCTGCTTGGAGGGATAAGAATTGGAATCCTATCTGCTCGGGTTGAATCCTTTTGAGGAATTCGGTCTGAAAAAGTGTACGTGTTGTATGGACGTCCGAATCTTGTGGCGTGTTCATCCGGATAGTGGTTAGGTCGCCAAAGCGATTTTTCCAGAGCCGCTTGCCGGTTTCCAGTGAGAGAAACGCCTTCGGCGTTGGACCGTACTCATCCCAATACGCTTCGTCTTGGTTACGGATGATCGTATAATCAATCGGAAAAGGGGACTCCCATTGGGACATATCGGCGGCGTCGTGGATGCCCGGAAATTCAGGGACAATGTCCCTATCGGCGGTAATACCGTCAATGGGTAGAATCCCTTTCAGAAGAAAAGACGCTGTTTCGATGATATATTCTTCACCTGCTCCGACGCTATAGTATGTAATGGTGATTTCGTCGCCTACTTTAACGCCGAGGTCATCCGCTGCCCATGTACTAAGGGCAATTTCATTTTCAGCAAGTGGAACAGGGAATTCGCTCGTACCGGTCGGCAGTGCCAGAATTGTGGAATATGGAACGGTATTGTCGTTAGCAGATATAGTATTCGCGAGATAGGTGAACGTTGAAAGCGTAGGGACACCATTCTCAGTTGCAATCGTCAACGCGTTTTCAACCAACACAGATTTGAGGAGGTATTGCTGACTCTGAAGATCGAAGTGATTTTCATGAACCTGAATACTCAAGTCGAGTGTCTCAAGTGTTAACGTGAGTTGGTCGGGTGAGATCGGTGCAGTCTCTGCTGTAAACAGGACATTTACTTTGTCCGCTTGTCCAAGTGCCTTTTGCAAAACTGGAAGCGGGATAAAAGCGTTGAAAGGAAGGTTCTGGTGTGCGCGAAGGTTGAACCTACCAGCATTCTCCGTAGGAATAATATCGCTCACGACTAAACGGAGGGTTCGAATAGCCGCGGAAGCATCGCGTTCACCCAAGAGAAATTCGGGATGGATGTCGGCGACTTGCGGCATATTCACCAGAAGTGCATCGCCGACTTGGACATCCAATTCGTTTTGGAGTGCCTCGTTGATAACGACTGCATCGAAGGGTTGGTTCTCGGTTTTGTTGAGGCTCGGGACGGGATATCCTTCCCAAAAGGCGAAGAAGCTTTCCGTTATGCCGATGATATTCACCTTTGATGCGCGGGTCTGGGTTTGCGGCGCAACGACTGTTCCATTCAATAAAATCGCTGGCGCGGTGTTCTGTCGATTTAAAAGGTCTGGTTGAAAAAAATGATCGGCAAGGAGTGCATGTTGGATTGTACCAAGTCGCTCGGTTGTGAGGCTACGGAGGCTCCCATGCACAGAGTCCCCGACAATGAGCGCGCCCGCAAGGACGCCTGTCGCCACGGCTGTACAGAGGGCGACGGTGAGATGTATTTGCCAAAAATATTTGAAGGATCTCCACATAAATTTGCCTCTGGTAACGTGAATTCGATATAAGCGCGCAGAGAATCAATACACTATTATACAGATAGCGTTTGAATTGTTGGGTTTCGCTTTATTTCTATTATACACGAATGAAGTATTCAAAAGCCAAACTCTGTATAACCAAGCGATCTTGTTTTTTGCCGCTCAACCCAACCTACGTTTATACTCACGTTGTAGTTAGGAATTTGTGTTGAGGCTGCAAGTACCATCCACAAGTTGCAGGTGCTGCTGGAAGCGTGAGGCGAGTTCAAGGTTGTGTGTAACAACCATTAACATATATTGCTCCACGTCGTGGAGCTCAAAAAGTAGATCAGCGATAGTTTCGGCGGTCGCGGTATCCAAGTTCCCCGTCGGCTCATCACAGAGAAGAATATCGGGCTGATTGATAAGGGCACGTGCGATAGCGACGCGTTGCCGTTCACCTCCTGAAAGCTCACCGGGTCGGTGCGACAAGCGGTGCGTAAGTCCAACCCGTCTGAGGAGTTCGCGTGCGCGTTCTGTGGCGTTAGGCTGCTGCTTGAAAGCGAATGTGGGAACAAGGACGTTTTCAAGTACTGAATACTGCGGAAGCAGGTGATGTTCCTGAAATACGAACCCGATTACAGAGTTGCGATACTGTGCGAGCTCAGGTTCAGATAACATAAAAGGATCGGTGTTGTTAATTTCAACCCGCCCACTACTGGGTCTCTCTAACGTTCCTACAATATGCAAAAGCGTGCTCTTACCGGAGCCGGAGGGACCTGTAATAGCGACAGAAACGCCGCCGGTAAAACTGAATGAAATATTGCGTAAGACTTGAACGGGTCCGTAGTCATGGGAGACATTGGCTACTTTAAGCTGGCGTGTGGTAGTGCGTGGCCGTTCCATGGTTCCTATTCCTTGCTGTCGGCTGTCAGTAAAGAGACTTTGACGTAACAATCCATCCAACTTGGAGAAGTCCAGGACCTCATGAATTGTTCCAAATAACCTCTTAACTGATGGTTAGCGCCTGACGGCTATATGCTGTTCACTGTTGGTTATTTCTATCGTGGACATGTGATCTGATCGGCAATAAAGCCAGGGATAGGAATTGCCTTCAGTTTTTCGCCGGGGTTCGTTATACAACAGACAGTTGTAATCTCACCGCGTGCGATGTCTATTTCTTGATGTGTAAAGTGAAATTGATAGGTGAGCGATTTTGTCCCCTTTTTGGAAACCCAGAGGCGAATATCAACCTCATCTTCAAATCGGAGCGGACTCAGATATTCGCACGAGGCTGCGAGTCGGGGCCATCCGATTTTGTTTCCATCCCATTCGGTTGCGACACTTGTTCCTAAGCTGCGTAGGAATTCGTGTTCTGTGGACTCCATGAAGACGAAAAATCGTGTAAAATGGACGATTCCTGCCATATCGGTGTCAGCGAACTCAATTTTCCGTTTGGTTCGGTACTCAGTGGGCATTTTTTTAGAGTTGTCAGTTGTCGGTTGTCGGTTGTCAGTTAAGAAATACTTCTGTATCAACTTTTCCAAATTCGGTGTCCTCCAGAAAGGGATAAATTGTTACAAATTGCTCCTTAACTCAATACTAATGACTGATAACCGACAACCTCAATTACATCTTCGGGAATTCCGGGACATCTTCGTAACGACTCCATGTCTCGGAATAGATTCGCCAGTGTCCGTCGGTCGGATCTACCATGAGATTCAGCCTTTTGGTCCCGTAATCGGAGTAAGCGGGGCGGCTGCCGCTTGCGCGGGTGCCTGCGAATTTCTGTAAGAATTGGACATCTGCGACCGCCCGGTCCCCGTTAACTTGTAGGTTGGAGATAGAGACTTGGATTTCTGCGTATATGTCGTTGAGTTGCTTCATCTTCGTTCGGAGCTGCCGCTTTGTGAGGTGGACTGAGGTCTCCTTTCCACCGCGCACAGTGACACGCGTAATTCGGGATCTGTCTGAATAGATGGACATATAGGTGCGTAGGTCTTTATCTTCCCAAGCTTTCTGCCACTTCCCCAAAACCTGTCTCACCTTGAGCTGCGTATCAAGTGGCGCATTCCCATCAAAAGTGCCGCCGGACGCTTCACCTGAGACGGTGTTCGCACCGGAGGTTACGTCTGGTGCGAGTGCAATGGCATTAGAACCCATATCGCCAACTTGATCGTTAATAATTTTCCATTTCCGTCTGAAAAATCCCTTTTTCTCAATAGTGAGCGTTCGGACGTGCGTCTCAATGATACTATCGCCACTTTGTAAAGTTACACTGATGTCGTCAACAATATGACGGTTTTTCTGGCGTGGTACCGGTGTATAAGTTGCCTCTGCGAGATCGACGATATGGGTTTGCGACATAAGTTCTGTTGCGCGTCGGAAACTCGATACCCTCTTTTTACGGGAAGACTTGTCCCATAGGTCAGTGTACGTCTTCACATCTTGGGATTCCAAAGCACTTTTCCAATTCAACACGACTGGTAATACCGGGCTGTTGGTTTGTGGGGTAGTTTGCTGGGCAGGATCGGTACTTGGCAACGTGGCAACGAAATCACTCCCAACGATTTCATCCTTAATAATCTTCCAACGTTGTTGAACAAATCCCTGTTTTTCAATAACAAGATTTCGGAACTGTTCTTGGGTCTCACCCGGCAGATTGACAGTCAGTGGAATTCCTTCAATTCGGTAGCGATTGGGATATCGAGGTACCCGGAATGTTTGGGTGGCACCCCCAAGGTCAACTTCAAAATTCACCCCGCCTGTGAGGAGTTGGACGGTCTCCTGATAGCCGACGTCAGGACGCTGGCGCGCGCTCTTTACCCAGAGCACTTCATATCTTTTGACACTGCCAGATTCAAGTGCGTTTTTCCACTTTGCCAAAAAGGCGGTAGGGGTTTCAGTGGAACTCATCAATACCACTAAGAGCACAATGAAAGCAATAACAATGGCAGCAATACCGCCACCCCAAATCAGGCTACGAGGTATGGGTTTCTTTGATTGGTTTTGTCGGTTCTGTGTGTTGTTCACAATTTAACCTCCGTGCTTAATCGAGATATGTGCTTAGAAGTTTGGCACGTTCTCATAAATCTGCCAGATTTCGTGATGAATTTTCCAAGTGTTTCCCACTTGACGCATCCAGACTTCGCGAATCCAAATATTATAGAGTGCCGTGGCATTCTCGTCCGCTGCTGGTGCGACCAATCGGGTCAGTCGGCTTATACCGATAACACTCTCGCCTTCAACTTGGGTGTCCATTTTGACTTTGCTCCAAGCGTAAGCGTTCATCTCACGAAGGTCGGACTGAAGTTGTTGTAGGTCGATTTTGTTTCGATGTTCCTTGCTTTCATGAACCACCACTTTGTCAGCGACAATATCGGGTGTATAGTACGAAAGATGGCGATCAAGGTCTTTGCTGTACCATGCATGCTCCCAATTACCGACTGCTGCTTTACCGGCATCAATCTGCGCTGTTGAGAGAGAGGTCCGCCCCGTTTTGGGAGGAGGAAGGGTGGGTTGGCTATCAACGTAGGCGTGTGCTTCCCGCGCTTTCTGTTGTAGGTATTCTTCGTGCTGCTTGTCCGAGCTGTGCTGGCTTGCCTGTGCCAGTCTCTCGGTATAGATTTCTGCCTGTTCACGGAATTGTCGTCTCAGTTCATCTATTTCAGCGACAACCACTCGTTTTTGATGCCCTTCTTCTCTCGCCATTCTTTCAGCGACTTCCAATTTGCGACGGAGTGCCGAGACATCTTTGCCGTAGCTACGGACTTCGGTCTCTGCCCGTCGCGCTCGTGCCTGAATATCTTCTAAAGTCTTGGAAAGTTCAGCAATTTGTGTGCTGTAGGTTTGGCGTTTCTTTCCCAAGTCCAGATTCTTTTTTTGAAGCTCGCTGACGGTTTGCCTCAGTTTTTCACTGTTGCGATACATGTCCTGAATCTCTGTTCGGACTCCCGCAAGTTCTTGATTCCTGTTATTGAGACTTTGGCGAAGTTCGTCTACACCTGCTTCTTTTTGAAGTAAAGCGGCGTTCAACTCTGCATTTTTAGCGATGTTAATCGCATCTGTTTGTGCGACTCTTGCATCAATAGTGGCTTGATATGCGAGGCGAAGTGCTTCGTCGCCTTTCTTTTCACTGAGAGCGATTTTTGCGGCTTCAAGGTTGGATTCTGCGGCTCCAAACGCATCGGCTGCGAGGGATAGCGCATCAACCTCTCGTGCTGCGGTGATCGCAGCCTCTGCATCCGCCATTGCTGTATCGACTGCTGAGAGTTCAATTTTTCCAAGTTGTCCACCACACCCTGCTAAACCAAACGAAACAAGAAGCAAGCAGACGAGTAAATTTCTGCGCAATACCGAGTTACTCTTCCGCGATAAAGCGATGAACTGTTTCATTTTGTGACTCCTTTTAGATGTTTTTGTACACTGGTTCCAATTGTTAGTTTTTCGTCCGTATCCTATCGATGTAATACAAGGAAGAAGCGCGTCCCGATTGCCCTTCTTCGTGGAGACACCACCAACGCAAGCGGACGTGCGTATGGAACCTCCGATTCATTTTAAATTAATGAAAAATGCAACTTGGTAATCCGTTCCTTCAATGCTATTCAAACGCAGATAAAGCAAAAGCGTGCGGTTGAACAGTGGTAGTCTTCATCTGCGCGAGTGTATCCGTAATTGTCAAAGCTCTCGTTCTCCCTACACCATCAACAGCTTGGAGTTCGTCGATAGCGGCGGTGCAAATTTTATCCAACGTTTTGAATCTGCATACAATGTTTTCAATAATACTGAACGGAATTCGGGGCACCTGACTCAGCATCCGGTATCCCCGTGGTTCGAGGTCATCGAAAGTACTGTGAATATCGCGCGGATACCCTAAAGCCTCACTGATATTACCTCGGCTTGCGAGACCGTTCGCATCAAGTCTCATAATGCTTTCAAGGGCTTGAGAGCCATCATGTAGACTTTCGTGATAATAGTCTTTTGTAATCAGCAGCCCTCTCTCAATTTCAGTTGTGAGTTCTGGCGTGTATTGCATCGACTCTGCCTCGGCACCTAATTCGATCCTATAGCGATTTAATTCTTGATCGGCGCGTCGGACGCGTTCACACAATTGAATAGTTGTGACAACGTTTGCTAAATTAACATTTCCACTGAGTTCTGCCCAATTCAGAACCGAGAGTGCATCCTGCATTGCTTTAACGTACTGTGTCAAGGCAAGCATAGTTTGGTTGGCACCGGAAAGTAGAATTGGACGTTCTCGGAAAATGTAACGTTGGTTCTTGAGATATAAGGTGAGAGAATTCCGACTTTGTGAGACAGCCAGTACGATATGTTCTGTCTGTTTAGCGAATTTATCTGCCGAACGGTGACGGAGCCCTGTTTCGCGAGAAGGTATAGAAGGATTGACTCTCAGCGTTACATTGGCGCGCACTATTCTTTTAGCATCTTCAGACAGAAGAATGGCACCATCCATCTTTGACAACTCAAACAGACGCGTCGGTGTATATTGGCAATTAATTCGGAAACCGCCCTCGGTCAAGTCTAAGATTTCCGGGGTGTCACCGACAACAATGAGCCCACCCGTTTTGCCTTGAATGATATAATCAATGCCTTCTCTGAGAGGCGTTCCTGGCGATAGTAACTTCAGCGTCGCGACGAGTTCTCGCGTTTTCTGACTCTCTATTAACATGCTCCGCACTGCGACCACCCCCTAATTATATAGAGTATCATGTCTAATCCGGCAGTGTCAAGGTAGTCAATCTGCTTATCATTCTTGGTTTTCGGTTTTCAGCTATTAGGTATAATAGGAATAAAAAGCTGAAGACTAAAGCGTTCCAAAATTTTGTTTGACACGGCGCACAAATACGTGTATAATGTATACGAATCTCTTATTTTCATCGGGAGCAGACCTGATGCGCTTATAAATCGGAGATTTATTATATAAACTTTCAATATAGAATTTACGTTTACAACCTCCAGCGGGAGGTTTTCTGCATAAATTTTGTCACACAAAAAAATAGTAAAGGAATTTGTGGAGATTCCCAGATTTTCACACTCAAATTATGCGATTCAGCTTATTCAGTGCGTTTTTCGCGACGGTAATATCATGTAACAGCGAACAATTGCCTAATGTAACGATTGAAACTGAAAAAGGCAACATTATTATTGAACTTTATCCAGAAGCTGCCCCGGCTACGGTAGCAAATTTCGCGCAGCTTATCGAATCAGGATTTTATGATGGTGTCGTTTTTCACCGGTTTGTCCCCGGTTTTGTCATACAAGGTGGGGACCCAGATGGAACAGGCAGAGGCGGACCCGGATGGACGATTCCAGGGGAATTTCAAGACCCGAATCTTAGAGAGCAGATGCCGGACCATGAAAAAGGAGTCGTCGCTATGGCACGGACACAGAATCCTGATTCAGCCGGAAGTCAGTTCTATATCTGTGTCAGTCCGGATTCGACAATTTACGCCCACCTCAACGGCAGCTACACCACGTTCGGAAAGGTTATTGAAGGCATAGATGTAGTAGACGCACTCCGTGAACGTGACGTTATGAACAAAGTGACAATTGAAAATTACACACCTACGCCGTAGGACGCCTCATCAATTCCGTATCCCTTAACTTCAATATAGGGTCCCGGTGCCAATGCTGCATATTGTAGTTGACAGATGCGCCTCGGAGAAAATTGTATACCATGGAAATTTGGAAAGGACGGACCTAACAGATGGAAGAATGGAAACGTCTCGTTAGAGACACAGTCAACACGCCCGAAAAACTCGCCGCTGCATTCGATGTTGACGTAGAGGAGATGCGGCGTATTCACGAAGAGTTCCCGATCCGCATTAATCCGTATTATCTCAGCCTTATAGAAGAACCCGGCGACCCGATTTGGAAACAGGTAGTCCCTGACTCAAAGGAATTAATCAGCACCGGTGTAGAGGATCCGCTCCACGAAGAAGACGACAGCGAGGTTCCAAACGTTACGCACCGATATCCAGACCGGGCACTTTTTTATGTGAACTATATGTGTCCGATTTACTGCCGCTTTTGCACCCGTAAAAGGAAAGTTGGCGATCCTCACTCGATCTCTGAAGATAACGTTGAGAAAGGGCTTGCCTATATTCAGGCACATTCAGAGATCCGTGATGTGATCATCTCTGGTGGCGATCCACTCATGTTGACGGATAAGAAAATCGACTATATCGTCGGTGGATTGCGTGCGATTGAACACTTGGAAATCATTCGGATCGGTTCGCGTGTTCCAGTGACCTTGCCCCAACGGATCACGCCAGAGTTGTGCGCAATTCTGAAGCAGTATCACCCTTTTTACATCAACACGCATTTCAACCACCCACGCGAGATCACACCTGAGACGGAAAAGGCGTGCGGTATGTTAGCCGACGCTGGTATACCGATGGGTAACCAGACGGTTCTTCTCAAAGGCGTAAATGATGATCCCGCTGTGATGGTGGAGCTCATGAAAAGGTTATTGCGTATCCGAGTCAAACCCTACTACATCTATCAAGCCGATCTTGTTGTTGGAACTGACCATTTCCGCACGGCTGTGCAAACGGGTTTAGATATTGTCGCTGCGTTGCGTGGACATATTTCTGGACTTGGCGTACCCCACTATGTCGTTGATGCGCCTGGCGGTGGTGGAAAAATCGCCCTGATTCCCGACCCGATTGTAGCCTTCGATGATGACGAAATTCAACTCCAAAATTACGAAGGCAACGTCTATAGTTATCCAAGCACACCGTTCTTTGATGAGGATTGGTAATGGAATGGGTTGCTTTCTTTACACTTGTAGTGGTTATCGGTGGGCTCTGTATAGGCGCCGGACAGGCTATATCCCATGCCAACAAAGACTAAATCTCCATCAACACATCTGAATCGCGGATTGACGCGGATTTCACAGTATTCGTAGGTTGGGTTGAACGGATTTCACTCAATGCTTCGCAAATCATAGAAAACTGACGTTTTTCCACATACATTACACCACAGATATACTAAGTGAAACCCAACGTTTCTTCTATGATGTTTCCCAATATACAGTTGGGTTTCACTCACTCTTGTATATGGTGGTATATCGGATTTGACCTTACTTGGAACACTTACATTTTCCTTCTCAGCTGCGTTCAACCCAACCTACGACACTGTACAGGGGCAAGAATTTTTAACGTAACCTTCCTTGAGAAACTGACGGCCATCTGGACAACACTCAAGATAACACGTCAGGAACACCCCTATATAATACCATTTCTAAGAGTTTATATTGCATTAGCTGCGTTTATGAAATGTGAGAAACTTGTAAGTTTAGCAATCGCGGTATCCGAGTAGTTTCCAAGGATCTCTGTGACCTTTGCTTGCATAGTTTCTAAGGTTTTATATGTC
>JAJDUH010000037.1 GCA_022826805.1 Candidatus Poribacteria bacterium
GCGGCTTTGCGCAACACCGCACTTTCTATATTACGCTTAGCAGGATACAAGGCTATCGCTAAAACAATGCGATATTTCGCCGCACATCCTAAACAGGCTATGAAACTTTTGAAAAATAATTTTTAAAACTAAATGACCCTAGTGTCTAAGGGATTTTTTGTCTGAATCGCGGATTATCGCAGATGACGCGGATTGCGCGGATTGCGCGGATTTTAGGTTCCTTCCTGTCTGTAAATTTCCATTTCCTTTTGTAAGGCTTCAATCTGTTTTTGCTGTGCTTCGATTTTTTCGTCTTGTGTGCGAACTTCTTTTCGCTGCAATGCAACGAGGATCTGGGGGACCCCGATAACGACAGCAATGAAAACTACCAAAGCTAAGACTAACATAAAAAGTCCGTTCAATTGCTTGTCTAACGACCTGATTTCACCCGTCAAACGTTTGTCCAACGATCCAATTTCGCTAGTCAAACGTTTGTCCATTTCCGAGATCGTGGTATTCACCTTTGCAATCTCTTGAGAAATATATTCTTTCGTGCGTGCCTCGGAGGCTTCAATATATTCTTTCGTGCGCGCTTCAGATTTCGCAATTGTTGTTTCAACCTCTTCTTTGATGATTAGGCGGATCTTGTTAACATCTGCTTCGGTGAGTTCGCTGACCGCGGGAGCACTTGAGAGTGAAAACACTATTATTAAAGCCGTGATTAATTTCATTTGAATAACCTCATTTGTCAAGCAACGGATACCACGCTTTTCCGGTTCCTTTTCCTTAAAGCATTATAGCACATTGTCCAACGCCTTTGCAAGATTTCGTTGAGGTGTGTATAGTGAACTTGCCCTCTGCCCCGCAAGCAGAATGGTAGATAGTGGTTACGGCACACGGCGTGTGCCTACTACTTTAAGGCAGGCAACTCGCCAACAATATCCACCGTCTCCAAACTGACTGTGATAATCTGTCCAATGAGATGGAGGATATATTCCGGGTCTTCGGCGAGGTTTGGATCGTTGGTGATGCCGCTCCGTTTGTCTACCTTGACACGGTATTGATCCACGACCCACTCTAACGCCGAGCGGTTGCCTAACCGATATTCAAACACCTCTGCAGGGATGCCATCCAACGTCAGAAAATCGTTGTATCTTAGACGCGTCTTGTCTTTGGAGAGTTTCATTCGCTCTACAGACAAATCTACCTGCAGCCCCGGAGTTTCAATCGGATTAAGTTTATCATATTCTGGCTGTGATTCGTAGTTAACATGGAGCTCTGCTAACCGAGCACCGGCGTTAGCGAATGCCCAGAAGTCCGTTGCAATCCCCCTGTCAAGGGGGGCAAGGGGGGTTGGGATATGGGGTAAGTCTCGCTTGAGGTTTTCTTGATACCGCTCACGATAATCGCGATGATGCAAGAGACCGTAGGTATAATGGAAGATGTCCCACTTGCTGATGGTGTCGTCTCGGTAATGCGTTCGGAACTCTGTCAATGCCCAATCGGTGATGTTTTCACGGCGGTTTGTGCCATCTTCATCGTAGGTATAGAAGGGAAAGCATTGTGTCGGCGATCCAAAACCACCTGTCATGACATTTACAGGAATGCAATCACTCATCAAACAAGCAAATGGTCTCTCTGGTGTCATATTGACACAAACAATGCGATTCTCCTTTTCCGTATCAGGTGTCGGAAAAATGGAAGGAAACACATAAACACGCTCGTTCATTGCTCTATCAAAAAATAGATTTGTTTTTGTAAACGGACGGTAGAGAGAGTGGCGTAGTTTTGATTCAGCAAATTCGGCGGACTGTCCGCTGTTCAGTTTACGTTTTAAGCCTTCACTCCAACTGATTTTTTGTGGATCCAAATCCACAAAATCGTCAAGATTCACTCCCGATCTGTTTTTTGTTCCCACCCATTCAAGTGTCTGAGCATTGTAGTATTTTATCATTCCTTGAACATTTTCAGTGAGGGCATCGCGATTGAAGTTATAAACCCAAGCATCCCGATTTGTTGATACGCCGAGACTGTAGGTTTTGAAAAGCGTTCCTTCCACATCACCAGTACTTGCTTTTGCTACTTTATTGCCCATTGGAATGAAAGTGTCAAAGTCAGTGTGAAGTCCCTCTGTGAGCCATGTGTGTCGCTTATCGGGTATCAATTCCTGCCATGTTACATTGCCGACGTGCTGGTTTTCCTCCAGAAACGCAAAGGTGCGTTCTTTACTGACATCCACTGTTTCATCGTTATAGAGGATTTGAAATGCAAGGTCGGGGTTAGAAACCTCTCCTACCTCATGCTTCGACTTCACAAGGACATTAATACTGACACCGACCTGAATGCCGAATACATTGGAATCCCCTGGGTGCCCTTTGCGGACATTCCCACCTAAATCCAGAATATACAGCGTGTCAAAATCCTCAGAGAGGTGTTTCCGCATTCCGTCAAACATCTGTCCATCAATAAAACCGTTGTTTGTTACGAACACAACGATTCCCTCATCGCCAAGTTTATCTGTTGCCCATCGAAATGCCTTGACATAGGGGTCATAGAGTTTGTTTTTTGATTGGGCATTAGAGTCGGCAGCATACGTGGCTCGTACCCGTGCGTCAATTCCTGCATGTGGACGGTTTCTATTGTTGTCGTTCTCATTGTTCTGCCTCGCATTATACGGTGGATTGCCAATCACCACGAACATAGGAGTCTCTCGCTGCTCTTCAACTCTTAGCGTGTTTTCCGGTGTGAAATAAGCAAACTGTCCTGTTTGGTGGGGAGCGTCCATCAGACCGAACGTATCAAAAGTATCTACGAAGCAGATATGCGGAAAGGGTTCATAACTGCCGGTTCTCTCAAAATAGGCGTGTTCTATGTTGAGACTGGCGATGTAGTAAGGGAGTAGCATCACCTCGTTGCAGTGGAGTTCCTCACGATATTTTTGAGGTAAGCGTCTCCCTTGAATCTCTTGCATGAGGCGGACGATAAAATTGCCCGTCCCAACGAACGGATCGATGATGTGAACCCCCATATCCGAAAGTGAACGTCCAAACTCGGTCTTGAGAACATGCTCGACGCTTTTCACCATGAAATCAACTATCGGCTGTGGTGTGTAGACGATACCGTGGGTATCAGCAATATCGACGGAAAAGCCTTGAAAGAATTGTTCATAGACAGTGTTCAGAAATGCCTGTTTCTGTGAGAAATCGGTGATCGTGGCGGCGGTTCTCTCAATAGCAAGATAGAACGGATCCAGAGGACGTAGGAACTCGGAACGGCTTGGTGAGCGGCGGGTAAGGATATGGATAACCTTTTCAATCTCTTGGGCGATGATGTTCCTGTTGGTGAAATCAGGGTTGTCAAAGACTGTGCGGAAAATTCGCTCGGTGAGAAGGTGTTGGATGAGCATCTCCTCAACTTGTGCCTCGGTGAGGTTCGGGTCAATAGATGCTCTGCATTGCTGATGGAAGTTCCCGAACGCCTGCCGAAACAGAGGATTGTCCTGCCTCTCGGTCTCAATCCGTTTTGCGACACCGCGCCCTAATACAGGTACCTTTTCTTTGAACTCTTCAACCGCATCATACCAATCAACGATGTTTTCTTCCTGATACGCAAAGAAAGTATTTAGCACATTGATAAGGTTCTGTGGATCCGTGAGGTCTACATCAAGACGGAGGTGTCCATTTTGATAGAGAAGTGCGCGGGTCGGGGATTGAAATATGATATTTTTAAAGGGGTAGCCCGCCGCTGCTTTCTTTCGTGCTTCTGTGGGGAGGTCATCGTGTGTATCCTTCGCTTCCCAGTGTCCGTGTGGTAAGTCAAACGCGTCAACAATCTCACCATCTATCCGAATCCGTCTTTTCTCTGGGGTGTAGTTTGTCTTTTCACAGACGAGGATGCGGTCTGTTCGTCTGCAATAATGCTGGAGCAGGTTTTGGAATGCAGTTCGGACTGCGCCTTCGTGCTCTACGCCGATTTTGGTGTATTCTTTGAGTTCTGTGTAGTAGTTTTTGATGGGCTTGTGTGTCGGTTTGATGTTGAGTGCTGGCATGATGTTTTCTCCGTGTATAGTTGGCAATTGGGTTGCGGACATTGCCAATTATACACAGATATAGGAGGTGGTTGCAAGGGGAAAATTTATTGCCTGTCCCAGGGAATTTCGACCCTCAACTCCTGAGCAAGTTGTTCAAGTTCTTGCACGGGTTCTCGGTGAAGCGGTATCCCGTTTACCCGGCGTTCCTCGGTTAGCTCCCACTCAATCTCACCAGGGAGGGTAACGCGCGTGAATCCACTACGCGGTGTAGCTTGACGCGTCATCCGAATCTGCCGGTCGATTTCAGCCTTAAATTCCGCAACAGATGTGAAACTGGCGATGTTAATCGCAAAGAAAAAGTGTGATGACTGGCGTTTCTCTGGCGGCGCATCCCCAGGCTGAAAGTGCTTATTGATACCCATCAGCCCACCGCTTAAAGGACCGCATAAAACGTCCATCACCATCGCAAGAGCGGAACCTTTGGGACCCGCAGCGGGTAGAATAGCAGCGACCTTGCTTGGATCCTCGGTTTCATTGCCTTCAGCGTCTAATCCCCAACCCAACGGTATTTTCTCCTGATACAAACTCGCCGTTCCAATCCGTCCAGCGGCAGCAGCACCACACGCCATATCTAACACCAGTGGCGGTTCTTCGCCCGATGGAATCGCATACGAGAACGCATTGTTTCCAATTGAAACGCTCCTCGCACTGAAAACAGCAACATTCACACCGAGTCCATTCGTCGTTGCGAAACCGATCATATCGTGTTCTGTGGCTCGCAGGGCATGACTTGAAGCGGCTCCGAAGTGGTTACTATTTCGGACGATGGCGACACCAATTGAGGCAGATTTCGCTTTCTCGATGGCGATGTTCATTGCGCGAACGCCAACAAGGTGTCCTAATCCCCGATCCCCATCCAACAACACAGAGGCAGTGTTATCTTCGAGCCTTTGAAGCACCGGCGTAGGATTTATATCGCCGTTGATGATGCCGCGTACATAGCGCGGGACGGCGCGTGTTGCGTGAGAATGTACACCTCGCAAGTCCATCAGAACCTGCATTTCCGCGACAGTATCTGCATCTGACTGAGCCACGCCTACTTTTTGATACAACTGGCTACAGACGGTTTGCAATGCGGACGCGTCTATAATTACTTCTTGTTCGTGTCGATTCATAGCTACGCACTCCTACAGCATTCTAAGCTTGTTCTGGTGCGACTATTTTAGCAGAACCGATCTTAAAATGCAAATTCTGTTCAGAGTTATAGGTCGGGGTTAGAAACCCCTCCTACAAGAAGACTGGATGCCTTAACATTTACTCGCTTTGTACTTGACTTTGCTCAAGGTGCTGTGGTACTATACTCTATATAGTATAAATGCCTATAGAATCAAGGCACAGCCTTTGTCTATAGGAAAGCAAGATCCTACCCTTTTAGCATAGGGAGCAGCTCGATGATTTTGCGCAATTGTACCCTACGATACCTCTCTCTAATCCTGGTGCTGGCACTCGTTACACTTACCGCTAATCCGGGTGAACAGAACACTTCTGACTTTTCACAAAATGGCGCGCTATTCTTGGAACAGTACTGTTTCAGTTGTCACGCTGGGGACCAACCCGCTGCCGAACTCTCCTTGGACGCATTTACGGATAATCATTCCTTAATCAAGAGTCGTGATATATGGGAACTGGTTCTGGACATGGTAACAACAGATCAAATGCCACCAGCAGAAGGCGAACAGCCGTCGATGGAGGCTTCAGAAGCGTTTGTATCACACATTGAATCAATCTTTGAACACGCAGATATCACGGCGAAACCTGACCCTGGACGCATCACTGTACGTCGACTCAATAGGGTTGAATACAGAAACACCGTTCGAGACCTGCTCGGTGCGGATTTCAACCCTACTGAAAATTTTCCCGCAGACGATGTAGGATACGGATTTGATAATATCGGTGATGTGCTGACCGTTTCACCGCTTTTGATGGAGCGGTATCTCGAAGCCGCAGAGGCAATCGCCACACGTGTAATTGTGCTGGATCCACTGCCACCATCCAAGCGCTATCACGGAGGTAGTGGACTTGAACCACGCCACGACGATGTTCCTGATGAACGTTTCCGTCTACTCGATCCAACTGCCACAGAGGCGTGGAAAACAGGTCCCTTTATAGCAAGCGCAGCGCATTTGAAGATGTTTCCCGATAATGAAATAATCTACCGCGCAACACTTTACGCTGAGACCGACAGTGAAGAACCTGTAAAAGTTGTTTTATTCATTCAAGGGGCAGAGTTGGAGCATGTCTCCTCACCAGATGAGCTTGCTCGATTGGTCGGTGTGGATCCTACCGCAGACAACAAAATCAAGATTTTGAAAGCCTTTGAGATTACCGCCCGCGATGCTGAAAAAACGCAGGTCATTGAAACCTTTGTGACGGGTATTGCTAGCATTGAAAGCGTCGGGATTGCGATGTTGAAGCCCAAAGATGGTGAACTACACGCAAAACTCCAAATTCGCTCGCTCTGGTCAGAAGGTCCATTGGAGACCAGACCTGATTCTCACTTCAAGATTTTGGAATGCACACCCGACATTCCTCAATCGGAACAGACGCGTGAAGTCTTGAGTCGCTTGCTTCATCGCGCATATCGCCGTCCACCTACGCAAGATGAAGTCGATGAACTCGCACAGTTCGTAGCAACAATCCAGGCAGAAAGTATGGAGTGGGAAGCGTGTATCCAACAGGCAATTAAAGTTGTTCTCTGTTCGCCCAAATTCCTGTTTCGATTGGAGTTAGATGACCGTCCACAAACGACTGAACCATACCCGATTGATGAATTTCATCTCGCCTCACGGCTCTCCTACTTCTTGTGGAGCAGCATGCCGGACGACGAGCTTCTTGAACTCGCTGAGAAAAACCAGCTGACTGGCAACCTTGAGGCGCAGGTTAAACGGATGCTGGCAGATCCGAAAGCAATAGAGTTGGGAAGTAACTTTGGAACGCAGTGGCTACAAATTCAACGACTGATTACGGCTGAACCTGATCTTGAGCAATTTCCGTCGTTTACTGGCACTTTACGTGCAGCGATGCTAAAGGAGACGGAGCTTTTTGTCGATTCAATTTTTCGTGAAGACCGGAGCGTACTTGAATTGATTGATGCCGACTATACTTTTCTCAATTTCCGCTTAGCGAATCATTACGGTATTGCTGATACGCAAGGAAACTGGATGGGAGGCAAAAAAAACGTGCCCGGCGGCGAAGATATTAAGGGTTGGGATTTTCGACGAGTCAATTTGCAAGGTTCCATACGCGGTGGTGTACTTACGCATGCCAGCGTCTTGACAGTAACTTCTAACCCAAAACGCACCTCACCCGTTAAAAGGGGACGCTGGGTACTGGAGCAGGTGCTCGGGACACCACCACCGCCGCCACCACCAGATGTGCCTGAATTAGAGGAAGAGGGTGAAGTGGTGAGCGGAGGTACACTACGGGAACGCCTTGAGCAACACCGGGCGGATCCGGCTTGCGCTAACTGCCACGCCAAAATGGATCCTATCGGATTTGCCCTGGAAAATTATAATCCAATCGGTGCTTTTCGCACTAAATCTGGCGGATCAAAGATTGATGTAACGGCTGAATTGCCAGATGGAACAATAGTTCGCGGTATAGCAGACCTGAAACAAGTCGTTATGGATAGAAAGGAGCAGTTTGTACGCTGTTTGACAGAAAAGATGTTGACTTACGCTTTAGGCAGGGGATTGGAATACTACGACAGACCGACCGTTGCGTATATCGTTGAACAACTTGAATCCAAAGGCTACAGAAGCTCTGTACTGATTACAGAAATTGTCAAAAGTGATCCATTTCGTTTACGACGCGGCACAAAGGGCAGTTTATGAGGCAAGTTATTAATAATATTGTGCTTCTTACTATCATAATTCTCCAACCGAGTTGTTATATATCTGGTTATGAAATAGCAAATAAAACGCGTAGTCCACAGCTGGAGAAAAAATATTCTGCTCACTTAGCGTTGGAGGAAAAATATTCTATTTACTTAGATTCTACGTGGACTACGGAACAGGCACATGCCCTTTTAAATATCTTTGAATCTATATCCTTTGATCTGAATTTACGCTTCTCTACTTGGGCTGTAGGAAACGATGACTTAGAAAATGGTATTAAGATTGAATCTAAAGATAAGTTAAAATTCGTTACGGTTGATAGAAATATCTTTCCGGTTGAAGGCTCTCAAGAGGTTTTGCCGCCAGGCAAGAACCTATATTATGCTGTCGTTCAATTCATAACAGAGAATGGGACAAATAGATCCATGATAGAATTAATATTGGAAAGTAGGTATGGTATATATGTCCCTTCTTATAATTCATCAACCGAGGGAACCCCAAACATAACAGCAAAACGCTATTCGGATTTTGAAAATAACGATCTGATGCTCATTATATCAGTATTTGAAGCGTTCCCTCAGGCACTACATAAAATACCGCGGTTAAAGTATATAATTCGTAGAATCGATAAGGATGAAGATGAGGATGAAAAAGGAGTTAGTTATGCAATAATAGGTCGTGATTGCATAGTGTTTGCTGAATCTATTTTTACTCGCCGGAATTATCATGATTTTATCAATACGCGTCGCATCATTGCCCACGAAAAAGCCCATTTTTTGTGGGGGTACGTTTTTAATAGAGAACTTAAAGCGGATTGGGCGAAACTAGGGGGATGGCGTCGAGATTCAACAAGTGAATCGGGCTGGTCAACAACCAAAGCGCGATCAGAGTTTGTATCAGATTACGCTTCTGAAAAAGATCCGAATGAGGATATGGCGGAAAGTATCGCACACTATCTTATATCCCCGGATAGACTTCGTTCCTGTTGTCCTGAGAAATATGAATTTATTCATAATCGGATTATGCTGCTGTATGGCGAACGTTGGAGCACATCTCATCCTATGTAAATCAATGTCAGGTTGGAAGTTTGCTCCTACAGAAGAATTGAATGGCTCTGGAAGCTTCAAAAAAATTGACATCCTGCTACAAACAACGGTATAATAGGGATATGGCGCAATATGATGAAATTGTAAAGCACTTGACGGACCAATTCTCCGAAGAAGTTCGCTGGGACTTTCTCCTTGCGATAGAAGTTAACAAAATCTATTAGCAAATTGTTTGGTAAACTACTAACGCCAGCAGTGGAATACTTATGAACACAACAAAACAATTTACACGTCGATCATTTCTGAGCGGTTTGGCGGTCGGTGCCGCTTTACCGTGGTTAGAAACGGTGGGTTCCCTTACAGCGTGGGCGGACACCTCCATAGGTGGGAAAATGATTACGCGTTACCCGGATCCAGCGGTTGAAGTCGTTGACCCGCGTTTCGCAAAATACAAAATTGGAAACGCTGTTGTGGAATGCTTGTGGACAGGAGCACGTTGGTCGGAAGGACCTGTCTGGTTCGGCGATGGCGGTTACCTACTCTGGAGCGACATTCCAAACAACTGTATTTTAAAATGGCAGGAAGCCACTGGTCTGGTAAGCGTATACCGAAAACCTTCTAACTATACCAACGGGCACACACGCGATCGACAAGGTAGACTCATCAGTTGTGAACACGGCACACGGCGTGTCACACGCACCGAATATGACGGAACCGTTACTGTCCTCATAGACAACTTTGGCGGAAAACGATTTAACGCACCGAACGATGCTGTCGTCCATCCTGACGATCATATCTGGTTTACCGATCCAGGATACGGTATTCTCAAAAATTATGAAGGACATAAAGCCGAATTTGAATTGCCAACTTCTGTTTATCGCCTGAATCCGGACACCGGCGAAGCAACCGTTGCGACAGAGGAAATCGAAAGACCAAACGGTCTCTGTTTCTCACCCAACTACGATAAACTCTATATTGCTGATACCGGTTCCCCCCAAAACATCGTTATCTATGATGTCGTCAACGGTGAACGGTTAAGTAATAAACAGGTATTCGCTGATATGGCACCCGGTGCTGCCGACGGTCTGCGATGCGACATTGATGGCAACCTATGGGCAGGTACAGGTTGGGTTGGTGAGGGCTACGACGGTGTGCATATCTTCGCACCAGATGGAACGCTTATCGGTAAAATTCATCTGCCAGAGATTTGTGCAAACATCTGTTTCGGCGGAGTAAAACGAAACAGACTCTTTATGGCAGGTAGTCAATCTCTCTACTCAGTTTATGTTGAAGCACAAGGTGTACCCTACTTCTAAACGCGCCATAAACACTTGACAAGTGCTAAAAAATAAGATATAATTGTGTTATAGGTGTTATGAAACGAGAAATCAGACAGTAATGGCAGCGGCTTTTCGCCAATTTTCTGCTGCTTTAACTGTGAGGAGTTGACGAAGGATTATGAGCACTTCAAAGCAACTTTCACGTCGAACATTTCTACGCGGTTTGGGGGTCAGTATTGCCCTGCCGTGGCTGGAGGTCATGGGACCCATTACATCGTGGGCAAATGCACCCGCGAGTGGATTAGCACAGCAGACGGTTCCGAATCGGATGGCATTTCTTTATGTGCCTAACGGAAAAATCATGGAGGACTGGATACCGCAGCAAACAGGTACTGCCTACGAACTCCCAGAAATCCTGAAACCGTTAGAGAGTGTAAAGGACAAAATGTTGGTCCTAAGCGGTCTAACAGCGGATAAAGCGCGGCACAACGGCGATGGTGGCGGTGATCACGCACGTGCAATGTCGGCTTTCCTCACCGGTGCACAACCCCGTAAAACCGATGGTGCCAATATTCAGGCAGGCATTTCAGTTGATCAGGCAGCTGCTATGCGTATCGGAAACCGAACCCGATTCCCTTCCTTAGAACTCGGAATTGATCCCGGGAGAAGATCCGGGAATTGCGATTCTGGCTATAGCTGCGTCTACTCGTCATCTCTTTCGTGGCGTTCTGCTACGCAACCGCTTCCTAATGAAACCAATCCGAAGGCTGCTTTTGAACGGCTATTCTCCTCACTGCCAGACGCAGAACGAACGGAACGAGATCAACAGCGAAAAAGTATCCTTGATTTCGTGAGGCAGGATTCAAAAGACTTAATTCGGCAGGTCAGTGGAAACGATGTCCGCAAACTCGACGAGTACTTCTCCGCTATTCGGGATATTGAACTGAGAATCGATGCGGCTGAAAAGCATCCACCCGTCCAAGCACCCGACTACGTCGTTCCAGAGGAGGTCCCAGCAGATTATCAGGAGCATCTACGTCTCACGATGGACCTGATTGTACTCGCATTTCAGGCGGATGTAACCCGCATTACGACCTTTGTTTTGGCAAATGAAGGAAGCAACAAGAAGTATCCGTCCGTTAATGTTACTGATGGACACCACTACTTATCACACCATGGCGGCGATGAAGAGAAGATAGAAAAAATTCGACGGATTGATATCTACCATAGTGAACAGTTGGCGTACTTCCTGGAAAAACTTGACGCTATATCTGAAGGCGACGGTTCGCTACTGGATCATTCGATGATTTTATACGGTAGCGGAAACGCAGATGGCAACCGACATAGCCATCACGACCTCCCGATCCTACTCGCAGGCGGTGGCTGTGGCACAATCCAGAGCGGTCGGCATATCCGCTATCCAAAAGAGACGCCACTCAATAACCTTTGGCTGTCAATGCTCAATCGTATGGATGTCGATCTCGCACAATTAGGCGATAGTACTGGTAGTTTACAAGGGCTCTCTTAGTTTCTAACTGATCCATCACCCCGTTGGGCGAGGATGGCTTCGGCTTTGTGTCTCGCCCTTTTTTTATTTTATTTAGCATCTTCATTAGAAAATCCGGTCTCTGCAATCCGCATCAGTTCCTCATCGTCCAGATCAAGGTTCACGTCCTCTGAATACGGCTGTGGGACCTTGTACGGGGTCTTAGCGTAAACCTCAACGATGTTCTCATCCGGATCATAGAAGTAAATCGCCAAAGAAATACCGTGGTTCACCACACTCCGTATCCTTACCCCTTCCGACTTCAGGAGTGTATGGAACTGCTTTAAATCCGCGAGATTCTCAACAATAAAAGATACCTGTTGGACGACCTTTGCTCCTCGCGGCACATCTCTGCCGGGGCATAACGCCAGTTCGTGGTGTTCCGATTCGGGCTGCGCACTCAAGAAGATAATGTGTCCTTCTGGGTGGGCATCGGTGACGGTGAGACCGAGAATACGGGTATAGAAGTCCAAGGATTTATCTACGTCGGTGCAGTAAAGACCGACATGTCCAAGTTCTTTAACGGCTAACATTTTTTACCCTCCTATAGTATCCAAATCAGTAATCTCATTGTATCACAAAGTGTAAGATAAGTCAAGTCTGTCTTAACCGCGTATAGGGTCATTTAGTTTTAAAAATTATTTTTCAAAAGTTTCATAGCCTGTTTAGGATGTGCGGCGAAATATCGCATTGTTTTAGCGATAGCCTTGTATCCTGCTAAGCGTAATATGGAAAGTGCGGTGTTGCGCAAAGCCG
>JAJDUH010000050.1 GCA_022826805.1 Candidatus Poribacteria bacterium
TTCTCGTCATCGTCTTCACCTCAAAGTCGTTGTGGATTTTTAGGGTGAAGTATAGCATGTATTGCGTGAAAACTCACGCAATACATGCCCATATAAAATCATAACTCTACAAATCAAATCTTAAAACTAAATGACCCTATAACTAAACTTTGAACAATTTCAGGAGGGCCAGAGATTTCCCATCGAACCCCGTCTTCCCGTAGCATAGGCTGTTAGCCTGTGTCTGCATATCAAGAACGGCGACCTTTATCAAACCGTGCCTCATCTGCAATCTTACTCGTTTTTTCTCCAAGTTAACCTGATAGATAGCCCGGCATTCAATTTTTCTGTAGGTGATTTCCAAATTGTGCTTTATTAGCACAATTTGTCTTAGCTTTACATTTTGTGCTTTATTAGCACAATTTGTCTTAGCTTTACATTTCCCGACTCTTAACTGACAACTGATAACCGACAACTACAAATTATAAAGATATGTCACTTTAACCACAATAACTCGGTTCTCCAACTGTAATTCGCGACCAGCAGTCGTTCCAACCGGAGCATCTCCCCACGCTTCATTATAAGCAATAAAGAGGTGACTCTTCGGACTATATTCCCATCCAAAGAGAAAACTTAGCAGATAGCTTTGATGAATCTCCGCTGACAGTTCACGTTCTCTATTCGCTTGCACAAACATTCGGAGAAACGATTCTCGTGTGAACAAATAGGTCGCCCGCATTGCACTGACGAAAAATCTACCATCAATCTCACCTGATAAATCAAGGCTTTGGGCATAACCACTCTCCAACTCTATCGAAAAATTGCTCTGTGGACGCACGGTCGATTCAAACGTAATACTCCGCTGTTTACCCGATTGCTGTCGTCCAAAATTAAAATAGTCCGAAAAATCCATACCGATACCGATAGCAATCGGGTATGTATCGTTAGTATCAATCGTAAAGCCGTATCCATCTGCTATGAATACCTCAGTCAATTCCACTTCCCGACTTCGGTAATAGTAAGCCATAATATCATCTATAAGAGTTTCTCTGAAATCCATCCCAACATCTGCTTCCACGTGCCATCGAAGCAAGTCTTCATCAAATTCAGGCAAGAGCGACAGCTCCGGGTTGCGTTCTCGCCACTCGGCGAAATATTCTGGCGTATAAAGGCTCTGTGAGAGACGCGCCCTGATGCCTGAAAAGAACTGACGCGTTCCCCACAACGGGGAATAGGAGGCACGCATGTCGACACGCTGCCACCCACGGTTACGTTCTTTGCGTAAATATCCCGTTTCGTTAATCTCAAAGTGCGGTGCGACCCGTTCAAATCCGATATTGCTGCTCCAGAGATAGTTACGTTGCGCGAAGTCAACCGTATACGCCATATTGTTGTTATCATCCCCTGGGTGAAAGCTGCCAGCATACTGTCCTGAGAGATGATAGGTTTTTCCAAGAGCAAGGTTCATATCGACGCCACCCACGCGACTGTGGAATCTATCACTCCCTCCCCGCTCCTTATTGACGAACAGAATCCCCACGTTTGAGCGTTTGAGGATATCGCGCTTAATGCGGACTGCGGAGAACCACGCTTCCTCTTTTTGGGACGAGGCGGTATCAGAGGAACCGAATTCGCCGGTTTGATTCCCTAAAACACCGATGGAATAGTCACCTACTTTCCCTGTAAGTTTACTTCCCCAAAGTATATTCCCACGGCTCCCAATACGACGACTAAACATCAGATCGTATGGCGTTTCAAAAAAGCTGTTCCCCTCAACAAAAAATGGGCGTTTTTCCGGGAAGCGGGTCGGAAACCGAGTCAGATTAATCTCCAACTGATCTGCCTCGACTTGTGCGAAATCAGGATTAAACGTAACGTTCGCCTTCAATGCACTGGTAAGACTGTATTGCACATCCAATCCAGTGCCGAGTTGACGACTTAGATCTGTATTGGCGGCATTCGCTCCCCCGCCTAAGAGGTATGGTGAAATCTCAAAATTTTTCCCCGTCTCAATGTCCTGCATCCCCATGATATGTCCTAAATCGGACATCCGTGTAACTACACCCGCCTGCGTCAGCTGTTTCCACACCGTGACCTCACTCTTTCGCCGGTTTACCCGTTCTACATCAAAACCCCAGATTTGGGTCGGTTTATCGGTGAATCGGAAATTGGAGAACGGGATTTTAAACTCCGCAGTCCACCCTAATTCATCAATGTTGCTTTCGACCCACCAAATCCCCTTCCAGTTGCTGTCACGTTGTGTGTCTTCATACCGATAATTATCGCTCTGGACACCCGCTGGGTTTGTCGCAAATTTATAGCCCGTGCGATGGTCATGGTGTGGATCGATGAAAAAAGAAATAACATCCGAGGCGTAGATATTGCCGCGCCGCGTCATCCGATTCACAATTTTATCGGGTTCAGCATCGTAACATCGAAAAGCGACATAGATATTATGTACATCGTAAGCAATACGGAATTCTGTGTCGTCGGTTGCGGGATCCCCGCGCGCAGGTTCAAGTTGAATGAAGCCATCACGCGGTTGTGCCTGATGCCAAACTGCATCGCCTAACAACCCGTCAATCTGTGGCGGTTCACCTTCAATTCGGTAGGCTTCAACGATATGCTCACCCACACCCTCTGGATGCGCAAAGAGCAGGATGGGATACGAAATAAATAACAGAAGGACAAGTACGAATCGTGGCATACCCCTAATTATAGTTGAAACATGCTGCGTTGTCAAATTCTGTTATCTTCAATCTAAAGACATACTATTCTTAATCAAGAGAGTCAATAGTTCTGCAAATTCTAAAATCTTGTGAATCCCGGTTCAGACAATCCACAATCAACCACTGATAGTTGATAACTTTTCCTTGAAAAAATCGTTAAATTCCTTTAAAATTCTTGAAATGGGGTTAGAATAACGTGCCTGTTCTTTTTCGCTATAGCGGATTCAAAAAAGGCACGTGAAATCCGAAGTCCACTTAAAGTAGTCCAACGATTAGTCTTCGTAGTATGAAGTGCGTCGCTCATAATGAAATGGAGAGCGGATTCGAGCAAAGAGCATTAAAGCACAAACTCACGTCATTTAACCGCAAGGAATAATGAAAAAATGGTTGAACTTACACCGGAAGACATTGAATTTTTCAGAGATAATGGGTACTTGGTAAAACGGAACGTCCTAAACCCGGAATTGATGGAACGGGCGCGGACGCGGTTGTGGGATGGCGCACCTGAAGGACGCACACGTGAGAATCCTGAAACTTGGATCGGGCCCTTCACGCCAGAAGAGGAAAACCCGGACGGAAATAATCATCGACGCGGATTCCGATGGAATTTCCGTGAACCCGGTGGTGAAGATTGGATGGTCAAACTCCTCGCCACCGATCCGAATGTCTGGCGTATGGCAGAACAGTTTTTAGGTGAAGGAAACCTCAGGCAGCCCGATCGTGTGCGCGGTATCTATTGCACGCTTCCCTATGGGGATGTCCCGAAAAAGTCCATCGGGTGTCATGTTGACGCGCATCCGTTTCATCTCGGCGCAGTGGGTTACATTGACGATGTACCGCCAGAGGGTGGTGGATTTACCGTCTGGCCCGGAAGCCATCTGACCTTCTATTACGATTACCACTCCCAATACAAAAACGAGCCGACGCCACAATATGAAATCGACCGGGAGCGTCTCAGCAAAACCCAAGGCGTTGAATGTTATGGAAATGCAGGAGATGTTGTTTTCTGGCATCATCGCATCGGACACGCCGCCGGACACAACTATTCAAAGCAGATCCGGCAAGCCGTACTCTACGATTTCCGAAAGACGGAATTGACAGAAACGCAGGAAGAGCCACCCAATGAAGATATGTGGAGGGATTGGCCCGGCATCAAGGCGTTAGCGTCTGATTAATCACCTCAAACCCAACTCTTTCAGGGTACTTGCCATCATGTCATGGGCAATCTGTGCTTTCTCCATCCGCATGTGAGGAAAGGTTTCTACGGAGATATACTTATCATAGCCGGTTTTGCCCAAACTTTCAGCGAAAGTTCGGAAATCCAGTTCGTCTCCATCTTCACCCGGAATTAGGAAGGTACTATACGGATACATTCCTGTCACACCCTTGACGTGGCAATGAACGGTGAGCGGTCCCAGTTTCTCGGTTACTTCCGCTATATCCTCACCGATGTGGTAGAAATTGGTGATGTCATTGAGGGATTTCAGCGCGTCGGAACCGACATGCTCTATCAGGAGCGTAACTTTAGAGGATGCATCAATCGTCGTCGCTTCGTGATTATGGATGTTCATCGTCAAGCCGAGTTCTTCAGCACGGCGACAAATCGGCTTCAGCACATCAACGAGGAGCCGCCATGCGAATGCGTCGCCTTTATCACCACCGTAGCCAGTGAGAAAATTGACACCGAGCGCACCGAGCGCGACTGCCACATCTTGGAGAAGGGCATAGTGATCAACTGCCTTTTGTTGGTCTTCTTCCGCTAATTGATACAAACCGGGGCCTGCAAACGGATTGATGACAGAAACCTCCAATCCGTGGTCTGTCGTCATGGCTTTAACCTCTTTGAGCAGACGATCCGTAACTTCACCGGAGGGAATGTGTGCCTCTGGACCGCACATCATCTCAATCGCATCGTAACCAGCATCAGCGAGAATCGTGATAACTTCGCGCAGAGAGACATCTTTCATGCCACCCGCGTGGTAAGAGATACCTATCATCGGCACTACTCCTTTTCGTAAATCTAAATTTGTTCTCAGCTCAGTTCCGTTACAGTGCTGTTATACACAAGAAGGACGCGTATGACAATTCAAAACTTTCAGAAACAGATTGAAGCCATCTATTACACACGAGACGCTGCGCGTGGCGTACCGCTAACCTTCACATGGTTCGTTGAGGAAGTCGGAGAACTCGCAAAAGAGATTCGTAAACAACCGCAGGATATAGAAAGACTGCGTGAAGAATTCGCAGATGTTTTCGCATGGCTTGCTACACTGGCGAGCCTGCTCGGTATCGACTTGGAGGACGCCGCACAAATCTACGCAACAGGATGTCCGAAGTGCAACGCGACCCCTTGTACCTGTTAACGCTACTGCTAAGCTCAACTTCCGTTCAAAAACCGATCAAAGTTGCGCCCGAACAGGTTGTTAACATCCCGCTCAATTTCTGATGTAGTAATTGTCCACCCTACATCGAGAAGCATCTGGTATTTTTCCACCAGAACGTCCGCTATAATTTTGCGTGAATGTTTCCACTTGTACACCAACTGATCCAGAATCCGGGCGTCCGAATGCTGTGGGATAACGCTCAAACCGAGCAACTCAATCCGCTCTCGCGTGATCTCCTCAATGATACTTGGATTGTTCATAAACCACCAACACCCGAATATCATCAGATTCTTGAACTTCCGTCCTATGACACACAACTCATGCTGGTTTTCACGCGACAGAAGCGTAACAAGGAACTTGTTATCAGGATTCTCACGGAGCAGTGCTTCTAAACTCCCTAAATCTGCCTTACCAGTGCCATCGCCAGCCATCTGAAGTTGTGGGTTAACCGCACGCTTCACACCAATCATCAGTGCAAAGGGCACATTAAATTCACGAGAGATCGGCAATATACAGTTATCAAACAACCTCCCTAAGATACCGTCATCAGGATATTGAAAGTCCGGTGGGAGAGAAACCGCCATATATTTCGGATTCATCCGCTGAATCCACGACTCTAAAAATCGACGAACCTCTTTGTAGCTTTTCTCAGACGAAAGCGTTGGATCGACATCGTAACCGAGACCGCGAAGGTGTTCATAAGCCGTCTCTTGATAGGTATTGATAAGGACATCCATCCGCAGTGCCGCCTCAAAACGGGTGTCGCCTGTGTCCCCTGATTGCCAAACTGGCGCCTCTGCAGCATCAAACGGATCGTTGGTCATCACCACTTTAGAGACTTTCGAGCGTTCAAAGACCGTATCAATAAATGCCTCAACAGTCGTATCCGCGAAGTAATCGCGATAGTCCTGAAGATTGCGCGAGCCGACATCCAAACCCAATTCGTTTAGTGTGGTAACAACCCCGCGACATGCCTCACTGATGGGTGAATTCTCAATAAAAAGCGTCTGCCAGATGAGTTCTGCCTGTTCTGCTCTCGTCATTGCCCAAAACTGCTGATACGAGACATCTGATTTGCGAAATACCTCAGCGATAAGATAGTGGTAGGTTAACAATTCATCAATACCCCACAGCAATAATTCACCAAAAGGTGGACTAAAGAGATGTGTGTGGATATCTGTGACGCTTTGGGTATCAACAGCATCAAGCACGGTGGACTTTAGTGCTTCTGTAGTCCCAATTGTCTGCGTGTGGTTTGATTCGGAAACGTTCATATTAATCCTCCAGCTTCAAATGCTAAGGAGAAGATTCTGATTGAACCTTGCTGGTAATAAAATCGATAACTTTTTCAGGGGTGTGTTTTCCGAAACGGACATAAACGCCGCGGAAATTTTCAAGGCGTGTTGGGCGGACAAACGGACTGAGGAGTACCCCGTTCGCGTCAACGTAAAAGCTGCGAAATGTTTTCCATGACCGTTCCAGTCTGTAGCAGCAACTTGTTATGATGAGTTTATCCGCTTCACACTGATGGTGAAACGGTAGAAAATACTTATAGAGTGATCCAAGCAAAAAAATAGCAGATAGCAAGGCAACAGAAACGGATTGGAAACCCCAGTAGATGCCGAACAAAAGAAGTGCCAAAAATAGCCCTAATAAAACCGACTTTCGCCGGTTCTCAACGAGCGGATGCACTGTCCATGAAAGTGTGGTAGGCACGTCTGCCATATAGCAACACTGTTTCTAACGCACGCCCCGGTAGGCGCGGTTTCCAAATTACGCTACGAAAGCATAATTTGTCTTAGCTTTACATTCCGCGCCGGGCTTCCCCAAGAACTTACCCAATTATTTTTTTATCTTCATTCGTGCCTATTCCGAAGACTCTGTTGAGGTGCCATCGAGTTCCGTTTTTGAGGCGTCACCAGCAGCACCGTCGCTCGCGCCATCTGTGGTGGTCTCAATACTTTCTCCACCTGTGGTATCAGCAGGTTCTTGTGTGACTTCTTGTGTTGTCTCCTGCTCGATCGGCGTCAGTTCACCACCACTCTCTTCACCATAGAAACGCATTAGGAAAAGCGAGATAACCATGAACCCTATAGCAAGCCATGTGGTCATTTTACTAAGGAAAGTCGCTGCGCCACGGCCTCCGAGAACAGACTGCATCTCCGCACCGCCAAACGCACTGGATGAAAGTCCCTCGCCTTTACTGTCCTGCAACAGAATAACCAGTGTCAGAATAACACAGAGTGGGACGAAGATAATCAGCACAAAACCAATGATAATTCCCATCTAATAATTTCCTCCTATTAAGCAAGTTTCAGCACTACGAAACCTACTATTCAAATTTCACGATTTCTGCAAACGATTCCGCCTCAAGACTCGCACCACCAACAAGCGCACCATCTACATCGGGCTGCGCCATGAGTTCTGATGTGTTTTCCGGCTTAACACTGCCACCGTATTGGATGCGTATCTGTGATACAACTTCCGCCGAATACACTGATGTCAACAGCCCTCGAATAAAGTTGTGAACCTCTTGTGCTTGGTCAGGTGTGGCGGTTTTGCCAGTCCCAATTGCCCAAACCGGTTCATAAGCGATCACACAAGACAACAAATCGGATTCGGATAAACCCGCGATGCCGCCTGTGACGTGATCCTCAATGATTGTCTCTGTCCGTCCGGTTTCCCGTTCTTCAAGCTGTTCCCCGACACAGATAATCGGTTTTAAGCCGTGTGCTAACGCTGCTTTTACCTTCTGATTGACGCTTTCGTTCGTCTCTCCGAAATACTGCCGCCGTTCCGAGTGCCCGATAATGACGTAATCACACCCGACATCCTTCAGCATCGGTGCTGAGACTTCGCCGGTAAACGCACCGCTATCCTCCCAGTAGACATCTTGGGCAGCCAGTTGAATATTGCTATCTGCGATAGCGCTGCTAACCGAGGCAAGTGCCGTAAACGGTGGCGCAACAATAATTTCAACGCCAGTACATCCGTTAACCAGCGGCTTCAGTGCCGTCGTGAGCGAGACCGATTCCGAAACGGTGTTGTTCAGTTTCCAATTTCCTGCAATGATAGGTGTTCGCATAGTCCTTTCTTTCGGTTGAATGGTTGTCAGTCTTCGGTTGTCGGAGTCATAGTTGTCAGTTTTCAGGACTTGACTTTGATGACCATCAAAGCCTGTTTGGAGACTTCAGAATAGAGTAGATTGTTACAGAATACCTCTTAACTGACAGCCAATAACTGATAACCAATAACTTTTAAAGCACACGCGCTGTGAGTTCGACGAGACGGTTAGAGTAACCCCACTCGTTGTCATACCATGAAAGGACTTTAATCAACCCATCTTCAATCACTTTCGTGAACGGAGCATCGAGAACGGAAGAGAGTTTGTTCCCATTGAAGTCCGCTGAGACGAGGTCAAGTTCTGAATAACCGAGGATTCCGTCCAAGCTACCCTCTGCTGCGTCTTTCAACGCCGCGTTGACCGCTTCGGCACTCGGTTTCTCATTGAGATCCACAGTGAGGTCAACAACAGAGACGTTTGGCGTTGGTACACGGATTGCGAAGCCGTCAAGTTTCCCGTTCAATTCTGGCAGGACTTTCCCAACTGCAACAGCAGCGCCAGTCGTCGTCGGAATCATTGAGAGCGTCGCTGCACGGGCACGACGCATATCGGAATGTGGGAAGTCGTGAACCCTTTGATCGCCGGTATAGGCATGGACGGTCGTCATCAGACCACTCTCAACGCCAAACTCTTCATGCAACACCTTCGCAACCGGTGCAAGGCAGTTCGTGGTACACGAGGCGTTAGAGATGACGTGATGTTCTGACTTATCGTACTGATCATCATTCACACCGATCACAATCGTGATGTCTTCACCTTTTGCGGGTGCAGAGACAATCACTTTTTTCGCACCGCCAGAGGTGATGTGTTTCTCGGCGTCTTCTCGATCCGTAAAGAAACCCGTAGATTCGATGACAACATCCACACCGAGATCACTCCACGGAAGATTGCCCGGATCGCGTTCAGCCAGAACACGTATCTCTTTTCCATTGACCACGAGGCCGTTGTCTGTCGCAGTAATATCATCGGACAGGATGCCATGGATGGAGTCGTACTCGAGAAGATGCGCGAGTGTCTCTGGACTCGTCAAGTCGTTAATAGCCACGAAGTCTATATCCAACGCTGGATTTTGCATCGCCGCTCGAAAGGCGTTCCTACCAATCCGACCAAAACCGTTAATACCTACTTTAGTTGACATAAGACAGAAAAATTCCTTTACAAGTATTTTGCCGTTACAGGGCTTTCTTCTAACAACAAATTTTAGAAACCTTATTCCTTTATCCACATCACTGTATTAAATCATTATCTGTTAATTATACCCTAAAATGCCCTTAATTGCAAACACGCCTTCCTTGTAAGAGGGATTTCCAAATTTTGCCCCGGTTCATGCCACACGGCATGAGTACCCGGTGAAGTGCATAAGCACTTCATACCCGGTGAATGCCCATAAGGCATTCATACCGTTGATTTTGATTCTGATTTACGCGGCAAAATTTGTCTTTGCTTTACATTCCCCGCCTCTTTCACAACTCGCAAGAGATGTTCCCCACAATTCCCTTGACAATACAAACCATTTGCGTTACCCTATTCACATGTCAACAAACACCCACAGAAAACCGATTCAACCCACCGGAAACTTCCGAGCAATTCCTGTCGCCGTCCCGGAAAATCTAACAAACGTCCGAGTCATCCTCTTTGAACCGCGTGAACCCGGAAACATCGGTTCCGTCGCCAGAGTTGTAAAAGGGATGGGGCTATCGCAACTCTATCTGGTAAACCCTGTTCCGTTTCAGGATGTCGATGCCGCATGGTATATGGCACACGGCGCGCAGGATATCCTCGAAAACTGCCACGTCGTCCCAGAACTCAAAGACGCCCTTGACGGTATTCAATATCTCGTCGGCACAACACACCGTCGTCGAGATGTCCGTCTACCACAGCCCGTCCCCGCCCGCGATGCCGCACAGATGATCGCCCCAATCTCACAAGATAAATCCGTCGCCTTACTCTTTGGACGTGAAGATTTCGGCTTATCCACCGATCAACTCAGTCTCTGCCAGTTGACAGCAAGCGTCCCGATGGCTACCAAAAACCCGTCCTTGAACCTCGCACAAGCCGTCCAGATCTTCGCGTATGAGGTTTTCGTTGCGAGTTTAGAGGAATACCCACCATCAGAGATTGACTATGCCGAAGTGAACGCCTTAGAGGAATTCTACGGACGCGTCACCCGTCTGCTGGATAAGGTAGGCATGTCACCGTACAATCGGGAGTGGGAAACCTATCTGAAATCGCTACGACGCGTCTTCTCCCGCGCCCCATTAGAACCACGAGACATCGCCACATTGGACATGATTTTCTCTACGACCTATCGGCACATTGAGCGGTTAGAGAAGAAATTAGAATCTACACAATAGGTTGGCTTATGGTATAATGTTCTAACTTTTCGACGATATATGGGGGGCTGTAACCCCGATTCATGATAAAAGAAAAAATGAAAACATTTAGCACCTATGGTCCCGTAAATCCTCAAGATCACTATGTCGTCTCACGCACTGAGGAGCTCGCTGATTTCATCAATCGCGTTAAACTCGGACGCTATATCGTTATCTTCGCGCCCCGACAGACCGGCAAAACCACATTTTTCCAATGGGCACTTGATGCGCTCGCCGCCGATACCACAGAAACCTACTTCCCAATTGAACTCAATTTTGAGGTATATGAAGACTATACTGCGTCGAGTTTTTATGCTGCACTCTACAGAAGGATTTACGAAGAGATTAAGCGTGTCTTCGAGGCGCGCGGTACTGTGTTTTCTTCAGCTTTAAGCGAATTTTTGGAGAATACGGAGTTAAACGATCACGTTGCAATGCTTGAATTTTTTCAACAGTTCGGGGCTTTTCTGGGAAATGAGAAGCTTGTCCTCATCTTTGACGAGTTTCATGGCATCCCGCGCAATGCTTTAAGGGGTTTCCTTCATGCACTCCGTAGTATTTATGTTCATCGTTCCATGCGTAAATGCCCCTACAGCGTTGGTATTGTAGGCGTTAAGAATGTTACTCAACTCAATTTAGACCGATCTATTTCGCCTTTCAATATCCAAGACGAGTTCAGTTTATCCAACTTCACCCTTGAACAGGTCCAAGAGTTGTTGACACAGTATACAGACGAAGTCGGTCAAGCCTTCGCCCCCGAAGTCATTGAAGCCCTCCATAAGCAAACGGGTGGACAACCCTTCCTCGTCAACCGATTTGCCCAGATGCTGACCGAGGAGATGGAGATCCCGAAAACTGAGACAATTACAATGACACACTTTTCAGAAGCACATGCAGAAATTCGAGAAGAGGATAACGCGAACCTCACGCATCTGATAACAAATATTTATCGGGACACACATTTTAAAAATATTTTGATGGAGATCGTCTCTTATGAAAGAGGTGTACGCTTTAACGCACGCAGGAAAATCATAAATCAACTTGCTACCTATGGAGTCATCGGAAAAGGACCTGATGGTATGTGCCAAATTGTCAACCCAATTTATCAGTACTGCATCCTGCAAGCGTTCAAACCGGAGATAAATGGATTGGAGTCGGAGTACTTTCCTGAAGGTGCCGATTTCGCGGACTACCTCACGCCCATGGGACAGATTAATATAAAACTGCTTCTTGACAACTTCCGCGCTTTCATTGTCCGCGCAGGGTTTCGAATACTCCAAGTTCCAGAGACACCGAAAGAGTACGTCGGACAAGACCTCCTCTACGCTTATCTCGATCAATTTGTGAGTCTCATTCGCGGGGTGATGTATCTTGAGGTTCAAACAGGACGTGGCAGAATGGATCTCATTATCTTCCATAATGCCCAAAAATACATCGTTGAGACCAAGATATGGGAGGGTCCCCGGTCCTATCAGGCGGGCAAAAGACAACTCGCAGCGTATCTCAAGTTAGAGGGGGTAAGTGAAGGATACTACATTGTCTTTAATCATCGCGCGGAGCCGGAACCACTCGTAGAAACTGAGACAATAGACGGCTTGACAATCCGAAGTTACGTCATTCCTGTTGTCCAAGAAGCCCCCTCACAACAGATATAGAGTTTATACATTCCCAATCCTATAGATGTGGTATCTGCTTTGTAGCATAAACTGTTAGTTTGTGACATTTATTCTTCAGAATCCTGCTGATTTTTTCACAATTCAACTTGAAAAGGAAAAAAGTTATGAAAGATAAAATACTTGGGGAAATTGAGACAATAGCGAAAGCAGGGGGTGAATGTCCTATTGAAGAAGTGATGCGTCGTGGTATGGATGTTCTTGAAAAAGAACTCAATCCAATTGAAATCAGTCGATTCATTTCCGAATTACGACGAATGAAATCGGGTGTGCCTGAAATACAAGATAGATTACCCATTGGTAAATCAATAAAACAGATCCGAGATAGATAATTGAGCACATAGAGCGGGAACTAGAGGATTCTACTTGAAATTCTCGACATCCTGACGTATCATATATGTAAAATGCTTGAATTATCTTATAAAGACGAAATGTCCATAGAATAGGCGGAAAATGCGACACATCAAACCCATCGTTTGGCTCATCTTTATCTGCTCCGGTGCCAGCGGACTCATCTACGAAGTCATCTGGATGCGGCAGCTCACGCTCGTCTTCGGAAGCACAGTCTTCGCAACAAGCACCGTCCTAACAGCGTTCATGGGAGGACTCGCGCTCGGCAGCTTCTACTTCGGTAGGAAGATCGATGAAAGCGACCAGTCCCCGCTACGAATGTACGCCCTCCTCGAAGCCGGCATCGGTGCGTTCTGTCTCGTCTGGCCCCTCATTTTATCGATCCTGGGTGCCCTGTATGTGCTAATCCATCGCAACGTCACATCAGAATTCTATACCCTCTCCCTCATCCGGTTCGTATTGACCTTCGCTGTGCTCCTGATTCCCTCAACATTAATGGGCGGTACACTGCCAGTACTAACCCGCTTTTTTGTAAAGAGGTTAGCGCAACTCGGCACAAACATCGGCGTTCTGTATGCGCTCAACACATTCGGGGCAGTCGTTGGTACTGTAGCAGCGGGGTTTTTCCTTCTCGAAGCATTCGGTATTCGATGGTCACTCGGTATCGGTATCGCTATTAATTTCGCTGTAGCAGCCATAGCAATAGCGTTGGCAAATCGGGTATCAGGAGTAGAAGATGTCAGTAGGCAGCCAGAGAGTGTTGTAGAGGAAACTAATGCGCAGCTGCCACCCGCTAATAGCCGACAGCCGACAGCCAACAGCCATTTGGTCTTGTGGGCAATAGGTGTCTCAGGGTTCTGTGCTTTAGCTTACGAAGTGTTGTGGACGCGCATCATGGTCTTTTTCCTCGGTAGCACGACCTATGCCTTTGCTACGATGTTGGCGGCATTCTTATTCGGCATCGCACTTGGAAGCATCGTGCTCGCACGCTGGGTAGACCGGATAAAGCAACCTGTCGCTGTTTTTGGCATCCTCCAACTCGGCATCGGACTTTTCGCACTTATCCTGATGCCAGCGTTTGAGGAATTATACGCCATGACCCGCGCACTGCAATCTACCTTCGGCGTGAGCAGGTTCTGGACGTTCTTTTCCTGTTTTCTCGTGATGTGCCTGCCGACCTTCTTGATGGGCGCCAGTTTTCCGCTTGTGACAAAAATCTACACCGGCAACGAACGCCAACTCGGTAGGAGCATCGGTAACATCTACGCAGTCAACACAGTCGGAAGCATTTTAGGCGCGTTTTGTGCCGGATTTATCCTGATTCCACTTCTGGGTATCCGACCGAGTATTGTGCTAATGGTAGCACTGAACACGGGCATCGGGTGTCTCCTTGTCCTAAGAAGCGGACAGCGGACGGAAACAGGAGGAGCGTTACTACACGGGATAAGCATCGGTATGCCGATTCTCAACGCTGGGCTGGCAGTTATTCTACTACTGACGCTGAATCAACCCCTTTTTCTCAAGAGCGCAATCTTCAAAACACAGCGTCCGGGTGATACATTGGTCGATTACAATGAAGAGATAGATGCCACGGTAACAACGCTAAAAGACGATGAAGCCGTCTATCGTCTCTATGTGGATACAAATCAAGCAGCCGACGCCTCGCGCTGGGATTCGCCATCGCATCGTGTCATCGCACATCTACCCTTGCTATTGCATCGGCGTCCGAAACGTGCACTCGTCGTTGGGTTCGGCATGGGACTCACATCTTACTCCATAACGCAGCACGGTGTCCGAGTCGATGCCATAGAACTCTCTGAAGGCGTAATTTCAGCAGCACAAAAGCATTTCACACATGTCAACGGAAACGTGTTTGATAGTCCACTGTTTAATTACAAAATCAACGATGGACGAAACCATATCCTGATGACAAAGACCAAGTACGATATGATTTCAACAGGAATTATCCATCCACTCGTCAGTGCCGGGAGTTCCAATATCTACACTGCTGACTTTTATCGTCTGTGCCGTCGTATTCTAAGCGAAGACGGCATCATGTGCCAGTGGGTCCCGTTGCACCGCCTACCGGAGGCACATTATAAGATGATTGTGCGCACCTTCATTGACGTGTTCCCGCATACAACGCTCTGGTACAAATACACACCCGACTTTGTGATTCTCATCGGCACGCCTGAACCGCTACGGATTGATTACAAAAACTTTCTCGCACGCGCACAGATAGCGAGTATCAGCGAAGGACTCGCCGCTGATGACTTGGACGGTTTGTCGCTACTCGATTCATTTATGATGGGACCAGAGGCAGTCCGTGAATACGTAGGTCCTGGACCCATCCACACAGACAACCGACCGCGGCTGGAATTCTTCCGGGGAGCTGACCTCGCCAACACAACCACACAGAACGTCAAGGGCATGGCTGAATATCGAGAACGCGTCCTGCCATATCTCGTAAACTACGGTTCAACGCTCGCCGAGATGAAAGCCGTTCGACAGACGCTCGACACCTACTTTAGAGCGACCCAGAAATTAATCCTTGGACAGATTGCTTATGCCAGCGCACAGTATCAAGATGCCGCAACACTCATGAACGAAGCGGTAGAACTTAATCCCGTTGACGAAACAATTCGTTATAACTTTGGTGTCGTTGCAGGTTTAATTCGTGAGGGTGAACAAGAGGAGCTCCAACAGATTGAACGGCAGGTGCAGCAAGCAATGGCACAAAATCCTGACGACCTCCAGGGACACCTCCATCTGGCGACCCTATACGAAATGCAAGGGGAGCTCGGAAAAGCAACGAGGGAACTTGAGGAATTTCTCAGACGTGATCCCAGTAGATCCGATATCTATCTACTCTTAGGTCCCTTATACGAGCGCCAAGAGCGCTATAGAGAAGCACTTCGTACTTATGAACGCCTTGAAAGGCAAGAGACAACACTACAATTGCCGGCTCCGATTTTCGCGGCGATGGCGCAGCTCCACTTGCAGTTGGGAAATTTAGAAGAGGCTGAAAAATATGGAAAGAAAGGGATCGCCGCAGATGCCAATTCGTGGCGTTCCCATTACATTCTCGGAAATGTTTACGCAGCAATGAACCAATCTCAAAAACAGATTCAACATTATGACAACGCTTTGAAAGTGCTCGAGCAAATTATCCAAATCTCAACAGATTCGGCTGATTTACAGAGTGCTAAGCAACAGATTCAAAATGAACTTGAACAATTGAAAGAATAGTTATCGGTTATCGGTTGTCGGTAGAGCATGTAGCGGTTGCATTTTTTTGCCTGCCACAAACATCTCTTGACTGAAACTGGAGAAACTGGTAACCGAAGACCACTAAGATAGGAGAAATAGTTATTGGTTGTCGATTTTCAGATGTCTCTTTACTGAAAACCGAGAACTGAGAACCGCTATAAACACATCATGTCCCAAGAACCTTCTTTAAAACGCACTCACTATTGCGGGGACTTGCGCTTAACAGACGCAGGCACGCAGGCAGTACTTAACGGCTGGGTCAAACGCCGTCGAGATCACGGTGGGGTTATCTTCGTCGATTTACGCGACAGAACAGGTATCACGCAGGTCGTCTTCGACCCCCAGATTGATGAAAAAGCACACGCCCTCGCCGATGAGGTCAGAAGCGAATTCGTGTTACATGTCAGCGGCACCGTCCGTGAACGCGATCCGGGTGAACTCCTGTTCCAAGCAGACGCGGCGTACCAAACAGAACTCGCCGATGGTGTTTTATCTTCAGCGTTCCGAGCCTTGTTTTTGGATGCTGATCCCAAGTACACCCTCTCCGAAGAAATTGAAGTCGCAACACGAGAACCCAACACGCGTTGGTTACTCACTGACATCGAAAATAATCGGACATACCATATCGAAAACGGAGAAACCGGTCTCAGCATCTACCAAGGTACTGTCAATCCTGAACTCGACACGGGTGAAATCGAAGTCGCCGTGGACGCTCTGAACATCTTGAATACTGCCAAAACGCCGCCGTTCCCGGTTGAAGACGAGATCGATGTGGCGGAAGATATTCGGATGCGTTATCGCTTTGTTGATCTGCGCCGTCCTGAGATGCAGGAGACTTTAGCGATGCGCCATAAAGCAGCACTCGCTGCGCGCAACTATATGAACGAACACGGCTTCCTTGAAATTGAGACCCCTATCTTGATGAATAGTACGCCCGAAGGCGCACGCGATGTCCTCGTACCAAGTCGGCATTATCCGGGTAGATTCTATGCACTCCCACAATCGCCGCAACAGTTCAAGCAGATCCTCATGATGAGTGGTGTTGACCGATATTTTCAGATCGCGCGATGCTTCCGCGATGAAGACACCCGCGCCGATAGACAGCTCGAGTTCACACAACTTGACATTGAGATGTCATTCGCTGGTGTAGACGATGTACTTGAAGTAACCGAAGGATTGATGAAACGCATCTTTGAGGATGCGGGTGGTATCCCCGTCCAAACCCCGTTCTTGCGACTTCCTTACCACGAATCGATTGCACGGTTCGGAAACGACAAACCCGATACGCGGTTCGGTATGGAACTTACCGATGTCTCGGATGTCATGGCAGACTGTGATTTTCAGGTGTTCACTCGGACTTTGGAAACAGGTGGGCAGGTTAAAGCCATTGCTGCACCGGGCGGCGCAGACTTTTCGCGCAAAGACATCGACGATCTAACAAAGTTCGTGGCTATCTACCGAGCGAAAGGGTTGGCATGGGTTAAAGTCACGACGGACGGATTTTCCTCCGGTATCGTCAAGTTTTTCACAACAGAACAACTTGAAACCGCGCAGGAGCGAACGGGGGCAAAGCCAGGCGATATTATGTTCTTTGTTGCTGACAAGCCGAATATCGTTGCCGATGCACTCGGCAATCTGCGCCTCCATCTTGGGAAACAGCTCGACCTTATTGATGAAACCCAGTATAACTTCTTGTGGATTGTCGATTATCCCCTCTTTGAATGGAACGAAGAAGAGAATCGCTACGAACCCTTCCACCATCTGTTCACTGGATGTACAGAAGAGACTTTGCCGTTGTTAGATACAGATCCGGGGAATGTCCAAAGCCAACACTACGATCTCGTTTGCAACGGATATGAAATCTGTAGCGGGAGCGTCAGGATTCACCAATCGGATGTCCAACAGAAGGTTTTTGATATTTTGGAAATCACACCCGAAGAGGTCGAAAGTCGATTCGGATATTTCATAGAGGCCTTGGCGTATGGCACACCGCCACATGCGGGGATCGCCCCCGGCTTAGACAGGATTGTCATGCTAATGCGCAACGAGGAAAACATTCGGGAAGTTATCGCATTTCCCAAATCGCAACAAGGTCTCTGCCCGCTTACACATGCCCCATCGCTCGTAACGGACGCACAGTTAGAGGAGTTATCCATCCGCGTTGACGCAGACCTCTGAGCGGGAATCGGTAGGCGAGGTTTCTAACCTCGCCATCTCTCCCCTATAATCGGTAGGCGAGGTTTCTAACCTCGCTGCGTTTGAATTGTAGGTTGGGTTGCGCGTAGTGAAACCCAACATCTTTCTAACTGGCAACTGATAACTGACCACTATAGAAAATCATCTCAATCGAAGATGTGGAAGCGCAAAATGCCATTAACGCAGCAAAGGAGATAAAACCCAATGCAACTCTCGAAAAAACAACACATTTTCTTATACCTATTCACATTCTGCACTGTAATTTTCACAATGCAGCTAAACGCATCCGCACAAACCGTTAACGTTCGCGATACCAACCTTCGCAAGGCGATTAATGAAGCACTCGGTAAAGGACCCAACGCACGGATTACGAAGGATGAAATGGCAACATTACGGGAACTTCGCGCTGTGAGTATGAAAATTAAAAACTTAACAGGTCTTGGAGCCGCAGTAAATCTGGAGAGGTTAAATCTTAACAACAATTTAATATCTAACATATCACCCCTAACGGGATTGATAAAACTGCGTCGCCTGGATTTGGAGGATAATGCAATAACCGATATCTCACCGCTCGCAGGATTGATCGGCATGGAGGATTTACATCTTGGGCCTAATCAGATAACCGATATCTCACCACTTGCAGGATTAATCAACTTGAGACATATAAGGCTCCATCATAACGCCATAACCGATTTATCTCCCCTCGCGGGATTGACAAAACTGGAAACGATAGGGATGAGCCATAACCCGCTGGCAGACCTCACCCCGCTTTCAGGATTAACGAACTTGCATAATTTTCACGGTTGGGGCACGCCTGTGGTAAACCTTGCCGCCATAGCGAAATTGCCGAAGCTCCGAGAAATAAATGTGTGCGGCGGAGAGATATCGGATATCTCCGCCTTAGCCAACGCCAAGGGTTTAAAAGAACTCTACCTCCCCGGTAACGAGGTCTCCGACCTGTCGCCCTTGGCGGGCTTAACTGGTTTGACACGCTTGAGTTTTGAACATAATCAGATATCAGATCTATCGCCGCTTGAGGGACTCAGCAACTTGACGTGGATAGACCTACGGGACAATGAAATATCGGACGTATCTTCCCTCGCGGCAGTGGGTAACTTAAGATGGGTAGATCTGAGCCAAAACACTGCGATCACCGATGTATCGGTGCTTGCTTCCTTACCCAATCTAACATGGATGAGCCTCGCCGAAAACACAAGCGTCGACTCGGCTCAGTTGGAACGGTTTTCTCCTAAAACATCTATTTTACATTCGGATTTCACTAACTCCGCATTCCCGGAAGCCGGTCCAAAGATAGTGGGACCCTGGTTATGGGCAATCGTATCTGGGGTAGGTGTTTCTAACACAGACCTGATCGCAAAAGCAACCAAGGGGGCAGCGACGGAGGTGA
The DNA here is from genome assembly GCA_022826805.1 of Candidatus Poribacteria bacterium. Taxonomy (GTDB): domain Bacteria; phylum Poribacteria; class WGA-4E; order WGA-4E; family WGA-3G; genus WGA-3G. The sequence goes on from JAJDUH010000050.1 coordinate 19,487, forward strand.
AGGTCGCTACCTTCGGTGCAACGGAAGGGAAACCTGTCGGAGGCAGCAAGTGGATGGCTCACAATCTTGCCCCCGTAGGCGGTGATAACATCAACCAGATGACTGATGCCCTCGGCTGGGGAAGCGGTTCGGAGGTATATGACCATGTCGTTTACGGTTCCCTGACTTTCAATGCACCGCGTCAGCAAGAAACTACCATGCTCGTCGGCAGCGATGATGGAGTCAAGGTCTGGCTTAACGGTGAGGTCGTTCACTACAATCCCATCATCCGGGGTGCCGGTGATTACCAAGATGCATTCCCTGTCACGTTGAAGAAGGGACCCAACGTGCTGTTGGTCGCCGTTGATAATCACGGGCATGGGGGATTCAGCGGTTTCTTTGGGTTCGCAAAGGACGCGGAATATAAAGTGAACCCAATCGGAAAGAAAATTACCGTACAATTGCCTAAATGGGACGTGAATAAAGATGGGATGACAGACATTTTGGATTTGATCCTTGTAGGACAGGACTTCGGAAAAACTAAATCTACCGATGCTCGAACAGATGTGAATCGCGACGGGAAACGGAATATCAAGGACCTCGTCCTTGTTGCACAACATCTCGGCGAACCCAGTGGCGTTTCTGCTGCACCTTCTGTACTTGCTCAGAGTCATCTGAAATTAGATCCCGCGCTAATACGGACCTGGATAGCACAAGTGCATCTCGAAAATGACGGATCGCTTGCCTTCCAACGGGGTATAGCAAACCTTCAGCAGCTTTTAACCTTATTAACACCAGAAAAGACGACGTTGCTGGCGAACTATCCTAATCCGTTCAATCCGGAAACCTGGATACCTTATCAACTCGCCGAACCCGCTGCTGTCACCTTGCATATCTATGCGATAAATGGTGTTTTGGTTCGGACGTTAGATTTGGGACATCAGTCTGAAGGACGTTATCACGATCGGAGTCGTGCGGCGTATTGGGATGGTAGAAACGAGGTGGGTGAGGCTGTAGCGAGTGGTGTCTATTTCTACACCCTTACAGCAGGGAATTTCACTGCCACACGCAAGATGTTGATACGGAAGTAAAAGGCAGTTTGAGTCGTAGGTTGGGTTGAGCGTAGCGAAACCTAACATCTACCTGAAGATCCGTGTGGGAGGGATCTCTGAATCCCGACAATTGATAACTGATCTCTATAATCCGTAGGCAAGGTTTCTAACTTCGTTGGATGGTGTTAGTACTCCTACTGCTTCGCACTGACAAGACGACTGGTAGGCAAGGTTTCTAACCTCGCTGGAGGACCTGTCCGCTACGGATTGTAGGACCGTCGCCTACTTCGCACCTATTGATTAAAGGAAGTTGCTGATGAAAACCAATAAATATCTCACTCTAATAATCTTGACCCTGATCGGACTCGGATTTGGAACAGCAGATGCCCAAGTAGACATCGCACAACAAGCCTATGCCATCTTTCAACAAAGCTGCCTCGGCTGCCACGGACCACACGGTTCTTTTACTGAGCAACTTATTATTGAGTCCGCACCCGATTTGGTTGCTACCGGGACCGTTGTGCCCAGAAATCCAGATGCCTCCGAATTCTATAAGCGGCTCCTCGGACCGACTGCAAATGGTGCACAGATGCCGTTCAACCAACCCCCCTTGTCCCAACAAGCGATTAACACGATCCGCCAATGGATTCAAGCAGGGGCACCAAGTTGGGAAATCCAACACGACATCTCCTTCATTACGACCGACGCGATGCTCACTGCTATGCAGAGTCATCTCAAATCGCTTGATCCGTTTGATCGTCCCTCGGCACGTTATCTTACGATGACACATCTCTATAACGCAGGCGAGGGCCCAGAGGCACTTCGCGCCTATCGCGTTGCCCTCTCAAAACTCGTCAATAGTCTCTCATGGGGATTTCAGATTACCAATCCACAGCCGATTGACGCAGCAGCTACGATCTTCTACATCGACCTCCGCAACTATGAATGGGATACGCGGGACGCGTGGACGCAAATTGAGCAAGCCTATCCATATAGCATCGCTTTTGATGAAGAAACGCAGGCAGGTCTGCATGGAAAACTGTCGAATCTCCGTCAAGAAATGGTGTGTGAAGTGCCATTTGTCCACGCCGATTGGTTCCTGGCGACGGCTTCACTCCCGCCCCTCTACCACGATATTCTGGCTCTCCCAGAGACCGAGCGTGAACTGGAAAGAGAGTTAGGTATAGATGTGGTACGCAATCTCCAGAGTGCCCCGGGGGTTCGCGTCTGGCGAGCAGGGACGAACAATTCGGGAGTCTCGAATCACAACCGTGTCGTAGAGCGTCACAGGTCGCGATATGGTGCGTATTGGAAGAGCCACGACTTTGCGGGTAGCGTTGGCGCGCAGAACATCTTCACACATCCATTGTCTTTTGCGCGTGATGGTGGTGAGGTGATCTTTCATCTCCCAAATGGTTTGCAGGCATATTATATCTCGGATGGATTAGGGAATCGGATAGATGTTGCGCCGACGAATATTGTTTCGAATCCGGCGGCGAGTGATCCTGCCGTGCGCAATGGACTCTCATGTATAGGTTGCCACACGGAAGGGATGAAGGAGTTTGAAGATGGGGTGCGCGCCTTTATCCAGCAGACAACAGATCCCTCTTACGACAAAGCACATGCTTTGCGGTTGTATGTGGAAAAAGCAACGATGGATCAGTTGGTGAGTGGGGATACCCAACGCTACCGGGAAGCGCTTGAAGCGACAGGTGGTGTGTTTGGCGGTATAGAACCCGTGCATCGGTTCTATGAGGCGTTTCAAGGGGCACTGAATATCTCACAGGCTGCGGCTGCTGTCGGTTTGAAACCCGAAGCACTGCGTCAACAGATTCGTAAGAATCCAAGCTTACAGAACTTAGGTTTGACGGGATTACTGAGTGATGGTAGTGTGAAAAGGGATGTATGGACATCTAACTTTGAAGCTGTGGTTTCTTGCTTGTATGGTAATGATTGTCTTATTTCGGATCGGGAGGACCGCGGGAACCCTATATTCGACGATGTTACGCCCAGTAATTTGATCCCTGACCCGAACCTCCGCGCAGCGATTGCAGAGACACTCGGCAAGGCTCCCAGTGAACCGATTACAGAGACCGACCTCGCAAGATTGACACGCATTGAAGCTGATGAAAAAGGCATACGCAATCTGAAGGGGCTTGAGCACGCCATAAGACTGGAACGCATAGAATTTCGGCACAATGCAATATCTGACCTATCCCCGTTGGCAGGATTGGTGCGTTTGGATAACATCAAGTTACGGGGAAACCGGATAACCGATGTATCTCCGCTTGCGGGTCTAATCAACGTCGATTGGCTCGGTCTTGAGGAAAACGCCATCACCGATTTATCGCCGCTTTCGAGATTGGTCAAGTTGAACGGCATAGGCATTGAAGGCAATCCTATTTCTGATGTCTCTCCGCTTGCTGGCATGACGAGTTTAGAAGGTATCGTGGCTTGGAATACGGCTATCACGGATTTCTCGATGCTATCAAACTTGCCGAGGTTCCGCTGGATAGAGTTGAGCGGCAATTCAATCTCGAAGCTGCCATCGATGCGAGGCTTAAAGACGCTGAGACGCTTGGAAATCAACCATACCCGTATCTCGGATATCTCCGGACTATCCGAGCTCACACAACTTCAAGAATTGACCCTCCACGATAACTTGATAAAGAACGTTTCACCGCTCAAGAATTTAAAAAACTTGACACATCTAAATCTGAGTCACAACCTCATCTCGAATGTATCACCTTTGGCGGCGTTAACCAATTTGAAAGCATTGAACCTCAATAACAACGCGATAAAGAATTTTTCGCCTCTAAAGGGGTTAGCCGAGAAGATATATATCAAGACAGCGGATAACCCAGGTGTTTTCCAGCAAGGTGGCCCGAAAATAACAGGACCCTGGTTGTGGGTGCTGTTCCCGGGATCACAATTTGAGGATTTCCGCGACAGAGATTTGCTTGCCCAGGCAAGTGGACGAGAAGTAACGGAGGTGGAGATTGCTACCAATGGGGCAACGGCAGGTTCCCTTGTGGGAGACAGTGTCTGGGCTGCCCACAAAATTGGGTCCAGACATTGGAGGAACGTCAGCGATGCGTTAGAGGCACTCGGTACCCCTCCAGCTGAAGATCAGGAGAATGTGATCTACGGTTCCATTACCTTGGATTCACCGCGGGAACAAGAAACGAAAATGTTTGCTGGAAGCGGTGCTAATCATAAGGTCTGGCTGAATGGGAAATTGGTTACAGAGCGTCATGGTTGGAGTGAGGATTACCAAGAATTTTTCCCAGTCATCTTAAAACCAGGGAGAAATGTATTGTTGGTTTCTATTCACAATTGGAACCATCGTCTGAATGGGCATTTTGGGTTCGCACCTGACGCAGAATATACAGTGTTAGACCCTGGCACCAGATTCAACCTCTCCACAAATACAACACAGATTCAGAAGGGCGATACCTTCACCCTCCGTCTCAACGCCGCAAACATCACCGATTTAGCTGGATGGCAGACCGATATTGCCTTTGACCCGGCGCTCTTAAAAGCAAACTGGGTCAGTGAGGGCAGCTTCTTGAAGCAAGGCGGCGGGCAAACCTTCTTCCGAAAAGGCACTATTAAGAATAAGCAAGGTAAAATCGCCGGTATAAAGGCTGCCAGACTCTCCAAAGGGGGTGCCAATGGTGAAGGTGTCCTGCTATCGATGAGATTTACGGCTATCGCGCCCGGAGAAGGACGCGTGGTGCTGCGAAACTTCCGAGCGGGTACCAGCACCGGTCAAATAATCCAGTCTACGCCGCCCGATACCTTTATTGTCGTGAAACGGAATGTCCCCACTGTCCCTGCGTGGGATGTCAATAAGGATGGCGTAACAAACGCCAAGGATGTAGCACTGGTAACAGACGCTTTAGGGCAAAAACCGCCGAAAAACCCGCGCACCGATGTCAATAAGGATGGCGTTGTAAACGGGAAAGACCTTGCAATTGTTGCCGAACATCTTGGCGAAAGAGCAGCCCCCGCCGCACCATCGGTGGGAGAGGTTTATTACCCCGATACCTCGCGCGAAATGGTGGAACATGCACTCAACATTCTGCACGCAGCAGACGATGGATCGTTCACTTTCCAGCGCGGCATCGCAAACCTTGAGTCGCTTTTGGCGTTGTTCGTTCCTGACAACACAGCTTTACTTCACAACTATCCGAATCCGTTCAATCCAGAAACGTGGATACCATACCAACTCGCTGAAGCCGCTGATGTGACGTTGCACATCTACACTGCCAATGGGGGCTTAGTTCGGACGCTGCATTTAGGACATCAACCCGCTGGTATCTATCGATACCGGAGTCGCGCTGCGTATTGGGATGGTAAAAATGAGGTAGGTGAACCTGTTGCAAGTGGTGTCTATTTTTATACAATCACCGCAGGCAATTTCGCTGCTACCAGAAAAATGTTAATAATAAAATAGTCGTCAGTTGGCGGCAGTCGGTTAAAAAGTGCCTCTGTAACAATTCAGCACTTCCTGAGAGTACTTCAAGTTCGGGCAGTGTTCTATCCAGTTTCAAATTGGGGACAACCCCGTTTGTAGTAGGGCAATTCATTGCCCGTTCGGAACGTGCGATAATGCACGTCGCATTTGAGCGAGTACGCCGCAAAATCGCACTACTATAAGCTAACCTTTAAATTCAAACTTGACAAAACAGTAGATTGTTACAAAGTTAGGACTTACGCAACCCTGGTTGACATAGTCCCTCCAAACCCGTAATATAGTGTGTGAGGAGGTGTCTAAAAATGGTTAGACCGACGCGTCTGGATTATTGTCAATATCTACTTAGCACGCCTATCAACTATACGCTG
>JAJDUH010000065.1 GCA_022826805.1 Candidatus Poribacteria bacterium
GGAAGATTGAACGCTTTCACCTTGAAGCGAAACAACTAACAGGACTTGAAAAAAGCCAATGTCGTCTGGCGCGTATAGTTCGCAATCATATCTCAAGTGAGTTGTTGGTTTGGACTCATCTCATTCGAAGTGCCTATCAAAAAGGTCAAACGCTTTATCAAGTCAAGCATGGATTGATTTCTGAATATCTATGTCAACAACTCAAATCTCCTGCTATAAAAACCGATTTTGCGTAAGTCCTATTTAATTTGAATTAAAATAAAAATAAACTTATTATGATTATACTAAGGTTTAGACAATTTTTATGAAGGATTCATTGCTAACAGGGGCAATGGAACACTTCAATAGGAGGAATAATTTTTGAAAAAGATTTTAACTACAAGATTGGCAATGATGATACTGACCCTGATCGCTGTGCTGTGTATCAGTAAAAAACAGGAGATTTTTATGAAAACGCTAATGTGTTTTTCCCTACTGATTCTTAGCATTGTCCCCCTGCAGAACTCCGTTGCTTGCGAATTCACAGCCGAAGAACTTATCGTGCTACTCCAAGCACAACCATGGGAAGATTATACCCACACCCACGATACGACAAACATGCCTAACCATTCTGGTGGCTCTGGAACACATACGCATGAAGGAACTGTAAGAGAACTTCGGATAGGTGATTGTTTTGCCAGTGAATCGAGGGTGGATGGGCATGAAGTTGTTGAACCTGATCCCGCCACCCCCGTTATAGAGGGTTACCAAGAACCGATACTTGGTGTTTGTATATCAGGTCCTTGCCTTGAGAAAAGACCAATTCAAGTGCTTGGTCCCGTGGATATCCATGGCAATAAACCACCGGATCCTGAGCCCGGAGAACCCGAACTCTTTTATCCAACGATAGAGATTGATGGGAAGAACTACTGGGATTCGACACGCCAACCCTACCAAGTTTCAGAGGAGGTTGAAAACGCTGAAACAACACCTGATGGCTATAAGCTTGAAGAGATTGACGGAAAGTTGTATTTAGTGCCTTATGAAGACACGTTAAAGCACACGCCTGTAGACCCATTCTTTGAAGATCCAGCAAAGCAAGATACGCTCATCATTTACACGCTTGTTAAAGTGATAGGTGGTCAGAACTTTCTCCAAGCCACCCCTTTTCATGCTCGTCCTGTTGACGACTCAACTGATGACCCAGTAGGGACCGAGATAGAACCCCGAGCGTTTGAAGATACGCAGGATCCACCAGCAAATACCGCCGGAGACAATCAAGATCCTCAAAGTTCGCAGGGTAATCAAGACTCTCAAGATGGACAGGATAGCCTGGGTGAAACGTTCGCTTCTCTCGACGGGAAGTATTACCAAGTTACTTCCAATCCTGCTATACCGCTCCAAGTTACAGAATACATGGTTGAAGGTTGGGCGAATGGACAGAAAAAGTTGCCGCAGTGGATAGAAGTCTATAACCCTAACACTTTAGCTGTAAATTTGGTTGGCTACGAATTTTCCTATGTATTCAAGAAACAGACGCACGCTATACAACTTAGGCATTTTTTAATCCCGCCAGAAGGTGCTGTCATTCTCGCAACGCATATCCCGCGCCAGCGATACAGATACGAGGGCATATCCGATGCACAAGTATACAACCTTGATATAGAAAATGCGCTAAGGCTGGGCTGGTCGTTGAAAGATTCAACAGGTCAGATGATCTCTGAAGTCGGAAAAGCCTTTGGGCAAAAAGATGCCCCTGTCAAACCTGCGCGCGTAGGCTTGTCTCGTGTAAGCTATAATGTTTATGCTTCTGAGGATCCGAAGACTGCGTATTTTTTTGGGTTTCGAGAAGATGTATCAACCCCAGGGTTCCATGACCCACCGATCCCTCGATCCCCCGCGTTGCTACGCCAGAAAATGAGAACCACTTGGGCATCATTTAAAAAGCACGATAAACGATGACGGATTCCTGCAGTCTCTGAAACGTTTTTCTATTTCTGCTGCTGAAGCCGTAACTCTTTCAAAAAATCCTTTCTTTAACGACATCCCAATGGACGCATGCGAGTTGCTGAGGCAGTTGACAGTAATAATTTCCATAGGACATAATCGCAAACAAACAACCGCATTTACAAATAGTAGCGTGAGATGTGGATTCTTGCGCTACTGTTTTTTAGGTGGTTCTGCAAACCCGGACATCATGGATTGGGTGGCTTTCTCCATTGTCCCTCAGTGACCTGATCTAATAGAATACGGGCTTTTTGACTCGCCCGAACCTCCTTTTCGATTTCAACAGGATCCCATTCTGCCAACAGTTGTGTCTCAAACTCCTGGCAAATCGCCTGATATGCTCCATCATTCGCAAGATTCTGAAATTCATTCGGATCTTCGGCGATGTCGTAAAGTTCTGGTGGGTCGCCGAGACTGTAGTTGAATTTGTAACGTCCTTTCCGCATCATCGCCATCGGACGTTCAACACCGTGCGCGAGGTATTCGGAGAACGCGAAATCTTTCCAATCACTCGCCGCCCCCTGCATCAGAGGTAGCAGGCTATCCCCATCAAGTTGACTTAAGGGTTCCGTACCGACAACATCAACGAGGGTTGCCGTTAGATCCACAAGCGAAACCACTTCATCAACACGCTTGCCTGCAGATAACCTATCGGGAAACACGATTTGAAGTGGGATGCGAGCAGATGCTTCATAGAAGTTTGACTTGCGCCACATGCCGTGTTCACCATTCATTTCACCGTGGTCACTGGTATAGATGACAATTGTATTTTCTAACTGTCCAGTCTCTTCAAGCGTCTTGAGCAACCTGCCAATTTTCTCATCAAAGTACGTAATCAACCCATAATAACCAACTCTCCCTCGACGAACAAGTTCTTCAGGAAAATCAACGCATCCAAACATACGCCGCATCCGCTGGTAGACAGGATGTTGATTTTCGAGGTGTCCCTCTGGAATGTTGGGAAGATCGATCTCCTCAAACGGATAGAGGTCCCAAAATCGCTGTGGTACGACAAGTGGAAAATGGGGCGCGATAAACGAAACATTAAGTGCCCACGGCTGTTCCTTCCGAATTGGATCTCGGAGATACGCCAAAGCCTCTGCTTCCGCGAGGTCGTCCACCTCAATCTCCTCTGTTGTTCCCGGACGTGCTTGTGCTAACCCTTGCCATGGACGGGGTGCTGGCGGCGTGCCGTTGTCCCAGTCCGTAAGCGCATGTTGGCGTTCTGCGTGAAGATCACGGGCGAGTTGGGCGCGAAATCCGTGGAGTTGATCCATGCCACCGAAATGTTGTTTTCCAGAGAGTACAACATCGTAGCCTACCGAGCGTAAGAGGTGTGCCCACGTAACAGCATCTGGACGCAAGGGTGCAGCGTTGTCCCACGCGCCGATTTTGTGGATATATCGCCCTGTCATAAACGACATCCGAGACGGCATACAGAGCGGCGAATTGCAGTAAGCGTTTGTGAAGGTTACGCCATCTTCAGCGAGTTTGTCCATGTGCGGCGTTTGGACGAAGGGGTGTCCGTAAGGACCGCTGAACATTGGTGCGTGTTCGTCCGACATGATGATGAGGAGATTGGGACGTTGTTTTGCAGGCATGATGCTTCTAAATTTTAGAGGTTTTAGTCGATTTCTGAGCGCAATCGCTGCATGTAGGATAACACAAAATGTGCGTGAAGTCAATCCGCTTATTTGAATAAATCCTAATATGGAAACGTTAATTAGAAAATCGCGAGAATCAGGAAACTCCATGTCCCTAGGCAATATCAAAAAAGATTGACAAACACTGTAGTAGTGTGTATCATTAAGTAATGCTAACAGTAATGAAAAACCTCCATAATCCAAAGCTACCAGAGATGCGAACTACAATAGAGTTTAGTAGCAAAATCTGACCGATTTAGAGAGGGTTAAAATGCAATACATTCAACCACCATGGGAAAATCATTTTTTTTCAAAAGTCCAATCTGCGGAAAAATCTTTATATCTTTCCAGTCCTTACATAAAAAACACCGTTGCCACCCTTCTTTATGAGGTTCTGCAGTCCAAACAAAAGTTGAGCTTATCCATCCGAATTTTGACAAGGATTAGGATTCAAGATTTAATTGAAGGGGCATCAGATTTAGAAGCCTTTGAGAAGTTACTACAATTGGAAGAATTGGAAGGAATTAATGCGGAGGTACGATGCATATCAAACCTTCACGCCAAAGTTTACATCTTTGACAAAAATTCAGCAATTGTGACCTCCTCTAATCTAACTCCATCAGGCTTGAAGTCAAATATTGAATATGGTATAGAAGTTACGGATCCTACAGCTGTTCAACAAATGCTTGTTGACATGGAAAACTATTGGGATGCTGCTGAAACCCTTACAACAGAAATGTTTGAACAGGTCACGAAACGTCTGGAAACAACAGAATCTGTTGTAAAGGTTGATCAGGCTGCACAGCAAACGGAAAATCACTCGCTAACTCCAAATCCATCTACATCTATTAACAGTATTGGCAAACGTCTTGCCCCTCTGGGACAAGATGTCGAAAATCCAGAATTGGACGGTCTGCGTGACACAATTTCAACCGCAAAGCCCAAATATAGTAACCTCCCCGTTCAGAAGAAAAAAAGAAGGACTATCGAAATCGAAACTTCTGTTGAGCAACTTATCAATGATCTGAAAGGTGATAATAAACAGAAACGGAAAGAAGCAAGCTTAAGATTAGAGGCACTTTTCGGTTTGGATGACTCTTGTATAGTACCACACATTACTGAACTCGCAAACGCAAATCTGGATCTATGTTGTACATTTTTAACGAAGTTACAAGACAGTAATTTGGCCTCCTTGCAATTACTACAAATTCTAAACACGTCTAAAGATGAAAAACGCTCACTTCCTAAGCCAGCTTTAGAGGCTCTGAATGACATCACACCTGAGAGATTATTTTCATTTCTCTGCCAAGTTGATTGGGAATCATTAGGAACCAGAGCTAAATTCAACGCTCTTGAAGAGTTGAAGAATACTATTGAGAAGTTAAACCTCCAAGATCATGATTCGGCAATTGGGGCCCTCATAAGCTTAACAGAAGATACTACACCAACGGTCCGTAATGCCGCGTATACCGCTTTGGGAGAGGTCAGCGGAGGCAACTTGAGAAATGTCTTTAACCATGCTCAAAGGCACAAAAAACCCTTGACAACTCAAACAAGTATCCTAAAAAGCATCATCGCTGCCGGCATCACTCCAACCGATGAGTTGATGTTCGATCAATTGACGCATGATCCTCTTACAGAATTTCGTGCTATCTCAATTAGAGCATTACGTCAGAACGGAGAGAAATATTGGCACAGACTTTCTACTATGGCAGAATCAGACCCAAGTGTAGATGTAAGAACTCAAGCTGTGCATGCCTTAGTCAACATTGATGTAGCCGCCGCCCATAAAATACTACTCAAGTTACGGGAGAGTGAATCTGAAGAAAATCTTAGAAACACTATTTTTTCGTTGATTCAAATATATGAAGAATCTATGAGAAACTTATCCGCGGATGAAAAGCAGCTTTTACAGTCCTTAACCTCTGATTTACAATCTACAGATTATAAAATTCGACGCAAAGCCGTCAAGGGTTTGCGGAAATTAAAACATGCCTCAGCAGTTCAGCCTCTATGCAATGCTTTAAAAGACGATCATAAATTTGTTCGTGGAGAAGCGGCCGAATCACTTGGAACAATAGGTAATAATTCATCAGTATCTCCGCTTATTGAAGTGCTAGAAAACGACTCTGATCCTTACACCCGAGCTGCTGCCGCTAAAGCTCTTGGTATCATTGGTAATAAAAGAGCTCTTGAAGCAATTGTCAAGGGACAGCAAGATAAGAATAGGGACGTACAAAACTTGTGTCGGAAGGTACTCCAGAATTAGGTACGGGGATCGGTTTATAAACCCTCTTTAACCCTAAAATTGGTTTATTGACGTGGAAGAAAAAGCAGGCTGCTCCACTTGTTGAAGCATTGCTGCACTGTCTTCAAATGGGTCACTTTCAATTCTACTTTGCGGTTGGAATAGAATTCTCCCCGTAGATTGCGTCCGGGGCTGCTCATCCTGCAACGTTAACATTGTAGCGATGTCTTCAGGTAACTCAATACCGATTTCCTTCTCAAAATTTTTTACGTTTTGTTGAGCATTGCGGAATGAATTGATACCCTGAGTCCTAGCTTCAACTAAGTCAGCTCTAGCTTTCTCCCATTCTTGCTTGTATAACCAAGCAAGCGCGCGATTGTAATAAGCTGGTCCATAGTCAGGGGCCAATTCTAAGGCTCGCGTATAGTCTTCAAGGGCTCTATTAAAATCGCCCTTGGGCATGTAAGCATTACCTCGATTGTAATAAACCGCGGCAGGATGTTGGGTCAACTTTATCGCTTGTGTGTAGTCTGTGATAGCTTTGTCAAACTCGCCTCCGTTGCTGTAAGCAATGCCACGCTCATAATACGGATAGGCAAGATCAGGAGACAATTCGATTGCTCTCGTATAGTTTGCAATAGCTAATTTAAAATCGCCTTTCCTGCCATAAGCAATACCGAGGATGACATAGGCATTGGCAGCATCTGCGTCGAGTTCTATCGCTCGTTTGCAGTCAGCAATCGCCAAGTCAGAATCGCCTTTGAAGGCGTAGACTTTGCCACGAGTAAAATGAACTTCCGCATCATAAGGATTGAGCCGTATTGCCGCTGTATGGTCTACGATGGCACGATCGAACTCGCGCCTAATGAAATAAGCATTACCACGATTGTGATAGGCTTCGGCATAGTCCGAATCTAATTCTATCGCTTTACTATAGTCTGCAATAGCCCTGATAATATCACCTTTGGCTTTGTAGGCTTTCGCGCGGAGGGTATAGACATTAGCAGCATCGGGATCTAATTCTATCGCTTTAGTAAAGTCCGCAAGGGCATGGTCAAACTCTCCTCTGTTACCGTAGATATTACCTCGAATAAGATAGGCATTAGCAGCATCCGGGGTAAGTTGTATCGCCTTGTCACAATCTTTTATAGCGAGATCAAACTTGTATTTGCTGCTGTAAGCATTGCCGCGGCAGTAATAGGCTTCGGTGTAGTCCGGTTCGTATCGTATCGCTTGGGTGAAGTCCTCAATAGCTTTGTCAATGTCCCCTTTAGCACCATGCGCCATACCGCGATGGTAATACGCCTCAGCAGGATATCCGGTGAGTCTCATCGCTTGATTATAATCCGCAATTGCAAGGTCAAATTTGCCGATGTCGCGGTGAAAATTGCCACGACGGACATAAGCAGGGACAAACCCCGGTCTCAGGTCAATGGCTCTGTTAAGATGCTTGATGGCACGTTCATAACGCGCGAGTTGCTTTTGCGTTACCATTCGCCAAATCTCCTTATTTTTTTAAGAGAGATAAAACTCCACGTAGGATTCCATATAGTCTTTCTGATACCTAATAAAACCATGAATGTCATTGTAGATAGTTTCAACAGAGATATCATGAACCTCCTGCAGGTACTCGAGCATAGGTAGTTTAATCTCCGAAGAAATATTGATTATATCATTATCATCAGGCTTGATAAAGCCATCAGGAGGTCGAACAAACACACTACTTTGAGCAACGACACGGTTTATTGGTTCGGGCGGTTCCTTGATGGATGGACTTAGCAGCTTCTTTTTTTGACAAATAATCCTGCCATTTTCACTAGCGTATTGCTCACATGCAAAGAAAAGCGCGACGAAACAATCTGTCGTGAAATCGATGAGGTTGGTTTTCCCTCCGTAGTGTTGCATTTCGACAAGGAGTTCACAATCGCTGCTTGTTCTTCGGAGATATTTCTTCGCATCTTCTAACATCCGTTTTTGGACGATTTCTACATCAAAGTGCTCTGCTGCAACATCAAAGTCCTCGTGCTCGAGGAAAACTCGGTAGAGATTTGAGGAGACTGTCCCAAAGTGTTTCGATTCCCCGCGGTAGATGTATTCCCCCGTGTCCGCTTTTTCCTCTATTTTGCGGAGTATTTCATCAACCGTACTTGGTTCGTTTTGGTCTTCTCTGTCCATTCACTTTCCTTTATACTCACAATGCTGTTTAAAAGGGTAACACATTTCGGAAAGGGTGTCAAACGACTTTAACAGAGTAAACAGTCGCGAGCTGGAGCTCGCTCCTACAGTATTCCTCTTGAATTATTCGTTGTAAAGTGCTATGCTGATTCCATCAATAAATACATCACAAAGGACTTTTGTAGAGCAAGTCCTCACTTGCAAACTACGCGAAAATTATGGGAAACGAAACCAGACCTAATATTTTACTTATCACCAGCGATCAGCAGCATTGGAACACCTTAGGGTGCCTCAACCCTGAAATTCAGACCCCTCACTTGGATACATTGGCACAGCAAGGGACACTCTTCAATAGAGCTTACTGCCCAAACCCTACCTGTACTCCTACCCGCGCATCTATTATCACTGGAAAGTATCCAAGTCAACACGGTGCTTGGTCACTTGGGACAAAACTCTCTGAAGACGAACATACTGTCGGCGAAGATTTCACAGATGCAGACTATCGTACTGCTCTTGTCGGAAAAGCGCATTTCCAACCCCTCCACGGCACTGATGAATTCCCGTCTCTCGAATCCTATCCGATTCTCCAAGATTTGGACTTTTGGCGAAGTTTCAATGAGCGGTTTTATGGGTTTGAACACGTTGAACTTGCGCGCAATCACGCTGATGAAGCGCATGTCGGACAGCACTACGCCATCTGGATGGAAGAAAAAGGTCTCACAAATTGGCGCGACTACTTTGCACCACCGACAGGGAACGCCCGCGGTCAATACCGAAAGTGGCCGATACCAGAGGAATATCATTACGATACATGGATTGCCGAACGCACCAATGCGCTTATGGAAAATTACCAGCAAAATGGTGAAAACTTTTTCCTCTGGGCAAGCTTCTTTGATCCGCATCCGAAATATCTTGTTCCAGAACCGTGGGATACGATGTACAACCCATCAGAATTGACGGTGCCATCTGTGACAGCAGGGGAACATGACAACAACCCACCACATTTTCAGCTAACGCAGCAAAAGAATCCCGATTTTTCTGCTTGGCGTGAAAGTGGGAAAGGGGTCCACGGATTCAATTCACATCTACGCGATCGGGATGAACTCGCTAAAGACATTGCTGTTTATTACGGTATGGTGAGTCTGATGGACAAGTATATCGGGAAAATCTTAGCAAAACTCGACGAACTCGGACTTGCAGAGAATACGCTGGTCGTGTTCACGTCCGACCACGGACATTTTTATGGACAGCACGGGCTCGTCGCAAAAGGGGCATTCCATTACGAGGATGTCATCCGAGTCCCATTTATCGTCCGGTATCCGGGAGTTGTGCCTGCGGGCAGACAATCTGAGGCGTTGCAAACGCTGGTAGACTTAGCTCCATCATTTTTGAGTGCCACTGGTATTGACATCCCACGCTCGATGACGGGTGTAGATCAAACGCCAGTGTGGTCGGGAGAAGATGAACAAGCACGCGACCACATTATTGTCGAAAACCATCATGAGCCGACAACAGTTCACGTCAAAACCTACGTTAATAACCGCTACAAACTGACTGTCTATTATAACCGAGACTACGGTGAATTGTTTGATTTGCAAGAGGACCCTGGAGAGGTTAATAACCTATGGAGTTCCGCTGAGTATGCCGAATTGAAGGCGGATCTGGTTAGGGAGTTATTGTTCGCGGAAATGGGGAAAGAACCTTTGTGGATGCCGAGGACTTCGGGAGCATAAGTAAAAGATCAGAGAAAAAGCTGGGCTTTATGTTGCAGGTGCGTAAGTCTGGTTTGATAATGTTGAGATTGCAGGGACAAATATTCCAAATGGTGGTCCCGGTGTGCTCCCGGTAGCACCGCTCGGAAAACTTGCTGTTACGTGGGGAGAACTCAAGCATCAACAATGAAAATAGGCGCGCTTGGAAAGCGCGCCTACGAGAAAAATGGTGAATCAATACCGCCGTTTCCAGTGCCAACTGTCGCTTCCTGAAATGAGTGGACGGATGTCTTCCGGTAATGTCTCGATAAATTCGGGGCTGACTTCGTTACCGGGCCACTCTCGCACCATCGGCGGTGTATAGCCGGAGATGAGGATGACGCGCTCTTTGTCACTACGGATAGCAGTGGTGCTATGGACAAGCGATTCTGCAAAAAGCAGGACAGAACCAGCAGTTGCTTCGACTTGGTAGATGAGTTTGTCATCAGTGAGTGCTGCTTCAATCATTTCCCTCTGATTCCACGTTAAGCGGTGGCTTCCGGGTATAACACATGTGCCACCGTCATCGGGTCCGACATCGGTGAGGTAGGCGAGTGTTTTGACAAAGAGGCAGTGGAACTTGTTCTGTTCCATATAGGTGCCCCAACCGTGTTGTGTTCCACGGTGGAAGCCAGTCGGATTATAACGACGTTTATGGAGTTCATCAAGTGGTGTCTCTGGATTACGGCTATTGATGATTGCTTCGGTTTCTTCAAGACGGACTGCACCACCTACGATTTCCTCAACGAGTGGCACAAGTTTTGGATGCGCAGCGTATTCTAACAATGCCGGGTCATACGCAACAAGATTCCCGAAAAGCACATGGTGTTCACTCCGCCCACGGGCATAGACGTGTTTGGCATCCAGATCTTTGTCGGCTTTCATTCTGTAGAGTGCACGCTTCATACGCTCAATTTCATCGCTCTTTAGAACATTCTCCAACAGGACAAAGCCGTAAATATCGAAGTGTAGCCGCTGTGCCGGTGTTAGGCAAATTGTTTCACCGTTTTTCATTTCGTCCTCCAAGACCAAGAGATATTCCTTACCTGGCGCAAACTAACAGTTTACGCTACAAATGCCGAACCAGCGTTTTCTTACAATCCCTGTTTAATCTGTCCCCAGCGTGTGGCAAGTTTTCCGTCTGGGTCAACGGCGAGGTCGAGGGCATCTGCGCCTTCATAGACGAGCAAATCATCAAAGTAAGCTGGAGACGTCATCGACCAAACATAGAAAACGACCCATTTGGCAGTGGGAGCGAGCGCGAGGTGGCGAAAGGCGAGTCCGTCTTCCGCTTTGGCATTTAAAGTATCGCTCCTGTCATTTCCTGAGGCAAACTCAAACTCGCTTTTGCCAAAATCAGCGATGATACGAACGTATTTCCATGTATCGGTCTCAAAGTCGCCAATGGGTTGCCATGCGACTCCATCGAAGAAGCGAACCATATCTGCATTCCAGTTGATATAGGTGCAACCACTGTTTTCGCCGATGTTGTCAGCAGAACCGACTTTGATATTCAAGGAGCGTCCACCACTTTCAACATAAATCCAGAATTCAACGGAGATAATGGGATTTTCGGTTTCTATGGGTACACCAAGTCCATCTCCGTTGGCACCGCCCAAGATTGCGAGTGCTTTTTTATCGGTTTTGACGGTGTCCTTAGCGACTTCAAAGCCTCCACCGACCATCTCCCAACCGTCGGGTGAGTCGCCAACGGCGAATTCCTCAAATCCAGTCTGTGCGAAGACTTCTTGTGCAACTGTAATTGGCACAATTACAAGACTCAAAGCAATGGTAATACCTAACAGAATATATTTAACAAAGGCAGGACGTTTAGCCTGAATCATTTTTTCATTTCTCCATTACGATCTGTCTTACGGCATCCAGAGATTCCACTCTCCCTTTTTTTCCCATTTACGACATGCGAGGCATAAACACATATATCGGATTGCGAAGCGCGGGGCAGAACCGACATTCATTGTGCCACAATGCGGCAATAGGTGATGAAAAAAAAGGACATCTCCCTGTTTGGCAACGACCTCTATCGGTTCACCTAAATCCATCTTTTTAATCTGGGCATCTACATCGCGGACATGGTTGGAGAATTCCGGATTTTTTTTGCGAAATTCGCGAATCCGTTGCGGACCTTCGGGCCATATTATTGTCGTTCCACCGTGCAAATTCGCATCCGTGAGGTAGGTTAAACTGGTTGTCCGAAACGTCCCAGGATCTAACCGTAAATCCCGGAAGCCGCCATCTAAGTGAGGTGCCGGGCTTTTCCACTCGTCTAAAACGGGGAATTGGTTGAGTGCCCAGATACCATCGGGGTGCCGACTTTCACAATGCGGGATCTCTGGATAGCGGGAGGCGAGTTGCCTGATGATGGTCCGGTAATCAGGTGTGCAACACGCTAAAACATCCGGATTGGTAACGCCGTAAAGTTCAATGCGTTTCCCATCTCCCATCTTTTCCATATAAAACCCAGCGAGGTGTGGCCGTTTGAAATGTCCCCATGAATCCGGGTTGTCCGCATCCATGCCCATCATGCGCCACATCGCTGCCTCTGCTTTTGTGACAGTCTCTTGTGGAATCAATCCTGGAAGCAGTAGATAGCCTTTCTCTTCAAACTGTGTTAACTCTTGTTTTGAAAGCATATTTTTAACTATTGCTCCTGGACTGCTGCGTCCGTTGTCCTTGCAGGTTTTCGGTAAAGTTAGCAACCTCTTTTGCCCTAAAGCAGGTCTTTTAACGATTGCTAAAGATGCTTCAATCATCAATTCTGAGCTTAGTAATATCAATAGCGGGTTCAGGATACTTCATGTCGAGTTTCTTGAGCCTATCAACGATACATTCTGTGATAACGAGATTCCGATACCATTTCTTATTCGCTGGGATTATATACCAAGGTGCCGAGTCGGTACTACACTTTTGAAGCATGACTTCGTACGCCCGCATGTAGTCCTCCCAATAGGCGCGTTCCCGAATATCCGATGCCTCGACTTTCCAATGTTTGGTTGGATCGCTAATCCGTGATTCAAGACGCGCTTTCTGCTCATCCTTCGAGATGTGAAGGAAAAATTTCAGGACGACCGTTCCACTTTCAACCAGCATTCTTTCAAAATCGTTGATCTGTTGATAGCGCTGTGACCAGGCCGATTCTGGCACCAGATTATGCACCCGAACAACGAGGACATCTTCATAATGCGAACGGTTAAAAATACCGATTTTTCCTTTCGACGGGACGGCTTTGTGGGCGCGCCATAGGAAATCACGAGAGAGTTCATCGGCAGAAGGGACTTTGAAACTAACGACATCGCATCCTTGGACGTTAATACCAGCCATTACGCGTCGAATGGTACCATCTTTACCGCATGTATCCATGCCTTGCAGAATGATGAGAAGTGCGTGCTGGCTCTCAGCGTAAAGCAATTCCTGAAGCTTCAGGAGCTGCTTATGTAGTTTTTTGAGCCGTGGTGTGGTTTGACCCTTTTTCTGGTAAGTTCCTGTATATTCAGGTGTGTAATCGTCCAAATTGACGAACTCACCAGGTTTAACAATAATATTCTCAGGCTTAAGTTCCATCATAGATTTTCCAACGATTCATGTAAAGATTAAACAACACAATTTGGTGTGAGACATCGCCTGCACACTACAACATAAAGATCCGCCACGAATTATTGTGATAAAGACTCGTAGTAATTATCGACGAGTCTACGGTATTCAGGTGGCACATCCTCCTTGGCAACTTGCGTGAGCTGCTTTTTCTCCTGAAGGGTGTCGAGCCGCTCTTCGAGGGCGGCTTCAAGTTTGTTTAAGTCTCGAATAACGAATTCATAGTTGGGGAACGGATTTGAGCGGTTTCCAGGACGGTAGTCCATAGTATCAAGCATACCGAGCCAGAGTTCATTAATTTCTGTGTCCGATTCTCTACCACCAGCGCGGGCTTCCTGGTTTTCGGCTTCACCTTGTCCAGGCTGCTGGTTATTTTGTCTCTGCCTCATTTCCTGCGCTTGTTGGAGCCGTTCTTGAATCTGTTGCTGCTGTTGCGCGAGTTGCTGTTGACGGCGTTGTTGTTCTGCCGTCTGCTCTTGTCCCTCCATTGCTTGAAGTTCACGCTGTATATCTTCCATCTGCTGCTCGGCTTGCTGAAGTTGTTGGAGCGCAGCTTCGAGTTGCTCTTCTTCAGTGTTCGCCATATTCGCCTGTGCCTGCTGGAGATCCACTTGCGCCTGATTTAGTGCCTCCAGAGCCTCTTGCTGATTTTGGTCTGCGGCTCGGAAACTCCGCCATTGCAAGGCGCGTTGTGCAGTTGACATATCTTCCAGTGTCTGCTCTTCGGCGAGGTGTCTTGTGGCATCAGCCACGTTTTGGGCTGCCTCCGAATTCTCCTGGTTGAGTTGTGTCTGAAGATTCCTCAGTGTGCGCTCAAGTGTCTCCAAATCTCGCTGAAGCTCGCGCTGTTGGTTGGCGAGTTCAGACGCCCCTCGGAAATCCTCGGGACGCATTTCTGACTGTTCTGAGCGGTTTCTGAGTTCCTGTGTCTCCTGTTGAACATCAGACTGCGCTTCCGTCAACTCCTGAAGTTGCTGTGCGGCTCTGTCAAGTGCAGCGTCCGTAAATTCGGCGGCGACTTTCTCCAATTGTTCAATGGCTTCTTCAAGCCTTTCTTCGGCTTTTTGACCTTTGGCGGCACTGAGTTGGGGATGTTGTTGTTCCATGCCTTGCGCGGCTTCCTCCATCTGTTTGCCAGCCTGTTGCATCGCTTGACCAGCCTGATTTAGGCGTTCCCCTTGCGTCCCCTGTCCATTCTGCTGCATGGTGCCGAGTTGCTGTGCCATCTGTTGCGCTTGTTGTGATAACTGCCCCTGCTGTTGACTATTCTGCTGCATCTCACTCGGAGAAGGCTGGTTTTCACGTCCTAACTGTTGGCTCTGTTGACTCAACTGTTGTTGTTCTGTCAACATCTGGCGTGCTTGATCCAACATCTCTTGCGTCTGTTCTTGCATTTCCATATCCAGTTCATTCTGCTGATTCTCAAGTTCGCTCTGTAGCTCCTCCATTTCGAGTTCAAAGTCTTCGGCAAGTTGTGGATTGCTGTTCCGCATCTGCATGAGTACCTTGGGAATCTCAAGGCTAACTTTAATCAGCAGTTCAAGGGCGTTTTGTTCGGATGGTATTGCCTCCGCCGGCTGGATAGCATTCAGACTATCAGTCGCCTGACGCATTTCGTCTACCGCGTCTTCCAAGTTCATGAGAATCTCAGGTGAAACTTGCGCCGTCTGCATAGCTACGCTAAGTTCATCTACGAATCTCTGCGTTTTGTCCTTTAATTCGGCTTGCTTGTCAGCGGTTCTCTTGACGGCGGACTGATATTCGTCCTCGGACGTAGATTGTACATTAGCGTGTTTCCAAGTCTCCCGAATAACCTGTTTCTGAGAAGCAATGATCCCTAAGAGCGGATTCGGTTCGGCTTGCGCTTGTGCTTGCTGCGCTTCACCTTCGTGGAAATCCTCATTAAAGGGTCGGATTTCGATAAAGTAAATGTCGCTGCTGGCTTCACCAGGACCGGTGCGAGTGTTATTATCAGTCGCATAGGCGTAGTAAAAGATGACATCACCGGGTTCTACGTCAAACTCTTCGAGATAGAAGGTGTAGCTGCCATCTACAAAGCGGTGTGTAGATGTATCTCTTATTGATTCGTCTTCGTCAGTCCCTGAAGAAGAGGGAATGGAATTAAGAACAAACTCCTGCAAGTCGTCGTCACCAATACGATACCTGAGTTTTAATTCGGCAACACCATAGTCGTCCGTTGCCTCAGCAATAATTTCTACTTCACCTAACTTTGTGGTCTTAACATCACGTCCGGGTTCTTTAACGACAACTTCCGGGGCAGCGTCTGGTACGGCTTTGATGGAGTATTCAATTGGTATTTCGTTGTTGAACCCGTCAATACAGAGGAGATCAACGGTATATCTCCCATCCCCAACAATATCCACAGTTATTGTCAACGTGTTCCCATCAGAGATGATCATTTGCGTTGTGTCAGACGCCAAGGTTCCTGTTGAATCCTCAGTAAAAGAAATCTGTTCAGTATCTCTCTTAAGGGAAAACACTGCGGTTTGAATAGCCTTATTCGTTACAAATTCGAGTTCCGCCTGTGTGCCAACAACAGCCTGAATATTACCAGTGCCTGTCTGTACAACAGGTTTAAGCCCGGTATAATCTGGATACGTGTAAGCAACGGATATTTCAGTCACCCTCGGCATATCAAAGACTTCAACGGTATAACGTTCCGAGGTAACCCCATTTGCGACGATGTAGTATTCCATATCGGCGTCAATGTTGAAAATCTCATAAGCGAATCCACGTTTGTCATTTGGGTTTTGCAACATGTTAATCTGCTGTTCAGTTGTTATGATTTCGGAGGTAGATGCATCTCGTTCACGAGCATTTTCGTAAGTTAGAACGACCTTATCAGCAGACTTGCCGGTGATAGTAGCGTGAATAGGCAGACTTTTGCCGCGGAG
This sequence comes from Candidatus Poribacteria bacterium, assembly GCA_022826805.1. Classification (GTDB taxonomy): domain Bacteria; phylum Poribacteria; class WGA-4E; order WGA-4E; family WGA-3G; genus WGA-3G. The sequence goes on from JAJDUH010000065.1 coordinate 16,328, forward strand.
GATACGCGCATTTCCTGGCTCAACGGTGAGTTTGGTTGTCAAAATTGGATCGGTTCTCTCCCAAGGAGCGAGCACACGGAGCAGACTGGTGTGGATTTCTGTTGGAAATAAGAGCGAGAGCACACAACAACCGACAAGGACCAAAGCGGCGATGCCGACATGTTTACGGGTGCGACTGTGATCGATGGTTGCTTTAAAATCGATACCTTCCGTCCGCTGTGTGGTATCTTCAAGCAAACGTTGAAGCATGTGTGCTTCAATCGGGTCTGTCGATTCTCGATTTCCGAATTCGATTGCACTTACCAACCTATCTTCAAGGTTAGGGTGGTTCCGTTCAACGTTAAGGGCGACATCACGGAGGGTAAGCGATGCCCGTAGCGGTTGAATGAGATATTTATACAGCAGGTAGCAGGTAATGCCTGCACCGATCATTAATAATGCAATGCGTACAGAGCTTGGGAGCGGCATCAGCCAATCAACAATGGCTTCACCAGCAAATACAGCGATAATACCTGTCAAGACAATAGCAAACCCCGTCCAGAAGAGACTGCGTTTCCACACGCGCCGCGCGTCCAAAATTCTCGTTTGTAATTCTGCATAACCTTCTTTTGTATTCATTATTCTCTCCACTTACACTATCTATGATCCATAAAATTCTACCGATTCTCTTTTATCCATACGTTCCTAAAAAACAGAGCCAACTTGTTATAGAGATTTAAGACTCCAGATAGTGTAGCAAATCTCACACAAATTAGCAAAGGCATTCCAATCTGATAGAAGGTTCGCTTTAGAAAACAAGAGTAACGCATGCGGTTACCCCTACTGTTCATTTTTTTCTTCTTCTAATTGCGCCTCCTGCCAAGTGTAATCAACAGCTCCTTTGTAGAACTTGTCTGGATGCTCAACCGCCCAAATTTGCTTATGAATAATCCAGTTTTGTGGATCCAATGCGAGCGCCTTCCGCCATTCTGCCATTGCCTCCTGTTCTTTACCGGCTTCCAGCAAGACGAGACCAAGTTGAAAACGCGCAGCGGCTTCGGTGATAACTTGCGAAACCGGCTTATTTGACCGCTTCACATCGCGAAGTAGTACTGCATTATAGTCGGGGTCCGAAATCCACTTTTCAAGCATCGTAAGGGTCTCTTGATCCTTAACATCGATATTGAAAGGTGCTTTAACGAGTCGTCCGGCTTCATCAATCATGACCGCATAGGGAATGGCTTTAAGGTTATAGCGGTTGCCGAATATATTCTGTGAATCAACGAGTGTGATGAAATCGGCGTTCGCGGCATTATGCCAGGGACGGACTACAGCGGCACCTTGCGCATCAAGGGCGATAGAAACAAGGTTTAACCTTTCACGGTGTTTGGCATAAAATTCCTGCCAGCCCGGCAGTTGTTCACGACAACCTCACCACGATCCCCAAACATAGAGGAGGGTCTTTTTTCCGCGAAAATCTCGTAAATGTCTTGGGGTATCCTGCAGGTCGGGAAGCGTAAATTCCGGGGCGAGATGTTCAGGTTGGATGATCTCCACTGCGTTTGGTGATATTGTGTAAATTTCAAAGCCGAAGGGTACAGCGATGCTTACAGGTCGTGCATAAGTTACACCCTCAACCTCTATAGCGCCGTCTTCGCTATCCTGAAACTGAAGTGGTACACAGCGTTCCGATTCTGTGCCTCCGCAGAGAACTACCATCTTCTCGCCTTCCGGGTATTCGACTTTCAATCCGAGTTGTTCGGCGAAATGTTCTAAAGGTACTAACCACATACCATCTTTTAAGATAGGTGGTGCGGTAAATGTGATAGGTTGTGCCCCTATTGAAACCCGAAAATCGACGCTTTTCATGTCATCTCCTTTGGCACCTCCCACCCCCAAGCCTATTACACAGAACAATACTACGAACACTGCGAACTTTAGCGCGTGGTGCGTCTTGTGATTCCATATTGTAATGATCATAGTGTCTTTTTCTCTCTGCGCTGCGAATCGTAAATGAGGAATTCAATTATTTTGTCGGCGGTTTTTGGAGTAAGTCCAGATCCTGGTTTCTTCATCATTTTATAGACATACTCCCGCCACCCTTCCGGTGTAAAAGTAGAGTTAATTGGACGTGCAACAGTATGACATCGACTGCATTTACGAGTGAAAAGTTCGTAAGTCTCTTGCATTTCAGGCGAATAGGCAGTAACATCAATAAAGTTGGGTCCCTTATCCGCTGGATAGGTTTTCGGCGCGAGGCGCGGCACACGTAATGCGTAGATCATCCCAATACCTACAAGAAGGATGATCCCCAAGACAGCAATCCAGACAATTGTATTTTGCATGCCGATATGAGGTCACGATTTCCAACCGCGCCTATAGTCTCCGTTAAGTCACTCGCTTGATGCTATAGTGCGATGGTCTCTTTTACCTTCTGCACAATAGCGTTTGCACTAATCCCGTGATGTTCCAAGAGTTCATCGGGTTTCCCAGAACGTGGTATCCCTGTAACCGCAAGTTTGTGGACGCAAACGCCATCAGCTGCAACAGCCCCTAACACAGCATCTCCCAAACCGCCCTCAGGGTAGTGGTCCTCGACGGTGATTAAGGTGTTGTTCGTCTGAGATGCTGCCGCTTGTAGTGCTTTTTTATCAACCGGCTTGACGGAGTACAAGTCAAGCACGCGGATAGCGATGCCATCCGTAGCAAGCATCTCGTGTGCTTTAAGCGTTTCATGAAGGGTTACTCCAGCGGCAACGACGGTTATGCTATCATTATCGCTTTCTCGAAGGATCTTAGATCCGCCGATAGGAAAACTTTCGGCAGCATCATAGAGAATAGGGGTTGTTGGACGTGATGTGCGGAGATAGACGATACCTTGGTATGCCGCGGCTTCTGCAACAAGGCGTTCAGCGGAAACCGCATCGCTTGGATAGAGTACAACTGCTTCGGGAATTGCCCGGAACATAGCGATGTCCTCTAAACCCATCTGTGACGGTCCATCCTCACCAATTGAGACGCCACAATGTGATCCAGCGTATTTAATGTTGGCTTGTGAGATGGCAGACATTCGGATCTGATCGTAGGCGCGCGACAAAAACGCTGCGAATGTGGAAACAAAGGGAATTTTCCCACGTTTTGCCAAACCGATGCCTGCTCCGACTAAATTCTGCTCTGCGATGAACATTTCAAAGTACCGATCGGGATAAAGCGTCATAAACTGTTCGGCATAAGTGGAGTTTTTAGTATCACCGTCGAGAGCAACAACATTGGAGTTCACAGTGCCAAGTTTCGCGAGCCCTGTGCCGTAGCCGCCTCGCGTTGCGACTTCCTCATCGGGCGAATAGTCTGGTGGTTCACATTGGGTTGAGGCACCACGATCCGCGCTTGGCTTTGTGGGGTTAGGCGATTTAATTTGAATAGGAATATTTGTATGTACTGGACCGAGTTCAGCCAATGCCTTATCAAGATCTTCGCCTTTGGCGACTGCTTTTCCGTGCCAGTTGTCTGCGTTTTCAAGAAATGAAACACCCTTGCCTTTAAAGGTCTTGGCAACTATCATTGTCGGTTTATCAGTTGCGGCTTCGGCTTTGGCAAGTGCAGGCAGGATTTCGTCAAAATCATGTCCATCAATACCAATAGTTTGCCACCCAAACGCCTCGAAACGTCGGCAGTATGTGTCAATATCAAAAGCATACATAGTGCGCTGGCTCTGTCCAAGAGCGTTGACATCGATAATTCCGACCAGGTTATTGAGTTGGTAGTGAGATGCCAAAGCGGCGGCTTCCCAAACCCCGCCTTCGGCAGTCTCGCCATCGCCGAGCAGGACATAAACGCGGTAATCGGATGCGTCTAAATACTTGCCATTGAGCGCCATACCGACTCCAAGTGATAAGCCCTGGCCGAGGGATCCCGTTGCCACCTCTGTCCATTCAAACCGCGGTGTTGGATGCCCCTCCAAAATACTGTCAATTTGCCGCAGTGTGTGCAGTCTGTCAGATGGTATGATGCCTGCCTCGGCATAAGCGGCGTAAAGGAGAGGCGCAGCATGTCCTTTGGATAATATGAATCTATCGTTATTGGGATTCTGTGCATCGGTGGTGTCATAGCGCATGGCGTGAAAAAAGAGGGCAGAGACAATATCCGCAGCAGAGAGACACGTGGTTGGGTGTCCTGAACCTGCTTCCGATGTGGAGGTAATGGAATGAATCCGTAAATTAGTTGCCTTTTGCTTGAGAAGGTCTTTCAAGGTTTCCACAGGTTTTGTCAATCCTTTTCCTTAATATAGGGTTGTGCTTTGCAGTTTGGGTTCGCAAACGGGGATCCTAAGATTCTTTAGCGTCTATGAGGTCTTCGGCGTTCAACTCGTCTGCTCTACGCTCTGCAGCTAATGTAAGATAATGTCCAGGATAATTTTGTAGAAGGGCTTTGAAAATCTCAACTGCTTGCTGAAGGTTTTGCATTTTGACGCAAGCCTCTGCCTGCCAGTACATTGATTTGGCTACAATTTCGCGAGCTTGCTCTTCAGTCAGATCATGCGCCGCGCGTTGGGACGCGTCTGTGATTGCTTCCTCAAATTTTTCAATCGCCTGCTGATAATTTTTCTTTTCAAAATAGGCTGTCACTGCATCTCTATAGGCATGGTTATTCTGTTCATAGAGTTGAAAAAGCGCGCCTTGAGGTTCCCCAAGCGTTGGTGGTGATGAGCCCTCTTCTAATTTGTCTTCTTTGAGTGTTTCTGCAATCCGTTCATAGGAGATGGATTCATTGCTGTCATCATTCTGTTTTTCCATTACTTCTGGTTCCGCTTCAGGAGGTTCTTCACCATCAGAGAGGTCATTAGAAAACTCGTCATCAAAATTAGCATCATCCTCTCCATCCAGCGATAAATCCTGTGGTTCATCATCAAAATCATCTGTTTCTTCGTCATAGTTAAATAACATCCATTCCTCCATTACTTGTTTCTTACACCACAATCTATTGGACAGCAAACCTATAATTTATGTTCGGGTAAGCTGCCTTTAGGCGATGCATTGCAAGAGCATTTACCTCATTACGCGTGTAGGCGGACACCGACCCCGTACGTTATTCACTACGGGGACCCCGGTCCGCCCATACAGCAATTCTCAATATTAATCAATTTCTGAACCACTTCTAAGTATCAGGTACGATGTAAAGCTGAGACAAATTTTGCCGTGTAAATCAAAATCAGAATCAACGATATGAATGCCGTGTGGCATTCACCGGGTATTCATGCCTTATAGGCATGAACCGGGTATCAATGCCTTAATGGGCCTTAATGGCATTGCCCGGGTATAAAGCCTATAAAGGCTTTACCGGGTATGAATGCCGTGTGGCATTCAAAATCAACACGGAATGCGCGTGTGGCATTCCGTAGGGGCAAAAAATGTAAAACTAAGACAAATTTTGCCGCGTGTGGGCAAAAAATGTAAAACTAAGACAAATTTTGCCGCGTGTGGGCAAAAAATGTAAAACTAAGACAAATTTTGCCGCGTGTGGGCAAAATTTAGTATTTGATTTTCACGTTTGCCCAAGTGGTTGTCATTTTGTCAGCGGGGTCAACCGCCAGAATCGACAAATAGAGCCCATTGTCATGCATCTTCTGAATGTCAGCTTCTTCCAAAGCGACATCTAAAATGACGACTTCATCAATGAGGGCATTACCGTATCGTGCACCACCACAACAATCGTCAAAGCCGATATTGACGGGTCCGTTATCTGCGTCAAGCGGATTTTTGGCGATTTTCATATCGCTCTCCGGTTTTCCATCAATATAGATGTACCATTCACCGGTTTTGCTATCAAAAGTTGTGGTGTACATGTGCCACTCTTCAATATCTTTAGGACCGATTTCGCCGTCGCGCCAACCACCGGGTTTATTCCAACAGCCACCATTACAAATGGGCCAGGAAACATTTTTTGTACCTTCGTTGGGATGGATGATATAAGCATTTCTTTTTTCAACCATCCAGCCGTGTTGGTTCCAGGTAGGGGTTAGACTTTTAACCCAGATTGAAACGGTAATTGCGTCGTTTGGGCTATCATGACCAGGGATCTGAACGTAAGCGGCTTTACCATCTAATTCAAGCCCTTTTCCAAATTTACCGTCAACCCACTTGGGTTTACCTTTGAATTCGCCGTCCAGTCCATTTTCAGATGCATCGGTTGCGACATTTCCTTTGCCTTCATCAAAGAGCCACAATCCAACGACATTTTCGGGATCAATCGCAGCAGAGGTGGTAGAGACAAACAGAACACCACTAAAGAAGAGACTGAAACATACCAAGACTAAACCCGTAAGCCAAAACTTGCCAAAAAAAATAGCACTGAGATTCATTTTTACCTCCCGTCCAATATTGCAGTTCAAGGACTTTATACACAGAATCTATAGCGATTTACATGAACACATAACTATGGTAAAGCATAAATCGCTACAAATATCACATGTATTTATCGTACCAAATTCACAGGTAGATGTCAAGGAAAAAATGAAATTGGAAGGGCTTTGTGTTTTGGCGTTCCTATGTCTTTTACACCTTTTGTACGTAGCCCACGTTATATTCGCGTTCTGTCGAATACACGGAAACCAATACAGCGAAACACCTTCTCACCGAAAGCAAAACGATTGTAGTCACTGGGAAAAAAGCGTTGACATGAAAGAAAGTTCAGTCTATAATTCTCCACACATTTATCTTGACACGCAACATAGGATAATATGAAAGATTTAGCAATTATTTTTCTTCTTTTAATCTTTAGTGTACTGCCCGTGCTCGGGCAGACCTCAAATGGCAGCCCACAAGTTTCAGATCCGCCTTCGGAAGATAATTCTGAAAAATCACCGAATCAGACGCAAGTTGGGATTTCTGACCAAGAGAATGGGAAAATACAGCAAGAAGAATGGATGCAGGAAGAAAAGAAGCAGCGAATATTAAAGGTGGTTAACGACTATGAGCTGGCAGCAGATGAGGTACTAACGACCCTTATCATGATTGCTGGTGACGCGAAGTTACAAGGAAGCGTCACTGGAAATGTATTGGTACTCGGCGGAGATATCGAACTTACGCCAGGATCACAGGTGAACGGGACCTTGCAGATTATAGGCGGACAGGTGTCGGGGAACATGGAGGGAGTAACGAATCTTCAAGTAAGTAATGATTGGGAGACGATACCTGCTGCAGTGAAACTGGTGATGCATCCCTATATCTTCTGGAAAATCCCCGATAAGCAGACAAGTTTCCGGCTGACCGTGGCTAAGTCTGTTCTTTCTGTTCTGATGTACCTGCTGATATTTGCCTTATTTTCTAAGCCTATAAACGCGATAGGGGGTGTTCTGGCGCGTAGACCGATTGGGAGCATCTTATTTGGTATCCTAATGTTGCCTGTGATACCGCTGATTCTCACACTACTGACCTTGTCAATTATTGGTGTGCCATTTATGCTATTGGGGTTAGCACTCCTGTTCCCCTTGGCAGTCTGTGGCAAAACAGCGATTTTTCTTACGCTTGGTGGTACAATCTTTTCAGGACGACTAAAACCGATCGGGATAATTTTTAGCTATATTCTCTATTTTATGGCGACCTCCCTACCGTATATTGATTGGGTGACGTTTCTCCTTGTCAACGTTATCAGCATCGGGTTATGTTTGTTGGGTAGTATTAGCGCGATGCTGCCGCAAGACGCCCGGAGAAATATCTCTTGGGCAGAAAGGGTTTAGCGGACATGCAGTTAGTTTCTCCCTTTTTCCTCATTCTGCTGATCGTAGTGCCGCTGCTTATAATTGCACTGCAACGGTTCCGGAAAGAGGCGATCATCCCAGTTGTACGTTTTTCTGACCTCAGACCTGGATTTGCAGCTGGCATCCAACAGATGCGGCAAACCCTTTCGGTTAAAGCACTTCCCACACTTAGGGTAATAAGATTTGTTATCCTCGCGCTTCTTATTCTCACGCTTGCGCGTCCCCAACTTTCTCAAAGTCGCGTGCATAAATCCGCTGAGGGTATCGATATCCTTTTAGCACTCGATATCTCAGAGAGTATGCGAGCGGAGGACTTTGAAGGGATAAATCGCATCCAAACAGCAAAGTCGGTCGTTAACGATTTCCTAACCCATCGCGAAAATGATCGGATTGGTTTAGTTGTTTTTAGCGGCGAGAGTTTTACGCTCTGTCCGCTTACATTGGATTATCCAGTAGTAGCAGAACTGCTACGCGACGTAGAGATTGGACAGTTGCAGGACGGCACGGCTATTGGTGATGCACTGGCGACTGCTATTTATCGGCTACACGTCTCAGCATCAAAAACGAAGATCGTTATTCTCCTGACCGATGGCGAAAATAACGCTGGGACCATCAATCCAGAGACAGCGGTATCTTTTGCAAAGTCATTTGGCATTAAAGTTTACACTATTGGTATGGGAAAAGAAGGGGGTGCGCGGATTCCTTATGCGGATACCACCTTCGGTAAGCGATATCGCGAGGTTTTAACCTATCTCGACGAGGATACTTTGAAACAGATTGCCAACGGGACGGGAGGTCGCTATTTTCGCGCTACAGATACACAATCGCTGAAACGAATTTATACAGAAATTGATAGATTTGAAAAGACGAAATTTGAGACAGTAAGTTCTATTGTCCACAAAGAGTTGGCGGCATATTTCTTGATACCTGCAGTTCTACTGTTAGGGGTAGAGATTCTACTGGGTAATACGTTATTACGAAAAATTCCGTGAACTTTCTATTTTCACAAGAAAGCAGAAAAGTTCGTAGGAGGCAAGGTTGAAAAATATTATTGCATGCAATTTAGGAAGTTATCAACAATTTCGCACCAGAGCGTACACGCACTTAGCGGAAATCGGTTTGACGAATGTGGAAATTGGCGTGCCTTCGGCTGAATCTGTGGATGCCCTCCAGTCAGAATTAGATACACACGGACTCACTGCCACCAGTTTTCTTGGTAAATGCGATGTTGCGTCTGAAACAGTTGTTGCTAATTTCCAGACGACACTGGATATTGCGTCTCAGATGGACGTAAAAATTATCTTCGTCAGTGTCCACGCTGGAGATACGGATCGGAACGCCGTATACGATCGGCTCCGGGATATCGGCGAGAATGCCGCATCAGCAGGCATTAAAGTGTGTTTGGAAACACATCCTGACATAGCACACAACGGGGACATCGCACTGGAAACGATGGAAGCCGTGAATCATCCCAATATCTGCGTCAATTTTGACACGGGTAATGTTTACTATTACAATCACAATGTGACAGCTGTTTCGGAAGTCCAGAAGGTTCTCTCACATGTCGGTGCTGTTCACCTCAAGGATACAAACGGCGGTTATCGAACGTGGCATTTCCCAACACTCGGTGAAGGCGTAGTCGATTTTAAGGCAGTATTCCAGACGCTGAACAATGCTGGTTTCTACGGTCCCTTCACGATGGAATTAGAAGGTATTGAAGGCGAAACCCTTGACGAATCAGGTGTTCAGGCGCGTGTGGCGGATTCGCTTCAACACTTGAAAGACATAGGCGTTTTTTAAATATTCGCTAAGCGTAGAACGGACAATTTTTTCCCTGACTTCGTTTTGGTTAATATTCGCAAGCCGCCGTTGTTGGCTTGGTGTCGGCATTTTTAAGTCTTAATACTGAAAACCTCAACAAATTAGCAAGGGAGTATTATAACATGCATACGGATCTTTGTGTTATTCGATTGGGTGAAGGCGAGCGGATCGGCGATGCTCTTGGGAAAGTTTTGGATACCCCAGATATGACGACGATTGGCACTTTCGCTGTTTCGAAAGAAAATCCGACTGAGCTTCACTTTCACGATTTTGATGAGTATTGGTATTTTACGGAAGGTACAACGACTGTAACGCTCCGAACAGCCGATGGGCAATCTCAATCCTATCGTATTGGTCCAGGAGATTTGGTTGTTACGCCTAAAAGCGTTGAGCACGGACATATTCCGGACGATGTCGTTAAAGGGGTACAGTGGGTGAGTGTGATTCCTCCAGATGCCCGTCGCGGGCATCTGCATCGGTGAGATGTTAATTGTCAGAACCAGGATTAGAGGATTTTCAAGATTATAGACTTTCTGGAATTGACAATTATCTTTTCTGGAATTACGGAACATTTTTTAAACTTCATCAGACCTTCTCTACCAGCGTTAGGGGGAACCTATGTCAACACGAACACATCCATTACCACTACGACGATTAGGACGAACGGAGTTAGAGGTTACATGCCTCGGCATGGGAGGCGCGGGACTCGGCAGAGGTGATACTACCGACGACGAAGCAATTGAGGCGGTACACCGTGCCATTGACTTAGGGATAAACTATCTCGACACTGCGCCACTCTACGGCGAAAGCGAAAGACGGGTAGGGCTTGCGCTCGCTGATGGTTGGCGTGAGAAGATTTATCTTGCCACGAAGATAGGGACACACCCGGAATGGCGCGGCGACTTCAGTGGAGCTGGGACGCGTCGCAGTGTTGAAAACAGCATGCGGCTGTTGGGGGCTGATTACCTTGATGTCTGCTTGGTGCATGACCCGGATAGTATGGACCCTGTTGTTGCAAAAGGCGGTGCGCTGGATGAACTCCAACGGATGCGCGAAGAAGGACTGATTAAGTTTATCGGACTTGGGGTTCGACAACACGAATTCCATAAAATTGCCATCGAAACCGGTGTTGTTGATGTTATCCTAACGTACTTGGACTACACACTTCTGAGTCAAACTGCAAACGAGTGGTTGCTACCCTTTGCCGCTGAAAACGACATCGGGATCATTAATGGGAGTCCTATCGCCATGGGATTGCTTTCTGGTGTTGAGCCAGATGTATCAGCCCAAAGGATGCATTTAGACACATCTGACGCCGAAAGGGCACATCGTCTCTGGCAGTGGGCGAGGGATAACAACTTGAGTCTGCTAAATCTTGCCATTCAATTCTGCTTCCGTCAACCGCGTATTGCGATGAGTCTAACGGGTTCTAAGAATGCGATGGAGGTCGATCAGAATTTTGCCGCTGCTACGACACCGGTACCCGATGATGTATGGGAACAGTTACAGACGCTCTTATAGAAGGAGATCCGATGAAATTTCAGGGAAGGGTTGCATTGGTAACCGGCGGGAGCCGCGGTATCGGAAAAGCGACGGCACTTAAACTTGCCGGTGAAGGTGCCACTGTCGCTGTTCACTATTCACGTTCAAGTGCCAAAGCTGAAGAAGTCTGTGAGCAGATTCGTGCTTTGGGCCAACAAGCGATACCGGTGCAAGCGGATATTGCCGATAGAGAAACCGTGAACAGGATGGTCACGGCGGTGACTGAAAAACTCGGCGCAATTGAATTGTTAGTGAACAACGCTGGGGATGTCGGTGATATGACGTTTGAAGCACTTACGCCTGAACACTGGGATCGGATTATTGCGATTAATCTGACGGGTCCCTTCAACGTGCTGTGGGCTGTTAAACAGGGAATGATTTCGCAGCAGTTTGGACGCATCGTCAATGTTTCATCGATTGCTGCATTGGCAGTACGTCCGGATCAACTGCCTTATGCGGCGGCGAAAGCAGGGATTATCTCTCTGACGAAATCGTGTTGCGGACCGCTTGCTCAGCACAATATACGGATTAATTCGGTTGCACCGGGTGCGATCGCTACGGATATGCTAAATGAAGTCTCGCCCGAAATGAAGGAGCAGCTTCGGTCCACGACCCCGCTCGGCAGGCTCGGTGAACCCGAAGAGATGGCAGGCGTAATAGCGTTCCTCTTGAGTGAAGAGTCGAGCTATATGACAGGTTCGACCGTCATCGCAAGCGGGGGACGTATTCTGATTCCGTAATGGGTGTCAGCAGTCAGCAATCAGCAGTCAGTATGCCGCTTTCTCTTCCCAATAAAAGTTGTTCTCGCCAGTGGTAGAGAGGTAATTGGTATTTATAGATAAACGGGCAATGAATACCCCTACTACAAACAGCAAAACTCCGATAACGATACAAATATCACTATAATATTAGTTCAAGAACTGTGTCCCCGACTTCTAAGTCAAAGGCGATGAATGTCTGCTTGCCCTCACAGAGGAATGTATCTCTTTGGAAATCGCGCCGTGAGTGTACTTGGCGCAGATCCCATTCGTTGACTTGAACGTGTCGGATTGATTCGTCGATAGCCAGTGTGAAGTTTGCTGTCGGGAATTGCGTGGAGAGTTTAATTTCCCTCTTCCCAGTAACAGGTAGGGATTCCATTCGTTCTTCAATCACCACAATCTCGGTGAATTCGCGCGCCATCCAGTAATGCCCAATTTCTGAGTTTTTCATCCAGAGCGTTTTCGTGCCATCTGGATCGTAACTATTGAGCCGTGCCTTGACGGTCTTCAGTACATCGAATCCACTTTTTTCGCCATTGAAATAGAATCCGGGCCAATGCCCAACAAGGACGCAGGGAAGTTCCTTTTCGAGAATCGGTGGCAGACGACCACCCTGTAAATCTTCCGTGATAAACCGATCGGCATTCCCTAAATCGTATCCTGTCCAACCGCCGAACCAATCACCCGCACATGAAACGATGCTGGCAATCGCTATACCTTTTTCTTTTTCAGCATACCAGATCGGGACATCTGGAAGTTCATCATGTTTGAGCCAAAGAAAATAGAAGGGGCGCGGATTGTTAGTAACCTCTTGTGAAGCAGTTAGCACTGCTTTCGCGTACGCCGCCTCTTGGCGTTTTCCGAATGCGCCAGGACTCGTTACGCCTTCACAGAGAATACCGACGTTATCAAGCATTTCCATCGCTGTGATAATATAATCTGTCAGCTTGTTGTCAACAGGGGGATCCACCCATTCCACCTGTTCCCATTCTTCGGTGAGGGTAAATGTATCCAGATCGACGACAGCGGTGTGGGTAAGCATTTCCGGTGTCAAATCGAAGTTGGGCCAGATAATTTCCCTGTAGATTCGCAGCCATGCCTGATATTCGTGTACCGGAAAATTGGAAAATCCTTCGTCAACGCGTCCGACACCAGCAGGATAGGGAATGAGGCTAAATTTTCCTTTTACACCGTTCTCCCAGCACCATTCTGCCCATTCATAAGCAAAATCAGCGGGGATTGTTGGCGGGATCTTTTTCAGCTGAGAGGCATTGCCTTCCCAGCGTTCGGGAGAAACGCCGGGTTGGTGTCGCGCTTTCCATGCGTGCCGCTGATGTATCCAGTAGTAGGTAAGATTAATTACCGGACACGAATCGTCAACAATAAGGGAGAGAGGAGTTCTCAATAGTGGGTTGCAGACAGTGACATTCATAACTAACGTGAGTCCAATATAAGTTGAAGGGTTAGATTTCGCCAGCACGTCTGTTGAAGGTTAGATCGTTTGGAGGCAGCGTCTGATGTAAGGAACATCGTCTACCCACAAACCATCAATACCACCGGCTTTATGCGGAGAAGTTGCCCAAGCCACGTCTCTTGGTGTTTCAATGAATCCAGCTTCCACCACAATCCCGTTTGCCCGGAGGTGTTTGACCTGACGTGTGACAGTACGCGTGAGAGCGTTATAGAGTCCGAAGTGATTAATCCCGCTCCAGCCTAAGATAATGCGATCTGCCTCGATAGCGGTGGCCGCTTTGAGGAAGTTCGCCATTGGATTGATGAGTATTGCACTCGTTTGCAACCTCGGCTCCAAACGTTTAGCATCGACAAGCAGTTGCTTCCTGATGTAAAAAGTGAGGATGCTAACGAGATGAACGACTTCAAAGTGTCGGATCCGTTCTACAATGATCGGAAGTATTTCTGGGGCATCTGCCTTTGGTTCAACAAAACACGGCATCTGATTCTCCCGTGCGAACCGGAGCGCGTCGTCAAGGTGTGCTACGGGTTCGTTGGAGGTCTCGACTGTCAGCTGCTGTACTTCTTTCCAAGCGAGTTGATTGAGCGGCGTTGGGCATCGGGTGGCTTTCTGAATATTACTTTTGTTGAAGCCGACATGAATCAACACCGGCTGTTTGTCTTGGGTGAGACACACATCGCACTCATATCCGTCGGCACCATCTGCCAACGCCTGTTTAAAGGCGGCGAGGGTATTTTCCGGTGCGCGCCCCATGCCGCCACGATGTGCTAAGAGTTGAATTTTCATAATGCATTGCTCAACCACTTAAATCGTCAATTTTTGGTGGATACTTCCTCACAGCTCGCAACACCATTCTCAGATTCATCTGTTCAAGGCGATTCATATTTAACGCTTCGACCGTTGCTCTGCCAATTCGTGTTCGCCCGATGATAGATAGAAAGTCTTCACTCCACATAAAGTGGCGGTGCCATTTTTTCAGACGCGGGTTAAAGAGCGCGACACGCTGTCCGGTCTGTGGATCGCGAGCATATGTCTTAGCATGTTTAGCGGAATTACACCATGGACAAGCCTATGCCAAATTATCTAATGTGTTTTCGCCGCCAATTTTTCGGGGGATGATGTGTTCACAGTGAAAAGAAGCACTAGCAAAATCGGCAGGTGCTTGACAGTATTCGCAGCATCTCTCGGCGCGCTCTCGTACATGGAAACGCAAGGAGCGAGAAATACGTTCAGAGGACATCGTTCCCTGCCTTTAATCCAAATTCCGTGATAATTTCCTCTGCAGACTTTCCCCAGCGTTGTACTAAGATAGCGATTCCTTCAAGTCGTTTCGTGTTCAGAATTGTTAACCGCCGCACGAGCTCCTGATACTCCGGCAGCTCGTCATCGCTCAAGGTTTCATTATCAGACTTACGCCGTAACTGCCAATAACGCTTATTCTCTTTTTTAGGCAATAGTAAATTCGCCCGTATGGACGCTAACACCTCAGCATCTGAGGCATCAGGATCAACAGCTTCACCTATTGAAGCCTCTCGCTGTTGCTGCCATTCTGTCAACTTTCGAGTGAATTCATCTAATTCGACAGGTGATAACTGCTTAACACTATGGAGCAAATGTTCAACCCCTAGTTCTGTTGGATTCTCAATGCTTGCCATAATTATTCCTCCTAAGACTTTTGATGCATCTCGTCCGTGTGTCAACTTCCTTAGGATCAACCCTTCTTATGCCACATCTGCTCAAAGTTATCTTGTGGTATGAACCCTAAGATACGTTTCGTTTTGACATTAGAGAACTGCTGATGTGGGAGATCAGCAAAGATGTTGAAGATCTCGCAGCGCGATGGTAGTTCTTCAAGATCAATTTCTAAACCCAGTCGGAATGCTTCACCTGCGTCTCGCCAACTGACGGAAAACGGGTTGAGATCGGTGCCTGCTGCTGCGTCCTCGTGTTCACGAAAACTGAGAAATAGGTAGCAGAGGATATAGATATTGTAATGCTCAGTGAAGACTTTGCAGATTTCCTGTCCCAGTCCTTTCGTTATTGGATAGAGTCCAGTGCTTGTATGGGGTGGGACCTCTGGGTTAATCTCGTAGTCGTAGGTGGTATAGTCGTCACCTTGGATGGTAAAATGGGGTCCGGTGTTGATAACACGACGAATCCCGTGTTCGACAGCGGCGCGCATTGCATTATAACACCCGCGGGTACTCACATCAAAAGCTAACTGTCGGTCGTGCCGGAGTACGGAGCAGTTGAGGATCGCGTCCATTCCTTCAGCAGCGCGCATGACCTGATCTAATGAACCGACATCAACGTGCATGGATTCATGTTTTGTTTCGATTTCGTTAATGTCTGTGACGCGTAAGGTGTAGTAGGGTTCTAAGGCTTTGACGACATGCGGTCCGAGGTAGCCGTTACCACCTAAAATGAGAACTTTCATTGGTATGTCTCCCTGAGAGAAGTATTGCGATTCGGAGATCGCTCCTACCGAAGTGATGGCACGAACTGTGGGTTGAACTCCAGATGTGATTTGGCTTTCCCGATTGAGAAGCGGGATCCTGGGAACTCTGACTGAATGTGAAAGATTTGCCACGATACGGACGAATTGAGAGTGCAGTTAAAGGCGGCGACTGCATCGTTCATCTCCAGCCACATGGAATCATATTCGGTGGTTGCAGCAGTTTCAGCGGTGACGAGATTGCCGAGACGGAGGCATGTTACGTTGATTTTCCCTTCGCGTGCGAATTCTCTACATGTGAATTCACCCAAGTGTTTTGAAAGCACAAAACTATCAATAGATGGACGAGGCCTCCAACTTTCAGTGACTGTCCAGTCTTCACCGTGTTGCTCAAAGAGACGAAGCGTGCTTGCGTAAATGACATGCTCCACGCCTTCCTCTGATGCTGCCATGAGTAGATTATAGGTGCAGCGCGTCTGATAGTCGATAGCGTAATTATCAGGTTGGTCCGCTCCAACGAGGAGATTGGGAGGTACCTCGGCGATGTGGATAATGGTATCAATGTCACGGACGAGTTGGTTGGTTGCCTCGTCGTGTCCCAGTTCGCTTTGTAGGAAATCCCCTACAATATTTTCGACAGGGTGCAACTCCGTTAAACGGAGCGTATGCGCTTCCGCTAATGCTCCAGCTACATTGCGTGCCAGTTCAGAACCAGCAGAGGTAATTAGGATATTCATATTTTTAACTATTGACCTCCTAGCTTTCACGTTTCACTCCGTTGTCGTGAAACTCGCGGGTATTTTAAGTGCAGATCATCTCTGTTTTTCAGACCCTTTTACTTGGTTTTCACCTGATATCATTAGAAATCGTAAATGAGACTTAAATCAAGGTTTCGGACAACGGACAAAACCGCAACCGTCTGGAGTTAATAGCTTAAAAAATCTGTTCTTATAAAACTTCTCGAATCTTTGCCGCTATGTTACCGATCTCCTCCATGTTCCCTTCGCTGGGTCGCCACGGCAAGCGTAGCGGGTCTCCTTCCCAGCGTGGAATCAGATGGAGATGGAAATGGAATACAGTCTGAAATCCTGCGGCTTCGTTTGACTGAAATAGGTTAAGCCCATCAGGGTTTAATGCTGCCTTTATGGCATTTGCGATCAGAATCGAGGCCTGCATAATTTTACTGCCTATTTCTGTGGGCATATCGAAGATATTTCTGTAGTGCCGCTTCGGTATGACAAGGGTATGCCCAGGATTTGCGGGGGCAATATCCATAAAAGCGAAGACGTGTTCATCTTCGTAAACTGTGGCTGCTGGGATGTTACCAGCAATAATTTCACAAAAAATACAATCCATTGTGTTGTGTCCTTAGGCTAAATCTTGTTAGATATTTTAGCAAATCTGGTGTAGAAAAGCAATAGCAAATGGTTGTTGGCAATGCGTAATTCGCTGTTAGCAATTCGCTATTCGCTATCTGCTAACTGTGAACCACTAATTCAGGATCATTCAGTTTTAGTGATTTTCATGGCTTGATTTTTGGCTCAGGTTGTGATAAAATGCCCAAATATGACAGAGCATTCCTATACCCTTATTCATCAAGACCCATCTACTTCGGCTCGAGTCGGTAAACTCCACACAGCACAGGGTGATGTGAATACACCAATATTTATGCCGGTAGGGACCCGCGGTACGGTGAAGGCATGCACACCGCAAATACTATCCGAGCAAATTCAAGCAGAAATTATTCTTGCGAATACCTATCACCTTTATCTGCGTCCCGGACACAAGATTGTCCGAGAGGCAGGCGGTTTGCATCCGTTTATGGGGTGGCAACGCCCTATTTTAACCGATAGCGGTGGCTTTCAGGTTTTCAGTCTTGGTCGGCTGCGGACGATCACTGAAGAGGGTGTAACGTTCCGTTCTACGATAGACGGGACGGAACACTTTATTAGCCCTGAACGCTCAATTGAGATCCAGAATGCCCTCGGTGCAGACATCATCATGGCGTTTGACGAGTGTCCCGAATTACCGAACGAGTATGCGTATCTTAAAAACTCAATGGAGATGACATTGCGGTGGGCAGCACGGTGCAAAGAGGTACATCAGAATCCGAATCAACTGCTCTTTGGAATTGTACAAGGTGGCATGGAACGGGATCTACGACAGGCGAGTGTGGAAGGGACTGTATCAATCGGTTTTCCAGGATATGCGATCGGTGGTCTGAGCGTCGGGGAAGAAAAGGATTTGATGTATGAAACGCTTGCTTACACTGCACCGCTGCTACCCGTAGAGAAGCCGCGTTACTTGATGGGCGTCGGCACACCTGAAGATTTAGTCTACGGTGTCCGTTGTGGGATTGACATGTTCGATTGTGTGATGCCGACCCGGAACGCCCGCAATGGTTCGCTGTTTACAACGACAGGTATCGTCCGCATCCGCAACTCGAAGTACAGTCGTGATTTTGGTCCGTTGGATTCAGAATGTACCTGTTATACGTGTCAAAATTTCACACGGGCGTATCTCCGGCACTTGCATGTCGAAAATGAGATTTTGGGTTCTCAATTGCATACTTTGCACAACTTGCATTTCTATGTGAGTTTAATGCGCGGAATTCGGCGCGCCATTTGTGAGGGGAGTTTCGCAGCGTTGGTAGATAGTGAACCGGATATTGGAGCGCTGGTAAAGTTGGGACAACCTGCCCAATAATGAGCAGAAAGCTGTTAGGTTTCACTCCGCACCTCTCAAACGGAAAGTAGAGGGACTTAACTTCAGCCATCTTTGAATCAATAGCTTTCTGATGCTATCCGTTCAACCCCGTCGAATGCCACACGCGCATTCGGCGTTGATGCCCTACGATTAATTCCTTTCTTAAATTGAGACCTATGGTTGGCATAGGGAACTAACCCACTAAGTACTTAAATACTGAAGAAAGATTATCGTCGGGTGAGTAGAGTTGAGAAACGTTTAAATCGTTTTCGATGAGAAGTTCGGGGAGCCTCGTGTAGAAGGTGTCGGGCTTGAGGGTCTCAATGATAATATCGTCCGCTTTTTTTCTCTCTGATTTGTCTACAACATCATCGCCATTAACAAAAGTTACGCTCAGGATATCTTCAAAAGGGAGGCAGACTTGCGCTAAACGGCGCGGCTCATCGGTGCTTAAGTAGACTTTGTGGGGGTGTTCGTCAATCAGCTCTCGGATATCGGAGATAGTGCCTTCAGCGAGGATACGCCCCTGATGAATGAGTAGAATTGTCTCTGTCAATGCCTCGATTTCGTAGAGGATATGGCTCGAAACGACAATGCTTATACCTTTATCAGCAAGTTCTTTGAGGAGTGAAATGACCTGCCGTCTCCCATTCGGATCCAAGCCAGTGAGCGGCTCGTCAAGGAAGAGGAGTTCGGGTTCATGCACTAATGCCTGTGCGAGTTTGATACGTTGCCGCATTCCCTTACTATATGAGGCGATCGGCCGGTCCTTTGCCGGCAGCATGTCTACTGTTTCCAGTACCTGTAGACTCCGAGACTCGGTTTCTGTTTTGTCGTACCCGCTTAACGTAGCGAAAAAGGTGACAAACTCGAAACCGGTCATGAATTGATACGCCAATTCTATGTCGGGGCAGTAGCCTACCTGTTTGGTCAGATCGGGATTATTCCACACGGGTTGGTTCAGTACCTTGACCTCGCCCTGGTTGGGTTTGAGTTGCCCCGTCATGACCTTGATCAGACTCGTTTTGCCAGCACCATTTGGACCCAGCAAGCCGGTTATTCCGGGGTGAATTGTGAGGGTTACATCGTTCACCCCCATAACTTCGCCGTACCATTTGGATAGATTTTCTGTTTGAACGATCATTTAACGTTCCTTGCGGTATGTTCCAGATCCGCCTGCGCCGTTGTTGCAGGCTGCGTTTTTTTGGTTTCACTTAAGTTTTGGATGTTTTCTTTTCGTTTTCGGAAACGTCCGATTGCAGCGCACCTATCTTGGGTATCTACCGACAGCCGACCGCTGATTACTGATTGCTGATTTTTAAGGTCTCTTGAAGATTTTGGATGCCGGCAGTTGTACCGATAGCGGTGACACATGCAGCCCCTGTTGCGGATGCCAATTCTGCTGTTGCTTTTAGGTCCCAGTTCATGAGGGTCCCCGCGAGAAAACCTGCGGCGTAAGCGTCTCCTGCTCCGGTGGCGTCAACAACATTCACAGGATACGCTGGTGCAAGATATTCTGCTTCAAGTGTGGAGGCGTAACTACCGTTTTCTCCCATTTTAATGACGATGGTATGGATACCGTAGTTATCTCGCAAAAATTGGGTGATTTCCCGATACTCAGATAGACCCGTGAGATGTTCCGCCTCAACAATACTTGGCATAAAGATGTCTATGTGAGGCAAGCACGGTTCAAGTGTCTCCATCCACTTTCCAGTGGCATCATACGCTGTGTCAAGCGAAGTAGTTATGTCCAAAGCCTTTGCTTTTTGGAGAACGTTCGCCATCGGTGCCCCATCAAAGCTAGGCATGACGAGTGCCCCAGCGATATGCAAAATTTTGGCGGATTTGATAAGATCCCAATCAAGGTCTGCCTCACAGAGTTCACCATTTGCGCCGATGTAGTGGTAGAAAGTTCGTTCGCCATCGGAAGCAACAGCGACAAAGGTAAATGAGGTCCTGGCGTTGGTATCTTGTCGCATGCCTACCGTGTTGACGCTATCGTCTGCAAGCCCCTGCAGGATCAGGTCCCCAAAAGCATCTTTACCGACTTTACCCATTGCCCCAGCAGAGATGCCGAGGCGCGCGAGCGCGACGGCTACGTTGTTAGCACAGCCCCCAGCATGGATTTCGAGTTCATCAAAAAGTGCTAATTTTCCCTTTTCGGGAAACTGATCTATTGGTCGTCCGAGTACATCAACGACATAAATGCCGAGTGATAGTACATCCATGGTTTACCTCTTTGGAATGGTAGTCGGCAGTCAGGACATTCGCTACGCTCACTTTCAGTGGTCAGTAGGACCTATAGCATACACGAATATTGCGATTGCCACAAGATTCTCTTGCTGATAGCCGTAAGGGTTGTGTAGCAACCCGACCTGATAGCCGACAGCCATTAAGGGCGAAAAATTACCAAAGTTTCATCATTTGTGTTCGCATTCTGATCTGTTGTTATGTCAGTAAAGTCGCGAGAAGCCCATCCAATAATGTAGGGTCGCTGGTTCAAACAGGTCTCATTGGTCAGATATTGTAAGACACCCTCTTGCTGTAGGATTCGTGCAAATGCCTTTCGTATGCCGCTCAGTTCTTTATCAGGTGGTATTTTTAAGGGGCGTCGGTTAGTTGTCATCCCGTTTTCTGTCAGAAACGGCTCTTGTCCTTTTAGACGGATATTTCCTAAGTAAGTTATCTCTTTTTTTGTGACGCTCCACGCGTTTTCAAGTTTAACGGGTAATTGTTGCGTAAATGCCTCTTGCACATAAGTCGTAGGATGCCAAGGTTCTACAGAGATATCTTGCAGTTGAACATGTGAACCTTGAATTAACGTCCCAAGCTTTTGAAACAGTTCAGTTTCCTGATGGCGGATAAAAGTGCCTTCTGGAAACGCAATGGACGTTTTTGTGCGCGACGTAGTTCTGATAGAAACAAAACTTTGTAGATGTCCACGTTGACGCTCTGCGTAAATTGATAAAATCGATAGTCGATCTGCTGCTATGCTGTCAGGCAAAATATTTCTCGCTAATGCAATTGCGCTCACCGACAGGAAAACAAAGAGGCAGCTTCCGACCCAATAGACGGACGACTTTTGTTTAGATTTCCGAAAATAAAGCAGAAAGCCACCAAAAGCGAGAAGGTATGCTGGTAAGATTACGACTAACAGCTTAACAAGCGGCACCTGAGTAGGCATTTTTGAGAGAAACTGTTTATGAATTTTTTCTTCATGTTGACGAGCGGGCGCGTAGCGGTCTGCAAGATGCCGCGGCGATTTCCCGGACTCACTCAGTAAACGGTACCAAAACGCTTCACCTACTTCTCGCTCCGAGAATGGTGGCGCATTGTAATCAAATGCGAGACAGAGTATCTGACCGTTTCCAAAATTTCGCTTTGCGACGTAAATATGTTTCTCCGTTCCGATTAGCGTCTCACATCCTGTTTTGGGTACGAACTCAATATATTCAAATAAGGTTGGATTGTTATTGAAGGTTTGTTGGGTTTCACCACCTTCAACCCAACCTACCATGTCATGAGCGGGTGTCCGGAGCGTATCTGTCTTCTTTAGACCTTTCAATTCAACTGGAAGGAACGGTTCCAGAAAACTGCCTCGCAGGGTGTCAAAGCTGCTGCCTCCGGACGTAATAAGTGTGCCGCCACGCTGCACCCAATCGAGTAGTGCTGCCTGTTGGGCTTTAGAGACATGCCTCTCCGTCAGAAAGGTTCCACGGATAACGAGAACATCAACGGCATTATAACCGATCCAGTTGCTTAGCAGTGACGTTGGGTTAGGGAGGTACTTAACATGTACTTCGGCACCATCGGAAACTTTTAGCGATTTTTTGTCAATAAATCGTTTCAACCTGTCCCCGCTCGGTGCTAATACTAACACGAAATAGTCTTTGCGTGCAATAGGTATCGGTAGTGACATCTCCTGTATCATAGGCGACATAGCATTGAGCAACGTTCTCCCCCCCCTATCCTCCCCTATCAAGGAGGAATTCCGAAGGTTGCTCTCTACGGACCCTGCAGGGACAAGTTGGACAATAAGCCGGGTTGCATTTTTCGAGCAGTAAACATAGAACTGTTTCTGTTGTCGTCCGGTTGGACTGAGCCGCAGTGGGGTGGCGTACCGCTCAAGCGGCGTATCTGAAGTAAAGTTTTGGACTTCCACTGTCAGTTCGCCGGCAAATACGCCGGGTTCATCTTGACTCCGGACAGTAATAGTCAAAGGTGCCCACGTCCCGATTTTGTAACCGTCGTTGAACCCGAAAGTCACATTCTCAATTTCTACCGCACCGAAGGCAATAGAGACTGAAAAAAGAATCAGGATCACCAGAATTAAAGAATTCACAGGATTACCCCACCGCTACGGCACACAGAGTGTGCCTGCTACTTTGTAAGACGCGCTGGATTGTAAATAAGTCTTGTTTCCTCGGCACCTGCAAAAGGGTGTGTGCTAAAAACGCCGTTTCCTAACATGATCATCGATGCGACGCCGCCTTCTGCCTCAATCTGCGCAATCGTGTCGATAACCCTTTCATCGCTGAGCAAACCGCTTTCTACTGAAAACTGCTTCGAGACAGCAAAGCAGGCGTTAAAGAGTCCGACATCCGGTTCAGTGTGTGTAAGCGTTCGCAAAGTGTCCAATGCCACATCTGCGGCACGATTGATACGAAGGGTCTGCTTTCTGTCCCCGAGTACTTCGCTTGTCTGAATAGGTCCGAAGTATCGGTAATAGATAGGCTGTTCGGCAATCGGTAGTCTATCGGCAACTAAAGGAGCACCTTCTTTTAATTTGACGAGGCATCCGCCGTGATATTGCGAGCATACATCTCCGAGTCCGGTGCGATTTTCAACTTCTGCAACATGTGCTATCATCGCGAGCGATTCCGTATCTTTGCGGAGATGTAAGTACTCGTTGAGGGCATAGGTTGTTGCGAGCGCAGCAGCACCGCTAAGTCCGAAGCCGCAGCCGAGAGGTAAGGGAGAAGTAAGGTTCACCTTTATGCCTGCAACCTCTGTGTTCTGAATCAATCGATCGACAACAGCATACACCGTGGGAAAGTTGATGTCTTTTCCGTTAAATCGCACCGCTGTCTCATGATAATCAGAGACGATAACTTCCACACCCTCTGTAACAGTGAACCCCATGCCGAGTGAGTGCATACGGGTAGCATCGGGGTGCGGAATAACTTTGAAAACACAAGAGATGTTGCCTGGGGCAAATGCTCTCGCCATCTTTTTAACGATTGAATCTGAACTGCTGCGTCCGTTGTCCTTGCAGATGTCCAATTGTTAATAACCCTTTCATAACCCAGAACCGGTTGAAATTAACCAAAAACCACCGTGAAGCAGATCGCTTGAATCAACACGGAATGCACGTGTAGCATTCCAAACCAATGCCAAGTGCGCGTGTGGCACTTGTCGGGGGCTTTACGCCGCAAAACGTAGTGGAACGGGAGACCAGATTTAATAGTTTAAAAATTCTACACATTACGTTGAGGTGGCGCGTATCTGGGATGAAATGCTCCCTCACCACATTGCCCCTCCTCTATCTTCGCGGCTTGTCCACCACCCGTAACGGAGCATCTTGCACCATCTAATTCTGGTAGGACGTATCGTTGGAACCATGCCCCCATTTGTTGCTTCATGTCAGCAATACGTGCACCCTGAGATTTTTCATCTATCAGATTTTTGCGTTCATCTGGATCGTTCACTAAGTCATAGAGTTCATGCGGTCCATACGGATATCGATGGACATATTTCCACTCTTGCGTCCGAATCATACGGACGGGACCGTATTCATCGTAGATGACGATTTCGTCTTTCGCGTCGTTCGTCTCTCCAGAGAGGGCAGGGACAAAACTTCTGCCTGGAGACATATCGTCATTCGGATCAGGTAAACCGAGGTAATCAAGTAGTGTCGGCATGAAATCGTATTGGCTGACCATCGCTTCACTGACCCGCCCCTCTGGAATCCTACCGGGCTGACTCATAATGAAGGGGACTTTGACAGAGTTTTCATACATATTCAGCGGAAAGGTGCCGTTTCCTTTATGCCAAAACCCGTGATGTCCACATGAGTAGCCGTTATCACTACTGAAGACAACAAGCGTATTTTCACGGATGCCGAGCTTCGCGAGTCTATCAAGAATTCGTCCGACATTTAAATCGAGTGCGGTGATCGCTGCGAAATAGCCTTTTAACGATTCACGGTTACCCATGTGAACAGCGGCTCCCTGCACCGCCCACGGGTGGAGTGCCTCTTGCGGACACGTTTTGAAGGGGCAATCGTCGTAGGAGTCAACGATGTCTTGCGGGTGCCCATCGAAAGGGGTATGCGGTGCGTTGTAGTTGACGCTGAGATAGAAGGGTCGGTCTTTGTTCGCTGAGATAAAGTTCAGGGCATCATCAGTGATCACATCGGTAAGGTAGCCGGGTTGCATTTCAACCTGTCCATCTCGAATCATATCTGCATCGTTATACTTGCTTCCACCAGTGAGCAAAGCGAACCAGTGACTGAAGCCGTGTTGCGGCGTTAAACTGTCTCCGAGGTGCCATTTGCCGCTAAGCCCGACTGTATAATCATTGTCGGCTAAGACATCGGTATAACAGGTTAATCCATCAAGGTATTGGGCGGGATCAGGTGGCATGTTCCCGTCGCGGATCCAGTCGTGTACACCGTGTGCTGAGGGGATGCGACCGGTCATGAGGCTGGCGCGTGCGGGTGAACAGACGGGGCTTGTGCAGAAAAAATTTGGAAAGCGAGTGCCTTCTGAAGCCAATTGGTCGAGATAGGGTGTGCGGACCTCATCGTTGCCACAGCATCCGGCTGCCCAGGGGCCCTGATCGTCGGTTAGAACAAAAATGACATTTGGTCTGTTTTCCATATTGAATTCTCCATCTCATAGGTAAAGCAGGCGTGATAGGTCACATATTTCTTGCTGGTTGCCTGGTTTATTCGCCGACGCCTTACTTTTCATTTATGGTGAAACTGACAATTAAATAGACATTATAGCACAGACACTAACCCCCCTAACCCCCCTTATCAGGGGGGAATAGTATCTGTTTATTTATCTGGTTTACCATAGTCAGAATCCGTTTTCTCAGAACCGAACAACTGGAGTTGTGGCGTATCTGCAGTAGAAACAGTAGGTACTGCATCGGGTCTCAATTGATTACGGCGTAGAAGTTCCCCTGTTGTAGATAATCGATCTCTCAAAACAGACTTCCCTGTTTTGTCAACTTGGGCGATTGCTGTATTTCCGTCCCGCGCTTCAACTGCGAGAATTGACTCTGCCTCCAAATCCTTGTTATCAAGTAGGTTTGGACTGTGACTCGTGAGAATAATTTGTGTTTTTCCAGCAGCGTCCCGAAGAGCGTCTAGCAATACACCTAAGGCTGCGGGATGAAAGGCAATCTCTGGTTTTTCAACTCCCACAAGCATTATGCGGTGCTGTGCCTCGTAATTTCCTTGAAACAGTGCTACCAGAATTCCCAAGGCACGCAGGGTGCCATCAGACATATTGTTTGCCAAAAACCGCCAAGGATATTTTGCCCCCGCCATATGCTGTCTGAACTCCAGCGTCTCTCTGTGTCCAAGTTCTTTAACCCGGACACCATGTATACCGGGGACAATTTTCGCCAGATATTCCTCAACGTGTTGCTTAGTAGTGCGTGAAAATCGGGCAAGTACACTGGTCAGGTTGCTCCCATCCGGCATCAGCATGTCGCCAGTCTCGGGTATTTGGAGATCCCGAATCTTATCAAGGTTGAAATTATAAAATCCCATCCGAGAAAATGCTTCATAAACAGGCCGAAACTCGGGCAGTCCGGATGCGCTTACCAAGTAGAGCCGATTGCAGTCAGCAACGGGTGCCACGTCTACACTTGCACTGGTTACCTTGCCATTAACAACACGGAAGTATTTCTGCGGTGCGAAAAGCTGCGCGTCCTGGATCACACATTCTTCGCTCTGTACCTCATATCCCCCACGTTCACGAGCAATAATACGAAAGGCATAGTGTCCTATAGCCCCTTTAGGTAAAGAGAAACCAAGACGGATACCGAAATGATTTGGATGCCCGCCGGAGCGGCGTCGGACATCATTGATACCGCCACGATCGCGTAAGGCGTGGTCGAGTGATGAACGCAACGCATCGGCAACGAACCGCAGTGCGTCCAGAAAATTGCTCTTTCCTGCGCCGTTGGGACCTACAAGAAAGGTTAAAGGCTGGAGCTGTACATCACACACAGGGATACTCTTATAGTTTCTGAGAACAACTCTTGTAACAAACGTTGAATCTTTCATGTCATTACCCTAATCTTTGCTGGAGTTTGGTTTGTTTTCCATATTGAATCCTCCATCCCAGGGGTAAAGCAGGTGTAATAAATGATATTCTTTTTCCTATACTTGTTCAATGGTTGAATTGCTTGCTTCTCGTAATTCGTCAAAGAGGCGCACGATATCGCGATAACATTTGTCGAACGAAGGTGCTTGACGCGCCTGTTCTATATCAAAAAGTGCTGCAAATGCGGGTTGGTCGTGTGTCTCACTATATGTTTTGCTGTCCTCCATTCGATGGCTTAACCACTCCTTTGCGCCGCGGATCGCCTCTGGATTGTCTGGGGAATTAAGATCGTTTCTTAACCCTCTTCGCCCACGAAGCGACTCGGCTGCTGCAAGAAACCACGCCTCAAATTCATATTTCGCCAACACAACAGCAACGGGTAAACCCGTCTGAACTCGTGATGCTCGATGAAGTAACTTAGGTCCCAATTCTGCTGGACAGTCATCGTCACTATCCAAGATAACGAATATAGCACCTTGTGCCCCAACTCTCACAGATACTACCTCAACCCATTTTTCAAGTCCACCTGTCTGAAGCAACTTATTTCTTGAAATGCGAATGGGGCGAGGAACAATAACGGCCAATTCTGGATAGAGGGTCGCTGCAACATGGCGAATCAGAACTGGAACCGCTTCCACCTCGCCATGCCCTTCAACAATGCAACCTATTTGGATTGCCATCTATTCCCAGCCTTATTTTTCGTTTCTTTAGAATTTTTATCTTTGAAATCGAACGGAGGGAGTTCCCCAGCTTTTGCCGCAGCAACGGACATTAGATCAGGTTGCAATTGATCATTGCGCAGGAGATCCCCTGTTGTGCAAAGTCGTTTTCCTAACAGAGATCTACCGACCTCATCCACACCGGCGATCGCTGTTGTTCCATTTTGTGCTTCGACTGCAAGAATTGAATCCACATTCAAGTCTTTATTATCAAGCAAGTCTGGACTGTGGCTGGTAACGATAACCTGTGTTTTGTGAGCGGCATCTCGAAGTCCATCCAACAATACCCCGGCTGCTGCGGGATGAAGGGCAATCTCTGGCTCCTCAATTCCGACGAGCGGCACGCGCTTTCGTACATCGTGTCCTCCCTGAAATAGTGCTATCAGAATCCCCAATACGCGGAGTGTGCCATCAGACATATTATTCGCGAGAAATCGCCAAGGATATTTGTCCCCTGCAACATCCTGCCTGAATTCTAACGTCTCCTTGGGTCCAAACCCCTTGACACCTACTGCATGAACGCCAGGGACAACCGCAGCCAGATACTCCTCAACATGTCCTTTTACAGAAGGTGAAAGTTGTGAGAGTACACTCGTAAGGTTACTCCCGTCCCGAAGAAGTACGTCCCCAGGATCGGAGTCTTGAAGATCACGGATTCTATCGGGATTAAGACTGTAAAACCCCATACGAGAAAATGCTTCGTAAACAGGGCGAAATTCGGGCAGTCCAGATGCATTTACCAAGTAGAGTCGATCGGTTGCAGCAGCCGGCACTACCCTTACACTACTCGTAGTCACACTCCCACTATTAACGCGGAAGTATTCCCCCTGGAATATGCACTCTTCAGTCTGCACTTCGTACCTCCCACGTGGACGAGAGCCAATGCGAAAAGTGTAGTGTCCTGTAGTCCCTTCGGTCAAAGTAAATACAAATCCAACACTAAAATGATTTGGATGCCCACGAGAGCGACGGCGGACATCGTTAATACCGCCCCGATCGCGTATCGCGTGGTCGAGTGAGTAATTCAATGCATCCGCAACGAATCGCAAGGCATCAAGAAAATTGCTTTTGCCTGAACCATTACGCCCGACAAGAAACGTCAACGGTCCCAGCTGCACGTCACATGCGGCGATACTCTTATAGTTTTTTAGAAAAACCCTTGTGATAAACCTTGAATCTTTCATCTCGTTATCCTTATATCGGTGCCTCTGCTGCAGGAGGGTTTGTAACCCCGATGCCATACAGCGTTACGCTACTGGGAATCCGTCTCCGACGAGTGGCTCACCGTCTGCGACCTCAATCGTTGGGACGAGGACGTGGTTCGGCGATTGGGCGTTATTATAGCAGACATCTTGCGCCATGAAAATCATAACGAAGGCGCGGCGTTGTCTCTCGGTGACATTCGCGGGTGTGCCGTGGAAGTTGAGACAGTGGTGGAACATGCACTCGCCTGCTTTCAATTCCACTGGAATGCCGTGAGTGATGTCCAATTCCCGTCTTTCTGCCCACTGGTCAGGGAGTGGTTCCCGTCCTTCTTCGCGCGCTTTCGCCGCTGCTGCATCTGCCGCCGCCCTGGCGGCGATTGAGAACCGTTCGTCTTTATGACTCTTCGGCATAACGTGCATGCAGCCACTTTCAACTGTTGCATCGTCCAAAGCGAGCCAGCAGCTGACAATGTTCGGCGGGCTGAGGGGCCAGAAGAAGAAATCGTGGTGAAATGCGAAATGCCCGTTGTCGTGAGGTGGTTTGGAAATAACTTGATCGTGCCAGAGACGGACCTCTGGGGTCCCCAGTAGTGCACGGGCTGTCCCTGCGATGAGCGGATGGTGAATGGCAGCCTCGTAGTGTGGTTCCCGCTTCCACATGTTGATGTATTGATGGATTGCACGCGGGTGGCCACTTCCGCGATTGAGTCGGTTCTCGCGTCGGTCGTGTCCGTATTTGAATTCCGGTGACGAGTCGTCACCTTCAGCAAGTTCTAATTCAATGACGGCATCTAATCCGGCTCGCATGGCTTCAACGCCATCGCTATCTAACACTCTTCCAAACTTGACGTATCCATTCTCCTGAAAAAAATCGATCTGTTCTTGTGTTACCATTACATTTCTCCACGTGAATTTAATATTCATAATTGTAATACTTCATCAAGAGTTTCCCGGAATTGATTTTGGTTTTTCTCCTGATAAAAGGGTAAACCGATAATGCGATAATTCTTATTCTCTATTATGAGTTCACTTTTACGTTCGGTATCAATCTCTTTCAGAAAGTCTTCTTTCCATCTGTCAAAGTCTTCAATGTGTTCACCCTTAGGTTCAATAAAAAGTTGGTAACTTAGTGTTTCGCCGTTTTCCTTTCCCAGAAAGAGAACAAAGTCGGGTTGGAAGGCTTGCCCATCAAAGAAGTTATAAATAGAAAAATGTCTCTCGTTGCGAATCAAGAAAAGGTCAACATAGGTTTTCTTTAGTTCCTCAAGTTGTGTCTGAAGGAATTGGACGAATGCTTTTTCCTCGCTGGTGCCGTAGAGACCGTTAAAGGCGAACCATTCAGCGTCCTTCGCGAGACGCTCGGCGGCGTGATTCTCATCAGCACGCGAACTCTTAGCACTGAATTTCAGGACTTTCTCTTTGAAAAGATCGCGGATTTGTTCCTTATAAAAATGCTTCGTGCCTTCCTGTTGAGTAATTCGTTCGCGCAGTTCAGTTTCAATTTTTCCCAAAAGATCGCAACACGCCCTGAGTTTCTCTGAAGCTTCATCTTCTAATTGCGTAAAATCCCCCTTGAAAGTGATTGCCAAACCTCCTAAATAGTTATCCGAAGTTCTAAATTCGTGCATTGACTTCAACTGTGGAAAATATCGTTTGAGTGATGAAAATTTGAAAAACGGGCTGCGTGCAATGGCAGTTTGGACGATATTTTGTTCAATATTGACTACCTTTATGACCTCTGTGCCCGTGTTCTGTGTAACATAGTTGGTTTCATCGCGCTCAATCATACTCGTCACACCTCCAGTTCCTTCGTAGATGGTGTGCTCATGCCATTTCTTTTTCACACTTAGAAACGCTAAGTCTTCAAAGGATTTGACATGTTGATAGTCCCTTGGCACCTGTTTATTCAACCAGATAACACCATGTTTGTAAAGGTCCGTTTTCTTGAATGACTCCTTGAGTTTCAACTGGCGAGTCAGGGTCTGTTCGTCTATTAACCCTCTCTGTACCAATGCCTTTTTGATTTCAGTGATGTAAGGCAAATCGTTAATGCTGTGATAATGAAATTCCTCCAAAACGCGGAGTTCATGTTCAATGTTTTCGTCAAATTTGCGTTGGTACTTGTCCTCGTGCCCAGGCAGCGTAAAAGGATAATAACGTGCACCGCGCCCGATAAGTTGTGCCTCGGCAATTGTCGTTTTTCCAATCTTGTTATGCCCTGTACTGCCGGTATCATAACAGCGGACGATGTCGAACAGGTTCAGCACATCCCACCCCTCACTGAGCATCTGCACAGCGAAAATAGCACGAATAGGATTATTTGTCTCTTCAAGCCTGTTCACCTCTACCTGATACTTCTCTTTTTCTACTTTAGAGTTGACAGCAAGGCAGTACCTCTCCTGAAAATTCACTTTTAGATCGCGTACCAGTCGTTCAGAACCAGTACCATGTTTATCAAAGAAACGAAACGCCTGTTTAATAATTAGAACTTCAGATCTCCGAATCCTGTCAATATCATTTCTGGTGAGACTATCAATAAGTTTATGGAAGTCATCTTTGTTCTTTTCGGACTCAGGGATTGTTTTTCCCTTAAACAGAATAACAGGTTTCAGTTGGATGCTGTGTGCCGTTGCAACAGACTCTTTGTAATGATTGAGAATGATCGCTTGTAAGATGCGGTCCTCCAAGCTGAAATCGGACCTCACGATTTCAATATCTTTTGAGTATTTGTCATTCCGAAATTGGACTAAATCATAGCGGTAAATAATCTTATTTCGATACTTTTCTACGATTGCAGATGTTTTGTCATCAAAAGTGGCGGTGAATTCCAATAACAGGTTATCATCGTTTGCGTTGAATATATTTTCAACGGTGTTTTCCCACGTCGGTTTTTCCTTCTGCGTCGGATTCTCTCCCGTTAGGTTTAATTCGATCTGTTGTGTCTTCGTAGAGACGTTCATGTGGTGCGCTTCATCAGACAAGAGTACAATTTTCCTTTTTTTAAAATCGTCAAAGGTTAAGGCGTTCTCTTTCTCTGTTGTCAGCTCGCTGTGTAACTTCTGAATTGTAGCGAACCGGATGTTGATGTCGTTCTCGTTGACACCTTCAAAATTTTCCACTTCTGTTACCTTAACCTGGTCACCTTTGAAACAGATATTTGTATTGAAAAGGTATTTTGAGGATGCTGGATTAAGGAAGTTGTCTTTAGTTTTCTCAATGATATTGTCGGCGTTGACGAAAAAGAGGAAATTACGATATCCGTGTTCATAGAGATAAAGAATTAAACCCGCCATAATAAGCGTTTTACCGCTACCTGTTGCCATGTTAAACAGCAGATGTAAAGGATTTCTTTTGCCGGGAAAATCCATGTTTAAGCAGTGAATTAACCTTGCAAACGCCTCTACTTGATACGGACGCAGTTCATACGTAGGCTTCAGATTTTGCGTGATACTATCCGGCATTTCAGGTTTGGATACTCCAAACTCGAAAGCGTTTGTGAGACGTTCGTAAAGAAATTGTTCAGACATCATACATTTTCCTATAAGTAGCACAAACTTTTAGTTTGTGCCTATTATCCCGCAAACTAAAAGTTTGCGGTACAAAGACTTTTACCGAGTCAACGTTTACTCACCGAGTATCAAATTGTTCCAATAATTAGAATTAGGGAATTCCCCATCTTCCAAAATCTTCATTATGGAGTCTCGACACAAGTTCTGAGCTCTTGTAATAAATTCTGATGTAGGAACGGATTCTCCCTTTTTAACTTTAACCCTCTGGGGGAGTTCTCCATTGTGAACAGCCTTGGAACGCAAGGTATATATGGACTTAAACTCATCTATTAGCATCTTCCGATCTGCTTTATCTTTTCCCAAGTACCAAGAGGCGCGGAGACGGAATTGAAAAGATAATTGGTCTACGTTGGCTTTCGGTAAATAGAGGGCTTCAAAGGCTATTCCCAAGTCAATCATTTTATCTACAGGATTACTCTCTGCTTTTGATTTTATCCATCTATCAATGGGTATCTGTAATTTTTCGCGTATTTCTATCTCACTATCAGTTAAGACATCATACAAATATTTAGTTTTTTGGATTTGAACTTTGTTGACACCAACAAAAGTGTCAAATTCTCCAGTATTATAGCCATAAGCAATGTGATTTACACCAAGTTTACTCAAATTAAAAAGCTCATCTTGCGGCAAACTTCGCCAGTTAATAATAACTTGAACCGCCGAATTACAAGATAAAGATAAGGTTTGGCAAAAGTACTTATAAAACTCCTCTATTTTAAAGTCGGAAAACTTTCCATCAGCCACTTCGACATGAAACGGTAATTTGTCTTCATGGTAGTCATCGTTAAATAGTTCAGGATAAGGTTTATAAAATATAGGAAATACGGAAGCATCAATAATCAGCAACGTTTTTCCCAGTAAAGAATGTGGTGATATGGAGAAATTGACCATATCAGGTAAATAGTTCGAGATCTCGGATGTTGAAAGCGGCAGAGGAGCCAATCTGACTCCTTTAAAAATTTGCATTTCTGTTTCCACTCTTATTCCTTCAAGTAATGCCATGTACCGGAAAGATTGCTGCCCCTTTCCGGCACCTCTCTCAAAATCTGATACTGCCTTTTCTATTCCGTAAACAATGGCAATTTTTAGAAGTTGGTCTAAAAGATAGTTCAAGGGAAAACCTCCGGAGGGTCCTCCCCGTGCAATAAAAGAACATGCAGATTCGATACAGTCTTCTTCATTGATAAATTCGGCATATTCCGTTCTGATGAAGTCAAGCAGTTGCAATTCTACTGATTTACCTGCTATGTGCGCCTTATAACACATCACAAGTGATGAGGTGTCGAGTGAATCATCCTTCCACGACTGTTGTAGAATGCTTTTGTATTGATGAATATCAATAACAGAGGGCAATTGAGGTCTATTTGTTGAGTTCAGTCGTATTTCCAAATTCGTTATTGCTTCATATAGCAACTGCGTTAGTACCTGTTTTCTATCTTCAGTCATTCATTATTCCTTCTAATACCACTATAATGCAAGTTCAACTTAGACATTTCGCGAATGATGGATGTAGCACAAACTTTTGGTTTGTGCCGTATTATTTCGCAAACTAAAAGTTTGCTGTACAAAGACTTATTCACCATAAAACGCCCTATTCAACACCTTATCTGCTTCACTGACTGTAAACGCCTCATCCTCTATTTCAGAGAGATGAACGTAGAGTTGGTTCTTATCCAGCAGCCCCGCTAACAGCTGCTTCTGTTTCCCAACATCGTTGATAGCGATAAAGTGCTCTTCTGCTTCTTCTGGTTTTTGAGGTTTGACATACCAATTCAGAACAGAATCTTTTGACATATCGTTCCAGATGTCCAAAAGTTCTTCACTGGATTTAGCGAACTGGATTCGTTCCATGAAAACTTCGTTATAGGGCATAAGTTCACAATAGATGAAGCCCCCCCCACCTTGCCAATTGAGGTATTTGGAGATGCCTCCCTGTTCGCCGGCGATCACTTTATTTAGGCGTTCAACGGGGAGAGTTTCGGCATAATCCATTTGTTCAATACCGATGTATTGCCTGCCCATCTTGTGGGCAACAGCGGCAGTTGTGCCTGAGCCCAAATGGAAATCTAAAACAATATCCCCTACTTTTGTTATGTATTCAATAATGCGTTGCATCAGTAGTTCATTCTTCGGGTACGAGAATTCTTTTCTTCCAAAAAGTTCTACAATTTCATCTGTACCTTTGCTATTCATCATGCTTTCTAGCAATTCGTCCATAGCTTGGTTAAGAAAGTTTGATGAGACAGAAGCCTTATCGTAATCGCTCCCTTTTCTTTCAATCTCTTCAGATTTGAAAACGCGCAATGCCGGCTGTCTTATGTTGAGGAAGTTATAGTCGCCAGGAAAAACGATTTTTCCCAATTTATAATAGTCATGAAATGAATCTCGGGGAAAGCCCCAGCAGCGATTAGGATTCACTGGAAATTCTTGTCCATTTTTCGGATTCACCAATGTAAAGTTGCAATTGGGACGTTCATGAATTGTAGCCTGAACTGTAAGGTCGCTTAATCTCCATTCATCGTTAGGGAAGTCCGAGGACGTATGATATTTTCTTGAAACTGTCCGCTGGAAGATATTGTCTTTATTGGCTGCCTTGTTTGAGTACATTAGCATCCAGTCAAAGTCTTGAGACAAATTGTAAGGCACATTATTTCTTCCACTTCGTGTTTTTCTCGGGACAGTTGCGATAAAATTGTGTCTCCCAAATATATCGTCCCCTACGAGTTTTAAATAGTGCATTTCCTGATCGTCAATGTGAATCAGAATAACCCCATCATCCTTCAAAAGCGTCCGTGCAATCTCCAACCGATTTCTCATGAATGTCAGCCAGCTGGAATGGTTAAAGCTATTGTTATAGCCGAAACTATCATTTCCGGTATTATACGGGGGGTCAATGTAAATGAGTTTAACCTGTCCACGGAACTGTTCTTTGAGGGTGTGGAGTACGATGAGGTTGTTTCCTTTGACAATGAGGTTTTCGCGAATTGTGCCGTTCTCATCGCGTTTGATCGCTGTTACATTTTGTTCACCTGCGGCGGTGTGACGTTTCCAGTTGGTAAGAACCTTCGGATCGAACATACGGTTGATTTCGTCTTGTGCGAGGAGCTCGTTGAAGAAAATTTCTTTGCGTTTTTCTTCTTCACGCGCTTGTCCACCCTCTAAGACGCAGTCTTTGTATGGCCAGACGAGTGCAACTTCACCGCGTTCACTGAGAAACTTTCCATCAATGTTCAATCCAATCTTATTGCGGAACTTAGTGTAAGAGTCGGCAAAGAAGTTTTTATCGGTGATATAGTCAACAAAGGTGTTATTGTCGAAAATCCAACGTCCCTCAATTTCTTTAAAGAATTTTGTCTCAACCTCTTTGTCGGTAAGTAGTAATTTGATAAGGTCGTGGTCAAGTTTCCACGCGCGTTCTCTGACGTTTGCTCGGTGAAGTTCTCCCGCTTCATCAACAAAGTCAGGGCGGGATTCAAGGAGTTTAATCAATTTTTTGTCGAATTTTTCTTTTGACATAGGATTGTGTCCTTTCTGTGCCAATGCGAGAGAGCGTTGTTGCCGATATAGATTCTATGCACTTTTCGCCCCACTGGGGCTGTTCCAATATGCTTTTTCTTTTTTGTTACGGCACACGGAGTGTGCCTACTACTTTTAGATCGGGAATTGATGATTGCCTGCGGTCAAGCCACCATCAACGACGAAGATTGCCCCTGTCGCAAAACTGGCTTCATTGGAGGCGAGGAAAAGCGCGGCGTTGGCGATGTCAATGGGCTGCCCAATTCGTCCAAGCGGATACCACGGTGTGATTTCGTCCAAGATCTGTGGATTGCGTTCAATCATCGGTTCCCAAACTTCGGTCTGAATTGTTCCCGGACAGATACAGTTGATACGGATGTTGTCTTTCCCATGTGCGACTGCCATAGATCGGGTGAGTGCGATAACGCCGCCTTTCGCAGCAGAATAGGCATGAATCGCCTGTAACCCGATAAGTCCGTTGACTGAGGCGATGTTAACAATGCTACCCCCTCCACCCTTTTGCATCACAGGAACGACGGCATTGGAACAGTGGCTGGTGCCGCGAAGTGCGACTGCCAAGTTCGCCTCCCAGTTGTTGTTGAGTACATCGGCTGTGGAACAGATGGCATTGTTCACAAGAATGTCAACTGTGCCGTAAGCGTCAACAGTCTCAGCGATGAGTCTTTCTGCATCGGTAGTATCGGCGACATCGGCGTTGACAAACTGTGCTTCACCGCCCGCATCGGTGATCGCAGAGACAGTTGCAGTTCCATTGGCATCGTTCAGGTCATCAACAACGACTTTCGCCCCTTCTTCAGCGAACCGAAGGGCAACTGCTTTACCGATACCGCGTCCTGCACCTGTAACAATGGCAATTTTGTTGTTCAATCGCATTTTTTGTCCTATGTCTTCTTCATGAAAGGTAGAGTAGAATTTACAATTACTGATATATTACGAACCGGCGAGGTTAGGGGGAAACACCCAAGCAAAAACACCTCGCCTACCAATTTGCAAACATCTCTAATGTTGTAATGTCTGTGAGATGAAAAGTTTCGTGCGTTCGTGCTGCGGATTATCGAAGAAATCTGCGGGTGCCGCTTCCTCAACAATCACCCCTTCATCGAAAAAGAGAATCCGGTCAGCGACTTCACGGGCAAACCCCATCTCATGGGTAACAACAAGCATGGTCATGCCGGAGTGCGCGAGTTCACGCATAACATCAAGGACTTCCGTGATCATCTCCGGATCAAGCGCGCTTGTCGGTTCGTCGAAGAGCATAATTTTGGGTTCCATCGCCAAGGCTCTTGCGATTGCGACGCGCTGCTGTTGTCCGCCCGAAATTTCTGCGGGGTACTTGTACGCCTGATCTGCAATATCCACCCGTTCTAAAAGCGATAAAGCGATCTCTTCTGCCTCAGTTTTCGTCAGTTTCCTGACCCGGATGGGCCCTAAGGTGATATTCTCCAAGTTTGTCAGATGCGGAAACAGATTGAATTGTTGGAACACCATACCGACTTCTTGACGGATAAGATTAATATTACGGAGATCATCGGTCAGTTCTACCCCATCAATGATAATAGTGCCGCGTTGATGCTCCTCGAGTCGGTTCAGGGTCCGAATGAACGTGGATTTGCCTGATCCAGAGGGACCGCATATTACCACCCTTTCGCCTTTTTCGAAGGAGGTGGTGATTCCTTTGAGGACATGGAAATCGTCAAACCATTTATGTACGTCTTCGCACATAATAATTGGATCGTTCGGTGCATTTTCGTGTTCTGCCATTTTTTAGATTCCTTGTTAGATATTTCCAAGTTGATCCTGAACCTACAAGTTTTAATGCTTTCCAACGCCCAAGTCTGTCTCAATGTCCTGGCTGGTATAGGACATCGCATAACAGAAAACAAAATAGATAACTGCGGCGAACAGATAGACCTCGGCTTGCAGTCCGAGCCAGTCCGGGTTGGCGATAACACTTTTAGCGACCCCCAAGAGGTCAATGAGTCCGATGATAGAGACGAGAGATGTGTCCTTAAACAACGCGATGAATTGTCCAACAATCGCTGGAATGACAGATCGGAGTGCTTGCGGTAAGACGATAAACAGCGTCGTCTGCGCGTAGTTCAGTCCTACGGCTTGTGCAGCTTCGTGTTGTCCCCTGGGGATTCCTTGAAGTCCGCCTCGAACATTCTCTGCCATGTAAGCGGCGGCAAAGAAGATTATGCCGAGCATCATCCGTAAAACTTGGTTAATATCAAGCCCCGGCATGAATATCGGTATTAGGACGTTGCCCATGAATAGGATTGTTATCAACGGTACCCCGCGAACCGTCTCAATGTAAGTTGTTGAAACCCATCGGATAGCGGGGAGATTGCTCTGGCGGCAGAGCGCTAAAAATACGCCAAGCGGGAAAGAAACGACGATACCTACGACCGCTAAGATCAACGTGAGAAGCAGTCCGCCCCAATTGCTTGTCAGAACACCATTCTCCCCGAACCCTCGTAATACCACCATGATTACTGGGAAAGAGAGTATCCACCCTC
The DNA here is from genome assembly GCA_022826805.1 of Candidatus Poribacteria bacterium. GTDB lineage: Bacteria > Poribacteria > WGA-4E > WGA-4E > WGA-3G > WGA-3G. Next base: position 54,713 of record JAJDUH010000065.1, read on the forward strand.
CCAAAATCCAAGGTCGCAAACCTACTCTGCCACGTCCAAGGAAGAAGGAAACCGCTATCATAGCGATCGCGCCTAAACACCATCCCCGCGTTGCGAGTTCAAAGGGGAGAAGCGCACTGATAAACCAAACACCACTGAGAACAACAGCAAATCGGAGTACCAAACCACCCCAGAGCCCAGCACTCAAACCTATGAGTACACTTAAGATATAAATCGCGTTCCATACGCGCCATATCTGTTCTTGTGGATAAGACCCGACCATAAAGAGCCGAAAATTCGCTGGGATCACACCCCACTTCGCTTCGGTGAACGCCCAAATCAGGAGCCCTTTAAAAGCAAAGAATAGGAGCACAAGTGCCAAACAGGTCAAGAGCGCGTTGTACCAAGTGTTAAACAAATTGCCTTTGAGCCATTGTGCTGCCCCTTTTGTGTTGGCAGGTGGTTTAATTTCTTGTGTGAACTCTCGTTCTTCCACTGTGTGATGTGCCTTCCTTATTATGGTGAATCATAAAAATAAGTTTACATATCTTGTGTAGGAGCGATCTCCGAATCGCGACCCAGGGCACCGAGCGTCGGGAAATGTAAAGCTAAGACATATTTTGCCGCGTAAATCAGAATCAACGGTATGAAGTGCTTATGCACTTCACCGGGGGCAAAATTTGGAGTTCCCTCCTACAAAGAGGCTGTCGGTTATTGACCGATTCGGGTAATCCAACGGTTATACCAATTCATAGCCGCTGATGTTGTTAAACTGATAATTAAGTAACTTACCATAACCATCGCAAAAACTGGAATTGATTGTCCCGTCTGAGTCAGCATGGTATCTCCTACATGAACCAGATCGGGGAAAGCGATTGCAACCGCTAAACTTGAATTCTTTGCGAGGTTCAGGTACTGGCTTGTGAGCGGTGGCACGATAATAGGAATAGCCTGTGGTAGAACGACCAAGCGTAAGGTTTGCCCCTCCTTCAAGCCGACGGCTCTTGCGGCTTCCCGTTGCCCCTTAACGACCGATTGTATACCACTTCTCACGACTTCAGCAATAAATGCGCTTGTATATATGGAAAGTGCAATTAAAAGGGCAGAGAACTCCGGTGTAAAACGCATCCCGCCTTGGTAGTTGAAACCTTGTAGTGCTGGTAAATCCAGCGTAAAGGGTTTGCCGGGTGTCAAAAACCATCCACAGAGCGCAACGATAAGGAAAGCAGGCAGTGCCCACTTCGCGCGGAAGCCAGGACGATCCAATTGTTGAAGTTGCCGCCATCGCACAATATAGAGAATCACCGCAAGGAGTAAACCTGCCCCGAGAAACCATAGCCAAATTTTCAGGCCCGGGGTCGGTTCAGGCGAAGGGAGGTATACTCCTCGGTTATTAATGAACACACCGCCGAAAAATTCGATACTCTCCCTGACCCTCGGAAGTTGTGCGACTACGGCGGTATACCAAAATAGAATCTGCAATAAAAGCGGAATGTTACGGAAACATTCCACATAAGCGGCTGCTATCGTTCGGATTAACCAGTTGCTAGACAGGCGAGCGATACCGAAAAGGAGCCCGATAAGTGTAGCACAGACTATCCCTATGATACTGACTCTGAGGGTGTTCAGGATCCCAACCCAGAACGCCTTCAAATAGGTATCCGAAGGATCATAAGGGATTGCCCCCTCCGAAATGTCAAACCCTGCTTCGTCGTGAAGGAAATTGAGGTTCAGCGTTAGCCCAAGCCCGCGAAGACCCTTTAACATATTCGTGTAAAGAATGGCTAACAACAGAATCACACCGAGCAGAAAGACAACCTGAAACAAGATCCGCAACACTCGGACATCTCGCCAAAAGGGGATTTTTCCAGATACAACTGTAAGTGAATTACTCTCCATATTTTTACTGTCGGAACATCGTATGGACATGCACAGGGACTATCTAACGGAACGGGATTGCGTAGAGTAGACCGCCCTGTGTCCAAGGTTTATTGACGCCACGTGGCAGCCCCAGCGGTGTCAGGTTGCGTTCAAAAATCTCGCCATAGTTGCCGACGGCAGCAATAACTTGACGTGCCCAGTCTTTTGGCAGACCAAGTTTTTCGCCCATCCCCGCGCTATCATCTGTACCTAAGAAACGCTTGATTTCGGGGTTCTCTGTTTCAAAAGTGTTGACATTGGCTTGCGTAATGCCGTGCTCTTCGGCAAAGAACGTAGCGTAAATAACCCAACTCACGACATCATTCCACTTGTTGTCTCCGTGGACAGTGACAGGTCCCAAGGGTTCCTTAGAAATGGTTACATCAAGAATAACATGGTCATCTGGATTTTTTAGTGATTGGCGGCGGGAGACTAATTGCGATTTATCGCTTGTCACCGCATCGCAACGTCCCTGATCGTAACTCTGGTAAAGCGTCTCAGTTTCTGCAAAAACAATAGGTTCAACTTCGATCCCTAAGGAGCGTGTGGTATCGGCGAGGTTTAACTCCGTGGTGCTGCCAGCGGTGACACCGATAGTGGCACCTGCCAACTCCTTGAGCGAAGTTATACCGAGATCCTTGCGGAGCATAAAACCCTGACCGTCATAAAAGGTTGGGGGCGCGAAATCAGCACCTAAGTCCGTGTCACGAGTCAGGGTCCAAGTAGTGTTTCGGATTAAAACATCTATTTCACCTGTCTGAAGGGCGGGAAAACGATCAGCAGCCTTTAGCGGACGAAACTCAACTTTGTTCGGGTCGCCCAGAACAGCGGCAGCAATCGCTCTGCCGTAATCTACGTCAAATCCTTTCCATTTACCATCCTGACCGAGGAAACCGAAACCGGGTAATTCTTTGTTCACCCCACATACCAGTCGTCCTCTATTTTTCACCTTGTCTAATATACCCTCTTCGCCTCTCGCGAGTAGAGGGGTTACCAATGAAACCGCTAAAATCAATGCAGAAATACGAAACAAAAATTTGCGCACAAAAAATCCTCTCTTTTTGGTGTGACCTCCATTGCAGAGGTCGTTTAATAAAGTCCGTTGATAAGGTCTGTTATAATTGCTAACAGTTTGATTAAAATCTGATTGTATGCCTTTTCTTTGGATGCAGATTAATAAATAAATTGGGTAATTACATAATCTTGAACACGCATCACGGATCGCGAGCATGAAGAAACACCCAAGCAAAAACACTTGCTCCTACAGGAAGAGATTATGTCTGTGTTACCCGATTAAATTCCTAATCCTCATGTAAAGAAAAAGCGGTTGATATACTTTCATAGATTTTACCAAACCGCCCTTATGTTGTCAAGGGAATTAAGGGGGTTTCTGTCCTTTTTCGGGCAACTGGATATAAGGAATGTCCGATTTTGTGCAGTGTTTTCTGGACTCCGTTAGTAAAGTCGGTACAAGCCAAGCATTTTCAGATCGGCACAAAATTTGCTACACTAAACTGTACTTGACATATTTCGGGAGCCTTGCTAATATATTTAGCATAACGTGAGTTCAATATATAGAAGCATCTGGAGCGGGGAATCAACGTACTGAATCCGAATTCACGTTAAAATAAATACTTGTCGAGGAGAAAAAAGATGAAGCAGTTTATAATTGCGGAGATTTGCATTATTGTTGCGCTCGCTGGCGGGTTTTGGCTGGGACGCGTCACGAACAATAGCAAGAGTTACGCGCACTATTACGATAACGCTGATAAAGCGTGGACAGCGGCACAAGAGATTGACAACCCACCGATAACACTGGACGAACCGGATAAGAAACGTTTGCGGAAAGTCCGAGCTGCATATCGTGAAGTTTTTGAGAAATACCCTGACAGCTTGTGGGCAGATGATGCCATCTATCAGCTCGCCTCTCGTATTCCACGTACTGACGAAGAAGCTTTTGCCCTTTTTCGCCGGCTCATCAATAATTACCCGGACAGCGAATGGGCGGACGATTCAATGTACGCAATCGCTTTCGCCTCTTACCAGATTGCGGAGGAACTCAAACGGACTGGCACCCTTGAATCCCTTGCGGCATACTACGATCGAGCCCTTGCGCTCTACAATCAATTAATTACGGCATATCCGGGTAGCGAACTGTCGGAACAGGCGCAGTTTAATACGGCAATGTGTTATTACGGCAAGGGCGAATTGAATATCGCACTGGCGCAGTTAGATGCCCTTCGGGAGCCGTTTAGCAATAGTCCTCTGCTCTACCAGATTCTGTACGTTAGCGGCGAAATTTACCTCAAGAAGCAAGACTATGAAACTGCACGTGTGGAATTCACAAATGTTGTTGATTCAGGAGATCCTACATTGGGACCCCTCGCGAGTTTCGGTGTCGCGCAGACCTATCTTGCGGAGGGCAAATATGAAGAGGCGGTAGCAGAATACCAGAAGGTTATCGACCTGTATCCGGACGCGAAAGTCGGGCAAGATGCTCACTTTTACATGGGATGGGCATACGAAAGGCTCGGAAAGTATGACGAAGCCATCACCAAACTTGAGGCAGCGATTGATATGTATCCGCGCAACGAAAATGCTGCTAACTCGCAAATCTACGTCGGGCAAATTGCTTATGCGAACCAAGATATGCCGAGTGCTATCGAGGCGTATCAGAAGGTCGCGGATAATAGCACCTACGATTACGATAACCGTCGACAAGCGCAATATTGGGTTGGCAAAATCTATGAGGACAACGGCGATACGGAGTTAGCAATAGAGGCTTATCGGAAGCTGCTTATAGAATTTTCGGAACCTCATAAAGAGGGCGCACACCCTTCAAATAGTATCAGCGAGAATTATATTCAGAATTTAAGGGGTACGGGACTCTAAAGCTTGTTCTAAGTCTGCGAGAATATCCTCGACATCTTCCAATCCGACCGAAATTCTGACCAAGCCATCTGTAATGCCGGTGCGGTGCCGGATTTCTGCTGGCACATGTGAATGCGTCGTTGAAGTCGGATGGCAGATAAGGGTCCGGACATCCCCTAAACTGACTGCAAGTGAGCAGAGTTGAAGCCGATCTACAAGGTCTTCACCGGCATCGCGTCCACCTTTCAGCTCCAGTGTTATCATACCACCGAAAGCACTCATCTGGCGTTTGGCGAGTTCATGCTGCGGATGGCTAAGCAAGCCGGGATAACGGACCCATTCCACTGCTGGGTGTGCTTCAAGGAACGCTGCGACGCGTGCGGCGTTTTCACAGTGTTGCGTAAAACGTAAGGGCAGCGTTGTTAGTCCATGCAGTGTTAGCCATGCGTTGAACGGGCTGATGACCGCCCCGAAGTTGCGCAACGCCCCTTCTTTCGCGCGTGTAATGAACGCCTTCTCCCCGATAATCGCTCCAGCGATGACCGCCCCATTGCCACTGAGATATTTCGTCATGCTATGAACAACTACATCAATGCCAAGCGGAATCGGTTGCTGTCCACACGGCGTTGAAAATGTGTTGTCAATCATTGAGGTTATCCGGTTTGTTTTTGCTATCTCGGCAGCTTCTTGCAAGTCAACCAGTTTTAAGAGTGGATTCGTTGGGCTTTCAAGGTAGAGCACCTTTGTATCCGTTCTGATAGCGCGTTCAATTTGCGTCGGGTCTGTCGCATCAACAAACGTTGTTTCAATCCCGAACCTCCGAAGATCTTCATTGAGGATTTGGAAGGTAGCGGAATAGAGGTTTTCCATAGCGACCACGTGCCCACCGTCAGTTAAAGCCGTGAGTAATGCTACGCTGACCGCTCCCATTCCTGATGCTGTTGCAAGTGCGGATTCCCCCATCTCAAGGATAGCGAGCTTTTTCTCCAATATCTCCTGTGTTGGATTGCCCCAGCGGGTGTAGACATAACCACTCTCTTCATCTCGAAACGCTTCAGCGCACTCAGCGGCTGTTGTGAACCGGAACGTGCTGTTTTGATAGATGGGTGGTAATAAAGGGGTTCCACTTTTTTCCGTAGGGGATACTTCCATCTCGCCAGCGTGTATAGCTTGGGTCGCTTTACCTAATTTTTTTTGTGATGTCACGTTCAAAATTCCTTTTTAATCATTAAAAAAACCTTCAAGTGCCAATAACTGACGTTTTCGCGCTATACCGCCGCCGTAACCTCCCAGTGTTCCGTCGCTTCTGATAACCCGATGACACGGAACGAAAATAGAAACCGCATTTGCGCCTACTGCCCTGCCTACAGCCCGAACAGCCTTTGGTTTCTCTATCTGTTCTGCGATCCACTTGTAGCTGCGCACCTCTCCGTGTGGAATCTGCCGAATAGCGTCCCAGACTTTGTTTTGGAAGCGAGTTCCACAGTCTATCTTGATCGGAACTTCGGAGGTATCAAATGACCCACCGGCAAAATACTGGTCAAGCAGCTTCCGTACACGCGTTAGTACTGGGTATTGGGCTTGAAGATTTGGGGGTTCATCGAACGGAAAACTTTGGGCAAAGAAGAGATGCGAAATATTATTTTGATCCGCCGCAACTATGCCGATAGATCCAATTGGAGATTCGTAGGCGATCGTCCGAGAAGCGAAGTAATTTCGCACATCTTCGTCAGATTTCACGTCAACAGGAAATGTTTTGAAGAAATTCACTTTTATTTTTTTGACCTCCGCCCTATTATATGGTATGCTGTACGGTACTTATGGCTATATTTGAAGCACCAGATCAGCTTTATAGTTATATTAGCGAACTTTTTGAAGAAATCGCCACGCTACCAGAAGCGCAAGCGGCACTGAAATCGCTGACGCTGAATGTTCGATTTAATTACACGCAGCCCAACTGTACGATGACACTAACGGCAGCGAATGGCGAATATATCATCACCCAAGGCACTTGTGAAAATATTGACCCGGATGTTGAACTTACGATGACAGGCGACGTTGCCTACAAGTTTTGGACAGGCGAACTCAATGTCATGGGTGCGATAACGACTCGTGAAATCGGGATCATCGGTTCGCTTGGCAAGGTGATGCGGCTTGCTCCGCTTATCAAGACAGCGGTCCGCTACAACCGTGAGCGAAAAAGTGGTTGCGAACCATAATATGCAAGGAGACTTCAATGGCAGACAACCTATTAAAAGCGACTGAACCTTACGTTACGCAGATGCGGGAAGAAGGCTGGTGTGTCTTAGACAATGTTATTCCCGCTAATGTCGTTGGCGCGGTTCGTGAAGAGGTCGAAACATCGGAAGCTGATTACAATGAATTCAGCAAAGAGAACGGTAGATGGGAACGTAATGTTATTAGCTTCATGCCGAAATTTGCTGAACATCTCGCGAATGAGCGACTCCTCACTGTCATCCAACAGTTGTTGGGATCACAGGTACGGATCTCCCAGACGGAGTATAAGATTCGTCCACCGCATTATGAATTGGTGCGCGCATATCACTCCGATTTCCCGTATGATCTGAACCAGAAATGGCACATCCCGCAACCATTTCCGAGTGCTGTTATCGGTATTACCACCCTCTGGATGCTTTCGGAGTTTACGACAGAAAACGGCGGTACATGGATTGTTCCGAAGACGCATGTGGATCTGCGGAACCCCAGAGGCAAAGAAGACGGTATTGGTGATCGGAACCCCCTTGACGGCGAAATGCAAGCGACCGGCAGCGCGGGCAGCGTACTCATTATGGATAGCCGGATTTGGCATTCTAACGCAGAAAATCCGAGTGCGGGTAAGCGGACTGCTGTTGTCGTGAGATACGCACCGTGGTGGCTCAATTTGGAACTTTTCGGCGTGAATACGGCAACGATTCCGGGTGAAACTTTCGACCAACTACCGGATAATGTCAAGTTGCTCTATGAGCACCGCGCAGAAAACCGTGAACCGACTGTTTGGATTTAATTGTCTGAACCAGGATTTATAGGATTATAGGATTTTCAAGATTGTAGTCCCTCTGTGATTAACAATCGGCTCTGACAGTATCAGGACTTACGCAAATTGGGTAAAAAAGCAATATATTTCACCCAAAAAGGCGTTATTTCAGTGATTTAACCCCCTAAATCCCCCAACCCCCCATATAATCAACGGTATGAATGCCGTGTGGCATTCACCGCCCTTATCAGGGGGGTAGGGGGACTTTAAGAGGAAATGCGTAAGTCCCATGTATTTTTATAATTCACCATAGTATAAAGGAGAGTCTCTCATGTCAACAACACTTGTACACATTGGTGTCCGCACGACGGACTTGGAAAAGAGCATCCGTTTCTGGCGCGATGCGCTCGGTTTGCGTGTCTTTTCAACTATGAACGGTTGCTACGATCTCACTGATGGTTATCATAACTTCCGGGTCTTTCAACACGGCGGTCCTAAACGCCCGCAACACGTCGGTGGAATGTTGGACTACCTCCATATCGGTGTCCGTGTCCCAAATTTGCGAGAAGCAGCAGAGCGGTGTGAGGACCTCGGTTTTGAGATTACCTGGGAGGGTTTAGACGGTAGCAAACCTTATGACCCGAATTCGGACGAACTTCCCTCGGTCGCTTTTAAGGTGGAAGACCCAGACGGCATCGTCGTTGATATTACGGAGCAGGACGATCAGTGGCCGGGGGTTGATATTGCGAGCAAAAGCGAATAGTTGTCGGTTGTCAGTTCGCTCCACTGCGTTCCGTTTTCGGTTGTCGGTCACCCGTTGTGGCAGTTGCGAACGTTTGCGATACCCACAGCAACCTCTGGACTGAGTACTGAAAGGGGCGCAGCCCCGTACTGAAAGCGTAGCGTACTGACAACTACTCATCCCCGCCGCCCAACAACCCTAACCGAAATAGGTAATAGAGTAGTGTCAGGAGACTTGTTACTGCTGCAGCGAGATAGGTTAAGAACGCTGCATTAAGCACCTTGCTTGCATGTCGATTTTCTTCTGGCGAGAGCATTCCGGCTTCGTCCATTGCGACTTTGGCGCGTTTGCTGGCATCCCATTCAACGGGAAGCGTGACGAGCGAAAAGACGACGCCTACTGCAAAGAGTCCGACACCAAGCAGCAGGAAGGGTTGAATAAAGAAGCCCACCATTATGAGAATATACGAGAACATTGAACTAAAATTGGTTGCAGGTACGAGGGCGGTGCGCAGGTTTAGCATTGCATAGCCGTGTGCGTCCTGCATCGCATGCCCAGCTTCATGACAGGCGACGCCTATTGCCGATAGCGATTGGCTCGAATAGACATCGTCTGACAGCCGCAGTGTTTTCTGACTTGGATCGTAATGGTCGCTGAGCCATCCGCTTGCGCGTTCAATCCGCACGCCACTTATCCCGTGTCTTTGGAGCATAAGTTGCGCGGCTTGTGCGCCTGTTAACCCGCCCCGCGAACCGACTTGTGAATATTTTGAGAAAGTTCTTTTTGTGCGAAACGTCGCGTATAGGGACAGTGCGAGTCCTGGCGCGAGGAATACGAAGTACAGTGGATCAAAGAAACCCAAAAACATAACAGACACCTCCAGATTGTGTTTTTATTTTTTTTTAGATATTCTTAGATTGTAGAAATTATATAGGATATTCTTGCGAAATTCAAGTGATTTTTGAAAATATATATGAATAGGCGAGGTTAGGAGGGAAACACCCAAGCAAAAACACCTCGTCAGCAGGTGGAGTGTTTTTAGCGCGATTCACGGAGGTTTCACGGAGGATTTTTTGGAGCCTTGATTCCACTGGGTTTCTGAACTTGGAATTGTGCGTTCTCCGTGAAAGCGGATTTTGGTTATATTTTATTTAACGAAATGGTCGTTGGTTGTCTGAATTAGGATTTACAGGATTTTAGGAGGCGCATTGCCTTTTTGCGGATTTTATGATACTATATCTCTATCATGGGAAAACCATCTGCCCTCACTCCAATTTACACGATAGGTTACGGAAGCCGTTCGATAGCGGAACTCATTGAACTGCTACAGGTACATGGGATTGCCTACCTCATCGATGTCCGCTCAGCCCCTTATTCGCGCTACAAACCGGAATTCTCGAAAGCACAACTTGCGAATGCACTGGAACAACACGGTATCCGCTACATATTTATGGGGGATACACTCGGTGGTAGACCTGACGATGAAACCTGCTACGTCAATGGGAAAGTTGATTACGAAAAGGTGAAAGTCACGGCGTCTTATCAGCGTGGTATCCAACGTCTTCGGACCGCCTTCTCGCAACAACACTCTATTGTCCTGATGTGTAGTGAGGGAAAACCGGAAGAGTGCCACCGCTGTAAACTTATCGGTGCAACGCTCACGCATGAAAATATAGCGGTCATGCATATCGACGAAACTGGTGAGCAGCTAACGCAAGATCAAGTTATTGAAAGGTTGACGGGCGGGCAACTGTCGATGTTTGGTGAGGAGACGTTTCATTCTCGAAAAAAACACCCCTAATTTAATCTATTATGCAAATCAAAATTATTACTATCGGTGTGTACGGATTTGACGAGTCCAGTTTTTTTCAGGCTTTATGCCACGCGAAAGTTGATACCTTCTGTGATATCCGTAGCCGACGCGGTGTTCGCGGGGCAACTTATGCATTTGCTAACAGCACTCGATTGCAAAAACGACTCGCTGAACTCGGTATCCGATACATCTATCGTAAAGACTTAGGACCGACAAAAACCGTCCGAGAAAAACAGGCAGCGGCGGACAGAGCGACGAAAACCGCAAAACGCAAACGCACTGCTTTGGGCAAAGCATTTATCGAAGCCTATCACACCGAATGCCTCACTGCTTTTGAACCTCAAAGCCTTTTGGATGAATTGGAACCGGATGCTAAAGTCGTTGCTCTCTTTTGTGTGGAAACCGCCCCTGAAGCATGCCATCGTTCATTGGTAGCGGATAAGTTAGCGAAAACACTCAATTTGGAGGTCGAAGATATTTTACCGTGAGAGTCTTAATTGTTGCGAAAACCCGGATGGGTGGTGGCGCATGCATCGGTGGGATTACGGAGACTGGAAAAAGTGTTCGACTGATTCCGTTTAATGCTGATCCACACGATGGCGCGAATAGAGAATATAACGTCGGCGAAATTTGGGAGATTTCCGCTGAACCTGAAACTTCACTAATTCCACCGCATAACGAAAATATTGTCGTTCATAAAAAGTCGCGCCTTCACACCACAAAAGACCTGAAAGACTTGGAAAGCACGATTGAACTGTTAATGCCCCCGAAAATTGGAGATCCGCGAGAACTCTATGAAGGTTTATTGAAAACTACGGACAGCGGATCACTGTACGTCCCCCCTAGGGGTGATATTCCTCCCTATAGCACTACGTTTTGGCGAACGGATCAACAGCTTTCCCTCGAGCGAGAGATGCGAAAATTACGTTATCACTACCCTACTGGAAACGGTGGTTGCACACTCACTTTCGTTGGCTTTCAAAAACCCCTTGAAACGATTCCAGCAGGTACACTCTTGCGCGTGTCATTGGCACATTGGTGGAAACCAAGAGATACACGGAACACAGAAGAACGCTGTTACGTGCAACTTTCTGGCTGGTTTCTTGAAGAAGTAATAGAAGAAGAAATACTATCCTTACCTGAACAAAGACAGCCACCACAAATGGAAACACCATCTTTAGAGATTCTCAGGAACGTTTTCGGTCATGATCAATTTCTGTCATTTCAGGAAGAGATCATTGAACGGATTCGTAACGGCGAAGATACTTTGGTTGTTCTACCAACAGGGGGTGGAAAATCGCTCTGTTATCAATTGCCGGCGTGTGCCTTTAATGGATTGACTGTTGTCGTTTCACCATTGATTGCCCTCATGCAAGACCAGGTGATGCAGTTAGGGCAAAAGGGAATCCGCGCTGCCTTCCTCAATCACACGGTTGAGGAAGCAGATTATATTGCTACAATGCAAGAAGTCAGGAATGGTGATATCAAGTTGCTTTATATTGCTCCTGAAACGCTTGTACAACGCCCTGAAATCCATGTAATGCTTTATGACTCAAATGTTATGTGCCTCGCCATTGATGAAGCCCACTGTGTTTCACAGTGGGGACACGATTTTCGTCCGACTTATCGTGAATTGGACTGGGTTCGTGAGCAATTCCCCAATGCTGTATGTATTGCCCTAACAGCAACCGCGACCCCACGAGTCCAAGAGGATATCAAACAATCCCTTAACCTTCCAGCAAATAACCAATTTATTGATAGTTTTAATCGCGAAAATCTTCTTATCTCCGTCGAACCCCGGTTTGAGTTACTCGGGCAGACCTTAGCATTTATAAAAAAACACGCTAATGAGTCAGGCATCATATACTGCATAAAAAGGACACATGTGGACTGGTTGCATGAGAATTTAGTAGCACACGGAATTTCGGCACGCCCCTATCATGCAGGTCTGGATCGCGAAATACGCAAGCAAAATCAAGAGGCTTTTATCAACGGTGATATAGACGTGATAGTCGCTACAATTGCTTTTGGGATGGGAATTGATAAAGCGAATGTGAGGTTTGTCCTGCATGCATGGCTGCCGAAGGATATGGAATCTTATTATCAGGAAATCGGTCGTTCTGGCCGGGATGGGGAACGTGCAGAATGTCTCCTGTTGTTCAGTCCGGATGATGAAGATACGATTAACGAATTCATCGATGATGGACATCCATCACAACGTGAAGGACGGATTGAAGCATTGCAAAAACTCATTGCGTGGGCAACTTCACTAAAATGCCGCCGCAAAGCATTATTGGATTATTTTGGAGAGCAATACGAAAACGAAAATTGCGGGATGTGTGATAATTGCCGCAAGATGAGAATCGAGCAGGTGGATTTGACAATTCCTGCGCAAATGTTCTTATCTTGTCTTCATCGAGTTAATGAAAGCGAGGCAACAGAGGTTTTCGACGAAACATATTTCGTTGGTATTTTGCGAGGCGAAAATACGAGTATCCCTATTTGCCTACCAGCAGGGGCTTTGTATATCATTGATATTTTACACGGCGAGAAGCAAGAGAAGATTATTAAGAACAAACATAATAAACTTAGTACCTGGGGGATCGGCCTGGAGTACAGTAAAGCCCAGTGGTGCCATCTCGCTTTGCAATTTTTCCAAAACAATCTTTATGAACGCGATGAGGAAGATGGAAGCCTGCATTTGACAGATAAGGGTCGGAAAATCAACAGAAAAAAAATTACATCCGACGATCAATTTCGGGGTTTTCCGGTAGGTATGGTAGATATGGATTCGGAAAATAGTATAATCGTGGAATTGAACACTTATGAATCCGAATCCGAGGAACAATACCAGTACGATCCAGGGCTGTTTGAGAAACTTTGCCACAAACGTAGAAATATAGCAGAGGAAGAACTGATACAGGCATCGCGAGTTTTGCCGCGTGATTTATTGAAGGAGATGGCAACTCAATTACCACAGACACCGGAAGAATTTGGGCAGATTAAGGGCATAGGAAAAGTACGGATGAAATACCTTGATGATTTCTTGCCCATCATCCGTGCGTATTGCGAAAAACATGGGGTGGATTCGGCAGAAAGCATAAGTGAAGCACCGAACACTCATGAACCAGTATCTAACAAACCTATACCTGATACCCAGGGACTTTTCGAGAACCTGTGTGACAAACGTAAAGTGGTGGCAGCTCGCGAGAAGTTACCATTACACCATATTTTTAGCAACAAAACGTTGGAAGAAATGGTAAACCAATTACCACAATCGGTGGAAGCATTTAGGAAAATTCATCGTATTAGTCGTGTGAAAACTAAAAAATACGCTGACGACTTTTTACCAATTATCCGTGCGTATTGTGAAGAACACAACATAGATTCAACAGAGAGCGAAACTGAAGAGCTGAATACATTTGAATCGACCCAAGAACATGAGATAGATTCAGTAGAGGGCGAAACCCAAGAACCGAATGCTTCTGAATCGGTATCTGCAGAATCGGACACCTACTCTCCAGAACTTTTTGAACAACTTCGCGATAAACGCAAAACGGTTGCCGATAGAGAAGGGGTTCCAGCGTTTGTCATCTTTTGGGATAAGACGCTGGAAGATATGGCTACCTATTTCCCACAAACGGAAGAAGAATTTATACAAATTCATCGAGTTAGTCCCAATACAACCGAAAAATACGCCGATGATTTCTTACCAATCATCCGCGCGTATTGCGAGGAACATGATATTGAGTGAAGTGCATCTTTTATTGCGTTTCAGTTTGAAGGTGGTGCTTGCATCACAGGAATAACATAACTCCGAATTGTCAAATCGTCTATCGTTTCTGTCTCTACTCGAGGCTCTGGATCCTGCCGATGATCGAAGACGATGTAGTACCCTTCCGTTACACCTTCAGACCTGAGATACGCAACAAGCTGCTTTTTACCCGCCTGATAACGATTATCACCCCTCCAAATCTTTGTTTCTATGATATACTTTCGCTGGTTGTGGGTGATAATGATGTCCATTCTGCCTCTGCCGGTTTGCACCTCAATATGCATAAAACCGCCGATGAGTTTTACAAACTGGTCGAGATATGCAAGCAAAAGATGTCTGCCTACCGATTCTTGTGGTGTATCAGGAACTTGCAGAATTTTGAACCCTGCGCGTGCGATGAAATCCCGGAAATTATCGAGCAATAACTCCATACTAATCTGACCGGCAGGTGTGAGATAATCAAGAAATCCTTCGCGATTTTCTTCAGGTAAGTACTCATCTTCCAAGCCGTTCACGACCGCCTTGAATGCCTGTAGAATGCAATACAGATAAATTGGATTCACTATTTCGCACATACCGTCGTCCCCTCTGGCAATGACCCCGTAGGTAGCAAGTTCACTGATAATGTCACTACGTAGGTTGAAATCAACACCGTCATCGCGCGCCATAATCCGCATCAGCAAATTTTCAAAACGTGGATCTTTTCGAATATTGGTAAGCAGATGCGTGAAGTTAACGTTATCTTCCTTAAGGAGTCGCGCGTGCGCCTCTGAAAAGTGCAGCATCGTAATCGGTTTTGTTTTCGGAATGTCCAACTCTTCGGTGAGAATCTGGGCGAATCGGTTGACAAGCACAGGTTGTCCAGCAGTCTGTTTATGAATAGATGCTATAACTTCTGGGACGAAAACTTGTCCGACCTCGTCTGTATATTGTCCAAGCAGCTCGTGTACCTGTTCAAGGGTAAAGTTGGGCAGCTGAAATTCATCTTGTATATTGAAAGGGGAAATTGATCGGTCATAATTAAGTTGGGCGATACTCTTAACACCAACGATGCCGACGCTGTGCGGACATCGTGGTTTCCCGGAAATGTAGATATGGCGGAGTGTATGAAGAAAATCGCTCAGAGCAGCTTGGGGAATACCATCGAATTCATCAATGATTAAGACGAATTGATGGGGCATTAGCAAACGCTCGAGGTGTCTAAAAAATCTCCTCATTGCGTGAGGATTCGTTAGTTTTGTGTTCTCCAACAATCGGGTTAAAGGCTCAGGCGGTGTACCACGGCGTCGCTGGAACAAATTCTCAATTTCTTCGCAAATATCTTCGTAAAGATTGGCATAAAAGTCGGGAACAGAAGCGTTCTTATACACATCAAAATTCAGTGGAATTGGGAAGTAAGCTGCCGATGAAGAGGTTACTGTTTGAGGGTCAGAATCCGCCGCGAGCAGGTCCAGGGCGTGTCGAAAGAAGGTGGTCTTACCTGTTTGGCGCGGTGCGAAGATAACAACATAGCGCCCCTCTTTAACACGTTTGATGAAATCAGCGATCTCATTAGAACGTGAAACAACATAGTGCTCTTGAGGATTGACAGGACCTTGCGTCCAAAAACGTCTCATTTCCGCCTCCTTTCCGCGAAGTAGATCAACAAAATATTGTATTACATCTGGTCGAAGAAATCAACAGCGAATTCAGTTTTCAGCATCCCATAACCCATAACCGCAACCTACTATATCCCCCGAATTTTTTCTAAAAGGTGTGGAACGATGTCTGGTGTTGATTCTCGATCTATCCATTCAAGACGGATATCCCCACGGAACCACGTCAACTGACGTTTGGCAAAGCGACGGGTGTTCTGCTTCAGTTGAGAGACTGCTTCCATATACGTACAGTTCCCGTCCAGATACGCTATCAATTCTCTATAACCGAAACTTTGAAGGGCAACGGTATCACGGGCATAGCCTGCTGCTAATAACGTCTCGACTTCCGCTATTAAACCGTTGGCGAGCATCATATCGACACGTTGTTCAATACGGCGGTAGAGCAGCGCACGCGGCATCGTCAGACAGAAGGCGATAAACGGATAGCGCTGTTTTTCTGGATGCCACTGCTGCTGAAGTTCGGACATTGGGGTACCTGTCAATTCATAGACTTCTAAGGCACGGATGACGCGGACGATGTTGTTGGGATGGATTCGGTCGGCAGACGCTGGATCACAGACATGGAGCCGTTCGTGAAGAACCTCAACACCGTGTTGTGCTGCCTCTTGCTCAAGCTGCTCACGGAGGGTGGGATCTGCTCCGGGTCCCTCAAACAAGCCGTCAACAATCGCTCGGAAGTAGAGACCGGCACCGCCGACAAGTAGGGCCTGTTTGCCTCTGTTTTGGATGTCGGCGATCGCTGTGTCTACAAGGGATTGGTAGTCGGCGACGGAGAAGGGTTGGGAAATGTCTATGCAGTCTATGAGGTGATGCCGTGCCGCTTGCCGTTCTTCGAGGGTCGGTTTGGCGGTGCCGATATCCATCTGTCGATAGATTTGTCGGGAATCGACGGAGATAATTTCGGCATCAAGACGTTGTGCTAACTCAATTGCTATCTCTGTTTTACCAACCGCTGTGGGACCGAGGAGGCAGAGGAGTTTTGAGGTCATTTTGGGTTCTACGATAGTTGGGTTTCACTACGTTCAACCCAACCTACGGAACTGAAACTAACGCATGAAAAAGGCAAGGTAGTTTGCATTTAGGAGAATCTTCAGTCGGGGTTACAAACCCCTCCTACAGTGGTGACAGGGAACCCTCAATTGGGGTTACAAACCCCTCCTACAGTAGGATCGCGAGGGTCTACAATCCAACCGCCACCGAGGACGTATTCGCCGTCGTAAAAGACTGTGGCTTGTCCGGGGGTAATTGCGCGGCGAGGCTCGTCAAACTTCACAACTGCTTCTGTGTCGCTGATAGGCGTAATTGTCGCGGGACCGCCATCATCACGGGATCGAATTTTGACGTGCGCATGGATCGGTTCCGTCAACTTCTCGATAGCAATGAGGTTGATACGTTCAACGTACATCGTGTCTTCAAAGAGGGCATCGGATTCACCAACAACGACTGTATTCTTCTTTGCGTTGAGCTGCGTCACATAGAGCGGTTTGCCGACTGCAATGCCTAACCCGCGGCGTTGTCCGACGGTATAAAACGGTACACCGTCATGCTTACCGAGGACATTGCCTTCTCCATCTACAATATCGCCACCCTCAATTTTTTCAGGAACTCTGTCTTTGAGGAAACGTCTATAGTTGGTATCGGCAACGAAACAGAGTTCTTGGCTCTCAAGTTTTTCAGCGGTACGCAACTGATACTTTCGAGCAAGGTCGCGGACTTCGGTTTTTGTGTATTCACCGAGGGGCATCATGGCGCAGCGCAATTGCTCTTGCGTGAGTGCAGCAAGGAAATAGGACTGGTCCTTGCTGATATCGCGTGCTTTGCGCAAGAGATAGCGTCCTGTTTCTGGATGTTGCTCAATACGGGCATAGTGTCCCGTAGCGATAGCATTGCACTTTAACGTTTTGGCGAGATCGAGGAGTTTACCAAACTTCAGTTCCCGGTTACATACCATACAGGGGCTGGGGGTTCTGCCGATGAGATACTCATCCACGAAATAATCGATAATTTGTTCGCGGAAAGCGTCCTCGTAGTTCACGCCATAAAAGGGGATGCCGAGTTGCGTGGCGACGCGGCGGGCATCCTCAATGCCTTCAAGCGAACAGCAGTTGGGACGCTCGGGTTCGACCTCGATTGTATCGGGCGCGCCGAGGCGCATGGTGATGCCGGTGACATCATAGCCTGCGTCAACCATCATGGCAGCGGTGACGGAGCTGTCTACGCCTCCGCTCATTGCGACGAGAATCTTTTTCATGGGAGTATCCAGTTAGACAAAGTTGAAGTGTTGGGTTTCGCTGGGATTTCGGAGCATCCAAATCCGTTGGAACGCAAAATCTCCTGTGTCCTAAGCGTTTAGTTTTCCATTTCCCGCTCAACCCAACCTACGTTTATGCAGTTAATTATACCACATAAAAGTGGGTTTGTCAGGAAAAATTGGCGAGGCATGTAAAGCTAAGACAAATTATGCTTGCGTAGCATAATTTGAAACCTCGCCTACCATTTATAGAAAAAACGGAGAATTTGATTAGTCGGGGACAGCAAAGCGGTCTGGGGAGAGGAACAGGCGCGTCGCCTTTAGGAACCGGATTCCTTCATAGGCGTCTCGTTTATGGAGGAGTTGGGCATTGTCATAAATGAGCATGTCTCCCATGCGCCACTTGTGCTGGTAGGTATGCTCTGGACGCAATTGATATGAAAGCAATTCTTCTTTAAGTGCCTTGCCTTCGGTATCTCCGAGACCTTCAAAGCCACGAGCACCCGGACCGACATAGCGGGTTCTGATCCTGGTTTGGGGATTTATGAGGACAGCGGGATGGGTAACTCGGATTGAGGTTCGTATTTTGGGGAAAATCGGTGCGGTTAGAATGCACATCGCATAAATCAGAATCAACGGTATTCATGCCTTATAGGCATGAACCGGGTATGAATGCCTTAATGGCATTCCCCGGAGCGTATACGCTGCAAAACCGCACCTACTTTGATTAGGGACAGGGAAAGCATCAGGAGAGCTGCCAATCCTCATTTCCGGCGTAACGCGCATCGTACACGTCTTCATTGAGTTTTAGCCCGAGTCCGGGGGTATCGGGTACTGTGAACGTGCCACCCGTGAAATCGTACCCAGAGGTATCAATGACATCACTCGTGAGCGTTGCGACTTCACCATAGAGGAAGTGCGGAATGGTTTTGCCGAATTGGAGGCTGAGGTAAAAACCGAGTAGAGATCCCCAGTTATGTGGTGCACATCGGACATTGTGTGCAGCAGCCATATCAGCGAGGCGTCGCCAACCAGTAACACCAAGCCCTTTCATATCGTGCTGAATCACATCAATCACACCGGCTTCAAAGAATGGATCGTAAAATTCAAGGGGGTCGCGCGTCCGAGTTTCGCCATCGGCAATGAATGTCTTTAAGCCCTTTTCTTGGATAAAAGCCTTTAGATTGCGATACAATTCAACCTCTTCCTCAAACATCTCCTCAATCCAAAAGACATCGCAATTACTTGTTTCATTAAGGAAGGTGATAACTTCGTCGTAGGTGTATGCGTTATTCGCATCAACGAGGATGTTGAAACCTTCGCCCGCGGTGCTACGCGCAAGTTGGACGAGTTCTATGTCTCGCTGTAAACCGGCTTTGCGTTCCATGAGATGGTTCCCGCGCCCCATTTTCATTTTGCATGCGGTAAACCCGTTAGCGAGACTGCTTTTAACATCGTCCTCAATCCGTTTGAGTCCTTCGGCTTTCGTCTCGTAGAGGAGGTCATTGAAATAGATAGTGCTGTCGTAGGCAGGCAATCCGTTTGAAAAAACATCACCGCCAATAAGCTGATAGGCAGGCTTGTCAAGGATTTTACCGATGGTATCCCAGAGAGCGTTTTCAAGCCCGCGGAATTCGGGAGCCACACCGTCTTCAGGATTCAAGAGATCAAACGGATTTTGGTTGAGTACGCCTTGGGCATCTTCAGCGGTCGTTGTCGCCCAACTGCCAACCCCCCAACCGAGTGTTCCGTCGTTGGTGTGAATACGGATGATACGCTCGTTCCATTTCCCGTTCGGGTCAGGCTGTTTTATCTCCGGTGCCTGAGAGTTACACCCGATAGCAGGCTGGTCAATTTCGATCATGACCTGCTCAACTTTGGTAATCTTGATACCGGTCGGATAGCCATGCATAGTTAGAAATCTCCTTCCGTTACCCGGTAAACCAGATACGATGAAGTCTTAGGATTCCTCGAAAATCAGATGCACTACTTCTCAATTTTCTGACTTAAGCTTTTCTACTCTCGGCTTAATTAAGGACAAGGAGCAATTCATTGAGGGCATCCTTCACCATATCGTTAGTTTCTGTCTCCCTGAAGAAGAGGTCAAGTTTGTGAGGTAGATTATCGTACTGGTCGGCTTCTTCAATTTGCTTTACCAAAGCAGGTTTCTTGAGAAGTTGAACAATACGGAGTCTGTCCTCGTGGTCAATGACCTCGGGATCTGTCAACAATACGATTAAACGTCCGGCTAATCCATCAGCGTATCCATTCTCAGCATAATGGTTTAAAGTATCAATAGCAGCCTGTTTCGTGTGGAGACTTGAACCGTTTGTTAGGATTGCGAGGAGGCCGGTAACAGCACCTGCGTCAGGATATTTCCGCAGTGCCAAAGCAATGTCCATACGTACGGTGTCATCAGAATCGTCAAGCGCAGCAATCAACTTGTCTGTGGGATGTTCCTTGAGGTACATCATAGATTTTGCGGCGGCGCGTCGAACAACAGGGTTATCATCACCCAAGCCTGCGACGATTCTATCTTCAGATTCTTCGTTGCCGAGGTGATAGAGGGCAGTGTTAATTTCCATTTTCAACCCTTCATCAGTGGTTGCATTTTGGAGTGCTTCTAACCCAGCGGCGGCGGATGCGTCCCCTATATCCCCCACGATACGGACGAGCTGAATTTTCACAGGAGCTGGTGTTTTGCTGTCGCCAGCTGCCTCGAGAATGTCCTTAATGGCTGGGCTGCCGATTCCCATCAAGATTTGAACGAAGTCGCTGTGCACATTTCGATACCGGTTTTTAACGAGGTCCTCCAAAACGAAAGGCACAGCCGGTGCCCCTTTATCAATGAGTACCTGGATAGCATCTTTCTGTACCCGATGGCGTTCACCAAGGATATGCAGAATTCTCTTCATCTCATACTCGCCCAATTCACTGACACCACGGGCACGTTCGCTTTGGTATCTGGTTTCTACATTATGGGTTCTGGCGGCGCCTGTTGAAATGGCGTTGCTATACGCAAGGATCAGGAGTGCGCGAGGTTCAACTTTGTTTTGCTCTTCCTGTACAGCACGTTCAAGGTGTTGGACCGCCTCCAGTGAGAGTCCTGCATACAACTTACCTCTTCCGACTTCAAGTTGGGTGATGACCTGTTCCGGCTGGCAGCCGAAAATTACAACCCCTAAAAGCGGTAATATCATCAAAAGTTTCTTCATGTTCCGTTTATCTTTTCCTCCTGGAATCTCGATTAGACTCACCCGTTTGTGCCTCTTGCAGCGTGCATAGTTTGTGTAGATAATGAACGTCGCGTGTAGCCAAGCATGGCGTAGTTTGCGAATCGAAAAAAACAGGCAACTTAACGCTTCTGATTGTGGCTTGCGAACCTCAATGGACGAATTAACTTCTTACGCCTATAGACTGTTCACACCCACCGGACAGAGGCTATCACTTCGGATAAGTACGATGCAAAAAGCATTTTACAATAAATACATTTTTCTGTCAAGAAATTTAAGATTTTTTAATTATTAAATCTGAGACGCTACGTCTAATTGCTTCGCAGCGAGAATGCAGTCTTCCAATTACGAAAAAAACCTCTCATAACTCAAAACAGGCTTTTTAACAACTCCAATGCGGTTTCCCTGCCAACAGAAAAATCATTACTCAAGTGCGTCAAGGAGTTGTTTGAGCGCCGTTTTAACGAGTGTCTCAGTCTCCTTATTTTGGTGGTACTGATAGAGTTTAGACGTAAGCCCCTCGATTGACTCTAATACCCGAATCTGTTTGAGAAACGGTTCCCTCTTGAGCAATTGCACAAGATAGAATCGGTTGTCTGGATCGGTAACGGTTCCACCAATGAGCAGCGTCGTAATGCGTTTCGCCAAGCCGCCCGTGAGTTTTTTCTGCCCATAAATATCAAGGGTATCAATTGCGGCTTGTTTGGGATCTTTATTTAATTCACTTGTGAGGATATTCACAAGTGCGTCAACAGCAGCAGCATCCTGATGGATGGCGAGTGCTTTTACAAGTGATGCGACGACTTCAGAATCACCGTCTTTCAACCCTGCAGTGAGTACTTTGGGCGATATGTCTTCGATATCTACCATGGTTTTAGCGGCGGCGCGTCGGACAGCAACATCATCATGATTTAAGCCGTCGATGATGTCCTTCTTATATGCGTCCTCGCCAAGTTGATAGAGTGTGGTGTTAATCTCCATTGCCAAGGCAGCCTCGCTTGTTTCACTTTGGAGGGTTTTTAATGCGTCTACGGCTTTCGCATCGCCGATTTCAGACAAGACCTGTACCAGTTTTGTCTTGAGAGCAGGTGGTGTCGTTTCACCAGTGAGCCTGGCTAAAATGAGGTCAAGACTGTCAGAACCCATCTGGACAAGCATCTCTGTAAAGTTTGGGTGGAGTGCTGGGTATCTACCTCTGGCGAGGCTGTCCAAGACTATAGCCGTCGCTTCGGGGCCCTTATCTACAAGTGCCTGCAAGCCGGCTTTCAGCACCCGCGAGCGTGTGCTGAGGATTTGCAGGATTTGCTGCATTTCAGCCTCAGTCAGTTGTTGTATTCGCTGTTCGCGTTGATTTTTGAACTTTGCTTCAACGCCATAGGTGCTGGCATCTCCGGTTGCAAGCCCGTGCGAATAAGCGATAAGGAGTAGGGCGCGGGGTTCGAGCTTATTTACTTCTTCTTGTTCGGCTTTTTCAAGCAGCGCAACGGCTTCCATGGCGTTTCCGCTATCAATCAATTTACTTTTGCCTACGGATAGATTGCTCGGACCTTTCTGTTTCGTATCACAACCAAAACTCGCGAGCAATAGAATAACCAATGGAATAATCATAACTTTTTTGACACTCTCACGCCTAAAGTCGTGGGATTCTTGCTTCTTCATTCGTTGCCTCCACTTGCAGAGGTCTTACACAAACTCCACAAGCGTTTTATCTCTCTGTCTGCCCGACAGCGAGTCGTTTTAGGTTGATTGCAGCATTTACGTCTCTATCTATTTTAGAGACGCAAGCACTACAATGATATATCCGTTCTGAAAGAGATAAATCCGTTTTCTTATGACCACAGCGGCTGCACGTTTTACTTGACGCATAAAACTGGGGGGCTTCCACTATGGGTATACCAAGCACCTCTGCTTTAGACTTGAGCTTCTCAAGAAAACCGCCTAACCCAGAATCCGATAACGCTTTGGCTATATTGCGGTTCTTGAGCATATTCGTAATCTTAAGCGTCTCAAGACCGATAGCAGTTGCGCTATTCACAATCTCTGTCGTCGCTTTGTGTTGTGTGTCCGTTCTGATACAAGCGATCCGATAGTGTAAGCGTTCTACTTTCCGTTTCTGTTTATACCAATTATTAGACAGAAACACTTTTTTACTCAATTTGCGTTGCTCACGCTTGAGTTTCCACTCATAACGCTTCAGAGGTCTTGGATTCCGGTATTGTGCGCCGTTATCAAGTGTTGCTAATGCGTTTATACCTACGTCTATGCCGACAACAGGGTACCCGCGCGTGTCACGGGGATTATTCGGTGTTCCTGTGTCAACTGTAATAGATACAAACCATCTATGCGCTGTTCTTGAGATTGTTATGCACTTAATTTTGCCCTTAAACCGCAACTCTTGAAACATGCGTATCCAGCCGATTTTCGGCAACTTGATACGTTTGTCTTCTACCTTTACGGATTGCTCGTCTGTTGTATATGACTGACGACTTCCACGTTTCTTGAACTTCGGAAAGCCGTTTAACTTATCTTTCCAGCGTTGGACACCTTCCGATAAATGGCGGATCGCATATAACGCAGCGCGCTGGTCTTGTGCTTTTATCCACGCATACTGCTTTTTCGTTTGATTGAAACGATTATTCAGTGTGATAAATGAACGAAACGCGTCTGATTTTAAACCAGACTTGAAGTCCGCTAATGCGTTATTATACGCAAATCTCGCATATCCACACTGGTTTTGAAACCAACGCACTTGCACAAGATTTGGGCGTAACGCTATTTTATGTGTTTTTAATGCCATTGACTATCACGTATCACGCCTTTAACCCCGTTCAAGTGGGTGGCAGACACGTAGTCTTGCGACTACGCTTGAACTGTCTGCCAACGTGATAGAAAGAGTATAGCATTTCTGACACCTTTTGTCAAGGTAAAAATCTTTAGCTTTTGTTTCATAGTCTATCATACATGAAGAAAGTTTCGCGAGTTGTACTGCCCGAATGGTGTCTATCAACCGAAAACACTTTCTATAACAATACCACAAAATTCTAAAAAAGTCAAGTGACGATTTCACGTTCCGTTTTCGTTGACATGCGTAAATCAAAAACACATGAAATGCCCTTTTCATACACGTTACGGCACACGGCGTGTGCCTACTACTTTTTTCATAGTTGACGTGCCATCAGTTTCGGGTTATACTTGTCGGTACTCAGCGAGGTAAATTTCACAAAGGAGTCGTGATGGCAGCTTATTCCTGCTGGACATAGCATCTACCATGAAAAAACATCTACTGAAGATTGAAATTATACGGTCTACATTCATCATATCGCTAATCTGTGGCGTGCTGATACAAGGAACAGCATACGCCCAACTGATGCCACCGGAAGAGGTCTTGGGATTTGAGGTCGGTGCGGATTATAAAGTGGCAGGATGGCAGACGGTTTCTGATTACATGCGGCATGTTGCTGAGAACTCGGATCGGATTCTGTTAGAAGAACTTGGGAAAACAACGGAAGGCAACGATTTTTTGATGCTGCTGATTTCTGCGCCGGAAAATCTTGAGGATCTGGCACGCTATCAACGGATCCAAAGACGACTCGCGATGCCGAATGCGCGAACAACGGAAAACAGTATAGCAGAGTTAGGGGCACTCGCGCAAGAGGGTAAAGCGGTGGTGCTAATCAACTGCAACCTACATTCCACAGAGATCGCCTCTTCGCAGATGTCAATGGAATTTGCATACGAATTCGCGACGGCTGAGACACCGCAAATCCAAGAGATTCTTGAGAACGTGATAATTCTGCTCGTCCCTTCTGCTAATCCCGACGGTTTGAACATTGTAGTGGATTGGTATAATCGCACGGTCGATACACCTTATGAAGGTTCAGAAATTCCGTGGTTGTATCACAAATATACAGGGCACGACAACAATCGGGATTGGTTTATGCTAACGCAGGTAGAGACGCAATTGCTCACGCGCGTGCTTTACGAGGCGTGGTTTCCTGAAGTCGTTTATGACGTACATGAGATGAGTTACCGCGGTCCTCGGTTTGTGATTCCACCTTATTTTGAGCCGGTTAACCCTAACATCCCGCCGCTTTTACAACGAACGCTTTCGCTAATTGGAGCGCAGCTTGCCTTTGATTTGACGAGTAACGGGTTTACAGGTGTGCTTTCGAGTGCTGTCTATGATACATGGTGGCACGGTGGGTTTCGGACAGTCCCATATCGGCACAATATGGTAGGCATTTTGACAGAGGCGGCGCGTGTGGAGATAGCGACCCCAATTTTCCAACCGCATCATACTTTAAAGGGGTATCGGCGCGGACTTGATAAATACACGCTTCGTACGAACTTTCCGGAACCGTGGCCCGGTGGCTGGTGGCGACTGCGAAATATCGTAGAATACGAAAAGGCGGCGGCACTGTCAATTCTGTCTTTTGTCGCTGAGCATCGGGTGATGTTGAAGACGAACTTCTACAAGATGGGACTCAGTGCAATAGCAAAAGGCACAGACGAACCGCCTCGTGCGTTTCTCATCCCGACGCAACAACGTGATTTTCACACAACTCTTAAGATGTTGGACATTTTGCAGCGCGGGGGTGTAGAGATTCACCAGGCGAACGCACCTTTTACCGCAGATGGTGTAGAATACCCTGCGGAAACCTACGTTGTTTTGATGTCTCAACCGTTTCGGGCACACGCGAAGGACCTGCTTGAAGTTCAACGTTATCCGGAACGCCGTCCATCGCCGGAATCACCCCCAGAACGTCCTTACGACATCGCGGGTTGGACGCTGCCCTTACAAATGGGGGTCAGAACCGTCGCGGTTGTGCATCCGTTTGCGGCGGATCTAAGCCAGGTCCCTGTGTTGACACAAGTGCAAGGGAGTTTGGCGCGTGTCGCTGAACCTACGGGCTATCTGTTTGAGAACCGAACGAATGCCGAAGCGATCGTTCTGAACCATCTGTTTAATGCAAAATTAGCAGATAACAGTCCGAAATATACCCTCTATTGGGCAAATCGGGAGGTAAATAGCGGGGGCAAAATGTTCTCACGTGGCAGCATCCTGATTAGAACGGCAGTTCCACCGCTACAGGCGGTCGAGGAGATGGCGTCGCTTGCGTCAGAATTCGGTATTCGCATTCACGCCGATGCCTCTATTGATGAAAAAATATCCGATCGGACGTTCTCAAAAGTGGGTGCACCGCGCTTGGGTCTCTACAAACCGTGGACAGCAAACATGGACGAAGGATGGACGCGTTGGGTCTTAGATACGCACAGATTCAGGTATAACAGCCTCACCAACGCGGAAATTCAAGCAGGGAACTTGGTGGAACGATACGACGCGATTATCTTGCCAGATTTGGGTGCTTCTGGGATTCTCAATGGACACGCAGCTGGAAAATTACCACCAGAGTATGTCGGCGGGATCGGTACAGAGGGGTTAGCGAATTTACGGGCGTTTGTAGAGGATGGTGGCACGCTTATCTGCCTGAATCGTGCGACAGAACTCCCTCTGAAATACTTTGGGCTTGGTGAAAAAGGGATTGTCAATGTGGTCGAGAAAAGCAATCTACCGAAGGGTGCGGTGTTTTTCTGTCCGGGTTCATTACTGCGCGTCCGGATAGATCCGAAGCACCCGATAGGATATGGGCTGGATCGGGATATGGCGATTTTCTTTAAATCGGGACCTGTTTTTGACGGGGCGCGTGGAGGTGCGAATGCTGTAGCGACGTACCCAGAGTTCAATCCGTTGATGAGCGGGTGGCTTGAGGGTGAGAAACGGATTCGGCAGAAGACTGCCTTATTGGAGACACCGCTTGGAGAAGGACACGTGATTCTTTTCGGTTTCAAACCACAGCACCGTGGGCAGTCTCATGGGACTTTTAAGTTGCTTTTCAACGCGATTTATTATAGCGCGATATCAGAGAATATGTAGGTCCACGTCCAGGAGAATTTGATGCATGGGTGGTTTTAGTGAATTTTACGTTTGTCAAAACAATCTTAGACGGATTAAAATTAACTTGATGTGAAAACTAAGCAATACCAATCCTATTGATTTCACACAAGCAAAATGAGGAAGACAAAATGGCAGAAACACAACAGAATCAATCAAAATCCAAATTGCTATCCGCTCAGCGTACACTCTTAACGGCTGAGGACCTGTGGAAACAACCTAACGATGGATATCGGTATGAATTGGTGAAAGGGGTAATACGTAGAATGCCACCAGCCGGATTTGAACACGGGATCCGATCGGCTAAAATCGGAAGACATCTCGACGTGCACGTTGAAAGGCATAAATTAGGTTACGTATGCGGTGCCGAAACAGGATTTAAGATTGCCCAAAACCCGGACACCGTGCGGGCACCAGATGCAGCATTTGTTCGTCAAGCTACAATTGATGAGAGGGGTATTTCAAAGGGGTATTGGGAAGGGGCTCCTGATCTCGCTGTTGAAGTTATCTCTCCAAGGGATACCTACACTGAGGGCGCAGAAAAGGTGGACGAATGGTTAAATGCGGGGTGTGCGATGGTGTGGGTCGTGAATCCGCGTCGAGAAACCGTAGAAGTGTACCGGTCTCCTGAAGACATCACCGTTCTACACGGAGATGATATCCTTGAGGGTGGGGATGTTATTGAAGGGTTCCAGTGTAAGGTTGGAGATCTATTTGTATGAGTGGTGTTAAACGCTATTCCTGATTCAGGTTATCATCCGAATTGTCGTCGGCATCCTGCTTGTAAACGTCCAATTTACGGTGTAGTGTTCGTACGCCTATGTCAAGGATCTTCGCTGCTTCTGTTTTATTCCCACCTGTCTCCGCGAGGGTTTTTTGGATAGCTGCTCGCTCAATTTCTGCCATAGTCATGCCGACTTTGCCGATGACCTCTTCATCGGCAAACAGGGATTTGTCTCTTTCTTGCGACTCTATTGATGCAGTGATTGGTAAAATCCCGCCCTGCGTACGCCCTTCAAGCACCTGGGCAATGGCTGAAAGCACTTCCAGCGTTTTTCTGAGGATAGCGGTTGCGTCATCCGTCTCATCAATCTGCATCCAGCTGGTATCTTCATCAGGTATTAGGGACGGGACATCATCACCCGAAGCGGAAATCGGATGAAGCGATCGGATTGCAGAGAGGATCAGTCCCAGAATCGTTTTATAAATTGCTATATTTTCTGTTGTGATTGGATTGGCAGTTGTATCTACGACTTGTAAAGCCGTTCCCGCTTGATTCAGAAGTTCGGTCTCATCAAGGGTTTCCGTGTCGATAATATGCGTAGGTGCGAGTTGGGTACCGGAAACTTGAACAGGGAGCGCGGCAATCTGTTCAGGTTCTGTGTCTATTGGAAAATCTTTAAGTTGGAGTTTATCGGTTGTAGCGACGATGATAGCAGACTCAACAGCATTCCTGAGTTGTCGAACGTTACCTTGCCAGCTTGCACTTTGGAGGTAATTGAGTGCTTCGGGTGCTATGCCGGTAATTGTTTTTCCGTGCTCGGCACTCAATTCGGAGACGAATGTCGAAACGAAAAGCGGGATATCCTCGCGTCGGTCGCGCAAGGGTGGGATATGGATGCGAAAGAGGTTCAGCCGATAATAGAGGTCTTGCCTAAATTTTTTTTCTTTAACGGATCTCGCAAGGTCGATGTTCGTCGCAGCGATAATTCGGACATCAACTTTGATATTTTTTTCGCCACCGAGTCGCGTGAATTCCTGGGACTCTAAGACTCGTAGAAACTTCACCTGTACTTCGGAGGACATTTCGCCCACTTCATCAAGGAAGAGTGTCCCGCCATCTGCTTGTTCAAACACACCACGCCGTTGGGTTGTCGCCCCTGTAAAAGCCCCTTTTTCATGTCCGAAGAGTTCGCTTTGCAGGAGATCTTGATAAAACGCACCGCAATTGACTGCTTTGAAAGGTTTATTTTTACGAGGGCTTCCTTCGTGTATCGCCTCGGCGATGACATCTTTACCGACACCCGTTTCGCCTGTGATGAGCACAGTTGCTTTTGTTGGTGCGACCTGCTCGACTTGACGCAAAACTATCTGCATCGGTGCAGACTCACCGATAATGCGTCGTGAACTATCGCTGGTAACGAGTTTTGGGAGATTCATCTTTTTTGTTTTTCCACAACATCCCTTCGTTACTGCTTACGTATGATTTCAAGTAGTTGTTGCGGGTCTTGTTTGACTTGCTTAGGACTTACGCAAAATCGGTTTTTATAGCAGGAGATTTGAGTTGTTGACATAGATATTCAGAAATCAATCCATGCTTGACTTGATAAAGCGTTTGACCTTTTTGATAGGCACTACGCATGAGATGAGTCCAAACCAAAAA
>JAJDUH010000042.1 GCA_022826805.1 Candidatus Poribacteria bacterium
TTCTCGTCATCGTCTTCACCTCAAAGTCGTTGTGGATTTTTAGGGTGAAGTATAGCATGTATTGCGTGAAAACTCACGCAATACATGCCCATATAAAATCATAACTCTACAAATCAAATCTTAAAACTAAATGACCCTATACTTCAGCCGTGATGTCTTGACATTCAGTGGAATTTCGGCTATAATTCATCAAAGAGACGTGTTTGAACAAGGAATTATAACATTTAACTGAAACAGCTATTCGCAGAGGTCTTGGGATGCTGTGGATATCATAATGATTGGAGAAGACCGTGAATTCAGAAAATTTGAGAAACGCTTTGGTAAAGTCTAAAGACATTACCATTAATCTGTTAGGCGGTGTGCTATTCCAGACGCGGGTAG
The DNA here is from genome assembly GCA_022826805.1 of Candidatus Poribacteria bacterium. GTDB lineage: Bacteria > Poribacteria > WGA-4E > WGA-4E > WGA-3G > WGA-3G. Next base: position 382 of record JAJDUH010000042.1, read on the forward strand.
AACCGATTCGCGATGCGGATGGGAAAAGAGGATTAAAAGCACGCTGGGTTAGGGACCAAGGGGATAACTCAGTGGAGCTGCGTACACCTTCGGGCAGTGCTGATATCAAAATAGATAGTGATACCGCACCGACTGTTGAGTATGTAGAAGATGGTGAAAGACGGACAATCGCCATCAGACATATCGACGGTCTCTCGTGTGAGTTAGACGAAGAAACGTTGGACAGGATTGCCACACCCAGGGGTGCAGGAATTGCAATGGGTATTGGTGCGGGTGTCGGGTTGTTAGGTTGGTTTCTCATTTCTGTGATGCGCTCTCTGGCAGTCGCGCGGGGCAGGCAAACCGACAACACAATTCCCCAAATTGTTTCCCAAGCAAATAGCGGTCAATCGACAGATTCTACGAGTGAATAGGCATGAGAATTACAGCGGTTGATCCGTTTTATCTGAGGATGCCTGACATCACAACAGCGGCTGATGGGACACAGGATACACTCTTGGTGAGGATCCGCACTGATGTAGGGCTTGAAGGGTGGGGAGAATGCGATGCCTCACCATTGGTGAGTCTTGCTGTCTATTGTTGCCCGATGTCCCATGGGAATATCATCAATATCCGTACTTCGTTAATTGGAGAGACGCTTGAGGGGCCTGAGGATGTCGTGCGACTAAGTGAGAAGGTGCTACGAAACGGACTGGATATTCAACAGATAGAACATGCCTATAGTGGTGCCGAGGTCGCTTTGTGGGATCTTGTCGGGCAGAAGTTGAAGCAGCCGATTTACCGTCTCCTCGCCGAGATGTCAGGAACTTCTGATGTTCCACACCCTAAATTGCCGTATGCGTCTGTCCTTTTCGGAGACACACCGGAAGCAACTTACCATATCGCCGTAGGGTTGCGCGAACAAGGATATCGTGCTGCGAAGTTCGGTTGGGGACCGATGGGCAAATTTGACGAAGTGAACGATATTGCGCTTGTCCGTGCGGCGCGCGAAGGTATGGGAATAGAAGCGCAGATTATGATTGACGCCGGTGTGGTCTGGGGAACTGACCATGAAACGGCTTATCAACGTGCTGAGGCGTTTGCCCAATTTTCTCCGACATGGTTAGAGGAACCGCTGGCTCCTGATGCAGTTGATGCCTACGGCGCGCTTAAAGAAAAAAGTCCAAGTGTCCCAATCGCCGCCGGTGAAGGATCAAACATCTACCGGATGGCAGAAGACCTCATTGTGCATGGCGGTATCCAGTTTGTGCAGATAGATGCTGGACGCATCGGTGGGATTATGCCTTCTTTTAAGGTCCGTCAACTCGCAGAACAGCACGGCATTCAGTACGTTAACCACACCTTTAAAAGCCACCTGAGTCTTGCCGCTGCACTTCATGTCTTTGCAACGAACCCTAATTTTACCCTATTGGAATATCCGGCAGCGGGATCGGAATTATCACAACGTTTGATAGCAGAACCATTTCTTGTCGAATCAGACGGGATGGTTCGAGTGAAAGAGCTTCCGGGACTCGGTGTGCGTGTGGATACAGAGGCTATTCGACCCTACTTGGCTCCAGTACGGATTGAAGTGAGAACGGATACGGTTTTTGAACAGGGAAATTTGTAGAAAAAAGATTACTTCCGAATCAGCATTTTTCGTGTAGCAGTAAACTTTCCTGCCGAAAGTGTATAGAAATAGACCCCACTCGCCACAGGTTCACCAAGTTTATTTCTACCATTCCAATGTGCCGCACGACTCCGAGAGTTATAGATACCCGCTGGCTGCTGTCCTAATTCAAGCGTCCGGATCAGTTTCCCGTCTGTAGTATAGATGAAAATACTGACATCGACAGATGCTGCCAATTGATATGGTATCCACGTCTCCGGGTTAAATGGATTTGGGTAATTGGGCAATAGTACTGTCTCTCTCGGAAGGGGCAGTGGCATCAGCAGTTGTTCTAACGCTGCAATACCTCTTTGGAAGGTTGGATCTCCAAGGTCATATTGTTTTGCTGCAAGGATCCAACGTTGTAGGTTTTCTGTTGCTAAGACAGGTGCCGCGGGAGTGTTTTCCTCAGACTCCAGTGCTTCTACAACCAATAACAGGTCCTCTCGATCTACGAAGCCGTCGTTGTTGACATCTGAATTTAAATTCCGTCTTTGACCGACGAAGGAACCGAATTTGGAGGCGACCAGAACCAAATCATCTACATCAACTACACCGTCTTTGTTAACATCAACCTGTGCTATGTTCCCCGTTCTAATTGGATATGTCTGACGTGTGATATTGCCATGCACATCAATAACTTGAAGTGTTACTTGCATCGCAGTACTGATTTTTAATTGGGTTGTAGTGAATTCAATCAGCTTGGACTCACCGTTTAGGAGCTTGCATCTGTCCAGCTTAGACCCAGAAGACGGGTCGTCAGTAGCAGTTGGGATAAGGAACTGGGCTTGATGGAGACCATCGGCATCGATTACTTCAAAACGGAAATGAATTACGTTTCGTGGCAACGCGATCGGGGTCAGCATTTCAATCGTTGTAGGTTCATTAAACGAGGTTTGGCTTGCGTTGAAGTAGCGGTGGACATCTAACCATTCGGTAGCACATTGGGACAACCTGTCTGGGTGGGCGCCGTAAGACATAAGGTAGGCATCGCTGCGGAAATCGTGTTCCAATCCAAAGGTGTGTCCCAATTCATGGGCAGTAACATTAATGCTAAAACACGTGCCAGAGGCCGGAATAATCGCATGTCCTCCGAGATCTCGCTGCTGCACCTCAACATCAAAGCTTTTCCAACTGCCACCCCCTACGCCGCATGTATTTTCACCCTCAATGACCTGGCTACTAACATCTACAACAATAAGATAAATGTTCTTTGATGTGTCGAACTGTTTCTCGACTTCTTCCATAACTTTGTCAACCGTTTCGGTATGATAGTAGTGACTGGTGAATCTCCCATTGATACGATGCACCACGGCTCTACCTGTTGTATCTGTTTCAAAGGTAAAGGTCTTTCTATCGAATCCACGGTTTTGCATCTGATCGGCGTAAAACTGCTGTGTGTCTTTTATTAATCTATCCAATTTTGTGTCGATGTTTAATTGGGATCGGCGGTTAATTGGAAGGAAATAGATGAGCCTCACCATTTCTCGTTGTTGCAGGGTCTGTAGGTGGGTCTCTATATTCTGGAGACGGACAGTGCCATCATCACCGCTGCTAACAAGGGTTTTTCCATTGGGGGAGAAAGCAGCCCCGTAAACCCAAGCGGAGTGCCCCGTCAAGGAAGTGATCTCCTCGCCACTTTCGACAGACCAGAGGGTTACCGCTGCATGTCCGGTGCTGGCGAGTGCTTTCCCATCCGGCGAAAAGTCAAGGGTATAAACGGTGCCTCTGTTCTCAAGTGTGCCGAGGTGCTCCCAGTTTGGGGCAGCCCATAACTTGATCTGACCTTGGTATCCGGCAGTTGCGAGGGTTCTGCCGTCTGATAAAAATGTGACGGCGTACACGGCATTCGCATCACCTTCGAGCTGTGCGATAACTTGTCGCTCCTGAATGTCCCAAATCTTCACGATGCCCCCACCATCTCCAGCGGCGAGGAATCGTCCATTTGGAGAGAAGGCTAACGCCCAGACGTATTCGTCGTGTCGAAGTGTCGCTATCTCATTTTGCCTGCTGACCTCCCATAGTTTTACATGCTGACCGGCAGTTGCGAGGAGTTGTCCATTAGGTGAAAAGGCTACATCTTTGATTTGTGATCGGCTTCGATCGGTAATATGTTCCAAAGTCGCGATATGTTGTTCCTGCCGAATATTCCACAATTTGAAGGTCCAATCATCACCGCCGCTGGCAAGCAATTGTCCATTGGGAGAGAACGCTATGGCGTTAACTTGATCGCTGTGCCCTCTGAACGTTGTTACGGTATCGTTCCGCCAATCCCACAATTTGATCGTGTTGTTATCACCTGCACTGGCAAATAGTGATGCATTCACAGGGGAGAATTCCACCGTTCGGACAGTACCCCCGTGCCTCAGGACAATGGGTTGCTGCTGGGCAAAATTTGGGTGCAAAAGACCGAATAGGAGAGTTAGGGTAGCAAATAGGGACCTGGGTCGCATGTGAAAATTCCCTCTTGAGGCAGTTGCGAAGATGCCTAAAATTCTCCGGAGACAGAGATACGTTGCGAACCGCCGAGGGTGTGGGTATTGAAAGCGTAATTGATGAAGAAAGACATAGCATTTATCCGCAAGTGAAGTCCCGCACCTGCCGAAAGTCCATGTCCGTTCCAGCCGCCGCGGAGTGCGACGGTATTGAAGAGCCAATATTCCGCGCCTATGCGTGGGACGAGGCCACCACCGCCACCTACTTCAAGATCATCTTGGTCGGTTTCAAGATCAGCACCGATAGCTCCTTTGCCAAGACGGGGCACAGTAAAGTGGTAAGCCGTGCCGAATCGGAATCGGCGCGTGCGGGTGAACGTCGGTTTGTCAGGCGTATCCCAACGGATCTGGGTGCCTGTTGCGTCTAATAACATTGCTCCGACCCGTAGGCCTTTATAAGGTTCTGCAATCAGTCCGATGTCAATACCGAAGCCGTTTCCGCTGTTTTGAAAAATGGATTGGTTGAGGAGTTTGAGATTGCCACCAACGGCTGCCATAGAGTGGACTTGGCGGGCATAAGAGATAAGTAGGGCATTATCCGTATTGCTGAAATACTCGGCAATTTCTGGCTTGTCGATATACGGTTCGCCGTCCTCTTTGATGCCGTTACCGTTTTTGTCCTGAAAATCGCCGAGGAAACCGTTATTGTTGACGTCGATGAAGGTGGTCCGTGGTATATCGTCAATGCCGAGTCGAATCCAACTCAGACCAAGGCTGCCGATATCCTCGATTTGATAGACGTAGTTGATAAAATTGTAAGTGACCAAGCCCCTGCTTAGCCAGCTGCCGTCTCCCGTGCTGAAAGTATCGGAATACATGGCGGAAAAACTGTGTTTCTTAACTTTAGTAAGCCCAGCAGGGTTCCAGTAAGTAGCGGTGGCATCATCGGCAATGGCAACGAACGCACTACCCATTCCCAAAGCCCGCGCGCCTACACCGTGACTAAGAAACTCAGCAGCATGCGCGCCTTCATCGGCGGCGAGGGATGTCATTGCTGGAATGAGGTTTGCTATTAAAATAAAAAAATAAATCAGTCGAAATTTTATCATAAATTCTAAGTGGTTATCGGTGAGGTAAAGTTTGCAAGTTTAAAAGTGAGGCTAAAGTTTGCAAGTTATTGTCCGAGCGACAGCACACTTTGCAACTTTTTAGCCCGGCGCGAAGTCGTAGATCGGTTCACGAATAATAACGCTTAAAACACTCCAGAAGGCACCGACACAGTATTCGCCGAGGATCACACCAAAAAAGAAGAAGACCATCGTTCGATAGGTACCCGGTCCCCCGAATCGGAGTGCCATCCATTTAAGAAAACTACTGATAATCAGGCAACTCCAAAAATAGCCAACACCAAACGTCATAGAGATAGGATAGCCTGCTGGATGGAGGGGCCACCAGATGAAACGCATCCGCATGACCATCAGGAAGAAGGTGAAACCCATCCCGCCTGCCATGAATGCCATGGCAGTAACGTCTGGATCGCGCGGGAAAGCAAACAGACCGGCGAGCCAACCGAATTGACCGATATGTCCAACCGAGGGTCCAATGCCCCCGCCTGCGCCTGTAACAGCACCGCCGAGCCGATAAAGTTCACTGAGTGTTGCCCAAAATGATGCAAGAGATCCGAGAACGACTGCGATAACCATCGCAAGCACCAGCCGTTTCGTGTTCATATTTGCCCGTTCCGCCATTTTAAAGGATTCAAGTTGGTGGGGCATGATATGTTCGCGATAGCCGCGTCCGCTGAAGAACCAAAAGTAGGGAAAAACTGTCAAGTTATTCGGTCCGATGCGACGCGTTCCCAAGATATTGACTAAGAACTGTTGCGCATTACACATCCCCGCCATTTCATGTGCAGGAGGACCGAGTTCCGCACGAACGCGCGTAATGGCGATCGAAATGGCAAAGAAAAAGGCAAAGAAAGGGAGAATAATTGGAATTGTCATTCCCGCTTTTAGACAGAACCAGATAATATAGAGACTGGAGAGAACGATGAGCAGGAGTGCCGTTCGATAGCGGATAGGTTCTTGTGAGTCGTCAATGCCACCCGGCATGCCCAAGAGTGTGCGCACGACATTTGCAATGTGTCTGCGCGTTACAATGAGAGCGATGACAAAGATAGCCATCCAGCCGCCAATTGACTGTTCACTACCATACGGGAACGGGGCTGGGATTGCGACCGCGCTGCCAAAAACGCGCTGTGCCTTCTCAAACAGATAGAAAAACCAAAGGGAGAAGGAAAGATCGAGCGGTAAAAGGAACCCTAAGCCGATTACAAATGGGTAGAGCGGAACGGGGATATTGCCGACGGCGTTCCACGGTTTTTCGGTGAAGGCTGTACCCCAATTCCGGGCGTTGTGACGGACGCTGAAATCTGGGAGTATTGGAAAAAAGTGTGCTAAGCCGTGCCAGATATTCAATGCGGCAGCGATGATGAAACCATACCATAGGACACGATTTCGGAAGAGTTGTGCCGTTCCACCTCTTTCCGTAATTGCCATCGGGAGCTGGATAATCGGATACGCTAATTTCTCATGTTCTGTCCACTGTTTTCGGATAAGCACGTTTATGCAGATCATAATGATGCCGAGGGCAACAACAAGCGATGTCCACCACAAAGTCGGCATGATCCATGCGCCACCAATTTTAGCGTTATAAAAGGGCGTGTTGCCTTCGTAAAATCCACGGATAATCTCCTTGTCTGAGACGACGAGATGTTGTGGAATGTAGGTATGGAACATGTCCGCCCAATCGTTTTCAATTGTTGCGAACCAGAATGCGTGAGGGAGTGCTGGAATTGTGAGGGCTAACGTATCATGACCCGCCAAGCCAGATGCGATAGAGAGCATCGCGTAGATGGTAATCATCTCACCCTGGGTCAGTGCCGATCGTGGAGCAACCCGTTTTAGGATGAGATTAATCAAGATCAGGAAGAAGATGTTGAGAACGACGTTCCAAAATAGGGAGATGGTAGTTGGATGGCCAGAGTGCCAAACACACTCAACTTCAATGACCCAAAAGACATTGGGCGGGATTAAAAAGATCGCAATGAGTATAGCACGCCATGTGACACCAGACGCATGGTGCTGGTCTTGTTGATCTAAATTTTGCACAATTTCGTTTTCGCTTCCTGCCGATTATAGAGAGGTCCAAAAGTTTTTATACTGGTCATAGTATTATATATGAGTTGTTTATAGGTCTGCTTCTTCATAAAAATGTACGGTTAAAACCTTGCTTTCGGAATCATTGTTTCAAGTCAAAAGTGTGTGGGAGGTTCGAGTTCTGTCAATTCCCACAGAATGTGTCCGAATTCAAAAGCGCCGGCTGCATTACCTCTAATCAGTTCCGCGTCGATTCCCCATGCGAGTTTGTAAGCCGCGAGGATTTGTGTCAACGAACTCTCCACGTTACCGTGACAGAGCAAAGCGACAGTGCCGCCGCCACCACCGCCTGTAATTTTAGCACCGTAGATACCACCCTGTCTTCCTATTTTCCGAGCGATATTCACAAGACCGTCGACTTCGGGGGCACCCAGTCCTGCTAAGTCTCGGTAACTCGCGTTGGATTCGTACATGAGGGTTCCTGCCTCTCTAAGGTAGTCAGGAGTATGATCTGGATCGTTATCGGCACTTTTTATGGCGGTTATGAATTGCCTAACGCGTGCGTTTTCGTAGATATGATGTTTTACTCGGTCCTTCACGACGTATGACTTATCGGGTTCTACTTGCGTAACAGGGTCAACGGTTTCACCATACGTGTTGAGGAATTCTTCGCCGTGCATCTGTTCAGGCAGTAGGTCTTCGCATTGCTCGTGGAATTCCTGTATAGAGAGATTGCACAAGTAGTTATCTGCTAATGCCTCTGATATATTTCGAGTACGCTGGTCCTCCCCCAGCCCCAGCAGGTTTGTATCAGTATCTGATGCGAAAGCCGCTTTGAGGATGGTCAGCCCCATAAAAGCACCGGTTCGCGTGTCAATATAGGCAGTGCTCCCTGTGCTTCTACGTACTGTCGTGTAGATACCGACAAAACTCACATTCGACGGGCATGAAACAAATTCTAAGATTTTATCGGGTTGACAGAGGATTGAGACGATTTTTGTCGACGTGCCCGCGACGGAAGTTACCTGATCCATGATACCACAAGGTGCACCAACAATCCGGTTTTCAACGATTTGTGCAAGCCGCGCGATTTCTATCATTTCTAACTCTAAATTGTAGAGTTGATTGATAGCTGTTAACGTTGCTACCTCAACGGCTGCAGAAGATGCCATACCACCGCCCATAGGGATATTACTGTTGATAACGATTGTGGCACCATGCGGAAACTGGTCTATTTTTCCTTCCTTAAGAAGCACATAAAATGCGCCGAGTATGTAGCCTGCCCACGCTGTCGTCGGCTCTTTGTTGAAGAATTCCCGAATCTGCGAATACGTTTTAAAAGTGCCGTCAGTATAGAAGTCATTGAGCGATAGATGAAAGTTAGGTTTCAGCTGACTCCCCACACCGAGTGTAACCGCACACAGGTTTCTATCTTCTCTGGCTTGACATGCAGCGATCGCCGTTCGGTTGAGTGTCATCTCAAAGACGTTCGCTCCACAGTAATCAGCAATACCGCCCATAATGTCGAGCCTCGCCGGCGCACAGGTCACGGTCACCTGTCCTCTTTTTTCTAAGCCAAAGGAAAAGAAAAGGTCAGGGGAGTCATCCTGTAAGAGGTATTCCAACTCAGAGACCTGAAAAGGTTTCACTTTGGGGCCGTGGAGTTGTTCGACTTTCATTTGTCTTCCCAATTAGGATGTCTTTGCGATAGTGTTGCTGACAACGCCTTTCCTAAGTGCAGGACGGAAAAACCAGTTGAACAGATTTGATTTTAGTCTATCTAACTACAGCCTTAAACCGTTCCGAGTGCCCCTCGGAGACTAAACGTCTACTATGCCATATTATGCCAATCTGGTTAATTTATCAAGTCTTTTTTTCATAAACATTGAGAGTGATTCTTGATGACAGCTGACCGTCGACGGTTATCTACTTCAGAATGACCATCTTCCGTAGGAACGAATGATTTTCGGTATCAAGTTGATAGAAATACACGCCGCTTGACACTTTTTCACCTCTATCGTTTCTGCCATCCCAATAAGCAGCGCGGGACCGACTCGTATAGAACCCGGCGTCTTGAAGCCCGAGTTTCAAATCGCGCACAACGCTGCCATCCATATCGTAGATCCTTAGTCTCACATCACTTGTTTCCGCCAAGTGATAAGGGATCCATGTTTCCGGGTTGAAAGGGTTCGGGTAGTTGGCAAGCAAACGCGTTTGGGTTGGACGCATCGCGGCTAAGCAGTTTTCGAGGTAAGCAATCGCACGCTGATATTTCAGCGAACCATCGCTTTCAACTCGCATCCCAGCGAGTGCTACCGCGAGTGCCTCTCTGTCAAGGGGCTGGCGTCCCCGTGGATCGAGAATCAGATCAGCTACCCCACCGAATACAGACGGTGCTGCCCCTTCACCCTCCGCTCGGTTTTCTGGATCAAGGTTATCTACCACTAACTCGAGGTCAATACTATCGACGCTGCCATCGCCATTGACATCTGTACGTGGATTTTCTATAGCCTCGCCGCTTTGCCCTGAGGCGTTGGTGACAAGTACCGAATCGGTAGCATCCACACTCCCATCCGCATTGATGTCCCACGGTGGATATTCAGAAACCTTAATGCTAACAAGTAAAGGGAAAAGGGAGTGTTGCAGCAACGGATACAAGGGACTCGTATCCAGAATCGGATTATTATGAAGTGCCAATATGGCGAGATTTGTCAAACTTGATAGCGGACTGACATCTAATATGTTATTGTTCTGGAGATACAACCAGTACAACTTAATCAAACCTGACAACGGGCTGACATCTGATATATTATTGTTCTGGAGATACAACCAATAGATTTTCTTCAAACTTGATAATGCGCTTACATCCGATATTTTATTTCCACTCAGATCCAAAATCCGCAGTTCCGTTAAGTTTGAGAGAGTACTCACGTCCGATATATTATTATTCTGGAGATACAGCCAATAGAGCCGCTTTAAATTTGAAAGTGGACTTACATCGGAAATGTTATTGCCATTTACATCGGACATATGGTTCCCAAGTCCCAATCCTGTGAGTTTTCTCAAACTCGACAATGAACCCACATCCGATATTTTATTGTTTTGGAGACTCAAATGATTTAAGTTTGTCAAACTTGATAATGCACTCACATCTGATATATTATTTTTATCAAGGTGTAACCACTCCAAGCGTGTCAAACCTGAAAGCGCGCCCACATCCGATATGCTATTATCTTGGAGATTTAATTTTATTAGTCTTGTGGCATGTTCCAACCCCGTGAGAGTGCTGATACCACTGTCTATAGCAGTAAGCGTCCTTAACTCACGCAATCCTTCTTGAGTCAGCAGCACATCCGCTGCTAATCCGAGTCTCGAACGAACTACTGCTCTCAGATTCGGATCTGGCATCCAAGCTTCAGTGATTTCTTGTGCGATGAGAGATACCGTAGGACTAAGAGTAATCAAAATTAAGAAAATTGTGAAAAAACGTTTCATCAGATTCCTCGGGCACAAGCCCTCCTTTCTTTGACCTAAGTAGTTAGATATGATTAAAATATCTGAGGGTTTTGCGTAACTAATGATTTTGAACGGCACGCCTACCAATACATGCTGATGTGATGTTGAGAAATAGACATCTAAGGGTTGACAACCCTAACGTCTTCTCCGTCTTTTAGGGAGTGTTGTCCAGCAGTGACGACGGCTTCTCCTTCCGTGAGTCCGCTGATAATTTCAGCCTGACTGCCTCGTAAAAGCCCTATCTCCACTATGCGGCGTCGGCTTACATTATCTTCTATGACGAAGACGTTTTGTGTTTTTGTATTGACATTCTCGATGAGCGAGGTACGCGGAATCAGAAGCGCATCAGTGCGCACTTTGATAGGTACGGTGACTTTCGCGAACATTCCTGGTTTGACAGTACCATCGGGATTGTCTATGCCGACCTCAACAGTTGCTGTTCGTCGAGCCGCTTGTAGTGTAGGACTAATAAAGGTAATCTGACCTGACAACGGTGTCTCTATACCGTCAATTTCTATTGTTGCCTGCTGATCGAGTGTCAATTGATTCAGTTGTGATTCAATAACATCAACAGTAGCTGTGACGGTATCGATATTAACAATTTCAAAAAGCGGTGCTGCTGGGAGTGCCATTCCTCCTAAATCTAAATAGCGTCTGGAAATGACCCCCGAAATAGGGGCATAAATTGTGGCATCTTTCAGGCATTTCTTGGCAAGTTTGAGGGCGACATATGCTTGTGTGCGGGCCGTTTTTGCCGATGTAATCTCTGCTTCCCAACTTTTCGCAGTCTCTAAAGCTCGGACAGTAGTGAGTCCGGCACGTGCTGTTTCAACCTGCGAACGTGCAAGTTCAATGTCTTTTTCCCACGTTTTAGTTTCAGCTTGTGTCTGTGCTAACCGTAAAGAGGCTTCTGCCTGTTCGACCTGTGCCTCCATAGCTTGGACGTCCTCAACACGGGCACCGTTGTCAATAAGCTGCAGCTGTTCTGTGGCAATTTTGTGCTGCGCGATAGCGATGTCTAATTGTGTTTTCGCGCTCTCAAGGGATTGCTGACTGATCGCGCCGTTCTGGAAGAGTTCTGTCATTCGCTCGTGGTTACTTTTGGCGTTGACGAGGTTTGCATCCGCCTGATTTAAACCTGCTTCTGCTTGCCGTCGATCTTCTTCACGGGCACCCCTTTTAATTTTCTGCAGATTCGCGACAAGCGATTCTAATGCGGCTTGTGCCTGTTCTATTTGCGTGACTGTTCGGATTTCAGAGAGGTCTATTACCTGTTGTAGGGCTATCTCTGCAGCGTGGAGTTGCGCTTTCGCTTGCACGATTTGTGAAAGCACGCGTACTTCCGCAAGCTGCTTTGCCTGAGAATAGGCAGTTTCCGCCGATTCCAACGTTGCTTCTGCTTGTTGTACTGCCAGTTGTAACTCCTCATACTCCACGGTGGCGAGAGGTGCGTCTTTTTCAACGCGGGCCCCTTCATCTACGTTTAAAGCGATAAGCCGTCCAGCAGTCTTGGGATAAACACTGACTTGTGACGCTGCTTGAATAGTGCCCGACAGTTGGTGTTCCAAACGAATCTCACCCCGTTTTGCTTTTGTGACCTCTACCGGTTTCAACACAACGGCTTCAGCTTGTTGAGATGATGGACTTTCACGTTTCATAAATCTTGGCACGGCTAAAATCACTATAATCACTAATAATATACCGATACCAATCAATACTTTCTTCAATTTTTTTCTCCTTTTAACCGATTTCGTGAGGAAATTGTATCTGTTTTATGCGACTTCAGGTCGTTGTGTTCTGTTTTCTATTGTAGCGTTTGTCCTACCGCTTTTTCCAATCGTGATAAGCCAACGACGTAATCGTGATATGCCTGAAGGCGATTGACTTCCGCTTGTGTGAGGGCAAGTTGTGTGTCAGTCAACGCAACAGTCGTAATGATGCCGTTTTTAAATTGCAGATTGGCAATACGAACGCTTTCTCGGGCTTGTGTAACGGCTTCGCGCTGAACATCAATAAGCGTTTGGGCGCCAAGTAGATTGAGATAGGCACCGCGGACCTCAAATTCGACCCCGACTTTGACTTGGTCCCCTCCTAACTGAACCTGTTTTAGGACAGATTCAGTCTGTTGCACGGCTGCACTTGTCGCGAACCCATCGAAAATCGGAATGTTAATTTGGAAACCGACGCTCCAAATCCTATTCATTTCCGTCAGTCTTTCATTCTGTGAAATTTGATAGTTTGAGAACAGACCGAGATCGGGAAGGCGGCGCGTCTTGGCAATGTCGATCTGTTTGTGTGCGGCTTGTTCATTAAATTGTGTGCGGCGTACCTCAGGACGATTTTCAAGTGCTTGTTGGATCAAGTCCTCAAGATTTAGCGCCGGCATTTGATGGTTTTCAGGTATTTCGAGTGTGCCTTTGACTGTTACATCCTCAATAAGCGGTATATTAAGCACCGTTTTGTAGGCATTTTTAGCAGTACGAACTCCGTTTTCGGCTCGAATTAACGTTGATTTGGCGTTTGCAAGTTGAACTTTCGCGCGCAACACATCGAAATTGGTCGCTGCACCTGCGTCAAATGATGCCTCCGCAATTGCGAGTTGTTCTTCCACGAGAGAAACACTCTGTTGTGCGACCCTTACAAACTCCTGCGCAACCAAAGCACCGTAAAAGGCTTCAGATACATCTAAGCGGAGTTGGTTGTAGGCGGCATCAACATCGCGTTGGGTTGCTTGATAGTTGAATTTTGCGGCTTGATAGCCGTAATAATAACGCCCCCAGGCAAAGATTGGCTGTGTTAGATTGACTGTGCCTTGGACGTTATGGTGTGCGCCAAATTCCAATTCAATCAGGTCGGCTTCGTTGTCCCCACTGGGTGGCTGCATCTCATTCATGTCTCCACCCGGTGTTGGGAATCCAAATCCGCCATCCGCTCGAATTACTGATTTTTGGATGTCTTTAAAGTAGGTGTAATTACCGCTCGCTGTGGCCCGTGGTAAGAGTCCACCGAGCGCGGCACGAACTTGCGCTTCAGCGGCTTTAAGGTTTTCCTCAGCGGTCTGAACAGTCAGATTGCTCTGTTTGGCAATTTCAATACTCTCTTCTAATGTCAGAACTTTCGGTTCTTGTGCTATGGCAGAGAGGCTGAGTAGGAATAGTAGCAAGGTTCCACCAGCACAGATAAAGTGGCAGAACCGTAGTAAGTGCATTGGGCTTGTGTCCTCCAAGGTTAGGTAAAGGCGGGTTTTTTATAAAGATTCACCTCTACGAATGAATTTGTGAAGGTAGGTGGGCAATTAATCTTGCCCACCTCAGTTAGGTAAGCAAGGTTTAATAGCTGATGATAGTGGAAGAATCACCAATTGCCCAGACTGTGCCACTTGGCGTTTGAACGAGATCCCACAGATCGCTTTGTGTGGGTGATTCCTGCATCAACCAAGTGACACCTCCATCGGTTGTGTGGAGAATTGTGCCGTATTCTCCAGCTGCCCAGCCTTCGTTGGCGTCACGGAATAGAACAGCATTGAGATTCGTTTGCGTTGGGACTGTCTGTTCGACCCATGTTGCTCCGCCGTCCGTTGTTGCCATAATAGCACCCTGTTCGCCAGCGATCCAAGCGGTCTGTTCATTGACGGCGTGGACATCGTTCAATTTCGGGCCTTGCAAGATAGAACTCCAAGTTTGTCCACCATCCATAGTTTTTGCGATGGTTCCAGCGTCACCAACTATCCAACCGACTTTGTCGTTTACGAAGTGGACACCATAGAGGTTATTAAAACCTGCTCCCGTCATCATTGGGTCCATGTCTTGTCCCAACCAGGTTTGTCCTGCATCGGTAGTGTGCATAACCCTACCGGTTTCCCCAACTGCCCATGCGTGTGTTGGTGTACCGAAACTCATAGCGTAAGAGCCCATTGCACTGCGCCAGCTCATGATGCCTTCAAATATAATTCGTTTGGCAGTGCCGTGTCCCTCATCACCTGGATCACTAACCCCATGCCATGTTTTCCCGCCATCAAGTGTTTCTGCGAGTGCTGCGTTACTTCCAACGATATAACCTCTATTTGCATCCACAAACCCGACCCCGAAAAGTTCAAATACGTTCCCACTAAGTTGTGGTTTCCACGTTTCACCGCCATCGTTGGTATGCAGAACGCTCCCTGACAAGCCGACCGCCCAGCCGAGTTTGTCGTCGTGGAAATAGACACTCCGTAAATGGCTTGAACTGGAAACGACATCCCAGGTGTCTCCACCATTGGTTGTGTGTAAGATAGTTGCGTCGTTTCCAACCATCCATGCTTCAGTTGGACTGAGCATGTGAATGCCTTGTAGACGGGACGCAACAGGTCGCGGGTCGAGCGGAGCCCAACTCGCACCTCCATCTGTTGTACGAAGGATTACCCCGAATTCGGCGGCGGCAATACCTACCTTTTCATCAGCGAAATGGACATCCCAAACGGGTTCAGGCATACCGTTAGAATTCGGGACACTGCTCTCTTGAACTGCCCAATTGCTACCGTCAACTGTTGCAACGACGGCTCCACCGGCACCGACTGCCCATCCTACTTTATCATTTAGCATAGAAATCGCATCGAGTGTGTTGACAGTCGCGCTGGTCTGGAATTCCCATGTTTCTCCACCGTCTTTAGTGTGAAGAAGGGTCCCGCCGCCCCCTGCTGCCCAACCGACAGTGGAACTCACAAAGTCGATGCCTTCAATCGTATTATTGGTATCAATTTCCTGTTTTGCCCACGTTGTGCCACCGTTTTTGGTGCTGATGATGAGACCTCCATCTCCACTCGCCCATCCGTGTTGTGCATCAGCGAACGAAACACCTAACAGTGCCGTGAGGGTGCCGGTATTCTTTTTCATCCAGGTCTGCCCGCCATCGGTGGTTTTCAGTACCATGCCATCGTCTCCAACAACCCAGCCGGTTTGTGGATTGATGAATCGGACTTTCTTTAGGACAAGGTCAAATGGCAGCGGTTGACTCGGTTGTTTGTTCCAGGTCATGCCGCCATCAGCGGTATGTAGAATTGTCGAATTGCTACCTACAATCCATCCGTGTTGTGCGTCTACAAAAAAGATGTCTGAAAAATGAGCCTGCCACTTGGATTCGCTTACTTTCTTCCACGCTTGTTCTGCAAGCGCGAACTGCACAGTGCAGAGCAGAAGCAGGACTACCATAATAGATAATATTTGTTTTCTCGGTTTCATCAAGTTTCATAGCGTCGAAACCCACGCCCTCTGGGTGTGGAGTGAACGCCGACCTCCTTACTTCTTAGAGATGGGCTTGCAAGCAACGCCCTTCGTTTTAGATAGTGCATTGTACTGTTCAAGGATTATGAACTGAAGTTTATGTGCTTCATTCTGTTTTATATAATACTACTTCTTGAAAGTTTATGTCAACCGAAAAGTAGGCATATAGCAGGGCATTTAGTTCTTCTGTAGAGGGAACTCCAAATTTTGCCCCGGTTCATGCCTTAAGGCATGAATACCCGGGGAAGTCCATACGGACTTCATACCGTTGATTCTGATTCACGTGGCAAAATTTGTCTTTGCTTTACATTTCCCGACTTTTCCCTGTAAGAGTGAGCTTCAGTTCGCGACTTCCTAACTCTACCCTCCGCAGTAGGCGAGGTTTCCTAACCTCGCTACTAACCACCAACCGCCGCCTGAATAGCCTTGAGGCATATTTTGTTCTCTGTTTTCGGTTATCAGTAGTCAGTGAAAAGGTGCCGAAGGATTTAAAAATTGGATTGACTGACACCTCATCTTGTGGCATAATAATCATTGGATAGGAGCATAAAAGTCTGGTAAACTTGTTAAATTTAGTTTGCAGAGACAGAAATATCTAAACGCATTAGGAGATTTTGATGAAATTTATAACGCAATTAATATGTGTAGGACTCACCCTCATTTTAAGTGTATGCTTACTTATCACACCTGCGCTCGCACAACTTGAGATGGATACCTTAGTAGGGCTTTGGCTGTTTGATGAAGGAAGTGGGGACACTGCTGCGGATTCTTCCAGCAGTGGGCTTGATGCGGAATTGGTCGGGAGTCCTAAGTGGGTTAGTGGTGTATTTGGTTCGGGACTGGAACTTGATGGTTCCGGTGCATACGTTGAGGTCCCCGCACACGTAAATCCGACTGATGCAATCACCGTCTCGATCTGGGTTAAGAGTATGACGGCTGACTGGAATCAGCACGGCTGGATGGTTGAGAAGCGGAATGCCTATATTATCCATCCGAACCAGGGGACAAAAAACGTCTCGTGGCCGATTTGTAATGGTGGTTGTTGGAATAAACCCGGTGGCTGGCGCGATGGCGAAGTTGGACCCGCAGATATTACCGATTGGCATCTCTATACCGCTACTTTTGACAGCGCAAGCGGTGAGTGGAACATTTATATCGATGGTGTTGCCGAGAGCACGATGGAGATTGATACCAATCCAATTGATGCTGATGACGGTCCGGTTTTTATCGGTAGGGATACCTGTTGTGATGGCAGATTTGGCGATGCGGTTATCGACGAAGTCGCTATCTTCAACGTTGCCTTGGGTGAAGATGAGATCCAGATGATGATGGAAAAGGGGCTTTCTGCCTTACTCCTAACGCCCGTCGAACCCGAAGGCAAGCTCTCCACGACTTGGGCGAATGTTAAACAACAGTATTAATCCAATAGGACTTACGCAAATTTAGCCGAGACATCTATCTTCATAGGGCATAGATGCTGACCACAACGGGGCAGGTACGGTTAGAAACCGCACCTACTGAGTGAAGTGCTTAAGTCCTATCCAATTTTGATAGGTGAGCAAGGTCCGCTTACATTTGTCTGCTTTCCTAAGTCTAAACATAGAGGATGAAAATTATATGTTGCTGAGAATAGTATTTCTAATTTTGTTTGCTGCTTCTTTTTTTTTAGTTGTTCCATTGACTTACGCACAAGATCTCTTGGACGGTGTAGTGAGTTATTGGTCGTTTGATGCAGGTACAATCGCTGGCGGGACTGTTGAGGACCTTTTAGGCGACAACGACGGCGAACTTGACGGGAATCCGAAGGCGATTGCCGGTAAGGTCGGGGATGCCCTTGAATTTAACGGCGAGAATTTTATTCATATTCCGGGAAGTGCGTCTTTAGAGTTTGCCGGTGAGGACGAGATGAGTGTTGTGGCGTGGGTGAATCCGGACAGCGATAGCCCTGTGAAAGGTGTGGTTGCTGGGTGTTGTGGGACTATTGTTGCGCAGCGTGACATCAACGGATGGGCATTGCGGTTTGACGGTAGAAATGCTGGACAAGAGATGGAATTTATTGTCCAACCCGGTTGGCAAGGCGATGGCGGCTTTGGTGCGCCTAAATTTGCGAAAGGGACGTGGCACCATCTGGTCGGGGTCGTCGCGGATGACGAAATGTTTCTCTATGTTGACGGTACGTTGGAGAACGAGATGACCTACAACGGTCCGATGGCAACAGGGGGCTCGGAAACCGAAATTGGCCATGCAGGTGATGGTGGTTTTGTCGGTATCATTGATGAAGTCCTAATTTACAACAGAGCTATCTCAGCAGATGAAGTTGAACAGATTTTTGAGTCGAGAGATCTATTATCTGTCCAGCCGCAGGGCAAACTCGCAACCCGTTGGGGACAAATCAAATCTGCATTCTAAAAGGATCGCTATCGTTTGAGATAAGGGGAATGTATTTATGGAACCTGTGAAAGTGGGTGTGATTGGATGTGGTGTCATCGGGAGCAGGCATCTCAGCATCGCATCGGAGATGCCACACATTGAGTTGGTCGCGGCAGCAGACCTAATTGAGGCGAACAGAACGGCTGCTGAGCGTTTTAGTCCGTCTAAAGTCTATAACAACGATATTGATTTGCTTGATGACGATGAAGTTGAAGCGGTTGTCCTTGCATTTCCGACACAATATCGGACTGAAGTTGCCCTACGGGCTTTTGAAAAGGGCAAGCACGTTCTAATTGAGAAACCGATAGCGATGAACGCTGCTGAGGTTAAGCAACTCATCGCTGCGCGAGGTGATTTGGTCTCAGGATGCTGTTCCTCGCGCAAGCGTTTCACACCATCTGCTCAGATTGCAACGCATCTTATCACGACTGGCAGTTTGGGGAAACTTCGGACTGTCCACTGTCGTGCTATCATCGGGACAAGGGCAAAACCTGACACGCCAC
Organism: Candidatus Poribacteria bacterium; assembly: GCA_022826805.1. Lineage (GTDB taxonomy): Bacteria > Poribacteria > WGA-4E > WGA-4E > WGA-3G > WGA-3G. Next base: position 19,330 of record JAJDUH010000042.1, read on the forward strand.
GTCCTGCCTGGCGTTTGACCAAGGCACTCAACGGTGGGGGTATTCTCGTTAACTGGGGCTGTTACGACCTCGACTATCTACTCGGTATCACAGGGTGGCAACTCAAGCCACATACCGTGTTTGCCCAGACATGGACCGTGCCTCAGGTCTTTGAATCACACATCGCTCCCGGGTCCGATGCCGAGACGCACTACACTGCACTGATTCGGTGTAAAGATGATATTGTCCTAAGCGTCGAACGCGGTGAATTCATGACAATGCATTCGCACGCCGACTGGGAAGTTATCGGTACAGAAGGCTCTCTTAAACTGAATATGCAGGATGATAAGCCAGAGAGCATTATCCACAATCGCACAACAACAGAAGGTGGTGTGGCGTCTATATCTCTTTCTGAGGCGGATGAAACACCCGAAGTGCAACACAGCACGCCGTTGTCTGATTTCGCTGCAGCTATTCGGGAAAACCGACAACCCTCGACGAGTTTGGAAAAAGCCCTTATTGTTCAAAAAATAACCGATGCTATTTACGTTTCCGCAGAGACAGGAAATGCTGTGGAGATAGGAGAATAATATGAAATTCCGTGAATTATTGGTAATGGTATGCAGTATTTGCCTTAGCGTTTGTATCGTCTCGCTCAGTAATGCCGAAATTAATCTTGACGATTTTGCCGGGATATGGCTCTTTGACGAAGGTAAAGGGCAAGTTGTTAAGGATTTCACCGAGAATGGGAATGAGGGCGAATTTGACGGACCCAAATGGATAAATGGAAAGTTCGGCAAAGCGCTGGAATTCGATGGAAGCCCCAAGTATGTCATTATTGAACATAACGACCTTTTCAACTTTGAGGACGATGACTTTACTGTTGGATGTTGGATGAATTCGGAGAATAAAGATGCTTATGTCGTTATCAAACGGAACGGTGGTGCTGGATTCTGGGCGATGAGTTCCAGTATTGATAGAGACACCGGATTTTTTATCTTTGAAGGTGGTGGACAGCACATTGATGATGGGAAAACCGATATTGTTGGAAACGGTTGGCACCACACTGTCGCTGTTCGTAAAAAGGGCGTTATTTCCCTATATGTAAATGGGAAAAAGGAGACGGAGCGAAACGTCGGCGCGACTATGGATAGTCCGGCTATTTTAAAGTTCGGTGGCTGGGGAAGTGAAAATCTCATTGGTGGATTGGATGAAGTCTTTATCACTAAGAAAGGTGTGGCGTTAGAGGAGGAAGATATTCAACTCCTCGCCGAGGAAGGTTGGGAGGGCGCCTTGGATGTTTCCGCAAAGGGAAAAATGGCAACTACGTGGGCAAGGTTGAAAGCCCAGTAGATGGCATCTATACCTCAAAGCGCGCTTTACACAGCGCGCCTAATCATCTATTTGTTCGTTCGGATGGCTTCGGCTTTCGTGCCCGAACGAAAACTGCATCACAACATTCCTATTTTGAGTATCAAATTCCATCAGAGATAGATAAATCTATACAAAAAATTTCTCAGCAACTTTGGTTATGAAGTTTTTGCCCATAACTTGGTAGCCTTCTGCATCTGGATGTAAGTCATCAGGGAGTAGATGAACGTATTCAGCCCCAAATACACTTAATCCGTCAACGTAATGAATGTGTTTATCGCCGTGTGCTTGAAGGGCTTCGGCGGCGGCTTGCACCTCTTCACGCATCCCTTTCAGATGGAATCCTACAGCGTTCGGAGTCTCCTCCCGCGGTGGCGAACAGATGGGTGACATCAACACAAGTGGTATATCTGGATGCTTCTCGCGGACAATCTGGACTGCCCCAATAATCGCCGGACGGAACGCTCGCGGTCCCAAACTGGATGCGCCTTGAATATTAATACCGAGACACATTGAAATATAATCAGCGGGTAAATCACGAATCATCCGTGCCACCATTGCATCAAGATGACACTGCCCACCATAACCGAGACAGGTTAAATTCAACCCACGTTCACGCGCAACGATCGCAGGCCACGTCTGTGTCGCTGATGCTGCTGTTCGGCACTGTGTGATGGAACTACCGTAAGTTACCCACCGTGGTCGTGTGTCAGTAAATGCCTCTAAAGTTGCACCATCATCTATCTCCAAGCTGCGTAGTTGAAAACTACCGAATTGCGGCAGCCACAACTCAATCAGTTTTTCCGCATCGGACAGATTTTCAAAGGCAAAACTGTCTTTTTGTGTCAGGTCAAGTGATGCTACGACTTCACCGTCACAACAGAGGTCAAGTATACCACTTTCGTTTTGCGGTACGATATTGCCTGAAACCCGCGTGGTATTGCTCCGAAAGCTGATGCGAACACCCGCAGGCATTGCCGAGCGTTCAAGTAGCGGTTCGGGAAATAAGACATGCTTCGGGTGCGGTGTGCGCCACGGCATCACCCAGTCGTCAGTTTTCTGTAAAGAGATAGCTCCCTGCCAAGTTAACTGTGGTGCGTCCGGCTTTAGTTGCATTGTATTTCTCCTTCGTCCGTAGGTGGTTTTACATGGCATCGACGACAGCGCGCAGTTGCCGCACACCCTTCAACATATCCTCTGGTTGTCCCCAGTGTTCGATGCTCGCCGAACCAGTGAACCCATCGGCTGCCAATGTTTCTAGGACTTCCTCATAATGCAAGTCCGTATCACTGATCGGATTAAGATTTTTCTCACTATTCGGTTTTACATGCACATGTCGCACGAGTCCCTTAATATGTGAATATCCCTCTGGTAAAGGATTTTCTCCGCAGTGTAACCCGTTATTGATATCCCAACAAGAGGTGAGTGCCGGGCTATTTCCGAGCGCATTGATGACAGCCCGCGTCTCCTCACAGGTTCCAGCGAGACACGCGCTTTCATTTTCGAAACAGAGTGTAACGTCGCCACTCTCTGCAACCGGAACAACAAGCGCAAGTTTCTCAACGATGCGTTCCATATAGTCGTTGATGTCTGGACGCGGGGCACCTTTAATGCCGCGATTCGGATTCCAAAATGTGAATCCTCGAATGACTTGGGTATCAAAGGCGTGTGCCAGCGTCACCATCCGATCAAAGTGTTTTCGGTGTTGATCGTATTCTTCGGGATCGTCGATTGAGCATTTTCCGAACGGCGATCCAACGCTGGCGACCCGGACATTATAAGTGCTGAGCACATCCTGAACGCGTCGGATGTCGTCATCATCAATTTCGGTTACGTGTTTGCCCCATACGCCACCGCGTATTTCAACGGTGTTCGCACCGGCTTCAACACCGAGTTTGATGGCTTCCTCAAAATCGGTTTTAGAAACTTCGTCAGCAAAATAGCAGACGTCAATCATGTCAAATAGTCTCCTTTTGTGATTTATAGTTCTTTTAATTCTCTGAGAATATGTTCAGGACCGGTGCGCCTTCCAGACGTATCCAGGAATTTCGATGCGACACGACCGTCCTGATTAATAATATAGGTCGCTGCACGCGCAATATCCGTATCGCTCGGATCAATGACATTGTAGGCAGTGATTGTCACCTTATTTGTATCTACGAGCAGCGGATACGTGATTTCAAGTGTCTTTCGTGTTGAGTCAACAAGCGTCAGTGGATCTGCACTGATGGCGATCAATTCAGCCCCTTCGGCTCGGATGTCTTCGTAGCTTTCTTGCAACTCACCGAGCTGCGCACGACAATTCCCTCATGTGCCAGTGCGGTAAAAAACAATGACAAGATTTTGTCCGCGATACTGCGAAAGATTATGGGTATTTCCCGTGCTGTCTGGTAACGAAAAATCAGGTGCAAGTGCACCGAGATCTAGTCCTTCGCCCGAAGGAAGTTTTTGGGCACCCTCCTCAGGTGAAGTTATGACTTGTGTTGTCCGTTCGGCGTCCTCGCAAGCAAAGCATAAAGTAATGACTGCTGCCAGTAGAACTGAAAGACCGACTGAGCTGCTATTACTCAGGAAGTGGGATTTCATGTTTCACGTCTCCCTTCGTCGTTTTGTGAGTGCATCCAGTCTCGGACATCGGCACGCATCTTTTCGAGCGTTGGACGCATATCTATATTGAAGGCTAAATTGTTGAATTCATAAGGGTCTTCTACCACATCGTATAGTTCCTCTACTGGATGGTGTTGTGTCAGATAAAGGAGTTCCGCAGTTTCAGGATCGGTCTTCGCTTTTTCTACCCAGCTTTTCCATACTTCAGCGTGGCTCTCCGGAATATCTTCAACTTCGGTAAAATGGGTTGTCCAACTGTTTTCAGGCATCAGATTCAAAATGTATTTGTAGCGACTGTCTCGGACGCAACGCTGCGGAAAAACATTCATATTTCCGTCGCGGGTGTGCGTGCCATAGATTTTGTCTCGGAAAGTTTGCTGTTCTCCGAGCAGGACATTCCTAAAACTTCTACCGTCTAAACTGTCAGGTGGTTTGCCGCCTGCGATGTCTATAAGCGTTGGTAAGAAGTCAACATGCGAAATCATCGCATCGGAGACAGTGGCAGCTGGAATTTCTCCATGCCATTTCGCCAGAAACGGCAGACGCGTACCGGTGTCATATAACGTCCATTTGCAGTGGGGCCACTCAGAACCGTGATCGGTCGTATAGATAAAGAGCGTATTGTCAGCGTACCCGTGTGTTTCCAACATTTTGTTCACTTCACCGATGCGGGTGTCCATTGTGGTAATGTCTTGATAATAATTAGCAAGTGCCTTGCGAGCAATCGGTGTGTCGGCAATATAAGGCGGTAGTGGCAAGGCATCCAGATCATAAATCTTGTTCGGTTCCCACGTGACGTGAGGGTTGCTATCGCCAAGGATGAGACAGATAGGCTGATCTGGATTTTCTTGTCGGTGACTTGAAAGAAAACGCCCAACAGGTTCGATATCAAGTCCTTCTTGCCGATATTGCCGATGATGCTCGGCACGTTTTGGGAGAAACCCACCGATATATTCAAAATCGAAGAGCGTTTCCGGTTTCACATGCGTCTTGCCAGCGATAGCTACCCGATAGCCGAGTTCTTGGAGCGTGTTAGGCAACGCTTTGAGGTGCGCGTGGCACTCTGTATGATTCCCCATTGCCCCGTGTCGAGCCGGATAGAGCCCAGTATAGAGCGTAGAACGAGACGGCGCACACGTCGGCGTTGGCGTGAAAGCATGTGTAAAGCGGATGCCTTCTTCTGCGAGGCTATCTAAGTGTGGCGTGCGGATATGTTCGTTCCCATAACAACCGAGATATTCCCAGCCGTGGTCATCGGATAGATAAACAACAATATTCGGTTTCTTCGATGACATAGATTAATCGTCCTCAGCAGGTGGAAACGGCTTCCAAGGTTCATACGTTTGGTTCCCGCGCGGAATGGGTTCCGGTGGAAATTGTGTACATACTTCACCGTTCTTCATCGCCCATTTGGAGTTAGGAAAGTGGCGGTTGCTCTTCTTGAGGATCTCTGGGTTTGTCAAGACGGCAGCAATTGCAATACGGCTCTTCTCACTCGGATTTGGTGGGCTATAATGCCACATATTACTGTGCCAAATGACGGCATCTCCAGTATCCAACGCAATATGGTGTACACCGTGTTTTTCAATCATTTCCGGAACGACTTTGCGCGGAATTTCACCGTGGATGCTATCAGAATATAAGACGTGTTCAACAATCTCAGTTTTGTGGCTACTGGGAATGAACTGCATGCATCCATTTTCTCGTGTTGCGGGTTCAAGCGGTATCCAGATATTGAAAGATTCAGTGTCACCATCGCGCCAGAGTCCATTGTCTTGGTGCCACGGTGTTGCGGCACCCGTGTGCGCCGGTTTCAAAAAGCAGCTATTGAACTTCACAATGATGTCATCGCCGAGAAAATAGCGGGCGATGTTGAGTACTGTGGGACCGGTATGAATGTTGTGCCATATCAGTGGAGATTCGACACAGAAGTTGGCGAGTTTCCGAAAGCGGGCAATGCGTCCTTCCGGTGAGTCGTTCATCGGGTCCATGGGATCGTAATCAGCGAACTCGCCAGCGTTGGGGAGCATAAGGACGTTACGAATGACACCGCGGAGTTGTGCTGCCAAGTCTTCTGAGATAACGTTGTGCTCGATAAAATAGCCTTCAGTCTCATATTGTGCTTTTTGTGTGGGAGTTGGTTGCCAGTTTTGCATAACGGCGTTTTCCTTCGTTTTTATGTTAAACAGGAACTTGCTGCTGGTTTGCTTACGAAGCGCATTCGCGAAAATTGGTTTCTGATTGTGGTATGAATCCATTACGACTCATCGCCTTGTCTTCAATCGTCCCCAAGTTGTCGTGAGCAAACCGTTTGGAGAAACAGGTAAAACAGCCTCAACGCCTGTCATCAATTCTGCTACCTCTGCTTCTGTGATACCACGATTAAAGAAGATGACCTCATCCAATCTACCGATGAATTTCTCGCCACCGAAAGTGCCGAACAGCAGTTCACCGGCTTGATCTACATCACCGCCTTGTTTGGTAGCGGATTCAAGCGTGCCGTCTACATAAAGTTTCATCTCGTTTCCATCGTAAAGTCCAACGATATGATACCATTTTTCAGGTTCAATGACGGATGTTCCCCACACGCCGCCCGTAAATCCACCACCTGACCAGATACCAAAGACGTAGCCTCCAGGCACTCTCTCAGTTTGTGATTGGACTTCCAATAGATAAGAGCCGTTCCGTCGAATGGCAGTATCAGAAACGCCTTTGTTCATATAGACCCAAGTCGCGATAGTCATCTGATCCTTGAAATTAATGCTATCAGAGGGTTCAACGGTCACGACGTGAGGCGGTTCAAATTCCAAGGCACCGCCGAATTTACCTTCTACCCACTTCGCACCTGTAATTGCACCATCGTTCCCATTGCCCGACGTATCCTCGGCGACACCGCCTTTGCCTTCATCAAAAAGCCAGATACCAACGGCGTCGTCTAACAGTTCGGCAGAAAGAGGATGTGCTACTATGCACAAACCGCCAACAATGATAAACCAAAATAGCCATCTCATAGTTCTCTCCTCCCTTTAATTTACGAGTTTAGCATGAAACGGGAAATATGTCAAGGACTTGGCTGCGTGTTTTGAGTTGAGATGTTTAGAAAAATATGGTAAATTTATAAAAGCATATATTTACATACTCGCCTTCTTTCATCTATACTTAAAGGCGAGGTTTCTAACTGGGGTCCCCGTCCGTTACTGGGAAGGGATACTAAAATCTACCATATATGAATTGAAAGATGCTGACTCAAGAAATGGTAGCCGATGTTCCATCAGATCCAGGCGTTTACTTTTTTCGCGGAGTTACAGGCACAATCCTCTATATCGGCAAAGCGAAATGTTTGCGGAAACGGGTGCGCTCCTACCTCCATAAGGTAAAAAGACGTCCAACCAAAATCAAACGGCTTATTCGATGGACGACAGATGTTCGGTATCAGATTTGTCGTTCAGAACAGGAAGCCCTCTTCTTAGAATCGCGGTTAATCCAAAAATATCAGCCTACCTACAACACCGCTATGAAATATGGGCGGCAGGATTGGTATATTCGGATAGACGTTGGCGAAGCTTTTCCGCGCCTTGAACGTGTGTCCGAAACACAACCCGATGGTGCGAGATATTTCGGTCCCCTGTCGAGTCGGCGATGGACGGATGAGGCGATTGATGTCCTACAACGGATTTTTCCGGTACGTACGTGTGAAGGAGAGATTATACCGACACCAGGGTTCCGTGCCTGTTTTGAATACGATTTGAAACGTTGTAATGCCCCTTGTGCAGCACTCATTACAAGCGAACTCTATAAAGAAACGATAGCGGATATCGTTAATCTATTGGATGGTGAGTATGAAAAAGTGCAGGAAAGTCTGGTCGCGAAACGCGAGGGAGCGTCAGAAACACTGCAATTTGAGCGGGCTGCGAGGTTTCAAAAGCAGCTCCAACGGATTCAGAAAGTTTTTACTTTCTTAGATGTACATCGGATGTGAGCCAATGGCAACACGAAAAGACACAAAAGAGGTGCTCGGTGGACACGATGGGACGGCACGTTGCCGCTGTGGTCGGCTCCGCTATCCGCGTTATTCCCTATGTCCGAAGTGCTATTATACAAAGCCTCAAACCTCTCCAGATCCCAGGAAATTATCACGTGCCGAACTCCTGAAGATGCAGACTTCAAAATCGATGCCGCTGTCAGACCGACAGGAGCGGATCCAATTTTTGGAGAAACGGTATGGTGCACAGTTCCGAGGACAGGATATCCGTTTTATGAAGAATTCACAATTATACGCGCTGTCGGAGCAGGTAGGTTATCGTCGTCGCTGAGTTTTTGTGTATTTGGCAGACAATTTTTGGATTTGAAAAAAAGTCTTGCCAAGAATAACAAATGTCTGCTAAAATAGTATAGACATATAATTATTCAAGGAGGTTAACCCATGCGTATCGCGAAATTATCGCTGATCTGTCTGGTCGCTTTTGCATTCCTGGTCGGGTGTGGCATGATAGGGAAGAAGGCAGAGATGTCCGAATCCGTCATGGAGGATACCGCAATGGAATCCGAAATGAAGGGCGACATGATGGAATCAGAAGCCATGGAATCCGACATGAAAATGAAGGGTGACATGATGGAGGCCGCCGTTGAAGAGATCACACTAAATGTCACGGGTATGACATGAGGCGCGTGTACCAGTAAAGTGCAGGATGCACTTAGCAAGGTCACAGGCGTTTCTGAAGTGGTGAGCGTCTCTTCAGACACAAATACGGCTGTTGTGAAGGTCAAGAAGGGCAAAGTTACGACTGATGCTCTCACTTCTGCAGTTGAAGGTGCTGGTTTTAGTGCCGAGGCTGCCCAATAAGGCTTAATCAGAAGGGTGGGGTTTCCCACCCTTTCTTTACTATATGAATAGGTTGCAATCCAAAATATAAGGTGCTGCGATCCGAAGATCGTCGCTACAAATGAGAGGTATAAACGCATGCGTCACTTAAACGCGAGAGTAATATTTATCTGCTTTGCGGCACTTCTGTTTGTGGTAGCGTGTGCAGACACGCAGAAGAAGCAAGCAGAAACACCAAGTCAAACGGCAGAAACACCAAGCCAAACGGCAGAAGCAAGCGTTGAGGAAGTGACACTGACTGTGACCGGCATGACATGAGGCGCGTGTACCAGTAAGGTGCAGGATGCACTCACACAGGTTACCGGTGTCTCTGAAGTTATCAGCGTTTCTATGGATGAGAATAAAGCTGTCGTGAAGATTGAGAAGGGCAAAGTTGAGAAAGACGCACTTGTGAAGGCGGTCACAGACGTCGGGTTTAGCGCGCAAGTTGCCAACTAAGTCTGAATCGGCAGGCGAAAATTAACTCGCCCTTTGTGTATCAGAACAAGTGAATTTATATTGCAATGCGAGGTCCCCGGACCTCGCATTTTCTATTCTCTACAGAAGATATGAGATCTCTAATTTTTCGCCCTACTGTCCCTTGGCATAAAGTGGATTATCAAGCAGGGATTGTACTTCGTAGATGGATCCCTTCCGTTCTGCGTGCGGTTCCGGCATACGCACTGGTGCTGGTACGATACGTGGTTCGTTCGTTGGATCGCCACGGATAATGAAGTTGTTGAAAGTCTCCCAGTCTGGAATGCCCTTCAGGGGCCAGGCGTCTACAGCACAGTACTGGGCAAGCATTAAGCGGCGCGGTTTATCTGAGGTATTTGGGGCAGAGCCGTGCAACGCCCGAACATGATGGATTGTGATCCCGCCTGCTTTTAACTCAACAGGAACGGCACCCTCGGGTGTGAAATCAGGATCGGTTACTGCACCCACAAAGGCACCGTCTTGGTGGTGATCTAAGGTCGGTCCCTTATGAGAGCCGGGGAGTATCATCAACGCCCCGTTTTCGACTGTCATGTCGTCAATAACAACACCGACTGCGAGCAGATCGTCGTTGGTGTGCGGATAGAATGCCCAGTCTTGATGCCATTCAACCGGGCTCCCAAACTCCGGATACTTCATATTCAATTTGTGTCCATTATACCGAACGCCGGGCCCGATGAGTTGTTCTACAATATCCAAAATTCTCGGATGCCGTAAGGCGTAGTCATAAACGACGTGGTGTAGCCCCGGGTTTTTGATGCGGCGGACACGCGGGTTAGCGGGGGCATGCCCTGGCTCCAAGTCAAAAATATCAGTATGTTCGGTAACTTCTCTCGATTTTTCGACGAATTCATCGGTGACGCGTTGAAGGTCCGCCACCTCTTCTGCTGTTAGCACTGCCTCAACGCCGATATAGCCCTTTTCGTGATAAAAATCACGTTGTTCTTGCGTGAGCATTGTTCCGTCAACTCCTCTTAGCGAAATGATGCTATTATTATAGGTCAAACCTGTTAAAAATTTCAACCTTTTAACAATTCTTCGTAAATATGTTCTACCTTTTGAACATGCGTTTCGATACCAAATGTTTCCTCAGCGTGTTTCCTCGCACGCTGCCCCATGGAGATACTTTGGGTCGGATCCTTGACAAGTTCCACAATCTTATTCGCGATTTCTTCGGTAGATGCCGATGACATAATGTATCCTGTCACACCGTGAACAATCATTTCGGTAGTACTGCCAATCGGAGTCCCGATGACGGGTTTGCCAGCCGCCATTGCTTCCGCAATGACACTCCCTGCTGAAAGCGTTACAAGCAAATCCAGTTCCTGCATTACCTTAGGCATGTCGGTGCGGTGTCCCATGAAATGAACGACTTCTTGCAGCTGATGTTTGGCTACCAATTGTTGGACTTCCCGCTCATAAGCGCGATGTTCTGGTGTATCTAATGCTGCGCCAATGATATGAAATTTAACTCTTTTTTTCTGTGCGGTGACCTTAGCGGCTATCTCAACAAACGCTTTTTGACGTTTGAAGGGTTCAACTCTCCCTACGATACCGACGACATATTTCTCCGAAGGTATTGTTACAGAGACGGGTCGAAAAACCGACAAATCGACACAATTCAGTATAACATTAATTTTTTGGGTGTCAATCCCTGCTTGAGTCAGCGAAGTGCCGCTCTGCTCCGAGATGGTGATGATGCTGTCCATCTGGCCGAACTTGTATTTCCGCACTTGGGAGGGGGTGAGCAGCGTTCGGACGTGTGAAATGACAGGGATTTCCAACTGCTTTCTAAGGTGCCATAGGTACGGGTTAAACCAGGAATCGGAAGTATGGATTAGCTGCGCTTTGTGCGACTTAGCAAGTGTGGCTAATTTTTTCGCCGCACTGTGTCTTACCATCAGTGATTTCATTTTTCGCCACGGAGGAAGTCCAAGAATCACCGTGGGAATATCGGCACGCCTTAAATGCTCAGCAAAAACACCATCATCAGGACAGACAACAAGCGGTTGATAGTGTTCTCGATCAATATTTGTGACGAGATATGCGAGCTGTTGTTCACCCCCGCCAATGCTCGAACCGCAATGGCTGAGGTAGAGTATCGAAATCATCTGTTTTTCTCAGTAAAAGCGATTTTTCCGCAAACTACACTGGGAAATTGAGTTGCTGATCCCGGAAAACTTGGCTAACCGATCGGTGCTGGTGGACTCTCAGGATCGCTTCAGAGAGTAGCGGTGCGATAGAAAGCACTTTAACTTTTCCGTCCAATTGCTTTTCAGCAGGGACAGGAATCGTATTGGTGGTGACCACCTCGCGAATTGCTGGATGACTGAGTCGCTCTAACGCTGGACCAACTAATATAGGATGCGCGATACTCACATAAGCAGGCTCTGCGCCAGCCTCCGCCAATGCTATGGCTTGTTGACGAATAGTGCCTCCTGTTTGTATTTCATCGTCAGTGATAATAGGGGTCTTACCCCTGACGTCCCCAACAAGCTCGACGAATTTAATACTTTGACCATCAACGCCGGTTCGCCGTTTGTGCATAATGGCTAACGGGAGTCTGAGAATATCAGCGTATTTCTCTGCTAACTTGGCGCGCCCGGCATCGGGAGCAACGATTACGCCATTTTCGACCTGCTTTTCGCGGAAGTAATTTGTCAAGGTAGTTAGGGCAGTCAAGTGATCCATAGGGATATCGAAGAATCCCTGTATCTGTGGCACGTGTAGATCGATAGCCATGACCCGACTTGCGCCAGCTGTGGTCAAAAGATTGGCTACGAGTTTCGCGCTAATCGGTTCGCGCCCTGTTGTTTTATGATCTTGGCGGGAATACCCAAAATACGGAATAATGGCGGTAATCTGCCGGGCTGATGCACGTTTCATCGCGTCAATCGTGATCAGCAGTTCCATCAGGTTTTCGTTGGCGGGTTGACTTGTTGGCTGGACTATGTAGATATCAGTCCCGCGGATACTTTCCTCAATCTGGATGCGGGTTTCATCGTTAGGAAATGGACCGATTGTAATTTTACCGAGTTCAACGCCTAAGATCGCAGCGATTTCTTTCGCCAACGCCGGATTCGCGCTTCCGGCAAATAGTCTGAAATCCCTTCTAACCTGTTGGTCAATCGGTGTGGACATGCCGAAATCTCCTTATGTTAGATTAATATTATTCGTCACACATTGTTCAACTGGAGCGGAAAACTGTAAATCCTGTCTATTCTGTTAGGCTGTATGCGTTCTATATAAGGCTCCTCAGAAGGATCACCCACAAGATCATAAGAACAAATGGAACAACGAGGCCAATTAAGGACAGGCGTAATTGAATGCTTCGGCTTTTTGCTTTGTAGCTATCCGTATATAAGGCTGTATATTCAGGTGGTTTTTCAAGCAGCCGTGAAGCGGGTGGCGTTGGTTCATAGATAGAAGCGATAAGAACGCCTATTATATTACCAAAGAGACCAATGAAAAACCAGCTAACCTTTTTGGCATCGGATTCTGCATCTTGTTCAGCCCTTAACTGGGCATCTGCTGAAGTAGGTTGCAATTGTTCGTTATTCATTTTAGAACTTCCTCTTTACAATTTGTGGGTGCTATTATAGAACTAACGATTCACCAGTCATCTCAGAAGGTTGTTCTAAACCGAGCAGGCGGAGTAATGTTGGCGCAATATCGGCAAGTCGTCCACCTGTACGGAGTTGTTGATCTGTGCAATTGTTATCGACAACAATGATATCCACGTCGTAGGTGGTATGTGCAGTGTGGATCCCACCGGTTTCGGGATCAATCATCTGCTCACAGTTACCGTGGTCAGCGGTAACAATGAGTGCCCCGTCCTTTCTAAGTACAGCGTCAACGATTTTTCCGACACCGATATCAACGGCTTCAACTGCCTTAATAGCCCCTGAAAGCGAGCCGGTATGTCCCACCATGTCGGGGTTGGCGTAGTTGAGAACCATCAAGTCGTATTTGTCCGAGCCGATCCGACGTAGCATCTCTGCTGTCACACCGGATGCGGACATTTCCGGTTTCTGGTCATAGGTCGTCACGTCGCGCGGGGAGGCGATGATTTGACGATCTTCGCCTACGTAGGGTTCATCTCGGTAGTCGTTAAAAAAGAAGGTAACATGTGGAAATTTTTCAGTCTCTGCACATCGGAATTGTGTTAAGCCTGACTGGCTGACATAAGCACCGAGTGTATTCTGCATTTTGGGCGGTTTTTTGACAGCCGCTTCAACGGGCATTCCCTGCTCGTACTCGGTCATGGTAACAAATTTAACGTCAGGTTTGCAATTCCGTTTAAAACCCATTTGTCGAACGACCCCATCTTTTCCTTCTGCCTGAAACGGAAATTCGTTAAGACAAAAAGCCTTGGTGAGTTCTCGAGGACGATCGCCCCGGAAGTTATAGAAAACAACAGCATCTCCATCGGTAATCCGGGGTAACGGTTTGCCATCACTGCCAACAACCACAGCCGGACGCACAAATTCATCACCCTTGCGGTTGTTATCATCGGGGTTTTCATAATAGTCGCAATAGGCATCTGTAGCAGCGGCAACGCAGTTATCGATTCCTTCTGTTAAGAGACGATACGCCACTTCAACACGTTCCCACCGGTCATCCCGATCCATCGCATAGTAACGACCGATAACAGAGGCTATCTGCCCGATGCCGATCTCTTTCAACTTCGCTTCAATCTGCTCGCAGAATTGGATACCGAGGTCGGGTTGGCAGTCACGCCCATCGCTGAAATTGTGAATCAAAACCTGATTAGATTTGAGTCCGTTTGCTTTGGCGAGTGCAAGAAGTCCATAGAGGTGTTCAAGTGAACTATGCACACCAGCATCACTTGCCAATCCCATAAGGTGCAGATGGGTTCCGTTCGTTCTAACGTGGGCAATCGCATTTAAAAGGACTTCGTTCTGCGCAAACTCACCCGAGCGGATCATGGTACTAATGCGGAGGAGTTCTTGATTCACGATGCGTCCTGCACCGATGTTCTGATGCCCGACTTCGCTGTTGCCGATAACACCAGGCGGTAAACCGACATCTTCGCCGGAGGTATGGATTTGAACGTGTGGATAGTTCTGCCGAAGCCAATCATCTATGGGTGTTTTTGCAAGATGAATGGCGTTTGCGTCCTGAAATTCAGGATACGGATTATTGCCCCAACCGTCTCGAATGATAAGAACGACGGGGCGTTTTTGCTCGGTTTTCATTGGATTCTTTCCTAATTACCAGTGTATGTGAAATTTTGCTTTAAACGTGCTATACTATTTTTATGACGCATCGCGTATGACGCGTCTGTAGATGGCACGCAAGGGAACTTCACATTCAATTGAGGCGAGTGGTAACACATCCTCAAGATGTTGAAAGGTGTTATGGAGCCATCGCGTGCCTTGGCGACGGTAGGACTCGACGCGTACCCTATCCTGTGAAATAAGTATGTATTCCGGCAAGGACGCGAGCTGCTTATAGGACTCAAATTTCTCGCCCCGGTCATACGCTGCAGTTGAGGACGATAACACTTCTATAACCACAATCGGATTGAGGAGTGTATCAAAGGTGTCATCTTCAAAACGCGGTTCATCGCAGACGACAATGACATCGGGGTAGAAGTAAGAGACTGTTGGACTCGTCCGCACGCGCATCTCGCTGGCAAAGACTTCACATTCACCTTCCATTAATTGGTTGCCCAGTTGAATTGTTATATCTACCGTAATACGATTATGAGCGCGGCTTACCCCAGACATCGCGACTATCTGCCCGTTGTGGTATTCGTTCTTAAAAGGCTGTTTGCGTTCCCAAGTAAGGTATTCCTCGGGGGACAGATAAGTTTGCGCTGTAAGCGTTGACATAAGTGCCTCCATGAGGCTTTGTTTTCCTACTAAACTATTTGAGCGGGGAACATCTTTTAAAGTCCTACCTTCAATTTTCCCCAGGCTGTGGTGAGTTTTCCGCGTGCTTCCACATCCTGCGGTGTCTCCATGACTTTTTGGATGTCTGCTTCACTCAGAGTCTTCTCATAGAGTCGGACTTCATCAATTTTACCGGGAAAATGGTCGGTAGCGTTTCCGAGATCATCGCCACCAATCCAGAGTTCTAAAGGGGAAGGGGCGATCGGCACGTTGTTAGCAGCGTCACCTTCGAGTTTCCCGTTCACGTAAACCTTCATGGTCTTTCCATCAAAGGTTCCTGCGAAGTGATACCACTCGCCAACTTTCCAATCGGTCGTTGTGGATTCAGCAAAGGTATTGTTCGGTTTGACGAGAAAGTCGATACTGTCTTTGTTACCGAAATCAAAGATAACGAAGATGGAATTATTTTTACTCATCAAGCGGTGACCGGTGAGCGAATCGTTTGGACTGAACCACGCCATGAGGGTAATATTTTCCTCGATTGCGAAGACAGGATCGTCTGCGACAATAACATGGTCGTCCTCGCCGTCAAATTCGAGTGCGGTGCCGAACTTTCCCTCAACCCATTCGGGATCGTCGTTAAACTCTCCATCGTGTCCGTTGCCTGTGACATCTATGGCTTCTTTACCCTTGCCTTCATCAAAGGGCCAATAAGCGACGAGTCCATCTTCTGCAACGTTGGCGATACTGAGGTTGGCGATGAGAAGAAGCGAGCAGAGCGACAAAACAAAGATAACTTTGGACATGGCAATTTCTCCTATGGGGGTGCAAAACTTTGGATTTATATCTTGAGGATTTGCCAATATTATAACATATTCTTGAAAATAAAGTGTAGAAAAATTAAAATTCGGTGGGGAAATTCAGTTGGTCGGCGAAATGCGTTGATTGTCTGAAGTTCGGATTATCACGGATGACGCGAATAAGCGAATTCGCATCAGCCGCATAATTTGCTTAACTTGCGATTTCGGCGAAAAAATACGCTTCGCATCTAACATTTTGCACTTATAGCACTAAGTGCTCCCAAGACGAATATCTTCTATTGCTCTTTCAAGTTGTTCTACTGAGGGAAGCGCGATCTTTGGACGTTTCTGAACAATTTCTCTGAATAGATGCTCAAACTCAACGCGAAGGAAAGTAGATTGATCCTTCTGTTTGAACATGCGGCACAACCACTTTGGGTTCACCTTCTCATTAATTTTTTTAAGTATGGATTCAAACTCGTCTTCCGTGAGCATATATTCAGATGCCAATCGTTCTATCTCTCTCTGCAACAGTTCAATCAAATGTTCCGAGTCATCCTTAACAAACTTATTTGCAAGAAATTTGGCAGTAGTAGTTCCGCCAATGCCAGCTCCTAATGAACCCAAAATCCCTCCGGCCAATCCACCAGCCACCGTGCCGATACCAGGGAACGCGCTCCCGACTGCTGCACCACCAATCCATCCCGCGGTGCCTGTCACAACACCAGCAGCGTTAATTGTGGTGTTTTTTGCGAACTGCTGCCATGAAATTGAACGCTTGAAAGCAGCTCGGTAGAAATCGGGTGTGCTTGTCACAACAGCTGCGATTGCTGCTGTAATGGCGTTCGTACGAAGAAGTTTGGATACATGATTCACTGCGGCAGCACCAGGGACTGACTTTCCGAGGGATCCCGTGGCAATTCGGCGAGCGACTTCTCTGCCAACGGACGTGCGTGATATAGAACTCACACCCTTGCGAACTGATGTGGCTCCGAATACGCCGATTCCTGTGCGTAACAACTGGGCACTTACGACCCCTGTAAGAATCATTGTGCTACCGCTCAATACCGCGCAGCCAAGCGCAGCCAGCGTTGCATCTTTGAGGCTTTCACCGCGCCGGCGGCTGTGGGCAAAGGTTACTGCAAACGAAATTGGAAACACAGATATCGAGGTCACGATCTGCGTTTTCGCATCAAAAATAAGGGAATCGATGTTTCCGGCACGCGCAATATTCCTTGCTTGTTGGTAGGTCACCGAACCTTGGCGGACTATCTTCTCTGCATCCGCGGGATTCTTGCTACCTCGAACTTTGCCTTGCTCAATCCGCTTACGCATGAATTTCACGCAATCTTCCCACTGATCTTTCGGGACTTCAAGAGCTTGTCCCTTATAACGATAATACCCTGAACTTGAGTCAAACGCGGCGGCGACAGTATCGTATGCCCGCCTATAATATTTGGATTGAACAAACACCCCATTGACAACTCGGTCTGGACCGTTTAATTCGTTGGAAATTCCTATTACCTCGGCTATCTTACCTCGGAGTTTGTCATTCAAATTATTCGCATCCTCTGCTGCAAAACCATGTCCACCTGGGGAAGGATATCTTGAGATTTGTGTTTGTTCCAGCATTAAATTCACACCTCGTTTCAACTGAACTAAGTTTAGAAACTTCTACCCACATTTTAACACGTATTCAAAGCAAAGATCAGATAAATTGGGAGTTACGCAGTTGAATCATGAGTCCCTCCGCTGGTTCTATGAGGATATGGAACTGGAATTTATGAGTTAAATCAGAAAATCTGTCAACGTCGATATTCCTCATAAACAGTTCTTAAGAAGTTAACTCCGGCACTTCCAAATCGATTGCAAATTTCATCAGCTATATCCTTATGCCCTTCGTTGTACAGAATCCGGACGGTTTCTTTAATATCGTCTGCTTCCACTTGTAAATCCGACATGATGCGCTGAGGAATTTTCAGATAGATTTCTCCCACCATTTCTGGCGTTTTCGCTGCATGCTTCCGTAAGGCTTTGATAAAGCGTGATAAAACCATACCATACCCTGGAACTTTGTCAAGGTCCTCTATTGAACCTTTTACCCACCCCAAAACTTCTGTATTTATGGTGTCAACCAGGCCCAGCCATCCTAATAGAGGACATGAAACTTCCTGATATGCCCCTACAGTCATGTTTTCGGAAAGCACTTGAAACAAAGCACGCCATGCTGGCATAACCTTTACCTTCACTTTGTCAGATGGGTTATCCGCGCGCCGGGAAAAAAAGTAGACCACACCCGCGAGAAGATTTGGATCGCCACTGTGTATCAACTGATAGATAAGACTGGCTTTATCATCTAAGGTTTCACTGTCTTCTATCCAACCCGTACAGATGTGTCTGACGAGTCCGTTCAGGACTTCTGGATCATCAAAGCGGGTATTCAATGCTTTCCGATAGTGTCCGTGTGCTTTGAGCAGCAAGTAAAACTCCTCGCGAACACTCGGATGCAACAGATACCCGGAAAAAGCGGCTTGCCAATGGTCTTCATCACGCTGTTGAAAAATATGATTTATGTTGAGGTGAACCCACTCTTTATCAAGATACCGTAGATAGGATAGATAAAACCCAAGCGTATAAGAGAACTCAAGTGAGGGTTCAACACTTCGATCTAATCTTTTGGTGAAATCTGCTCTGATGGCATAGGGCCATCGGCAATCTGTGTATTCAGACTCGTTGGTACGAGCGAACCGCAAGGCATAGTCTACCATTGCCGAAAACACACGTCCTCTATCTGAACTTAGGGCATCAAGAGAGGAATCTATTGGGGTGAACATGTTTGGTTCAGCCTTTTCCACAAGTACCAAGAGAATGTCCTCGGCGAGCGGCAAGAGTTTTTCATCAAACGCGTGTGTATCATCTTTTGTTCCTTCTGCTATCAAATCTACTATTGTGGAAAAAACCCAATTTCTATAGTTAAAGCCATCGTTGTATTGTTCAGCCCAGAACTGCTCTGACGACAGAATTTGACGGATAAATTCCAATAATGCTGCCCAATTAAAGTCCTTCTTATTACGCCACGCGTTCAGGCAACCTTGCAACAGTGAAGATTGGTATAAATTTCGGACCTTTTGAAAGGGAAACAAATTATCTGTAAATCGTTGTGGGTTTGCTGCTACACATTCTGCAAGTGTATCCGCAAGTCCGCGGCCTTCAAGAACAGGCATCCCAATATCCTCTTCCGTGTAGCCCTTTAAATAAGCAGCGATCTCAACATTTGACATTGCCGAAAGTTCTTCTGTCGTTATAGGTTTCACGGGCCCGATGGCCCCTGACTTCGGCATAGTTGCGGCGTTTCCTGTATTGACTGCTTCAACATTTGCTTTGTGGAGCTGATCATATTTTTTGTAGGTGGCGGCAACTTTTTCGTTACCTGTATCCAAAAGCAGAGAGAGCCATTTTCGTCGACTTGCCACGGTAACTCTTGAGATTAGTGATGTGTTGATTCTATCCATTGTAATATCTGCTCCATTTCGTCTTCTTCAAAGGTGCTGTTGTGAGTTTCAATCAATTCGGTAATCTCAGACTCAAGTTTAACATCATCCAGTGGATTGCCTTCCCATGCCCAAAATAGATGCTTCAGATCGTTGTAATGGTCGGTAATTGCCTTGAGTGCAATCCGTCTGATAATAGCGTGTGGATCCTGTAGTAAAACTTGGACTGTTTGCTCTATGCTATCAGGTTCAGCAAACCTGAAGAGAGTACTTGTAAAACTTACTATTAATTCGGCGTAATTTGGATGTGAGAGAAGCGAAAGATCGCTTTCAACCCGTTGTATGAAACGAAACCCAAACGCATTTACGGCTTCAAGTGCTCGGATTTGCGCAAATGCAAACTGTGCTGCTTCAACACCACATACATTCGCGAGGGTTTGTGTATGCATTTTGAGGGCATCCTCGAGCCAATGTTCATTCATTATTGATCGGATTTCCCGATCAACGGATTTGGCTTCAAGCATTATTTTAAGCAGTGCAAGAGTTAACTCCCGTTGATTACCGTTAATGAGTTTGGTTAAAATAGTTTCGCCTATTTCCTGATCGACTAACCCAAATCTCCGTTCGGATTTCAATACAGTACCGATAAAATCAATATGCAGATGTTTTAACTCCGCTATCGGAAGTGCTCCGATAATTTTTATAATTTGCAGATCTGTGTCTCTGTTCTCAGTTCTCTCTCCGTTTTCATTTGTATAATCGATAATTCCCTTGATAATGTTTACAAGTAGATTTACTTGGGCTTCCGGATGAGCAGCGACTTTCCCTACATATCCTAAAGCATACCAGCGAGGAGTGTAGTGGTATCCGGGCTGCTCTGGATCTTCCATAAGTGCTGAGTTCTGTTCTGGGTTGAACCAGCCATCCTCTTTCAGTGGTTCCAGCCATGCAGGAGATTTAAGTTTGTCAAAGAAATATTGATTGATTCCATCAAATTTCAATAAGTTTCGTAATGCCCCTTTTATCTGTTTATCGGTTGGTGGTTTATCCTTATATGCCAAAATTCGATCCACTCT
The DNA here is from genome assembly GCA_022826805.1 of Candidatus Poribacteria bacterium. Lineage (GTDB taxonomy): Bacteria > Poribacteria > WGA-4E > WGA-4E > WGA-3G > WGA-3G. Next base: position 39,868 of record JAJDUH010000042.1, read on the forward strand.
GTTAAGAAGTTTAAGATAGCTTCCTACCAGATAAACCCATAGTTCTTCAACCTTAGGCCAAAGAGATTCAACCTCACTTCTGAGCAATTTTGCGTCATCGTCAAGATCTCTATGCGTTAAATTCTTAAGGTTTTTGACGGTCTGTATCCACTGTTCCACTCGTAAGCCAAAATCGGGAACCCCCAAAGACTCCATAATTGAAACAATATATCCGATGTGTTCTTTTAGGTCACCCAAATCCTCTTTTTCTAATCGTTTTTGCATTCGTTTCCGGCCCTGTTTTGTCGATAAGGCACCTCTTAATCCGCTATCAACTTCGCGAGCCAAATGCGCCAGGATATACGAACGACACTGAAAATTAGTGGTACGTCGCATTCTTACCCAGTCTCGATAAAAGGCAGCAAATAACGGAGCAATTCTTTCCAGATTTTGGTTAATTCCAGATTGGTGGGGGTCCAACTCAATATCAGGAATCATCCACTCAGTCTCTAATGACTTGGACGTTTCGGTTTCTAACTGCTCCAATGAGTTTTGCAAAGTAGCAAAAGGACAATGGTTAGAAGTATTGTAAAAATCGGAACGGTTTTCTACCAGACACACCAAGACGCTCTCGAATTCAATCCATATCTGATTAAAGGATTCTTTTGGACGGGGTGCTTTTCCCCCTTCGCGGCGATGGGAGAATTTATCAAAAAGATGAATAGTGCTGCCATATATTTTTACTAAATCCTCTGGAATCCTGTCTTGCAAACCACGAAGAATTTCTCGAGCCAAATGTGCTAAAAGGTGGACAGTAGTCTCGAATTCGTTGGATTCGCGTAGACACAGCCAGTCCGCGTAGAAGTCGGTGACTTCGGGATCCATAACTTTCAATAAAGCAGGATGCTTCTCTTCAAATCTGTTTTTCATATTTAAAAACAATCCTTATTTTATCTTACCGATATGGTAACATATTCTATAAGAAAATGCCAATTCACGGGTGTGTAAAGGGAGTCCTGATTTTTTTATAAAGGACAGGTTTTTGGACATATCACTCCGCTGGAGTGCGGGGGGTTGCAAACGCTATGTTCTATAGACATAGCACTCCGCTGAAGTGAGGAAAAGGATATAAATATAGTGCCCTTACGGGGCTAAAGCTGCCAACGGATACCTACAAAGGGGGACGCTACGAAATAGCACGCTCAATTGACCAATGCCGATCAGTGCTCTGGACGACAACGGCACCTGGCATGTTCATCTGTGTTAGCATCTCGTTGACTTCGGCAATGGTGAACGCCGCAAGGAAAGAGTCGTAGTATAATTTCTGTTGATAAGGGGTATCATCCGTGGCGTAGCGATCTACAAAGGCTTGTGCATCTGCAGGTGTTTCAGGACGGATGAGGTCGCGGATCAGAATAGTTCCTTTGGGACGGGCAACTCTACCCATCTCTTTGAGTGCCTTCATTGCATCGTGGATGTGATGCACAATGCTGTTAGAGATGAGTCCATCAAAGGTATTGTCAAGGTAGGGCAAGGTTTTGGCATCGACGCGTTCGAGGGTTATCTGATCGGTGAGACCGGCATCTGCGACGTGGCGTTTTGCTATTTTTAACATCTCTTCGGACAGATCAATAGCGGTGATGTGGATATTGGGACAACGTTGGGCGAGTAGGATGGGAATTTGTGCAGGACCGGTGCCGACATCGAGGAGATGACCGGTAGTCGCACCGAGTGCGACTACGCGATCTACAAAGGCGCGGTCAACCTCGCCATGCTCCATCGCATCGTAGGCTTCGGCGGCTTCCGCTGTATCCATAACTTCTGGTTCTACAAATCGATTCATTCTCTAATTTCCTAATGAGTTCAGCAACAACGTGTAGGTTGGGTTGAACGATGCTGAGAAGAACCCTTTCCAGATACCAAACACATTGCGACCTCAATATTCCGTCATACACCATCAAAGGCGAAGTGAAACCCAACTTTATTTATGCCAACACACCGCGGAAACCTTACAGAAAAGCGTTGGGTTTCACTCGGTGTTTCTATTTCGAAAGATGTATCGCCTCGACCTCAATTGTCTTTGAATCGCGTGTATTCCGAGATTATCTGTTCAACCCAACCTACGATGGAGTCTTTTTTATCCTACGCTTTGCAGTGGTATCTCCTCTAATCCTGATAACCCTGATTCAGATAATAATTTTGCAACGGTCAATGCGTTCTGTCGGATCTGATCCGGTTGAAATTGCGTGTACATACCGACCGCCATCGCGTCCGTCGGTTTGATGTTTTCAAGTGCGAGCCGAAAGGCTTCGCGCGGCTCGTTTCTGCCAGCAGCTAATACCTTTATAGCAATTATCGGCGTCGGTATCGCTTGTATCGCTGCGAACGCCGTATACCGATCGTTTGGCAGATACAACTCTCTATGTAGTGTATGATTATACAACGCGCAGACATAAAAGTCAACATCGTATCCTTCGGAGTAGCAATACTTGAGGACATGAGGATCGTGTGTACCGAGTCCGACAGCACAACCGAGATCGCGGATGTATTTGAGGTTTTCGCGTAGTGAATCGAGTCGTCCTTCGGCATACAATTTATCGGTTGTACCGCCGTGGTGATAGATCGCAATCGGTTTATAGCGGGCGACAATCTGTAGGTATTCGTTGAGGTCTGCGTATTCTGTATCTTTGGGAGTCTGCGCTATCCACTGAATCGTACCGCCTGCGTTCCAGTATTCGTTGAGGACGCGCATGATATGCTTGTCGGCGCGAGCGAGTACGGTATTAATTCCATTCCGCTCTGCCTGCCGGAGATCCATCATAATTTGGATCGTCGTATAGTAATCCTCCATGGCTTTCGAGGCATCTGCCGAGCGGTGCGAGATGCCACTATACGGGTTGCCGCCGATAATGAGCCGCGGGACACGATGTGATGCGATTGGGATTGTGGGTATTTTCATCATGTTATTTTTTTTTAGTCCTATCTTTTTAGTGGAACCCAGGCCTGTTTAGTTCTTGGACAATTTCGGTCATTACGCAAGGTCTCTTCCTGTAGAAGCGACTTGTCACTGATACACCCGAATTTCCCTGATTACAACATCATCAAAAGACACTTTGGTTTTATGAGTCAATGGTTCTTGTATGGTGTGTGCTGAATCACGATTGACATAGATGACAACTCTTAGCACCCGCACGGACCTGTCGATGTTGAGACGTATCACCGCACCGTTCTCGGATCTAGCAATTTTGTGACTTTTCACTGGCTCAAAGTGGTCTGCTTTTTCATGCGCTATCTCTGCAGTCGATGTGTCTACTGAGAGACGATAAATGTTTGAAACTGGATGCACCTCAATGTAAGCGACAGGTGTAAGCGTGTCAAGTTGAATCAAGGCATCAGTCTTATGTTTACCTTCCACCCAGTCGCCATATCGAAGACTGTGCCTATAAGCAGGGCTATCCTTTTCAACAAAGCCTTTTACCTTCAAGCTACCGGTTGTGGCAAGATTGCCATCAACAAGCGATGGATATGCCTCGCAGGATAGGTGTGTAGCTGCTATTCGTTTTGGAAGTGGCTGATACAAAGATGCGCAACCTACCATGGATAGCCATATTCCGATTGCCACGCATACGCGCAAAGAATAGGTTCTACTTGACATTGGTTTTCGCCTCCGTTTCATGAGTGAATAGCCCTAAATACCCTTATTTCCACTTAAATTCACTTGCGGGGTCATGGTTCTTTTTTATGTCAGTTTTGTAAATTGTCCCGTTTGGACGTACATAAAATGTGAGTTGGTAGGTATAGCCGGTTGATATGTATGTTCCACCTACTGCCCGCATGCCACCAGGACGACGTCGCGGATGGATCTGATGGTCTTGTCGGAGTTGGAATCCCCGCGCCCTGCTTTCTTGCTTGGCTAAAAAACCGTGTATAGGTATTTCCCAGATATAAGTTTGCCAACCTGTGCCGTCATCGCTAACTTCGTTGGGGACTCCCCATTTCTCGACTGCCTTTGAAATGTGTGTATCCTTCCATACGGCGATGGTTTGCTGCATTTTCTCGTCTTGTGTTGGTTCTGATTTGTGCATTAAATGTGCGGGTGCTGTACACCCAGCAAACAGAATGCTAACTATAAGCATAAGTGGTGTGAACCTGAGCATTTTCGATACTCCCAATGTAAGGCAAAGACGAACTGGTGTCTCAGAAATTAAAATACGCTACACTGGGAATTAATAAGCAATTTGCGTGCCAAATTAAAACATAAGACAGAATGTAGAGATACTGTGGATTTAGGGGGTTTAACGCCGGTATTGGCTGCACAAAATAGGGCAAGCGGGAAGATAACTGCACGGATTTGGGCAGATACGGATGGGAAAAAAAGTTATGGGACAGCAGGGGTGCTGTCCCATGAAAGTATGCTATTAAGGCACAATTTGTCTCTGCTTTACATCAAATTATCGAATAGCGATCGGATTGCCCGGAGAACCCGTCGCCCCCTTGAGGCGAAGTGGTGCAAAACAGAAGGCGAATTCGTAAACCTTCGCTGCCGCTAACTCCTCCGTAATAACGTTCTCAAGGTTGTAAATCCCGTGCTTGACGATAAACAGCTGATGCACTGGAAACGCTAATGATTCATCGGGATTCGGGACAACTTCGACTCCCCAGTTATCGCAACACAACATCACGATCTTCTGGTCAACGAGGTATTGTCCCGCCTCCAGTCCAATGCCGGGTTGCGTGGCATTATAACGATCGTTGTCTGTCATCCAGAATTTACCCCAACCCGTGTGAATGATAACGACATCGCCAGGTGTGATTTGAACCCCTTGCTTTTTGAGTGCGCCTTCCAAATCGGCGCGGGTAATTTCATAACTATCGTCGAGATGTTCAACGCCTTTATAACCAGCAACATCAATCAGCACACCGCGCGTCACAATCGGTCCCACGTTCTCGACACCGAGTTCCGTAAGTCCTTCGGCTTTGGCAAAGTCGCGCTGGTGCAAGCCGTTGTAATAGAGATCGCCGATACCGATGTGACCAAGCCCGTCGAATTGCGTACCAATCTGACCGATTTCGCCGCTGAAGATTTCTTCAAACCACGTCGTTTTGTTCTCACCGAGGGGACCTGACATCGCTGGAATCCGCAGGCTATAGTGCCGCGTTCCAAAGACAGGGATACCGCTCTCATAGACTCTGCCGAGTTGATAGATTTCACCTGTTTTAATCAAACTCACCGCTTCCAATACTTTCTCCGGTGTTAGGCGATTTGCAGCGCCGCGCCGATCGTCGGCACCCCATTCGGAAGGAAACCACGATTCTTGTGTGAGGGTAACGGTTGCTGTGAGAGTGAGCACGCTAAAAACAAACGCAAATAAAATAAAAAGTTTGTGTTTTTTCGGTTTTTTGTACATAATTACCTCCTGAAATAGTGGTTAGCGGTTAGTAGTTAGTAGATAGCGGTTAGCGATTAGAGGGCGAGATGACCTTGCCCCTACGTAGACCTGACTGCTAAAAGCGAGCGAAGCGAACATACTAATTGCTAAAAGTGAACGACCTAATTGCTGACAGCCATTAACAAACACACAGATCCTGTACCTACAAATACGAGGGTGCCTATGACCTTTACTTCAATCGCCTTAATTCTGCTGTCAGCATTTTGCCACGCCTTATGGAATTTCTACAGTAAATCCAGCAGAGATACACGAATCCTCTTTTTTTGGTGTGGACTTTACACCCTAACAATAGCGTTCATTGCCTTTGGTATCAAGAAGCCAATAGTTCCGAAACCCGTATGGATCTATATTGTTAGCTCCGCCTTGGTCCACCTGTTATATAAGCTGTCTTTGACGCACGCTTATACCGTTGGCGAGATTTCATTCGTCTATCCCATTGCGCGCGCCGCGCCAGCTTTCTTACCACTCTTTGCCTTTATTTTTTTAAAGGAACGAATTTCCGGACAAGGTTTGATAGGTATCTTATGTGTAATGGTCTCCATACTACTCTATCAACAACGTGAGGCACGCATTCAGTTCAAAGCTTTCTTTCGCTTCCTTCGCGAACCTGATGCCCTCTGGGCTTATGCCACCCTTGCCAGTGTCATTGCATATTCATTGATAGACAAACAGGGAATGTCCGAATTTCATCGCCATTCGACAGAGGCACCTATGTGGCGAGCTGTGACCTATTATTTGCTGGAGGGCGGTATCTCGCAAGTCTTTTACGGTTTTTCCTGCCTTGTCCGGTTTCCACGCCAGCAGATTGCCCAGATTGGACGAACAGAATGGAAACGGGCCCTCGCTGTTGTTGGGCTTATGTTGACATCCTATTCGCTCATCCTCTACGTTTTGATGACAGAAAAGGTCAGCTATGTGACGTCGATTCGGCAGTGTTCTGTCATTTTCGTTGTTTTGCTCGGTGGTTACGCCTTGAAAGAGACCTATACAAAACGCCGATTTATCGCCGCTGTTGTGATGGTATTCGGCATTTTTTTGATCGCATATCAATAATTTTTAATTATTCCTTGCGGTTAAACCACGTGCGTTAAGACTTTATCGTGCGTTCCTCAAATCTGAAGAAATACCCTATCAAAAAACCCTGTGCCGTTGTTGCAGGCTACGGTGCTGATTAATTTTTAACACCAAAATCCTTAAATTCACCCGAGAGGTAATCAGAAACCTGCATTCTCACTCCGAAGCAAACGGACGCAGCAGCCCAGGCTTACATAATTAAAATTAAAGAACCTCAATCGAAGGACACACCCAATTTGACGCTCCGTTCGGGATGATTGTCCATTTCTATGTAGGCTTCGACTGAATCTTCAAAGGGAACCACCGGGTCAACGACGTCTTCACACTCGAACCGTCCTTCAGCAAGCCATTTCCAGCAGGTATCAATGATACGTCTGAAATTCCAACGTGGATGATCGCGGTTCGGATCGCTGTTAGCGCGCGCAAAGATTATGTTCGGGATGTTGACGTGCGCCACAGCCCCGAGGTCAAGTCCACCTGTACATGCTTTCGCGCGTCCAGCATAGACGATCGTCCCCTCGAAAGTGACGCTGCGAAGGGCATCATCGAGGGCTTCGTAGATTGCACTGGTTTCTACAGCCACATCAACACCAAGCCCACCCGTCGCTTCTTTAAGCACTTCGCCAGTATTGCAAGCAGTTGGGTCAATAACAAGTTCCGCCCCAGTCTTTTCAGCGACTTTCCGCCGTCTTTCAATCGGGTCTACGGCAGCAACAAAGTCAGCTCCCGCGATCCGTGCCATCTGCACCGTCATCAATCCGATCGCACCAAGTCCAAAAACAGCAACGCGCTCACCAACGCGTACTTTTCCATCACGAATAGCGGACATCGCGAAGTGTGCGGGATCGTAACAGACGGCTTCCTTCCATGTCATCTGGTCGTGCAATTTGAGAAGTCGGTTTGCAGCCCACGTGTGCGTCTCCTTGAGGTGCCCGTGACTGGTGACACGATCCCCAATCTCAAAACTTTCAACGTCGTCTCCAATTTCAGTAATTCTTCCAACACACATATTTCCAAGTCCCAGTGGAAAACTTGGGTTGTTGTATCCGTAGTACGCTGTCAGTTCGGTGCCGCGTTTAGGCGCGCCGAATTCGACTTGAACCCGGACGCTGTCTGCTGGGACAGGTCCATCTTCATATTCTCTCAAAACGGGTTGCCGAGGGGCAACCGCGACTAATTCCCTTGGCATACTTGTCTCCCTCACGTGTTTAACGGCACACGGCGTGTGCCTACTACTTTAATGTGGAATTCCCAACTGATGCATCCGACGGTGAATCGCCTCTCGTGCTTCTTGGAACGGACGAGAGAGAAATTCTAAATGATCATCCTCCCCATGGTGGTGCGTCACAGTCCCATGTTCATGATGACGCGCTGTCTGCTGGATGTAGGACAGCCCACCCTCAATCAGGGTCAACATATAGTTTGCTGTTTCTGGGTCGAACATCCACCATTCACCACCGACAGCAATATAGATGGGTGAGGTATGCGCAATAATACCGCGCCCCCATCCGTCGTGATGCGGGACAGCTTGTGCGTAATTAGGTCCCCCGCAGCGCGCCGCAATCCACGAATGCTTGTCCACCTTCAGGTTGGCTTTCAGGTGTAAATGTGCCTTGCCCTCTTTGTCCTCAGTAGAAGCGACAACCTGTCCTGCCTGAATAATTTGCAATGTATGGATCGGAAAGATGGAATCCGCAGAAGCTTCAACCTCGACCGTCCCGCCGTTACCCGGCAGGTTAATCGTGCTACCAATTGGTTGTCCGTCAACCGTGAGACGGATCATGGGACCACCACTCAAGAATGTGTTTCCAGCGCTCATGTATTTGCACCAGTTATCGTAGTTAAATTCCTCGTTGTCAGGAATGTGGACATAAGTGCGATAAACACCTACCGGCACATCGCTACTCATCTTATCTGTCCCACCGACGAGCGGTAACTTATAGCCACAGTTAAGATAGCGGTAGTACTCAAGATGTCCATACATAGCGTTGGTAAGATACTCAACAGCATCTACACGTCCGGTGGCAATGAGCGTTGCCGGTTCACAATTCGGATTCGGAATGTGCGGTAGGACAACTGTACCGCCTTGGGCATGACACGCATCTGCCCAGTGGGAAAGCGTGACCTCCATATTTCCACCGAGTTCCGCTTCCCCCGGTCCATCGGAACACCACGGTGCAACCTGTTCCTTTAAACCGAGGAGTGTGAGATGGCCGAGGAGATGCTGACGATTCTCTTGTGTTGCATAGACAATGCTCCGTCCATCGGCGGATGTCGTAGGTCTTCCAATGAACTCTTCTGTATTTGTGAAGAGATGTCCCCACTGCGAAAGAAGAAGATTCACAACGCCGAGGTCTTCACCTTGTGCTTCAGTGTGCGCGCCCTGCGTAGACAGGAAATGTACGTGTGTATCACCACTGAAATAGCGTTCAGCGTTCATATCGCACCACCGTTTTATCCGCAGCGTAAGATCACGTTGCCCCGGTTTTATGTTAACAGTCGTCCGCAGTGGTGTATATTCAAAACCGCGAGCGACATCAACAATAACGTCCCCACGAGGGAGCCATCCCTGACACGTGCCGTCAATATAGGCATAACTAATCTGTCCAAGTCGCACATCGCCACCCACATCTATGTGCCATGTACCGTTGTTTGAGTTAACATGAGCGTGGTGTCCGTGTGGCGCGTACGGCACGCCATGTGGAGAACGGAAATGGATGCGACACGGCACGGGTCTGTTCGTATCCTCGTCAATTACGGTGGTATGCACCCAGTTTCTGCCAGAGTCAATGACCTCTACCTTGACGCGTTCATTAGGTTGAACAGTCCCTTTTTCTTCGACTTCACCCCAATTAACACTGCCGAGAGTCTCACCCTGATTCTTGACTTCAACAGTGGCAGAAGGCGTAGCAGACACTTCAACATACGCAGGACTGCTTTTGTTGTTTTGGGATTCACCCCAACCTTTGAAGTCGTCGTTAATAAAAGCATCCGGCGCGTTTTCCGGCAACGGGTGTGGATAAGTCGCAACGCCGCGATCAACATTGACTTCCATATCAAAGGCTTTGTCAGCATCATCAGATTGCGGAAGCGTGATTTTGACTTCGCGGCGCGGACGACGCGGTATCGGATTTTCGTCGAGGTAACCGAGCGTGATTGCTGCAACGATAAAACGCCGTTCTTGTGGTTGAATTTCGATTGATGCGACTTCAACGCCGTCCCTTAGGTTTTTCCACACCCACAAATAGTAATCGCGCGGTGTCCCCTGGCTCACCTCCGTTTGTCGGTTACCCGCTGAACCCCATGCTCCCTCATAACGTGGTGCTAAGCTCTCCTGTCGGTCAGGTATAGCAAGGAATGTCTGCTGTCCCCATCCCTGCGGTACGCCGCCGATCTCAAAACGTTCGCGAATTGGCACATTTTCTGTTTCACCATCGGTGTAATGGAAAACGTAATTGGCAATGAGTTTGGCAATCGGTTCGCCTTCGGGTATGCGTGACTCGAGCAGGCGATGTACAAAGATAATACACTTCGGATTTGCATTGATGGGAACTTGAATAGGATCGGTATTAACACCTTCGCCGAAGCCCAAGAAACAGGTTGCGCCTTCAGCGATCTCGAAAGGGAGTCCGTGGAACGTCTGGGCACCAACGTTCGGTGTCGCATCTGCACCGATAATCTCTGTACCGACATTACACAAGGCAGCAAGTGAGATAGGTTGGTAGTCTTTCATGTTTTTTAATTTCCTTTTAAAGCCCCAGCGGGGCGACATGTCTATAGCGGAAAATCAATGGACTGTCCCTGTTCAGAAGACATATAGAACGCTTGCATCAATTCTGTGAGGTTACGCCCGTCTTGAATAGTAATCGTCATCGGCTCATCGCGAAGAATAGCGTTAATCCACTGTTGTATCGGTTCAGGAGGTGCTGCTGGTGCGTTGGCAACGTATTCAGCTTTTTGCTCATCAGAAAGTTTGCGAGTTTCAAAGTGCATCTCACCGTGTCCGGCAGCGAATGAGCCTTCTGTGCCAAAAATCTCAAGCATGTTGGGACCAGAACGGTGGGTCCACGCAACATCGATTACGCCGAGTGCTTTGTTTGCGAATTCGACAACTGAAACGCTATTATCATCAATCGGGAAATTGCCGGTGAAGTTGTTAATCTTGGCGATAGCACTTTTCGGTTCACCCATCAACCACCGGATAACATCGACACGGTGACACCCTAAATCAAAGAGTGCCCCACCACCTGCGCGTACCGGATCCGCGAACCAGGCACTTGTGCCACTGAACCAGCTATCTAGTGCAGCGGAGTGCGCTATCCGTCCTCTACCGAATGTGATGTCGCCGAGAAGTCCGTCATCAATTGCCTTTTTCGCAAACAGGATTTCAGGGTTCGCACGGGAAGGCAGCGAAATCATGAACTTCACGCCTGCTTTCTCAACGGCTTCAATAATTGGATCGCATTCCGCGACTGTGATAGCGAGTGCCTTTTCGGTAAAGATATGTTTTCCGGCTTCAGCGGCAGCAATCATGACACGCGGATGGTCGGATGTGATCGCATCAACAGCGACTGCGTCTACGTCGTCACGGCTAAGGACTTCATCGAGGTCGGTATAGAACGGAACATCGTATTGCTCCGCGGCATCTCTGCCTCCGTATTCTTCTTCATCCCAGACGGCGACGAGCTCGGTTTCAGGGTTTTCGTTAATTTTTCGGGCATAGCCACCAGCGTGGACGTGTGCCATACTAATCTTTGCGACTCTAATCATCTTTTTAATTTTCCTTGCGGTTCGTTCAGAGCGGGTTTGGAACTTAAAGTGCCATTTCGTAGATCTTAAGAAACACCCAAGCAAAAACCCCTCCATTTCATTACGGGCTATGTTTGGTTTTTCTAATGGGGCTTACGCAATCCCGTGATTTTGCTTAACCATCAACCCGGGTTTTCTTAAAAAATGTGGAAGAAGCGTCAATGGTTAAAGCCCCAAAAACAGTTAGACTAACCCAATAACCAAGTGGGTCAAAGTGCCCCTTGATTTATCCAATCCGCCCAACAGAGGATCGAGTTGCGAGATGATTCCAACCACGAAGAACCAGTTTGACGTTGGTATGGCGGTTTTGGGATTCGATCTCATCATCACCGGCATGCATCTGAACAAGAACGCTTTTTCGCGTCTGGTTTGAGTAGTTCGGCATTGAACCGTGTAGTGTGAAGTAGCTAAAGAAAAGGACATCTCCCGGTTCCGCTTCTAAAACAGTTGCGTTCTCAATCGGGTATTGATCCGTAACTTCAGCATTATCACCGCTTCCCATCATGCCGTCGGTGCGTCCCAACTGGTGGGAGCCGGGATAGACACGAACACACCCCATCTCATCGGTAGCTTCTGAGACGTAGATGATAGCAGCGATCATGCTGTCTTTGACGGAGGGGAAGTACTGCCAATCTTGGTGCATCGGGAAGGGGGCGCCTTTCTCCGGGGGCTTACAGAAAAGTTTGGAGTGGTGGAGCATAATATCCGGGCCGAGGATATCTTCAGTAATATCGAGAAACTTCTTCTGCATAAATGCCTGCATCCAAACCCCAGAGAAACTCTGGATATTGTGTGTGTGGATAATAACAGATTCACCACCATCTAGGGCATCCATCAATCTGCCGCCCCAACGGGCATTAACGTTTTCATCACTCTTGAGAAGCTGATCCACCACTCGATCAAAGTCGTTTTCCATCGCCTTAATCTCTTCAGGTGAATAGACACCCTTGGCGAAATAGTATCCGTTTTCGTGAAAGAATTTTCCTATATCTGACATTACAGTTTTGTAACCTCCAGAAAGAATTTGTAAAACCAATTTTGTGAAGGTATTTCTTCGGTATCAGCTGTGCCTCTCTCTTCACACAACTCGCGAAACGTTTTGAATACTGCGAACTGTCCACCGTTCAGAATTCCGATGGATTTCCCTTCCTGTGAGTCAGAACCGCACAATCGAGAAACATCCTCAAGACGGTTGGTAGCTATTACGACGGTTTTTCCCAGCGATTGAAGTTCCTCAAGCAGTTCTGTCATCTCGACCTGTCCACTTGGATCAAGCGGTGTAAGAGGTTCGTCGAGCAACCATAACTGCGGTTCATGCAAGAAGGTTTTGGCGAACAAAAGCCGCTGCCGTTCTCCTGTTGATAGAATACCGGTTTTGACATCGCGCAGGTGTTCGATGTCCATTAATTCGATCACTGCTCCGATTGCCGTAGAGCGTTCGCGTTTGTCTAATTTATATGCAGCGGCGAAAAAATTGAGATAATCGATGACAGACAACTCAGGATATCCCTCGAACGCGACCGGGATATACCCGATACGCGAACGCACCTGCTTCAGGTTTGCAAATGCGTCAATGCCATCAATCGAGACGCTGCCTGATGTTGGTTCGACTAAAGTCGCCAGGATGTTAAGCAAGAGCGTTTTGCCTGTGCCATTTCTACCGAGTAGGATGAGGCATTCCCCGGTTGCCACCTGAAACGTGAGTTCTGTAAGAAACGGCTTCTTGTCAAAAGATTTACACAAGTTTTGGACATCAAGCATCTTTAATTTTTCGCCAAGTGTGAAAGAGAAGCCTCCAATGGATAAAATTTCACTCTTAAGATCCGCAGGCTCCGTTGTCGCCTCCTCACAGCGTTTCTAACTGTTTAGGATCGCCTGATCTTAAGAGCAAACCAGAGCAAAAACCCTATTGGTACAAACATTCAACTCAGATCCACCTTGACGGGTCTACCGAGTTCGGCGGATTGCCATGCTGCTTCGGTTAGTTGAATGACGCGCAATCCATTTTCAACACCGATCGGGTTCCCTGTCCGTTCGCCACGGACGAGTTCGATGAAAGCAACATCTTTGTTGCCCGATGCAGGCATTTCAGATTCGTCAACAAGTTCTGGATTACCTTCCCGTCCCTGGCGATAGAGCTGACCTGCGCGGAGATAAAGCGCGCCTTCCTCAAGCCAAATAGAGAAATCTTCTCGAACGCCGCCAAAAGCATGTCCCACAATGCTAATATTGCACAAGGCACCGGTATCAAACTTGATTGACATCGCCGTAAGAACATCTACTTCAATGTCCAAGTTGTCTATCATTGCGAAAACGGTATCAGGACTCGCTTCCAATACCCAGAGCAGGATATCAATCAGATGGCTTCCTGAGTCGTTCAGTTGTCCACCACCACCCAGGAACGGGTCTTGTCGCCACTTCCCTTGCTGATTTCGATACCAATTCTGTGATTGATGCGCAGAGACGAAGTTCACACGACCGAGTTCACCGCTCTGAACCACATTGCGACAGTATTGATAGGTAGGGCTCAAGTGCCTTTGATAGCCTATCATCAGGTGCAAACCCGTCTCTTCCACTTTTGCTATTACCTGTTTGGCATGGTCCACCGTGCAAACCATCGGTTTTTCCGTGTGCACATGACACCCCGCATCAAGCGCATCCATGATATGTTGGAAGTGGAGTCCATGTGGTGAACTAATGACAACGGCGTCGGGTTTGACAGCGGCTAACATCTCAACGTGGTCCGTATAGGTAGGGACAGACGCATCTAAACCGACGTTTTCTTTGAAGGCGTCGAGTGAACTGGTGCTTGGATCCGCAAGCGCAACAATCTCTACATCTTCAACACTCGACACACTCCGTCCGTGTCCGCGTGCGTTACCACCACATCCGATAAATGCAAAGTTTAATTTCTGTTTTGACATAGATGCTCCTGTCTTATACGTGTTGTTCTAACCACGCAATGAATATGTCTAATTCCGTGGAGATCTTGAGAAATACTGTTTTAACCCGCTCGGCGTTCTCCAGCACTTGTTCATAGTCCAACTCATCAGCGTAAATATAGATAAAAACATGGCGAAATCCGCGAAGGTTTTGTAGTGCTGTACTTGTTTCTTGAGAAAACACAGAAGGACGTATGGTATTTGATTCTGCCATTTGTTGGATCAAATCCTTATGCTATTCTGCTCCACTCGGTAGGGTGCGGTCGACATCTTGAGCGATGCGTTGAAAAATGCTTTCCAACCCTTTATAGAAATCAAAAAGATGACGGGCAACAAATGCCTCTAAGCTTCTCCGATATTCAAAGGGTGCCTCTTCAATTCTTTGCAAATCCGCTCCGATTTGTTCAGCACTCCGTTTTACCTTCGTGCGTTCCTCTGAAATGCGTTGGACCAATTTTTCCCATTTCATTTTATTCGTTTCATTACCTCTCAAAGCGTTGCCCCGCGTTCCGTCTTTTTGGATAGGAACGGCTTGACCCTGAACTCGCTTGCGAAACGCACCTTTACAACTTTCAAAACGGACTAAATCAATTTTGAACTCTCGGCTGAGACTTATTGTTTCCGCAACTGCACTAAAGTAACTATTAGATGGAATGCCCCAGACAGCAATATCAATATCCGACTGTTTTGAAAACCAATCGCGCTCAACAAGCGATCCGAAAACTGCAACCTGTGTTGCACCGAAACTTTCATAGAGCAGGGCTGCAGCTTCATGTGCAGTTTGCCAAGCGCGGTGCAATAACGCCTCATCCACCGGATCACGGTTTTGGAAGTGATCGTTGAGACGCAGCCGATATTGATTTAACTCTTCAGGTGATAGTTCTTCGGCGGTGCGATGCATGTCGGACTCTCCTTAGAGGATAGAATACCACGAAATGCGTTTTGCGTGCAAGGGAAGAAATTAGGGTGGCAATCGGTGAAAAACCATATAAACTTTCACCCAGATGGATACTTACTTTTTCTGGAAAGATTGAGCGACTTCACTGTAACATATTTACTTACACATAATGTGGCGCGGAAGTGTCCAAGAAATGAACAGCACTGAACAAATTATGGCAAAAACGGATTGAAATTCGCCTATTTGAAGGTGGAATTACGAATGGCACGCAATTTGCTAAGTAGGTTAGTAAAACAAAAGTTGTAGATAATGTTAAGATGTTTGTATTACCTCCAAGAAAGTAGATTCGAGGGAGAATAGTAAAGTAAGATGAAAAAATCATTTTATCTTTTTTTACCCATAAGTTTAAGTCTGTTAGTGAGTTGGTTTGCGTGTGCAGATGCCGAGAGCCGTAGTGAAGAAGTCGTCAGGCTCGGAGAAATATCGGTGACAGCCACACGTGCCGAGAAAGATCCTTTCAAAACGCCTAATGCTATCACCGTTCTGAATTTAAAACAATTGGAACATAGCAATGCAGACATCGCCTCCAATCTGCTTCGTGATGTGGCTGGCGTTAGCGCACAACAGACGACAGTCGGACAAGGTTCTCCACTACTCCGGGGCTTGACGGGTTACCAAACATTGATACAGGTTGACTGGGTCCGCCTCAACAATTCAACATTTCGTTCAGGACCAAATCAGTACACGGCAACCATCGCACCAGAAATGTTGGAGCGGGCAGAGGTGCTACTCGGTTCAAGTTCTATGCTATATGGCAGCGGCGCGATGGGTGGTGTTACCAGTTTCTTTACGAAAGAAGTGCCAATTAATCCGGCGCAGGAGACTTGGAATATACGTCCACGACTCCTTGCTCGCTATGCGACTGCCACACAGGAACGACTCGGTAGGTTAGAGATAACAGGGAACAAAGAGCGATTTGGATTTATCGCCGGGGGTGGTATGCGATCTTACGGGAATATAAACCCTGGAAGCGGATACGATCTCCACTACAAAAACCGAAAATTTGAAATAGTAGGCGAAAAGCCGAGTGGTGTCGAACTCTTTGACGAGATGCCAGCGACGCCTCCTGACAGATGGCTTGTTGACAACGAGGGACCGCTGAGTTGGAAAGCTTACGATGCAGATGCGAAAATTGCGTATCAACTCAGCGATACTAGCACCATAAACGTTGCTTATCAGATGTGGCGACAGCCCCAAACACCGCGCTATGATAAAATCGCACCGAGAGAGTTTGACGAATTCTATTTTGAGCCGCAAAATCGGGACCTCGTTTATGCCAACTATGTCGTAAATCCAGTAGAGGGAAGCATTGATAGGGTCCGCCTGACAGCCTCTTATCACCGCCAAAAAGAGGGACGCAACGAACTGAAACTCGGTTCAACATCTCGACGGCAGCGATACGATACGGTTAATACCATCGGCTTCAGCGCGCAAGCAGTTAGCACGATCCTTCCACGTCAACGTTTGGTTGGTGGTGGCGAATTCTACTTGGATATGTTGCAGAGTCGCACTGTCAAAACGGACATCCAGACAGGTAAGGAAGATGTTGATGAAAACCTTGGGCGTTTCATTAACGGTTCTCAATTCTGGGATGCAAGTCTATACCTTCAAGATGAAATTATGGTGCACGAGCGTGTGGAGTTCACACTTGGCGGTCGCGCAACGCTTTATCAAACCAATGCCGACCTATCTCTTCGAGATAAGAGTTTTGATGTGTTCAATGAATACGACAGTAGTTTAACTGGAAGTGCTGGGATGGTCGTCAGTTTAACAGATTCACTGAACTTTGTTAGCAGCTTTGGAACAGCCTTTCGTGCGCCTTCGTTGAATGATACAACAGCGGTAGAGGTCACCAATGAGGGTGTCACAGCACCCAGTCCTGGTCTTGGGGCAGAGACTTCTTGGACGCTTGAGAGTGGGCTCAAGGTGCGGCATTCTTCCTTCAGTGGTGCCCTAACGTTGTTTCACAGTCGGGTCAACGGCTTGGTTGCGCGCAGGCCTGTCCAAGAGGCATACGCTGGTGGAACACTTCCACAACTCCATCAGGACCTGATTAAGGAGTACGAGGGTATTGACGTACTCGTGTTTGATAACGTTGATGAAGCACAGTTTCAGGGCGTTGAATTAGCCGGGCTTGTTTCGATTCGACCTGCTTGGTCGGTTTTTGGTAATGCCGCATTTATACGTGGGGAAGTACTCAAGATCAATGGCAGGGCACCAGATCCGGCGAAGCCTTGGGAATCACGCACTCGTAGGGAACCACCGTTGAACGGAATCATTGGAATCCAGTGGGAACCGCTGAAAACGCAATTTTGGGCTACACTCTATGTGCGAGGTGCGGCAGAACAGAGACGACTGAACCGGAGCGACATTCGCGACCCACGGATACCCGGAAAGACACGTGACCCAGCGGAAGTTAAATTTGACGCTAACGGCTACGCGCTGGATGCTGGCACACCCGGATGGTGGACGCTCAACGTCCGCGGTGGTATCAGACTTTTTGATTACACACGTTTAACGTTAGCACTTGAAAATCTGCTTGACCAGCGGTATCGTCCGCATGGCTCCGGTATGAATGCACCAGGTTTCAATGTGAGTTTGAGTCTGGATAACCGATTTTAGAAATTCAGGATATAGAGGGTGTGGTTTCCAACCATGCTCGTAACTTATAGCACATCAAATTTCTTCTTGATAAATTCGACCACGATTGCTGGTACCATCTCCCCTAACTTTTCCTTATTTATCTTCCGCTGTGCCATCTGCACAACCTCCATTACCAGCGTTGAACTGATATGCGCGTACTGAGTGTTTGCCATCATAAAGAGGGTATCAATATCTGGTGCAATTTGCTGATTCATCCGTGCCATCTTGAATTCCCATTCAAAATCGGAAATTTCGCGGAGTCCACGAATGATAGCACAGGCACCGCGTGTCTGTGCGTAATGTACTGTTAATCCCGTGTATCCATCAATAGAGGCTTGTGGATAGGGTTTAATAACCACTTCAAGCATCTCAGTCCGTTCCTCAAGTGTGAAGCGCGCCGGCTTAGCAGGATTAACGCCGATAGCCACTATAAGTTCGTCAAAAACACCAAGATTACAAATCCGATTGATAAGATCGGCGTGCCCATTGGTAACCGGATCGAAGCTCGCAGGAAAGATAGCGATTTTTTTCGGCATATAGATTCCTTTCTGATGAGAGGTAAGGCTTTTCTGGTAGTTATGCGAATCTGTGATCTAATTGCTCTATGATTATACCACAAGACCCTGTGTCACACAAATTCACCAAAAAAGATTGCTTGTATTTTTGCACGCGTGATATAATGGCAATATCACATAGCAAGGAGGCTAAATAATGGGAAAAATTAACACACTCGTTTTTGCAGGCGGTGCGATTCACGATTGGAAGGGATGTAGTGATGAAATCGTGAATGTGCTTTCACAGCGAGATGAATTTGAAATTACCAGAGTCGAGGAAGATCTCGATGCGCTCGTCTCACCAAATCTGGATCCCTATGATCTCGTTGTTTTCTATTACACAATAGGTGAGATTTCGGACGCACAGAAAAACGGTCTACTCAATCATGTCGCTTCGGGTAAGGGTTACGTCGGTGTGCACTCGGCGGCGGATTCATTCCGTGGGTGTCCAGAGTATCGCTCGATGGTCGGGGGCTATTTTGTTACGCATCCGCGCTACCGCGACTACCAAGTCAGCATCGTCGATAGCGAACACGAAATCACAGAGGGACTTGACGAGTTTGTCGTAACAGATGAGCAATACATCCTTGATTATGACCGTCGGAACCATGTGCTTGCATCAGCGTTGTGGCAAGGCGACGCGGCACCGGTGGCATGGACGAAAAACTGGGGCGAAGGTAAAGTTTTCTACCTTGCACTCGGTCATGACGCCGCAGCATGTCAGCACGAAATGTTTGGGACCCTTCTACTGCGCGGCGCGCTCTGGGCAGGCAGGAGCAACGGTGAATAGATGCTATAACCTTTTGTTATAGCGAAATATCCTCCCGTTGAAGCGCGAGGTCTTCGTAATGCAAGTTTTCAAGCGATACCCTTTAAACCTCGCGCTCACTACCACTTCACATTTCTATGGATATCAGTCTTCTAACAATAATAGAAAGACATGAAGCAACAGATTACGGATATTCAGGCAGTTCCTGAATTACCCTCACATTGTCAACTCGTTTTGGATGGTACGCCGTTTGTCGTGCTTCATATTGTCTTAGTTGAAAATTTTGGATTACGCGTCGGTTTGCAGATTGAAGCTGAAGTCATTGAGAAGTTGATCGCTGCAGATGAGGTGATACGCGCGAAAAACTATGCCCTCAGGTTACTACGTGAAAAAACAGATAACGAGGCAGTAGATGAAACAGAGGGTTCTCGTCCTACGGTAAAGCCTAAACCCTATACTAAAAGTGAAATGGGAGAGCGGCTCACACGAGAGGGCTTTTCGGAAAAAGCAATTGGGACGGCTATTGAGGAGTTGATTGATTCCGGGCATATTCGCGACCGGAAGTATGCAGAGAATTGGGTCGTCCGTAGACAAAAGTCAAATCCGCGAGGTAAGACCTTACTAAAACGTGAGCTTCTTGACAAGGGAGTTGATCGCGAGACTGCCGAGCAAGTTGTAGCACAGGTAGAGACAGAAAACGAAGCCATCCTCGCGCTGCAGGTTGCTCAGAAACGAGTAAAGCAGTATCGACACTTACCGGTTCATGTCGCAAAACGCCGATTACACGGATTTTTAGCACGACGCGGTTTTGAATCGGAAATTGTGCGACAGGTACTTGCGCAGATTTTTTAGGGCGTTAAAGTTCCCAACCAGATTTTCGCCTTGACTTCTCTATTGGAAATAGACTACAATTAGGAACACAAGAAACAGGGGAGCGTCTAAATATGACATCAGATGAAATCAGAGCCAGTTTCCTGGAATATTTCCGCAAACAGGGGCACACGATTGTTCCGAGCGCGTCCTTAATACCCGCTGGGGATCCTACATTGTTGTTCACTAATGCCGGTATGAACCAGTTCAAGGATGTGTTTCTCGGTATCGGACAGCGGGAGTATACGCGCGCTGTTGATACCCAAAAATGCCTGCGTGTTAGCGGCAAACACAATGACCTTGAAGAAGTCGGTTATTCACCGAGCCATCATACCTTTTTTGAGATGCTCGGAAACTGGTCATTCGGCGATTATTACAAGCAGGAGGCTATCGCTTTTGCATGGGAATTGGTAACCCAACTCTGGCAGATTCCGAAGGAACGTCTCTGGGCAACGGTATACCTTGATGACGACGAGGCAGAGAACCTTTGGCTCCAAGAGACAGACCTCCCACGCTCGCGCATTCGCCGTTGCGACAAGGACAATTTTTGGGAAATGGGTGAAACGGGGCCCTGTGGTCCCTGCAGCGAACTTTTTGTTGACATGGGGGTAGAAGCCTTCCCCGAAACCGCAAACGATCCAGAGGCCGGCCCCAACACGAGTGACAGGTTTGTCGAAATCTGGAACCTTGTTTTCATTCAATACAATCGGAACGAAAGCGGCACCCTTGAACCGCTTCCCGCAACGCATGTGGATACAGGCATGGGTTTTGAGAGAACTACCTCCGTATTGCAGGGTGTCGATTCAAACTACAAAACAGATCTGTTCGCGCCACTCTTGGCAACAATTGCCAATATGACAGATACTGCCTATTTTGATGATGAACGCGGATTACCACACCGGGTTATTGCTGACCATATCAGGTGTTTGACATTTGCAATCGGGGACGGCGTAATGCCCTCTAACGAGGGACGTGGATACGTCATCCGCCGAATTTTGCGGCGTGCTGTGCTCTACGGCAAAAAATTAAATATGAACGCAGCTTTCATTTATCAGCTCGTTGATCATGTCATTGAGTTGCTCGGTAATGTCTTCCCTGATGTTCTGCCACGTCGTGAGTTTATCACCCGAACGATTCAAGGTGAAGAACATCGCTTCCATCAAACGATTGAACGCGGTTTGGAACTCCTTGATAACTCACTCGATACGCTCACAGAGAAGGACAATACACAGCTTGATGGCAAGCGCGCTTTTGAGTTGTACGATACATTCGGTTTCCCACTCGATTTAACACAGATGCTCGCACGCGAACGTGGATTCACTGTCGATGATGCTGGCTTTGAGCACAGTATGGAAGAACAGCGAGCGCGCGGACGAGCGGCATGGGAAGCGAGAGGTGGCGCGAAAGACGAAGAGATTGCTGTGTATGCGGAAATCCTTAAAGAGCATGGGGAGACTGAATTCATCGGTTACACTCAAGACAACGTCGAGGCGGAAATTGTCGCCTTAATTGCCGATGCTGAATCAGTGGCGAGCGCACAACAGGGAGACGAAGTCTTCGTGCTTCTGAATCGGACACCGTTTTATGGTGAATCCGGTGGGCAGGTTGGCGATGTCGGGACAATTGAAAACCAAAACGCGAAGCTGCGTGTACAAGACACGCTCAAACCTTCCGCGGATTTGGTCGTCCACAAGTGCGAAGTCCTTGAAGGTGAGATTACACCGTACACCACTGTGCATGCCCAAATTGATACTGGGCACCGAGGCGCTGTTGCCGTGAGTCATACCGCAACACATCTCTTACATAGTGGGTTGCGGCATGTGCTTGGAACGCATGTCGGACAGGCGGGGTCGCTTGTTGAAGCCGGTAGACTTCGATTCGATTTTTCACACTACGAATCTGTTTCATCGGAACAACTGCGCGAGATTGAAGGGTTTGTCAATGAGAAAATTCGCGGAAACGATGCCCTTTCCATAAGTGAAATGTCGTTGGATGCTGCAAAAGCAAAGGGTGCCTTAGCCTTTTTTGGCGACAAATACGGTGATATTGTGCGTGTCGTGCAAGCAGGTGAATATAGTGTTGAGTTATGTGGTGGCACGCATGTTGAGGCAACTGGTGAACTCGGTTTCGTGAGACTGATGGGCGAGAGCAGCATCGCTGCGGGGGTCAGACGTGTTGAAGCACTGACCGGTGTTGCAGCCGTAACGGCGGTCCAAGATGATACCGTTCTGCTTTCGAGTGTGGCGAATTTACTGAAAACACCCAAAACCGACGTGTCTGAACGGATTGAGCGATTGCTGCAAGAGCAACGGGAATTGGAACAACAGCTCCGACAATTGAAAGGACAACAGGCACTCGCCAATGTCAGTAGTTTAGTCGAGGATGCAGCACTTGTGGAGGATGTCCGAATTGTCGCTTCGCTCGTGACAGACACAGATAGGAACGGATTACGACAACTCGTTGATGAACTCAAAAATCGTTTAGAGTCTGGTGTTGTGGCACTCGCTTCTGTTAGTGGAAACGAGGCTGCCTTTGTGGTTGGCGTCACCTCAGACCTTGTGAAGAATCGCGGTTTGCACGCTGGTAAAATCATCTCTGAACTGACTCAATTCGCAGATGGTCGCGGTGGCGGTCGTCCTGAACTTGCTCAAGGTGGAGGCAAGAATCCAAGCAAAGTAAGTGTTGCAATCGATGCAGTCACGGAAATCGTCAAACGACAAATTGAAGTTTGAGTTCGTAGATACCACACTTTTTGTAGTGATATAAGAGAACAGTGTGGTGCAATACATGCGAAGGAGAAATTATGGATTGGAGTTCCATTGCTTCAATTTTTTGGAAATTTAGTCTCGGTGTTTTGCTACTTGCACTTACGGCACTTGCAGGCTATTTGTGTGCAGCAGTTGGTAGTCTTCGCAATTCGTTGAATAGTATCCGAAACACACTTAATTCCACAGAAAGCATTCTTAATCAAGAAATCGGTGAATTAATAGCTGGTGTGGATAAAACAGTGAAAGAGGTAAACAAGGAACTGCCGGAGTTACTACAGAACCTAAACGGTTTGACGGCTTCCTTGCAAGGGATTAGCGAGTCTGAGATTCAACCGACTGTGCATAATATCCAAGAAATGAGCGGTGCCTTGAATCAGAGTATTCAAGAACTTGAGGAATTGGTTCAAAAGGTTACGAATTTTTCTGGACAAACAATTGAACAAGCGGCTTTTTTTCGTAATCAGTTAGCGGTCTCGTTGGCTGATATTGTAAGTTTGTGGCAAGGCGTTAAGGCGGGATGGGATAGTTTTTCTTCTGCTCGATCGACCGGACCGGAAGAGGAAACATTGGTGTCGGATGCCCCAACTGAAGGTTAATAGAACGAAGTTTGTAGATGCTCTATATTAAGCCATCATGACATTTGTATTCCAGTCGGAGTGCTATCGAAAAAATTGCATCAAGAGAAGAAAGACCTCAAAATTGAAACCTTTTTCGTTGATTCTCGTAAACTTTAACGCCAAGTTTTAGGTTATAAACTGCACCAAGACAGAATTAATTTTTTAATAGAAAGGATAAAAAAATGAGCGATAATGGACAAAACAACGGATTAGGCATGATTTTCGCCTTTTTCACGGGTTTTATGGCAGGTGCGGTTATCAGTCTGCTCTATGCACCGAGTTCTGGTAGGGAGACCCGACAGAAAATTCGCGACAAATCCGTTGAGGCAAGAGATCGGACGGTTGAGTTTGCGCAGCAAACCTCTGACAGCGCGAGGCGCAATGCTCAGCATCTCATGGAACAGGGTAGGGAGAGCGTTCAAGGCATGGTAGATACCGGTAGAGAACGTCTCCAGGAAGCAGGCGAGCAGGTAAAGGGTGCTGTGGAAGCAGGTCGTAAAGTCTCCGCAGATGTTCGCACCAAAATCGCAGGTTCCGTTCCAGGTGTCGGTGGCGTAGGAGAATCCGATGAAGAGGCTGCCGAGGAAGCCTAAGTGTTTTTTGAACTGTAGAGTGAGCGGGCCTCGAGCCCGCTCCTCTGGTTACATACAGATGCAGCAAATATTGGACAGACAGGTAACTACGGAGACAACCCTGTTGGTTCCTATTGTTAAATGAATGGAAATAGAAAAGTTAAGAACCCTACTTGAACAGGTTAAAGGCGGGGAGGTTGATATAGATACTGCCCTGCAGTCCCTCCGTACGCTGCCATTTGAAGATTTAGGGTTTTCAAAAATTGATCACCATCGTCAACTCCGCACGGGGTTTCCAGAGGTCATTTTCTGCGAAGGAAAGACGGTGGCACATGTCAAACAGATTAGCGAACGCATTCTCGCCGCTGGACACCCACTCCTCGCAACCCGTGCCACACCCGATATGTATGAAGCCGTGAAGGAAATTGCGTCTGCAGCACGCTATAACGCTCTCGGACGGACTATCACCGTTGCACAATCTAAAGACGCAGGGGTTCCAGGGATCCTCGTTGTTTCTGCCGGGACGTCTGATTTGCCTGTAGCGGAGGAAGCCGCTGAAACGGCACAGATGATGGGAAACCAGCCAGAACGCCTTTACGATGTTGGTGTTGCTGGGTTACACCGTCTGATAAGCAATCATGAAAAGCTTCTGATGGCGCGTGTTATTATCGTCGTGGCAGGTATGGAGGGTGCACTGCCAAGCGTAGTCGGTGGATTGGTGGACTGCCCCGTTATTGCAGTGCCAACAAGCATCGGCTATGGTGCAAGTTTTGGTGGTCTTGCTGCCCTATTAGGTATGCTAAATAGTTGTGCGTCTGGTGTCACCGTTGTGAACATTGATAACGGTTTCGGGGCGGGATATAGCGCGTCACTCATCAATCGACTTACGGCGTGAATTACAAATCTCTCGTATCAAGTCCTATCTCTCTTCCTCACCGCTAATTCCCAGCACGGCAGTTGCACTTGCCCCTTTCGAGCTACCTTGTGAACCGAGACCTGTCTTAGAAAAATAGTGGTCGGCTTTTACTTCAATGACGTTCGCATTGATGCTGAGAGTGACAACATCGTCTCCAATTTTGCATCGAATTTGGTATGGAATGGATTCGGCACTGCTTTGTCCGTAAGAACGCCATTGCCATGATACACCGGAAGTTTCGGCGTAGGTTGTGAGTGCCGTTGCGACTGCTTCTTCGATATTGCTGTTAGTATTGAGAGCATGTTGGGCGGCTGTTGCAGCGTTGTTTGCGGCGTACGCTAAGCGTTCCTGAACAGTTTTTGCCTCTATCTGGTCTGTTTTGTCATCGGTGCTACTTTTCCGCACCGCCATGTAGATTATCGTACCTACAACGCCAACGAAAACGATAGTGCTGAGGATCACGGTCCCTCTTAATTCACGACGCCGCGTCATGTTTTCAAAATCTTCACGATGATGTGGATAGAAAGCGTCGTGTGCAGAAATCGGTGTACACCAACACAACATACCGATAGATAACAGTAGTAGTGGAAAACAGGAAAGATATCGAGACATCGGTTTGTTCTACCTTTGCAACTATTATAGCAGTAAAGCTCTGAAGCGTCAATCACATACAATTTATAGTACAAGGGAATTTATAGTAGATGTCAGAATTAATTGGGCACTTTGTATCGGCGAGGTTAGAAACCTTGAAGAAATACTCCAGCAAAAACCCTACCGGGGTAGGGAAAATCTAATGTTTATAGTTCATTGAAATGTCTATTTATTTTTAGAATTTACCATAGTTTTACATTTCGCGACTTCCTAACCCCAATGGTTAAAAATTCGAAAACTAAATAACCCTGAGTTGTCTTACCAAAAACTTGACTTTAAATTGTAAATTTGGTACAATACATGAGAGATACAAATTAAGGAGGCAAAGATTTGCAGCAAAGAACACCGATTGAAGAACAGATTGATCTCCCATTTCTGGAATCGTTACGGATTAGTTTTCAAAGTTTGAAAATCCGTTTTGGACGTTCGATTATCACGACGGCGGGCATCACACTGGGCATCGCATTCTTAGTTTCAGTCTGGACAAGTAATGAAATCGGCCTCGCTTTACAGGAGAGCGGGCGACAATCGACAATTAATACTTTTGAAGAGACAACGGAAAAAGGCATTTCCACGAAAGATATTTGGCTTATTGTTATGTCCTTGATTGTCTGCGTGGTAGGGATTGCAAATTCGATGTTGATGGCGGTCACGGAACGCTTCCGCGAAATTGGTACGATGAAATGTCTCGGAGCGTTAGATGGGTTCGTGGTTCGACTCTTCCTACTTGAATCGGGGTTCCAAGGATTTTCAGGAGCACTTATTGGCGCGCTCATAGGAACACTCGGCGCAGTTCTTTTGGGACTTAAGGACTATGGATTAGATCTGTTTTTCTATTTCCCTTTGTTACCAGCACAGCCTGAAGATGGGCCAATGCAACTCGGTGTGATACTTGTCATCTTACTGGGATGTTTTTTGGGTATGGTTTTGGCTGTAATAGGCTCATCGTTCCCAGCGTGGCGTGCGGCAAAACTCCCACCAGCCGAGGCAATGCGGACCGAGGTGTAGGTGCCATTGGCGTCTCTTGTAACGCTGCATAGGAGAAAGATCAGGCTCGAATCTATAATCCCCTTGGAGAAGAAATCAGAGGCGAAAAAAGGAAAAGGCTATGGCTGATATAGTTGTGAAAACTGAAGATGTCGTCAAAGAATATCGAATGGGCTCAAACGTCCTTCGTGCTTTGGATGGCATCAATATTGAGATTGAGCGCGGGGAGTACATTTCATTGATGGGACCTTCCGGTTCTGGAAAATCTACCCTCTTTAACATGATTGGTGCACTTGATACGCCTACAGAGGGACAGGTTTACATTGATGGACAAAATATGTCCCAACTATCACAGAGACAGATTGCAGCATTTCGATGCCACCGGGTAGGGTATATTTTTCAGAGTTACAACCTATTGCCTGTCCGGAGCGCGCATGGGAATGTAACGCTGCCGATGATTTTTGCCGGTCTCCCTGAAAGAGCACGCAATGAGAAAGCAGAAGAATTACTGGACATGGTAGGTTTGGGGGATCGGATGTATCACCTTCCCGATGAGTTATCGGGGGGTCAACGTCAACGCGTCGCTATCGCCAGAGCCCTTGCCAATGATCCAAGCATCGTCCTTGCTGATGAACCTACAGCAAATCTTGATACCGTTATCGGACGTGAAATTATTGACCTCATTAAAAGTCTGAATGAGGAGCAGGGCGTTACTATCATCTCTGCCACACACGATCTGAAAATGCTTGATGTCTCTGACAGGATTGTAGACATCCGAGATGGACTCGTCGAACGCGTTAGAAGTCGAGACGAGATTGAAATCGAAGTCGGCGATGTCGGTGGTCATTGATGAGCTTCATGAATTCCTAAGACGAGATCTCCGATAGGAGGACGGGTCGATTTTCACGAAGCGACTTCAAAGCAGCCAATCCTATCACAACTGGTGCGCGTCCATCCTCACCTGTAACCGGCGGTGGTGTCCCGTCTTGAATACACGCACAAAACGCTTTTAATTCTGAGAGGTATGCCGCCTTATAGCGTTCCACGAAAAAATACGGCGGTAATGCAGCACGAGTCTCCTTGCTACCGGTAAAAGTGACGGTATCTCTCAATGGATTCGTTGCCATAACCATCTCCTTTGAGCCGAAGACTTCAACACGTTGATCGTAACCGTAAGTAGCCTCTCTACTGTTATCAATGGTTGCGATGACCCCGTTCTTGAATTGTAAGGTAATGACAGCCGTGTCAATGTCGCCTGCTGCACCGATTTCTGGGTCTACGCGCACGCCACCTGTCGCATAAATCTCCACTACCTCGTCCCCAATGAGATAGCGCGCCATATCAAAATCGTGAATAGTCATGTCAAGAAAAATGCCACCGGAGACCTTGATATATTCAATCGGTGGTGGTGCTGGATCACGACTCGTAATTCGCAGGATGTGCGGTTCACCAATCTCTCCAGAGGTAACTGCTTCTCGGATTCGCATGAAACTCGCATCAAACCTACGCTGAAAACCTACCTGAAACTTAACCCCTGTTTCCTCTACAATAGTTAAAGTTTCGTCGATCTGTTTCAAATCTAACGCAATCGGTTTCTCACAAAAGATGTGTTTTCCTGCTTTAGCAGCCGCTTGACTAATTTCCACGTGTGTGTTGGTAGCAGATGTAATGAGCACCGCGTCAATCTGTGGGTCGGTTAATAGTTCTGTATACTTGTCTGTAGTCTGTGCCACATTAAACTGTTCCGCGAGGCTATCCATACTGGGAGGGTCCAAGCTGCAAAGTGCCACGAGTTCAGCTTCCGGTATGTTTTGAGCGATGTGTTTAATGTGTAATCTGCCGATGCGTCCTGTTCCGATAACGCCGACCCGAATCTTAGCAGTTTTGTTCATTTAATGCTTGCTCCTGCTTCCCGTATATAATATCAGTCTCAGTATGTTTCTTAGCGATTAAATTCAGCATAGCACACTAAGCGGAAGGGTGTCAAATTGGAAATTGCAAAAGAACCAGATTTATAGCAGAATATAAGCATAAATAACATAACTCACGTTATTTTTATCAGGACTACTTTAGATCTCCTCCGCTGAGGTAACAACCTCGTAGTTAACGCCGAGAGCATCGCAAAAATGCCGCGTGCCACAATTTATTTTTCGTTCTTCACGGAGACGGAGTTCCTCCGAATCAGTTGTGCTTTTGGTCTCTCTGACCAAATAGGGATCTTCTTTACCAGTGGGTTTACCATGTGCATCCCTATCCTCTTTGACTATTGCCCAATCTGGGTTGTAGTTTCCTATTGGAGTGGGCACGGTGAAGAAAGCTGGAAGTTTCACGTAAAGTTTAATGTCCTTTCTCCGTTCTAATCCTTCAACAAACTTTTTTTCAACATCCGAATCCCAAATCACGTGATCATAAATGGAACGCGACGCGGGGATCATGCAGTCCTTCCAACTTTCCAACTCACAATCGAATTCGCGCATCTCATAAGTCTCGCCGATTTTTTCATACTTTATGCCATCAATAAGTTGAGTTATGATTTTCTGCCTGATTTTCTCAACCACAATCTTGGCAAATTCAGGTGGATTGTCTAAAGCAGCTTGCTGATTTTGGGTGCGCTTAAGAATTTCAAAGAGGGTACGTCGTGTCAATTTCATCGCGGGTGTAGTATATGCCAAGCGGTGCTCCATTAATTTCAAAACATTAGCACTGCCTACCAAGCGATATTCAAAGCTGCCTTCTCCAATGTGTTGGTCTTCAAACTCGTTTTTTTTATCGACCACCAGTCTTCCCCTTCTAATTGTTATTTCGGGTAACTGAATGGTGGTTTCATCTAATGCCTCGACGACCTCGACAATTAATTTTTCAGTATCAATGTTAACTTTATATCGGGTTTTATGTTTTATGCGTTTCCAGAGTGCCTCAAATTCCGGTGTAAGCATCATCGCTTTTTTGAGTTTAGCGATGTCGCGTTCCCTGGCATTTTTAGGTTTAGGCGCGCTTGTCGCATTTCCGAATTCCTCGAGAACTTCGGTTTGTAGTTGATTCACATAATTCCGATAGCTTTCATTAGCAATCACAGTGAGTACGTTGAGTTTTCCGTCGTGTACCCGTTTGCCGTCCTGATTAACAGCGAGGCGCACCCCACGCCCGATTTCTTGTCGTTTCTTTATCTCCGAAGCTGTCTGATTCAGCGTGCATATCTGGAAGACATTCGGACTGTCCCAACCCTCGCGGAGCGCGGAATGTGAAAAGATGAAGCAGATGGGTTCTTCAAAAGATAGCAACCGCTCTTTGTCCTTCATAATCAGCTGATATGCCTTGCTATCTCTCTCTGCTTCGCCAGTTTTGCTATCTTCATAGACGATTTCCCCGTTCCTTTTTCGACTTTGTGCGAAATAAGCGGCTTGGACATCCTCGGGCTGTTTTTCGCGCCACGTTGAATATTTGTCTTGTTGCTTTAATTCATTGAAACATTTGTCGAAGAGTTGGCGAATAATCCCATCATCAGCGGCATAGTTGTCTACTTTATCAATGAAGAAGAGAGAAAGGATTTTGATATTGTGGTCCTTGAGGCGTTCCTGCTTTCGAAAATGCTCTTCTATTGTATACCGAATTTGTGCCTCAAAAATCGCCGATTTATCTGCTCCGTGTGATTCACCCAATTTCACTTCCACACCGTTGTCAAACCGAACATACTCCCAACTCATATCAATCTCGTTGACCCGGTAACCTGCATACTCAGGTAGATTAGTTTTGCCCGGTGTTCCCAAATCATCCCCCGTTTTGACAGTGAGGGTTGTCTGCTTTACTGTGCCATTCTTTTGAAGTTTATGCACTGCAAGTTTCGCTACCACCCGCGTTTTTTGACTTTGAATGTTCTTGACCTGAACAAAAGCGAGATTTGTATCTGTGCTTTCCTCAATACCCGCGACTTCTATCTGTTTAACTAAGCCCTCGCGATAGGCATCGTAAGGCGTTAACTGGTAGACGCAATTGTAGAGGTTTCGATGTGTAGCACTATACCGCAATGCAAAGAGCGGTGAGAGATTTGAGAGCGATTCAATGCTGAGGTTGCTTTCCATCCGCTGTGGTTCATCTAATATCAGAATAGGACGCGCCGCTTTGATGAGATTAATAGGTTTTTCACCTTGTAACCGCTCTGTGCTTTGTCGAATGACATTTGAAGCTTTGTTGAACGATGCAAGTGTCATCACCATAATTTCGACGCTGTCCGACAGCGCAAATTGCCGAACTTGTGACAACTTCGTGGAATCATAAACGTAGTAACGATATGGGAGGTTGTCATATAATTCTCTAAAATGTGATTCTGTTATCTGAAGCGTTTTCAGGACACCTTCTCGAATTGCCACAGAAGGTACGACGACAATAAATTTCCGCATGCCATAGTGTTGAAAAAGTTCTAATGCTGTACGCAGGTAGATATAGGTTTTACCAGTGCCGGTTTCCATTTCCACGGAAAAATTTGGAAATCCGTTCGTGGAGAACTTGTCCCCTTCGATCCCGTTTATTTCTTGAATGGCTTTTAGACGATCATTTATTTCCTCGGAATCTAAGTCGAGGATGTTGGGTATCGCGGTAAAGTTAGGTTCTCCACTGAATTGTAGGGTCGTTGGAACTGGAGTTTGTCCTTCAAACAATTGGACGACAGCATCAATGGCATGACGTTGATAATCTTGATTGGCATCAAATTCAAATTTCATTTTTTCTCTTTTTGGCGTAGTTTGCAGGTTTCCCAAACTTGCTATAAAAAAATCAGATTGTTTTGAGGCGACATTGCAAAGCAAGGTTGGCAGCGAGCGTATCATTTAACGCAATATCACGGCAGATAAACACCGAATCTTTTGATAGTCCTAAGCGTTCTATATCTGTTGCCTTGAGTTCTGTATCCAAGCAGATATAGAACGCTTTTTCTCCATCAGGAGCGGTGATACGAAAAACAGAATTTGTTGTGAGTTCCTCAACCTCCTGAATCGTACTATTCAGTGGATATCTTTCCCTAAGAGCAATTTCGTAAAGAACATCCTCTATCTCCCAACCCTCACGTAGTGGGTCCAGGGTCCCCTTTAACTCAATGAGATGAATCTGTGGGTCATTGGATTCAGGAACAATTTCTGTCTTGTAATTGGATGAGTCAAGTTTAAAGGCACGAAACCCGGACGGTTCAGGTGTATTTTGACAGACACGCCTAATCCGTTCTTTACCGATCTCAGCAATAGTTTCAAATCCTGCTTTGTGCCCTGCTGATTTCTCAGGTGTGGGTTCCGGGAGTTGCACCATGATAAATTGACGATTGCCGCCATCTTCACTATTGAGTTCCATAACGGCTTGTGCTGTGGTACAAGAACCTGCGAAAAAGTCTAATACAATGGAATCGGAATTTGTACTGAACTGGAGAAGATGTTTGATTAAACCAACAGGTTTGGGGTTACTAAAGATCCCATCTATATCATCGAAAATTTCTCTAAGTTGTTTTCTACCTTTGGGATTTTTTTCTACTTTAGTTAACAAACTACGAGGCACTCTTTTAGATTCGTTTAAATAAATTTTGTATTCTACCTGCCATTCTCCATTTTGTTTTTTTTTGAAAACAATTCGATCTTCGTTTTTTAATTCGAGAAAACCGGATTCTTTTCGCCCCCATTCGTCGTGGACCATTGTCCCATCAGGACACTCAATTTCGTATCGTAATCCAGGTGCAGGATTATCTGGTCGCATAGGCCGAAAAACACTGGTTTTATAAGGACCACGCGTCTCAAAATGCTCGTCTTTCTGTTTATAACTTGTTTTTTCTTTTTCGGTTAGCGGACGTCTAAGTTTATCAATTGCATGAAAGTTTTTCGCAAAGGTAAGAATATATTCATGATCAGTTGCAAAATACTTAGAATCGTTGCCACCACCTCCGTGTCGTTGCCATACTACCTGTTGGAGACAATTTTCCTCACCAAAAATCTCATTCATCATCAAACGCAAGTTATAGACTTCGTGGTCATCAATGCTGAGAAAAATGATGCCGTCTTCGGTAAGCAGTTGACGTGCCAAAAAGAGACGCGGGTACATCATGGACAACCATGTAGAGTGGTAACGTCCGCTCGTTTCTGGATTGCTTGTTTGCAAATTGCCTTCCGAATCAACTTGCCTAGTCAATTGGAGGTAAGTATCCAACGGCTTTGTGTAATTATCAGGGTAGACAAAGTCACTACCGGTGTTATAGGGTGGATCGATATAAATAGCTTTGACCCGACCAAAATAGGGTTTATAGAGGAGTTTGAGGACTTCTAAATTATCGCCTTCAATGAAGAGGTTTGGGGAGGTATCAAAATAGAGGGATTCGTCCCGACAGGGCTTTAGAGTAGCCTCGGTGGGTGTGTTAAGAATACGGATAGCGTCGCGCTTACCTGTCCATGTAAAGCGATAGTGCTCTTCATGGACATCTGAATTGACATCACTATCTACCCCCCCCCACTACTTTACAAATATTAAGTGATTTCATAACCTTTAGAGCATCCACTTCGCCTTCGGTGAGGCATTCGGGGAAGAGTTGTTTGAGTTGTTTGAGTCTTTCCTTGTTGGGAGTCGTAGTGGTTTTTTGCACTTTTTCAATAGTTTTTGTCATTGGCAGGTCTCCTTGCTTTGGGACGTATGAATGGCAGCATTCGGCGTAAAAGTGGTTCAATACGGGTAACTAATAAAATGTACGCTGCTCCTGACAAGAGCACCGTAGCGATTGTCGAAATTCTACCTGAAAACCCTAAGAGACATAGTGTTGGATAACAAGCCATCAGCGGAATGGTAATTAACACCAAACCGATAAGGCGGAGAGTCTTTTGTTTAATCACTTCTGTCAAGTTCATCTTTTAGTTCTTTCAGATACTTGTAGGTTTTGACTGCTGTCCTAACAATAAATCGGAAGCACCAATCGCGCTAATAATAAGAGTTGAGAACGAATTAAATTAAACACAGATCATTCGCTAAGGATGTTTTCGTATGCGTCATCAAGTGCGGCGTTAAGTTCGCGTAGTTTCGCGACTGCGGAAACTATTAACCCGTCGGGATCAGATTTGTTCCATTTCAGATAAGCTAAAAGGGTTTCAAGGCAAACTTGCGTCAACTGACATCCCAATCTCGGGTTGGGTTCATCAAGCTTCAAGTCAGGGGCATAATAGTCCCCCTTTTGGACGAGATGATGTGAGCGAATATCGTGCCAGTCTTTATGAATGTGATTGATCGTTTCCGATGAAAACGTGTCCTTTTTCCCTTTGTCTTCTGACTCGCGAAACGTCTTTAATTGAGGTGGATATGCAGTCGATACAGGACTGTAGGGGGACTGCCGGTTCGACAGGATAAGGTGGTCTATATTTCGCGCGACTTCAAGGATAAGAGAAAAAAAGATACGAGTTAATTCAGACTGGACTCCGCAAAACTGGATGAGCGCGCCTTCGTATAATTTCGTGAGTTGAACCATATACCCCACAATTATTGCTTCAGGCTTGGCATATCCCGTTTTAGCTGTCTTCGCGTCAGGTGCTGCGGCAACGCCTACCCTAAGCAGGTACAAACATCGGTTCATAACTTCTGCAACGAACCTCATGAGCTCAGCGTTCGTTTTGAATCCAGCCAGCGGAGGCAAATTGAAGTCAATCCATGCTTCCATATTTGTAAGTTTTCGGATGATTTTATCCATATAGTCCTCTACGATGAGCGGTTTCAATCTCCGCGGAGCGTTGAGCATCGCGAAATTCAATCCGCGATAAGTTGTGCAGGGGTAGAGTCAATCTGTGTTTGCATGGGCTCTTGGTGAAGTACCATGAGTTGAGACGATAGGAAACTAAGACACTGATACGTTTGCCCATTGCGGTCACTGAATTCAACCTCAAATGCTTCATCATCGGGAAAAACATGAACCACTGTGCCAACTTCTCCACGCCTGAGATTACACTCAGGCATATCGTGTGTAAGCGCGACGACATCGAAAAGTTCAATTTTACCTGCTTTTGTACTGCTTGGGTGGTATTCAGGCAAGTCGCTGATGCACGAAATCCCATCGAAGAATTCAATTTTCATAATCTATTACTTCCTTTCAATGGATAGGTAGTTATCAATCTTGGGGAATTTGAATTAGGTTGAATGATCCAACCGCTCCGAATTGTCGTTTGTCTGTTATGCCCATCCAATACAAAATCAACAGTATAGCGTTGTCCGCGTCTATCACGTTGTCCTAATCGCGCTTCGTGGGTTTTGACTGCTTCCAGCAAAGCATTGCGTAGTGCTTCTGCATCGTTGGGCCCTATGCCGAGTAGAGTTGTAAAGAGGCGAGCCTTATGTTTGCCTGTATCATGATCTGGATTGAGACAATAATCCCGCAATTTCCGAATGTCCACGATAGCACGTTCAGCATTTGGTATTTTCATGAAATTTATTGAACCTTGTCCCGCTAATTTCGCGTGTCCTTAAATTTTTTTTGATCTAATTTACTTTTAGTAAGAAATTAACAGGACAACTAAGTATTTTTTATACTTGTCTAGTTCAGGCATATTATACCAAATTTACCAGGGCACCGTCAAGTTTTTGCTTTCTTTTTAGATTCATTTAGTTTTCGTAATTTTGGTAGGTTTGCGGCGGAAGTCGCGATCTGTGGAAATTCGCAGAAACACCTAAGCAAAGACCTCAAGCAGAAACACTCGTTCCTAAACGGAGGTGTCGAGAATCGGAGTTCCCTCCTACAGAATAACTCAATTGCTCTATATGCCATCACTTAAAAGTTGGCACAAAATATCAACCGTGCTATAATGCCTTCAAATTATAGCACAATTGCCGAAGGAATGCAATGATGGCTGAAACATCAATCGAACTACTCAAATCGCTAACGCAAGCAGATGGAATTCCCGGGTTTGAGGCGGAAGTGCGAAAGATTTTTCGCGATAAACTCTCGGATACCGGCGCGATAGGGACCGATAGACTCGGTAGTATTTTCTGTACGCGGATTGGAAACGCAGAACATCCGAGAATCCTGCTCGATTCGCACATGGACGAAGTCGGCTTTATCGTGCAGAATATAACAGATGATGGTTATGTCAAATTCCTACCTGTGGGTGGATGGTGGGCGCACACGCTGTTAGCACAACGTGTAACTATCACAACGAAGCTTGGCAAAGTGCCGGGGATTATCGGCTCTACGCCACCACACTTGCTCGGTGCTGGTGCCCGTGATAAAGTTGCGGATATGAAAGACCTTTTTATTGATGTGGGCGCCGAAAGTAGGAAACAAGCGATGGTGGAATTTGGTGTGATACCCGGATGCCCAATCGCGCCTTACGGACCCTTTATGCCAATGAAAAACAGTAAATTGTTTTCCGCGAAGGCGTTCGATAATCGCGTCGGTGTTGGGATCGTTATTGAGGCACTTTTGAAGCTTGAGAACCATCCGAATACCGTTATTAGTGCTGGGAGTGTTCAAGAAGAGGTCGGATTGCGAGGGGCAAGAACAGTCACAGCAAGCGTTGCGCCAGATATTGCGATTGTGCTTGAAGGACCGCCTGCAGATGATACGCCTGGATTGGGCGGCAGTGCCTCCCAGGGTAAACTCGGTGGCGGCGTACAAATTCGGTTATACGATCCCTCCATGATTGTCAATCCAAAATTAGGAGAATTTGTGATTGAAACCGCGGCGCGACACCAGATTCCATATCAAATCGCGGTTCGTCAATCCGGTGGGACCGACGGTGGTTCGATTCATCAAGTTAACGCTGGCGTACCTTCTATTGTACTTGGGGTGCCTGCCCGTTATGTACATAGTCATGTCTCAATTATCAACATTGATGACTATACAGCAACGTTAGAATTGGTATTGCATCTCGTACGTGAGATTGATACATCTGTTTTAGAAGGATTTCTGTTTGATTAGGTATGTTTTGAAAGTGCGCTTCACTTCACTCAGCGTACACCCTTGGAGGATAGGCAGTGGCGACTTTACCGAAAATCTCGTTTTGTGATCATCAAATCAGTAAATTGGTGATAGGGGATAACCCGATTTACGGCTATTCTCACTTTAATCAACTCCTTTCACAGCATCAAAAAGCGTACCATACCCCGGAACGAGTCGTAGCTACACTCAAACGAGCAGAAGAGGCGGGGCTTAATGGCTGGCAGAATAGCCTAACCGACCGTTCACTTTCCGATCTGCAGCGTTATCGAGATGAGGGCGGCACGATGAACTGGTTCTGCCTCAGTCCAGGTGGGCTTTGGTATGAGGAACCTGATGCTGTCTTTGAAGCGGCAAAGCACAATCCGTTCGGCATGGCACCGCACGGTGGTGGTGTTGGACACCGGTGTTTGCGCGAAAATAGGCTCGATCACCTGCAGGACATTCTCAAACGGATTCGCGATACTGGCGTTTTGGTTGGTTTGTCTGTGCATGACCCAAGGCTTTTACATATTGCTGAAGATGAAGCGTGGGATATAGACTACTATATGACTGGGCTCTATAATCTCCATGGTGGTGCCGATAAGTTTAGGGAAAAATTCGGTTACGCTGCTTTGGGCGAAATCTATGCGAGAGAAGACCGTGATGAAATGTGCAAAGCGATACAGCGCACAGATAAGCCGTGCCTCATTTTCAAGGTACTCGCAGCCGGTAGGACAATCGGAAGTCCACAGCAAATTCGGGAAGAAATCAAATTCGCATTGGAACACACGAAACCGGTTGATCCGTTATTGCTCGGTATGTATCAGCAATTCGGTGATCAAATTGGTGAAAATGCCCAATTAATTGGGGAACTCTGTGAAGAATTGGCGTAGTTCAGTACCAAAATTAAGAGGATAGGACTTACGCACTGCGTTGGTAGGTGTGGTTTGTAACCGCACCCGGTCGGACCCTTTACACTTCATTGGAGACTAAAAAAATGGAAAAGCGTACATGTGGAAAATCTGGCATTGAGATTTCATCGATGGGAATAGGTTGCTGGTCGTACGGTGGCGGTGATTATTGGGGACCACAAGCACAATCAGATGTTACCACTGTTGTGAATGCCGCGTTGGATGCTGGCATCAATTTCTTCGATACAGCAGAAGGGTACAACTCTGGACGGAGCGAAGAGGCACTCGCTGTCGCACTGGAGGGCAGGCGCCACGAGGCAATTATCGGCACGAAGGTAAGCAGACCAGATCCTGCTACGATGCGGGAGCATTGCGAGGCAAGCCTCCAGCGATTGCAAACGGATTATGTTGACATCTACATGATTCACTGGCCCCATGACGAGTTTGATATCGAAGAGAGCATGGCTGAATTGATGCGTTTGCAGGAAGATGGACTTATCCGCGCCATCGGTGTGAGTAACTTTGGTGTAGATCAACTCGCAGCCGCTCTTAACACAGGCGCAACTATTGCCGTAAATCAGGTCTGCTATAACCTCTTGTCGCGGGCAATAGAGCCGAATATACTACCGTTCTGTAAAGAGCAAAATGTCGGCATCTTGGGATATATGCCACTGTTACAAGGAATTTTGACTGGGCAGTATAAAAGCGCGGATGAGATACCGCCAGTGCATGCTCGGTTTCGCCATTTTCGGGATGAACGTCCCGAGGCTTCGCACGGTGAAGAAGGTGCTGAGGAAGAAATGTTTGAGACGCTGGAAGGCATCCGGGAAATCACGGAAGCTGAGGGAGTTCCGATGAGTCGGCTGGCTATTGCATGGGCGATGGCGAGACCCGGTATCACGTGTATGCTCGTCGGCACTCGAAATATAGATGAATTGGAGCAGAACCTACATGTTGCTGCCTATTCACCATCTGCTGATGTAATTGCCAGTCTCGACAAAGTAACCGCACCGCTGCTTGAGAAACTCGGGGAAGATCCAGACTATTTTGCAGGTGGACGTATCCGTTAGTTGCGCGTTGGGGTAGATCACCTTTACCCAACGTTGGTTAGAAAGGAGTGGATTGATGAAATTCAACAAGGACTTAGGAAGCCCATTGGCAACAACATCCGCTGATATTACACAGACAAACGCCGATGGGAAACCTGTTGTGCCTCTAACACAGGAACAAAAATATCTCTTTGACAAGAACGGTTGGCTCTTGGTTCCCGGTGTCCTAACAGATTCGGAAATCGAGGAGATGCGCGATTTCTGTTACCGTTTAAAGCACGCGCCCGAAACGATTCCACAGCACCACCGCTCTACTTACGGCGGTCCCTTGGAACAACTCACAGATCATCCGGTTGTGGTGGCATTCGGGAATGAATTTCTCGCATCGTCCTATCTTGCTTCGGATGTATGTTATGGCTTCCGTATGGAGATGAGTTTTCTGGCGTTGCGTTCTACGAGTGACGAGATGCCTTTTAAGTTCCACGCACACAACGGCAACGGTATGTTACGAATGCCCGGAGACTGCCATCAGTACTCGTGTCTCCCCGGTCAGGCTTATAGCGGTTTGACGCGCGTCGTCTGGGAACTTAACCCCGTGGAGCAGGACGACGGTGGCACGATGTTCATTACAGGCAGCCACAAAGCGGCATATACTGCCCCAGAGGGTGCCCACACACAAGAGTGGGCGTTCTGGGATACCTATTCTTGTCCCGCTGGATCGGTCATTATTTTTACCGAGGCTCTTACACATAGCGGGCAACCTTGGCAAAATCCGGATACCGATCGGGTGGCGGTTTTCAATGCCTATAATTCGGTGGATAAGCGATGGAGTTTATCGAAACCACCACAGGCATTGCTTGAAAAGATGCCGCCCAAACGTCAAACGCTCTTCCGCGATGCCTACGTGAAAGGCAATGTAACCGGCACAGACTTTAACATGGCGTTATGAGCCCCTTCAGCGGTATAGCGTGTGGCTTGGAACGAAGTGGAAAGCGGCTCTACGGAGAGGGTGTGAAAACCTCCAGCCTATGTAACCGAACCGCAAGGAAAATTAAAAGAATGACCCCAAAACAACGTTATCTGTTTGATGTAACTGGATATCTGCACTTAGAGAACGTCATCACCGGTGACGCATTAGCGGAGGCTGCTGAGGCAGTTGATAGGTATATTTCGTGTCCGCCTGACGAATTGCCACCAGGCTTTGAGATTCAAGGACTCCATCAGCACGGGTTCGCCTTTGATAAATCACTTGAATGTTTAACATCGCACGCCGCACTATGGTCCATTATCAAGGAGTTGACAGACAACCAGCCGCGATTTGGCAGAGGTTCACTGAAGCATGATAAACATGATTTGTGGGAGCCTGGTGAACGTGCAAAAGTGAATCCCGGAGGTCTCCACTGTGCGCGTGATGACTACGGCTGGTATAGCACCCGCTATGAGGTTGACAATGGGCGTATTTACTGCGACAACTTCGTCTGTTTTCCCTATTTCACGGATGTCTATCCGGGTGATGGTGGACTCATTGTGATTCCAGGTTCACATAAAAGCGAGTTTGATCGTCCAAAAGAACTGCTGACGCTTGACGAGGCGGATGGCATTGATCCACTTGATGATCCGGTTTTCGTCAATATCACCCCGAAGGCAGGAGATATCGTAATTATCTCGGAATTACTAACGCACGGCGTGCTACGTTGGAAACCGAAGGATCGAGATCGACGGTTTCTCGTTTTGCGGTATTTCCCACAATACTCAGGGGCACATAGTTTCCCACAGCCTATTCTGGATCGTTTGTCCCCGGAGACGTTGGAATTGGTAGAATCAGCACCGTATGGGCATGTCAAGGATATCGTAAAACAGGATGCAGTGACGCTGACGGTGTAGTTCATCCTCTCTTTTTGGTTATGGTGAAGCGTAAAAATAAGTAGACACAAAACACGCTACCACCGTTGGCGAGGTTCCTAACCTCGCTAATGTCCACTTAATTCTAAGATTTACCATATACAGTGCCTGCGTTATCGGATGTATTCTCTAATTGAGGAATGTAAGGGTGCAAGCCATCATTCTATGCGGGGGACTCGCGACGCGACTCGGTGAGACAGCGAAGACGCTTCCGAAAATCTTATTAGAAATCGCTGGAAAAACCGTCTTGGAGTGGCAAATCCACTTATTGACGGATGCAGGTGTTACCGAGGTTATCCTCGCGTCCGGACATCTACACGATGTTCTCTATGAACGCGTGGGTGAGGTTTATGCTGGAATGCATATCCGCTATGCGAAAGAGGAGAAAAGACTCGGCACTGGCGGTGCGGTTCAGAACGCTATGAGACAGGTCGATACCTCTCCCTTTTTTGTCCTCAATGGCGATATCCTACTTGCTAACTTTTCACTCCGAGAAATGCTGGCTCGGTTTCATAAAGGAATGGCGGGTGTGCTACTCAGTGTACATGTTCCTGATATCCGTCCTTACGGCGAAATTGTATCCGACAGCGATGGGCAAATTCAGACATTTCGTGAAAAACAACCTACCCGTCGTGCTGGGTACGTCAACGGTGCGATGTATCTTTTCGATCGGAGCATTACTGAGGCGTTTCCAAAGGGACAAGAGGTTTTCTCGCTGGAGCGGGACGTGTTTCCGTTTGTCTCGAATCTCTATGCGCTACAAACGGATGAGGGCTGGATTGATATCGGGGTACCAGAACGATTAGCGTACGCCCGTAAGCATTTCGCCCGACTTTAAGATCAGTTAGGACTTACGCAACCCTGGTTGACATAGTCCCTCCAAACCCGTAATATAGTGTGTGAGGAGGTGTCTAAAAATGGTTAGACCGACGCGTCTGGATTATTGTCAATATCTACTTAGCACGCCTATCAACTATACGCTG
>JAJDUH010000033.1 GCA_022826805.1 Candidatus Poribacteria bacterium
CAGCGTATAGTTGATAGGCGTGCTAAGTAGATATTGACAATAATCCAGACGCGTCGGTCTAACCATTTTTAGACACCTCCTCACACACTATATTACGGGTTTGGAGGGACTATGTCAACCAGGGTTGCGTAAGTCCTAACTCTTAAAAGAAAGGAAACGAAAAAACATAATGGAGAGAATTCAAAATTATATTTCACATCTTCAAGGCGTTTTAGAGCGACTCACATTAGCAGATGTCCGTCATTCCATAGACGCTATTATGGAGGCATATCATGCTGAAAAGCAAATTTTCGTGATTGGCAACGGTGGAAGTGCATCTACAGCGTCACATCTGGCTTGTGATTTGGGAAAAGGCACGAGTGTGCCGGACAAACCGCGTTTTCGAGTCATCAGTCTAACCGACAATGTCGCAACAATGAGCGCATGGTCAAATGATGTCTCTTACGAAGATGTTTTCGTGGAGCAGTTGAAAAATCTCGTCAACCCAGGCGACGTCGTTATCGGTATCAGTGCGAGTGGCAATTCGGAAAACGTTATCCGTGCGATCCAACACGCCAGAGACATCGGGTGCAAAACGATCGGATGGAGCGGATTCGGCGGTGGCAGATTGGCAGCAATTTGCGATGTCAATGTTGTTGTAGACAGTGACCGTTATGGACCTGTTGAAGACGTCCATCTGATTTTGAACCATGTCCTTCACGCCTGGATCCAAGAGGAGTTCGCTTCCAATTATGGTAAACCAGACAAATAAACAGACATTTCATAGTCCCAACAAATCTTGTTAGGCGAGGATGGCTTCGGCTTTGTGCCTCGCCTGCTTCGGAGACTGTTCACTTAATTCTAAACTTCATCATGAAACACAATTCGTCTTAGCATAACATTCCCCGACTCTTGACTGATAACTAACAACTGACGACTAAAAACAAATACGTCTTGACGCGTAGCGTTCCCTTAAGATATAATAACTTTAAAACCGTTGTACCAAAATCATTACAGATTTGAAAAAATCCAATCAGCAATCCCAACTCAGATGATGGGAATGAGGAGTGGTTGTTATGAGACGCGAAACAGTTCTTATAGGTTGTGTGCTCCTTGTAATCGGAGCCATTTTCATGAGGGCCAACCTATCTGCTCAAGACAACGCACTGGTTTACGTCGTTGATATCCGAAACGAAATTGGGAGTGGTCTCGGCACCTATATCAGCGACGGCATTCAGGTAGCCGAAGAAGCCGGTGCCGATGCCATTGTTTTCGATGTAGATACACCAGGCGGTAGGGTGGATTCCGCCATAAACATCATCCGATCGATTCAGGATACACAAATTCCCACTATCGCTTTTGTCAATCGACAAGCTATCTCTGCTGGGGCGATGATCTCTATCGCTTGTAATCAGATTGTAATGACTTCAGGCGGAACGATCGGTGATTCAGCACCTGTTGATATTCAAGGACAAGAGGTTGGCGAAAAGGCAATCTCCTACATCCAAGGAACTATTCGTGCAACTGCTGAACGAGAAAATCGGAACCCTGATATTGCCGAGGCGATGGTAGACAAAGAACTCGTTCTCGTTAAACTCGCAGATGGGCAGATTGTCAAACTCCTCCCCGAAGAATACATTTCACGCGAGGAAGCAGGTGAGGAGATGGAAATCCTCTGTGCTGAAGGGAAACTGCTTACACTCTCTACAAAACAGGCGCTCGAATACAACTTCGCCGATGCCCAAGCCGAAAACCTGACGGAACTCTTGGCACAGTACCAAATCGTTGAGGTCGCTGGCGCAAAGAAGCCTCTCACAGAGGAAGGTATCGCGAAACAGCAGCGCGAGTACGGTTTATCGGAAGTGACCCCTCTGAAAACATTGGAGGGAGCGCGTGTTGTTGAAGTTGAGGCGACGCTGGCGGATAAGATTGTTTTCTTTCTCACAAATCCCCTCATTAGTTCGCTCCTTCTTTCGTTGGGACTTCTCGGTATCTTTATAGAAATTCGCACACCCGGCTTCGGGATCCCTGGATTTCTCGGTTTGCTTTGTGTCGGACTTTTCTTCGGTGGACACATGCTGACGAAAATTGGTGCACAATGGGCATTTCTGCTCTTCCTTATTGGTGTTGGATTAATCGTCGTGGAGATTTTTGTCATTCCCGGCTTCGGTGTCGCTGGCATCCTTGGCATTACACTCATGTTAGGCAGTGTTTTCTTCGTTTTCGACCAGGCTTACGAATTCGAGACCGCAGTTCTGTGGCTTTCCATATCCG
Source organism: Candidatus Poribacteria bacterium (assembly GCA_022826805.1). GTDB lineage: Bacteria > Poribacteria > WGA-4E > WGA-4E > WGA-3G > WGA-3G. Next base: position 2,254 of record JAJDUH010000033.1, read on the forward strand.
TGATTTTAAGTGCTGGGCTGGTTATCCTTGCCTTCTGGTTTCTCCCTGGAACGCAGCTTTTCCAGAGATTTGCTTTGTCAACTGTCATGGACACTGAGATGGGATACCACTCCTCCAGCACCGAGGATTTTCAGGACTATCTCGGGCAATCCGGGACTGCTCTCACACCTTTACGTCCCGCCGGAACAGCAAGGATCGCAAATAAAAGAGTGGATGTTGTCACCGCAGGCGACTTCATTCCACAGAATAGCAACATTAAAGTCATAGAGGTAGAAGGCTCTAAGGTTTTTGTAGAAGCCATTGAAGAACCTTGATAGAAGGCTAAAAAAGAAACGAGTACAGAACGAAAGCATAGAAACGCGAATTCGTTTAATAGTCGGCAAAACTTAACCGAAAATCCGCTCGCAACAACGGCAGCGAGCGGTCCAGAGACTAATGGTTAAAAATATGTGGTTTCTAATTTTCCTCATCGGTCTTGGGATTCTGTTAGTATTTATTGAATTACTGATTCTGCCAGGATTTGGGGCTGCAGGTGTACCGGGTTGTCTGCTCATGCTGACAGGTATTGGCGTCGCGTGGTGGAAATTCGGGTTCCAGACCGCCCTTACTTATGCTGGAATAACACTCATAGCGGTTATTCCGTTAGCAATCATAGCGCTCTCAGTGATACGTTCATTACCTGCTGGTAAAGCGTTCATTTTGAGTGCCACCCAAAATAAGGAGATCGGCTTTCATGCACCGCCCTCGGAATTGGTGAATTTGGTTGGCAAATCTGGTAAGGCACTCACCCCATTGCGGCCCGCAGGTGCTGCAATGATCGGTGGACATCGTGTTGACATTGTCACACAAGGCGAATTCGTTCCCGCAGAAACTGAGATTGAAGTGATTTTCGTCGAAGGCAGTCGTGTCGTCGTTCGTAGTTTACAATAGAATGGTTAGCACTCGTCGGTAATCAGTCTATATCTTGTGGTGTCAAAGATTGAATACCACAGCAACGTTACTGATAACTGATAACTATTCGTAGGAGGCAAATGATGGATCTTTTCACAGGGGGAATAGCCCTTTTTGTCCTAATTTTTATTATCGCGTTCTTTTGGTTCGTCCCTGTCGGACTCTGGATTGCCGCTGTCGCCGCAGGCGTCCCACTCCGGATTTTTGACCTAATCGGGATGCGGCTGAGACGGGTCAATCCGAACATTATCGTCAAGGGGCTAATCAGTGCCCACAAGGCTGGGCTGAAAGTAGCGACTGCCGAGTTGGAGGCACACTACCTTGCTGGTGGTAATGTCCTTAATGTTGTGAGTGCGCTTATCGCGGCAGATAAAGCGAGAATTGAGCTCACCTTTCAACGCTCTTCCGCTATAGACTTGGCTGGACGTGATGTGTTTGAGGCGGTTCAAGTCAGTGTTAACCCACGTGTGATTACCACGCCTCGCATCAGTGCCCTCGCTTTAGATGGTGTGGAATTGATTACCACCGTCCGTATCACAGTACGGACCAACATCAATCGACTCGTCGGTGGAGCAGGTGAAGAGACTATTATCGCACGCGTAGGTGAAGGTATTATCAGTGCAATCGGTGCCTCTGAAACCTATGAAGATGTTCTGGAAAATCCAGATATTATCTCGAAAACAGTGCTCGACCGCGGGCTTGATGCCGGCACCGCTTTTGAAATCCTTTCCATCGATATCGCTGATGTCAACGTCGGGAAAAATATCGGGGCGGAACTCCAAGCCGAACAAGCCGAGGCAGACCTTGTCGTTGCACAGGCGAAGGCGGAAGAACGGCGCGCTATGGCGGTAGCCCGGAAACAGGAAATGACTGCTAACGTCCAAGAGAAGCGTGCCCAAGTTGTTGAAGCAGAGGCACAGGTTCCCCGCTCACTCGCAACCGCTTTCCGTGAAGGCAACTTAAACATTTCTGAGCAATAATATAACTTACTGTAAGCGCAGTCGGGTGACTGCGCTGTACCAATGGAGAATCGTAAACATGGCACCAACAATGATTGCAATTATTGCCGTCGCGCTTATCCTTTTCATAATTATCATTAGCTGGCTCGTTCCAATCGGTTTGTGGATTACCGCGATTGCAGCAGGTGTAAAAGTAGGCATTTTCGACCTCGTTGCGATGCGTTTGCGGCGTGTGCCACCGTCCGCAATCGTCGAACCACAGATTAACGCCACGAAGGCAGGTTTAACGCTGTCTCTTGATGATCTGGAAGCGCATTTCCTTGCTGGCGGACGCGTCGGTAGTGTTGTAGCCGCACTGATCGCTGCAGATAAAGCCAACATCGATCTCGGTTTCGCACAAGCTGCCGCTATTGATCTCGCAGGACGGGACGTCTTACAAGCCGTTCAGGTCAGTGTCACGCCAGAGATTATTGACATCCCTGAAAGAGGCGACGCCAGCGGCGGTATTACAGCTGTCGCACGAGACGGTATCCAGTTGATTGTGAAAGCGCGTGTTACTGTGAGAGCCGACATCGATCGATTGGTCGGCGGCGCAACCGAAGATACCATCCGCGCCAGAGTCGGTGAGGGTATCATTACAACTATCGGTTCAGCGGCAAGCCACAAAGAAGTATTAGAAAACCCTGTACTCATCTCAGAAACGGTCCTCGCAAAGGGGTTATCTGCCGGCACTGCCTTTGAAATTCTGTCCATTGATATTGCCGATATAAACGTTGGTGAAAACGTTGGTGCTAAATTACAGACCGACCAAGCACAGGCAGAGCTCAAGATCGCACGCGCCAAAGCAGAAGAGCGGCGCGCACGGGCAGAAGCAGAAGAGGAAGAAAATAAAGCACTCGTTGAAGAGATGACGATTAGACTTATTGAGGCTGAGGCGGAAATCCCGCTCTCCATAGCCGACTCGTTTGACTCAGAGAGAATGAGCGTTATGGATTATTATACCCTTCGCAATATCCTTGCTGATACTGAGATGCGTCAATCTATCGCCTCACCCGGTGGCACACAAGAGATGGACACAACCCGAGCCACACATTCCCTTGGACTGTCGTAGCCTAATGCCTATGCGGACTTGAAGGAGCAATTCGATGGAAAATCTTATCCAAATGCTGATACCCCTGGTTATCGTGATTTTGACGTTCGTTTTAGGCAATCGCCGACGGAGGGAACGGGGGAACGTCCAAAGAGAGAGAGAAGAGAATGCCATGCCGGAGAGCGAGACAGCACCACCCCCTTTCATGGAGGATTTTCCGTTTGAAACGCGGCTGGAAGACATGATCCTGCAAGAGAATGAAGTCGAAGACACACCGGTTGTTGAAGAACCAGAGCCAGCTACTGTGCAGGAGCCCGTTGAGCCTTCACCACCAGAACCACCTCCCGTACCAGTCGAATCTCCAGCGGGAATACGGTCTATGCCTGGCACAGCACTGCTGGAAATATCACCTAAAACGTTTCGTCAAGGGATTATTCTCCAAGAAATTCTGGGACGTCCCAAGGCACGCCGACCAGGGGCACCTTTCCAATATAGGCGGGATTTATAGACGCACAGGGCTACTTTCCTTGTGAATTTGCTTAATGCTTTCTCTGTGGTTCCATTATTTGCCTTACCTATATAGGCAGGAAGCAGGAAATGTGAGATTTTCAGATGATGCGTCTTTTCTATAAAATTTTCCTGATCTCCGTAGTTTTTCTGTTATGCGTCGGTTGTTCCCGCCACCAAGAAATTACCGAACAACAATTACCTGTTTACATTGAAATCCCACCGCATGCCCGACATCTCAAAGGATTCATAATTTGTTTGGATCCCGGGCACGGTGGACAAGCCCATGTCCCGGATTACAAGCGAGGTCCAACAGGACTCCGCGAGGCTGAAGTTAATCTGAAGGTAGCCCTCTATCTACGCGAGATGTTGCAGAAAGTCGGTGTCACCGTCATCATGACGCGGATTGACGATTCTTATGTAAGTCTCCCGATGCGAAGTCAGATTGCCAACGAAGGGGGTGCTGACTTTTTCATCTCGCTGCACCACAACGGAATTGATAACCCCAAGGTTAATTATACCTCTACTTGGTATCACGGCGATGCAGATACCTCGCGCCACAGTCTTGACCTCGCTCGATATATTCAGCAAGGCGTTTCAGACGCGCTACGTTTACCCTCCTCCCCGGCATCGGGACTCTATTCGGATAAATTGGTGACTGCTGCAGGATTCGGGGTCTTGCGGATGACGGAGTGTCCGGCGATTTTATGTGAGGCGTCTTTTCTCTCGAACCTCGGAGAAGAGGCGCGCTTGCGAGATGATGATTATCTTAGAAAGGAAGCTTATGGCTATTTCCTCGGCATCGCCCGTTACGTTGAAGGAGGATTTCCGAGAGGCGTCTTAGTAAACCCACAGCATCAATCTGTCGTTCAAACAAAAACACCTATGCTCCAGATTCGGGTTATGGATGGTCTTCATGAACGAGGGGCGTGGATGCTAAAACGCCAACAAGTCTTTACTGACTCTATCCGAGTCAAAATCAACAACGTGAGCGTTCCGCATCGCTACGATCGCGATGCCGATATAATTACGGTCGATATTGAGAAACCGCTGTTGAAAGGCAGGCATTTTGTCCAAACGGAGGTGGTGAACTATTACGGGAATCACAGCCTACCAGTACCACAGTGGTTTAAGGTAGCACCACCCGCAGCTCAGATGCAACTCAGCGCATGGACGGATACGTTCCCTGCTGATGGAAAAGGTTACGTCGGTATCTCCGCAACCGCACGAGATGCTGATGGAATGCCGATCGCTGATGGTGAACCCGTTGACGCTCAAACGTCAAATGGCGTGCTTGCAGAGACCTGTCAACTCTCAAAAAACGGCACAGCACAATTTTATCTGTATGCCCCCGACACGCCGGGCACAGCCACAGTGAAGATTTCCTACGGACAGACTCATCAGTCTTTAACAATTCACTTTGAGGACACCGATAGCGCAGTTGTGCAAGGGCAGGTTTCTGATGCAAGCTCTGGTGAACCACTTCAAGACGTGCAATTGCAAACCAATTCCGGATTAACCGCTACCACGGATGCCAACGGACACTTTTTCATAACTCTTTCAACGCTTAAAGATGTTGGTGGAATGGAGACGATCCTTCACATTTCTAAGGCAGGATACTATCCAAGTGAACACCAGATTCGCATAGAACCGAATCAAGCAACCGTTGTCCGTGCTGAACTGCATCCTATCGCAGACGGGGCATTCGCTTCATCCCGCATTGTTCTTGATTCACGAAGTGCCGCGCCTACCACACAGCAATTAATTCAAACCTTGCAGCAGATGTTAGAACTCGCTGGTGCAGAGGTCTATAATATTCATACCCTTGGAGTTGAAGTATCTCTGGAGAAACGGATAGAGAGGGTGAATGCTATTAAGGGCAGAGGATACTACTTACAGATTAATCATGGAGAGTGGCGTCCCAGCCAATCCGCTTTGGTTGCATCGCACTACCGAGGTAATCAAGGAACGGAAACCTTTCTAAAGCGAATACTTGAACAGTTTGATGGAACACCTTTTGCGTCTCCTATTGTCACCGTCCAAGATAGGACGACCCCTGAAATTCAGCAGACAAACAAAATGGCTATGACACTTGAAATCAGGTCTTTAAATCATCCAAGTACCTCTGTTGAACAGGAGGCTTATGCTATTTTCTTCGGGGCATGGACTTTCCTGAAGGGTGACGGAGAGGTTCCATCAGAAAGACAGAAACGGTTTATGGTGTACTTAAAAGAAATACAAGCGTATTCTTCTAATTAGATAGGACTTACGCACTTAACTCGGTAGGTGCGGTTTCATGAAGTTTCAGATCACAGAACTACAACTCCAACATCCGTTCAAGATTGCCCGGCGTGCGACAGACGACTACCGTCAGGTGATCTCTGTGGAGGTTGACGGGGGCATCGGCGAAACGGCACCGGCACTGTTTTATGGTGAAACCGTTCAGACTGTTCGCGTCGCATTGGAGACCATCGCACCGGCACTTCCTGACAACCTTGACGCAATCCATGATGTAATGACAACTGTTGAAGCGACACTTGGTGGCAATTATGCCGCCAAATCCGCCATTGATATGGCACTGCATGACCGGCTTGGTAAAAAATTTGGCGTTCCACTCTATCAACTCTGGGGGCTCAATCCACGTAACACCCCTTACACCTCGTTCACAATTGGGCTTGATGAACCAGGAGTGATGGCGGAGAAAACAAGGCAAACCGAGGAGTATCCGATCTTAAAAATCAAACTCGGTACACCTCGTGATATTGAGATAATTCAAACGCTCCGCGACGTGACAGATAAACCTATCTACGTTGATGCCAATACAGCGTGGACACCGAAAGAGGCAATCCATAAGATTCGCCAGCTTGCCCGATATGATGTTGAATTGATCGAACAGCCGACAAAACCTAATGATTTGGCAGGACTCAAGTTTGTCCGGGAAAACAGTGAATTGCCGATTATTGCCGATGAAAGCGTCAAACGCGCAAGCGATATTCCAGCACTCGCTGAGTGTGTTGACGGCATCAATATCAAACTCGTCAAGTGTGGTGGATTGCTTGAGGCACTCCGAATGATACACGTCGCTCGGACACACGGCTTGCAGGTCATGATAGGTTGTATGATAGAGAGTTCGCTCGGCATCACTGCGGCTGCGCACTTAACACCGCTTGTAGACTATGCCGACTTGGATGGTAATTTGCTCATTGCGAACGACCCATATACCGGTGTAATCCTTGATAAGGGCAAACTGATACTACCGAACCGTCCCGGCATCGGGGTTAAGTGAATCCGTTTTTAAAATTATACATCAACGACTAAACTAAATTTTGCCTACAATCGGCAAAATTTGTCTTGGTTTTACATTTGGAGGATATAAAAATGACAAATCAGAACCGCAACGTCCTCATCACCGGCGGCACCGGTATATTAGGCAGTGCTGTCACCAAAGCCTACCTCGCTCAAGGCGATAACGTCGCTGTTACGTATCTCTTTGAGGACGAAGTTGAACGTTTCAAAGAATTCAACCCTGAACTCGTTGATGATGTTGCCTTCCTCTTTGCGAACGTTACTGAAGAAGCCGAGGTCCAGAAAACTATTCGGGAATTCATATCAAAATTTGGTCGATTGGATGTCTTAGTGAATATTGTTGGAGGGTTTGTCGGTGGGATTCCAACAGCAGAACTTGAAGAGGACAGATGGGATTTTATGATGAACCTCAATCTCAAATCAGTCTTTCTCTGCTGCAAGACAGCAATTCCACACATGACGGCACAAGGTTATGGGAAGGTCATTAACGTCTCTGCACGCGCAGGATTAAAAGGCGAGGCGGGTTTGAGTGCCTATTGTGTCTCCAAAGGCGGTGTACGCACCTTGACAGAATCATTGGCAGCCGAAGTGATGGATTCAGGCGTCAATGTCAATGCCATCATGCCGAGTATAATGGATACGCCTATGAATCGTGAGGCTATGCCGGACGAAGAACACGACCGATGGGTAGCTCCCGCTGATGTCGCCAAGGTAATCTGCTTCCTAACTTCCGATGATGCCTCTGTCATCAACGGTGCTGCCATTCCCGTTTACGGCAGAGCGTAACCTATTAATCTATGAGCGGGCGGATGTCCCTATCCGCCCACTTTTTGTAAAGCGAAGTTCATCTTGACCCTACCTACTGAGCCGGACCGTTGTTCCATCCGCAATACAGAGTGCACCTTAAGGTTCGCTCGCGCATACCTATTTATCTTTCGTTACCCTGTCCCCTTTTGTGCAGTGCCCGAATCGGTTTGCACGACTTTGTGCAGTTTACTGCAGTAATTAGTGTAAATTCGTCCATATTAGCCGTCTTAGAGAATGGCACGCGAATTGCTATATACCATACGAAACTTGTAGAATATGGTGAAGTTTTCACATCATCACTAAGCGCTTGTTGGAGGTATAAGACATGCGTATCAAAAAGCTTTTAAGTGCACTTCTCATTTCAGTAGCACTTCACTTCATCTTTATGTTTACCGTAGAGAGTCCATTTAGTGTGTCAACCTACTACCCTGATGATATTCCAAAATTAGAATTGTTGTATGAGTCGGTCCCGTTACGCCCTGGAACCCGCAAAGTGCCCCAAAATACCCACGTTATCATACCGAAAGCGGTTACATCAAACGCACCTGTGCTAACAGTTGTAACACACGAGAACCGACCTGTTTCAAATGCCCCCGTCGCAACTGCGCCCTCCGCTGGCCCGGCTAACATCGGTCATGGTGTCGCAGGCAGTGTCAAGCAGGTGAAAGTCGCTTTTGAACGTCCACCTGGACTCGCAATAGTTGAAGACGTCGGTGCATCAGGACTTCAAAATCAAACATTGAACTCGCCAGATGGTGCTGCCTATAACGTCCCAACTGCTAACGCGCCGGTCGCTGTTTGGTCAAGCGTCCACCAACCTCAGGTACTAAGTCCACCAAACGGTGCTGCCTATGGTGATGTCTTTTTTAAAGATTCTGGCACCAATCCGTTTATTGATACAGAAGATGATGCCTTTTCGACGTTTGGCATGGATGTGGATACCGCTTCGTACGCTGTCATGCGGCGTTTCCTTCGAGATGGACTCCTTCCGCCACCAGAAGCGATACGTGTTGAAGAGTTTGTCAACGCCTTTGATTACAATTACACGCCGCCAGCAAACGAGGCATTTGCTGTTCATCTTGAGGGTGCACCTTCACAATTTGGCGAAGGTAAACGGCTTCAATTACTGCGAATTGGTATTCAGGGTCGCGTCATTCCAGACACTGACCGAAAGAATGCAATACTTACTTTTGTAATTGATGTCTCCGGATCAATGGATATGGAAAATCGGTTGGAATTGGTAAAACAAGCACTAACGCTTCTGGTTGCGCAGCTCCGTCCTGAGGACAAGGTAGGTATTGTCGTTTACGGTTCCAATGCTCGCGTCGTCCTGCCACATACCAGCATAGTGAATCAGGAACATATCTTAACTGCAATTCGCTCCCTTGCGACAGAAGGAGCAACCAATGCAGAGGCAGGACTCCGGAGCGGATATAAACTCGCCTTCCGGAATTTGAAACCCGATTACATCAATCGCGTGATTTTGTGTTCAGATGGTGTTGCCAACGTCGGACAAACCAGTTCCGATGCCATTCTCAAAGAGATTCGTAACTATGTTGAGGAAGGCATCACACTAACAACGGTCGGTTTTGGGATGGGGAATTACAACGATGTCCTCATGGAGCAACTCGCAAACAACGGTAATGGGAGTTATGCCTATGTTGATACGCTAAACGAAGCAAAGTGGGTTTTTGTGGAGAACCTGACGGGCACACTCCAAGTTATTGCGAAAGATGCCAAAATTCAAGTCGAGTTTAACCCGGAAACTGTCAGCCGGTTTCGGCTATTGGGGTATGAAAATCGGCGACTCGCCCATGAAGACTTCCGTAATGACACTGTAGATGCTGGCGAAGTCGGTGCGGGATATAGTGTCACTGCACTCTATGAGATTAAGCTCCACGAAAATGCTGACGGTAAACTCGCGACAATCTCTATCCGGCATGAGGATCCGGACACTGGAAATGTAACAGAAGTGAACGAATCGATCTTCACAGATGCCCTAAAAGGTTCATTTGAAGAGACAACACCGGCATTCCAACTCGCTGCTTCTGTCGCTGAGTTCGCCGAAATTCTACGACGCAGTTTCTGGGCACAAGAAGGAAGTTTAGAAATTGTACGTGAAACGCTTGAAGAGGTAGTACCGCATATCAACGCGAAAACTCAGACACACCGCGTAAGGAACAAAGAGTTGCTTAATCTTGTACGTAAAGCGCACCGCTTTAAGGAACAAACGGAAGGGTAATATATTTTTTCGCAAGGCGATTTCAGTTCTCGCTTTTCCGCAAACTAAATCGCTCCAGATTAAACCTTTGGTGCTCAAATGTACCTTCACTGCCGAAACGGTTTTTCCAGTTGCGTCTGCATAAGCCTCTCTAAAATTTGCAGGCGCAACACCGTTTCAACATCCGCGACCTCAGGTCTACCGGCGAGGTTATCGGTCTCATTCGGGTCGTTTTGCACATCAAACAGAAGATAGACTTCGCCATCCGCGTTGAGCGCAGCCTTCCACTCCTGATTCAGTAGCATAATCTCGCCTTCTATCTCAGATATCGCAAAATCACGGTGTGTTGCTTCAGGATCTGCTAACACTGGACCCAACGATTTTCCAAATTGACGATGTCGCAATTCGCCGCCTATCAACTCGACAAGTGTCGGACCGATGTCGATCCATTCGGTTGGACGCTCACAAATAGTGCCAGCGTTGGGGCTGTTAGGCGTTCGCACGAGCATCGGTATCCTCACAGCGCCATTGAGGAAGTTGCTTTTGTAGATGAGTCCGTAGTCCCCATTCATTTCCCCATGGTCGGAGGTATGGACGATGACCGTGTTCTCGAGTTCACCGCGTGTCTCGATTGCGTCGAGAATTTCACCAATCTGATCATCAATGAGCGTGACGTTGCCAGCGTAATTAGCGCGCAACCTTCCAATTTCACCGAGTTCAAACGTTGGATTCACTCGCTCCATAAGATTATCTAAATGCCCGCGCGGACGATCGCCAGCATCTGGACGCGGAATAGCAGGTGGCATGTCTGCCGGGTCATACATACTGGCGTAGGGTTCCGGAGTATCCCACGGTTCGTGTGGTCCACCAAAACTCACCCAGCAGCACCACGGCTCTGCCCGATCGTAGTTTTGCAAATATTCTTTCGCCTGTTGTCCAACATAAACATCGGCGTAGTCTTCAAGTCCCAGTGTGGATGGACGCACAAGGTGTGGTTTCGTGCTGAACCGTTCACCATAATCAGCCCGATAGGCGTCCCACAACCCTTTCGTTTCCCACTCCGCTGTCATATACGACAGGACATTTGCACTTGCCCGCGGTCCCCCGATCTCGTTTACATCGTCCAACCCATAAGAATTCATTAATCCTTCACGTTCTCGCAGGTCCCCATTATGTGGGTGAAGGTGCGTTTTACCGAACAAGCTCGTCCGATACCCAGCATCACGCACCGCTTGCATCCATGTCGGCGTTTCAGGGGGCATCTGATGGTTCATGTTATTCCAGACCCCGGTGTTGTGCGGATACAAACCCGTCGCCAGACTGAGCCGCGTCGGAATACAAACCGGCGATGTCGTGACACAATTGGTAAATCGGATTCCCTCACTCGCAATGCGATCTAAATTCGGAGTTTCCAACCAAGCGAAGCCCACACGGTCTTCGCTCTTCTCACCGCTGCAGCCCATCGCGTCCCATCGCTGCTGATCTGTCATGAGGAGAAGAATATTTGGTTTTCCCATAATTATCCTCTATCAATTCCTGCTTCCGTGAAGGCGCGGGACAGTGTTTCGTAAGAAAGTGTGGCGGCAGCGAGTGGATCGTAATCTTCACGTGCCTGCACCATAAAACTCACCTCAGCGGTGATAAATCCGTCATAACCGTGTGCTTGCATTTCCTTGAGGTATTCCACATAATCAAAAGGACCTTCACCGGGGATGAGGAACTCATGATCCGGCGCAGTACCGCGTTGGTCCTTGACGTGCGTGTGCGCTGATACTGGGGCTAACGCTGCTACTGTCTCTTCGGTCGGCATGCCGATAATGTCAAAGTGGCTGATGTCGAAGTTAACTTTGAGGTATGGCGAGTTGACAATTTCTAAAAGCTCAAGCACCTTCGCGGGTGTGTCAATGATTGCACCGACGTGTGGTTCCATAGCAATGGTGACACCGCGCGACGCACCGTAATCGACGAGTTCTCCGACCCGTTCAGTGAGGAAGTCTTTTTTTACATCCCACTCTTCTGGCTTTCCGCCGGGCGTAGTATTCACGGCGGGCAGTTCATCGCCTTGTGCGAGTTCGACTGCTAAATCAACACCTCCTTTGAGTCGCCACATATTTTTCGCATGTGTTTCTGAATCCGTTTCCAGTAAACTTGAATGTGCTGCGATTGCAGGTAGTGCCAAATTGTATGCTTTCAGAAGAGAAGCGATCCGTTTCCGTTCTGCAGCGTCAAGCGTGCTGAGTTCGGTCGTAAAGCGCGGAATAATAGTGAGTTCAAGTCCATCGTATCCGAGATTCGCTATATGGGAAACGGCGGTGTCTATAGGGACCGTGGGCATCCCCCATGTACTATATCCAATTTTCATGCAGTTTTCTCCTAAGATTTAACAATGTGAGCTCAAACTTCGGCACGTAGGTTGGGTTGAGTGGGATATGAAAACCAAATACGTGTGCCGTAGAAATTTCACATTTCAAGATACGTGAATACCCCGAAATCCCAGCGAAACCCAACTCTCAATCAGTACAAAATTATCAGAAAATTGCACCAAGCCAATCGTTCAGTAGAAAATCAACGCGTTGAATGAGCAACGCGACACGTCCCATAACCGTGTTCCCAAATGCCGATCCGAATCCTATCATCAGAAAAGCGATACCGACCTTTGAAAGCCATTTGACAGTACCTCGATGTTCTACGGAGAAGAAGAAGTAGGTAAGTGTGCAAACCACTCCGATAACCATGAGAACTGCTTCAAAGATTCCTAAACCCGAAAGAGTTCCCGCAGAAATAGCAGAAAACGGTTCGATCGTTCCTCGTGTCTGTTCGAAAATGTTAGCGCGTAGAAAATTCGGAATTGCGAGACCTGAACCGACACCGATAAGAATGGCAGTCGGATACCGGATCATCCATGTATGCCGCGGTGACAATGCTGAGAGAAAAAACAAGCCAATGGCTATCGGAATTAATTTAATTAAGCCTCCAGGCGATTCCCCCGTTACCGCTGCCCAGAGAGGTTGCCACGCTAAGGGAATAAAAGCCTGGTGAATCGCGAGCACAATACTGTATCCAAGCGATACACCTACGAAGAGATGTTCCGCAAACCGATAAAATGGGTTATCTCGGTACAGGAAACTGTAGATGCAGAGGGTCAAAAACGCAGCAATCCAGATGCCAAATAATTCCATCAATTTACTCCTCTCGCCCTCGATGAATGAAGAACGCTATATTCCCAAGAACGACTAAACCTATAATTAATAGATGAACAAACGATTCAATGTTGATCCATAGTGTCCCTTTTGCTGGCGCATCTATTAAGCGTTCATACTCCGCAGCCCCCGCAATCCCTGGAATCAGACCTACTAATTGCCCAGTTTGCAAGTACGGATACATCTGTGAGATGATAACACCGGTGACGCCTGCTGCGATCTGTTGATTGAATTGTACATTCGCAAAAATAATCCATGCCTCAGTGAGACTTCCAGCAGATAGGTCAACAACGAGATCGATTTGATCGTAATTGGTGACATTTTGCATCAGCGGAATTTCCGAGATCGGTTTTCCGTTGAAATCCGTATCAAATACACTGGCGATCTCTTTTCCCATGCCGAGAATAACTAAATCAACGCCAGGGCGATACCCTAAGAAAACGTAGTCCTCCCCGTCAACCGCGCCTGTTTCTGCCACGACTTCTTGAATCAATGTACTTCCCATGGTTGTACCGACTGCATAGAGCGTGAGAGCGATGACCCTTATATCTTTAGCAAAACACTGCTTCAAGATTGCTCTCGCCATCGGATTCAGCTCTGCTAAAGAAGATGGACCATAGTCGAAAGCCAGCATCACGGTTCCCCCCGCCGGAATCGCTTCAATATAATCGTGAAGTTGTTGCGTGGGTTCCGATACCGAAATCGGCATGCTCACGGGGAGCAATGTTGGCAAGATAACCGCCAGAGCGACGAGAATGAAGACGATCCGTCGATCTATATTCATCAATTTCTCAAGCATTCGTTAGTCTCCTCCCCCGAGATACGAGCGTTCAATTCCCAAAATAATTCGGATAGATTGTGAGATTACGCCTAAGCTGATGCCGAGGATAATTCCCCGTCTCGCTGAAAGATTTGGGTTATCCAAAATCCACTGCTTCATGCCTGATGCACCATTGTCCCACGGCAACCACGCGAACACAGAGTTCCAAAACAAATCACCTACCGGAACATTGCCCAGCATTACAATTAAAGCCGTAATCAACAGCAAACTCGCCTCAAATGTCCTCGCTCGAAAAGCACGATATGCCGCTGAAGCAATGAAGAAAGCAAGGAGCGAAAACATTGTCGCATCCATAGGTACCTGGATGTTGTTGAATAACCACTCAAAGACAGGATTTTGCGGTCCAAAGGGAATACCTATCACCACCATCGCCAGAATCCCGACAAATACAAAAATGCTATATGGCCAATGTTCAGCGCGGCGACGGATCCGTGTGAGATGAGTTTGGATGAGCGTTAGTGAGCTCAAAATAAGGGCGAAGGGTGTGATAATCAATGCCCATCCAATAACCTCTTGGTAAAGGCTTTGAGAAGACGAATGTGGGATGAATTGTGTGAAGATCATCACAACTCCGAAAACAAAGCACAGAATTAAGGGAACTTGTCGTTGCATAAAACCTCCTAACTCACTCGCTGTAGAAGTGTTGTGATCCAGTTGACACCTGCTAATTCAAGAATCACACCCAGCACGATGACAGCGAAGATGATTACCTTTCCCCAATCTTGCCCCCTGATACTACCGAGAAGCATCGGTTCTTTGGAAAGATAAGCACTCGCTGCATACAGCTCTTCGCCAATTAAAGTATAGTCGCATGCGGAAATGAAGAATGGAAGTTGGTGTTCGGAATCTGTTCCCGCAATTTGGATGGCACCGATGGAGTTACCCGTTTCAGCAAGGATGAGTGATTCGGCAAAGAACGTGCCTTGTAGAAAGATCGCTGCAGGCTTCTCGCGCAGCATTATACCGTCCACACCAGCGGCGTAAGCGAACTGGCTATCGGTGAGGAAGAAGATAGTGTCCTCGTTATAGGAATCCGGGCGTCCCTCGTTGAGATATGCTGCTTTCACCATCTCGCGGACCACGTTCAGCACAATTGGGTCATTGCACGGCACATGCAAAGGAGTTTCATAATCAGCAGTTCGGCGAGCGACCTGTCCTAAAATGTTCATACTCGCAATCGTAGCTGGACCGCTCACCCCACCAAGCCCAAGCACATACAGAATTGAGCGTCCCATCTCCGTAGCGCGACCGATGGCTTCATTTACCGCTTCAAGCCCTGGAATCCGCCGAACGAAAACTTCTTCACCACTGCGAGCCTGATAAATGCTCGTGACAATCGCAATCGAAAAAGCGATCATCGCAATGAACAGCGGAATTTTGCCAGTGTGAAACCACTCACCAGTTCCTTGAGCTGGAGCGGTCTCTTCAGACTCCACAGTCGCTTCTGTTTCGGTAACCGCACGCACAATGTAGGCATAAGCAGACCCCTTTTCGATACTTGAATCGACATAAGTTGTCGTTCCAGCAGGTAACAGTTCACCAATTTCTTCGAGACCACCGCCTGCAATCCGTCGTAGGATTTGGTATCCACTGATACCACTATCCTCCGGTGCCGCGTCCCATTTAACAGTGATACTACTACCATCGTCGTTGGGGGTATCCACCGCCGTCACATTTGATGGTGGTGCGAGTCCTTGGCTAAACGCAGTACTAATGCCTATGCATAAAACCAAGTAGACAATTTTGGCGCAGCTTGCAAGCCAAAACTTGCTTGACGCTGTGGTGCAGCTTGCAAGCCAAAACTTGCTTAACTCTGTACATTGAATTGTTTTTCGCATAAAAGTTATGTTTCCTCGTTTAATGGTTGTGGGTTATGAGTTATGGGTTAAGTTATTCGAACCTGGTTAGCTTAACCAAGTACCAACAACCGATTACCGACAACCACTACATTGCGAAATAGCCTCTAAAACATGCCGATCGTCTATATCATCTCGAACGACAACTTCTCCGATACGCGTCGGCAAGATAAGGCGGAGTTTACCGCCTAATGTTTTTTTGTCTAAATACATAGCATCACATAACGCTTCCGGGGTAAAGTCTGGAGGGAAAGCCAAGGGCAATTTTGCACGCGTTAAGAGGGCACGTTGCCGTTGGAAATCGGTTTCAGAGAACATACCTAAATTCTTTGCTAACTGTGCCGCACAATTCATACCGATAGAAACGGCTTCACCGTGTCGGTACCTGTTGTAATGCGTCAATGCTTCGAGCGCATGCCCAAAAGTATGCCCATAGTTAAGCACCATCCGCAACCCACTCTCTTTTTCATCTTTCGCCACGATTTCTGCCTTATTGACGCAAGCGCATGAAATCATCTCGATGAGTGTCGTGTTATCCAAATTCAAGATAGTATCAAGGTTTGCCTCAACCATCTCAAACAGTGCTTGATCACGGATAACCCCCATTTTGATAACTTCAATGAGTCCCGCTCGGATATCCCGTTGCGACAAAGTTTCAAGTGTCCCTACGTCAATAAGCACCAACTTCGGCTGATGAAACGCACCGATCAGGTTTTTACCCTTCGGGTGGTTGATTGCCGTCTTGCCACCAACGCTCGCATCGACTTGTGCCTGTAGTGTGGTTGGAATCTGAACATAGGGAATACCACGCATGTACACTGCTGCCGCAAAACCACCCAAGTCACCGACAACCCCGCCCCCGAAGGCAATGAGCGTTGAACCTCGGTCGAGTTGATTCGTCACCAAACTGTCTTGTATCCGGGAAAACTGCGCTAACGATTTGCTCTCTTCGCCAGTTGGCACCTCAATCGTGTTTACGTCAAGTCCTGCAGCCGCAAGGCTTTGCTGAACGATAGGCATATAGCGGGCTTTAACAAAGGCATCCGAAACGATAAGGACCTTTTTTGATTTAATATGTGGTGTCAACATTTCACTAACTTGGTCGAGGAGACTTGCGCCGACAATGATCGGATAACTGTTAGCCCCGAGTTCCACACATAGTGTTTTCACCGTTTAGGACCTCTCGTATTTTTCGCATAGATGTGTTTGATGTACCCAGTAATTTCTCGAAATGGACGTCCTGTCGTTCTCACCATATAATCGGCTTCCGCATAGTATGGTTTTCGTTCTGCCAACATCGACCGGATTTTGGCAAGGGCATCTGGCGTTTGGAGGAGAGGCCGATGAGACTGATGCCGTACCCGCCGATATATTTCTTCGGGCGTTGCTGTTAGGCAGAAAATAATGCCACTCTGCTTTAATACTTTCATGTTGGTTTCTCTCAGAATGGCACCACCACCTGTAGAGATTACATGGTTGTGCAGTTTTGATGCTTTATGAACAGCTTCGCTTTCGAGATCGCGGAAGGCAGGTTCGCCGTCTTCTGAGAAAATATTGCTAATGCGTCGTCCACTATCACGCTCGATAATGTCGTCTGTATCTACATAGCGCATTCGGAGTTGTGAGGCAAGCCGTCTGCCGACAGAGGTTTTACCAGTTCCCATAAAACCGACAAGCACAATATTGGGCTTTCTTCCGAACGATCTTTTCACCTGTTTTCCGCCTTTATTGCGAGTGACTTTTCCCCTACAAAAGATTAGTTGTTATTATAACATCTCTGAGAAATATTGTAAAGGTTTTTGCAGGAATTTATGAGGTATGTTATAATTACAGCATAACCCGAAAATCTATTGCGAACACAGTGGTACCGTAAGTTTGACTTTAACGCGTAGGTTGGGTTGAATGGGACAGGTAAAATCAAACACTGCTAACACAGAGAACTCCACACTTTCAAAGTGCTTGAACGCTCCGAAGTGCCAACGAAACCCAACGCTTCAACCTGACATTTGGAGAAAAGGAGCAGCAGATGCCACGACAGCTCAGGATGGTACGCCCCAATTTAAATGATTTACCGAAACTGGAGCTCCCAGCAGGCTATGGTATGCGGTCTTACCTTGAAGGTGATGAAGTGCATTGGGCACGTATCATCACCGATTCGTTTGGTGGTAGAGAACGGACCGCACAAGATACGCGGGACCAGATTACCGATAGAGATGTATTTCTTCCCGATGGACTCTACTTCGCGACGCATGAGGACACGCCTATCGGAACCGCTTGTGCCTGGCGGCAATCTGTCGATGAAAAGGATGCCGGGTACGTACACATGGTAGGGGTCGTCGCTGAGCATACCGGACATAAACTTGGAAAATGGGTTTCACTTGCTGTCCTCTATTATTTTCGGGACAACGGGTTCAAATGTGCCATGCTGGATACTGATGATTTCCGTATCCCTGCTGTTAAAACCTATCTGAATTTAGGATTCATACCCGTTTACGTTGAAGAAGAACAGCCAGAGCGGTGGCGAAAAATTTTCGAGAAATTAAAACTATCGCCGATGTCCTCGCAAATCGAAAGCGTCCAAAAAGTACTCCCTGATGGACTGTGGGCGAAAGTCTCAGCCTAAAAGTTAATGGAAGATCAACTCAGAATGGTTCTGCGCAATTTGGAAGATCTACCTGATCTCCAATGTTCTAATGGCTATCACATCCGAACCTACCAAAAAGGCGACGAAATCCATTGGGCACGAATAATGGACATTGCCTTTGTGGACCAAGGAAGAACTGCCCAAGATACCTACGCCAACGTTATCAACCAACCCGATTTCGATCCGAACGGGTTCTTTTTTGCTGTCTATGAAGATCTGCCTATCGGCACGGCATGCGCATGGAAAAGGTGCTTTCGTGATAAGCGAGTTGGCTACATCGATATGCTCGCCGTCCTTCCAGAACACACCGGACACAAACTCGGAAAGTGGCTAACCCTGTTTCTCCTGCACTATTTTAAAGTAGAGGATCTGACCTGTGTAGTGTTAGACACTGACGATTTTCGCCTGCCCGCAATCAAAAATTATCTCAACTTGGGATTTGTTCCGATGTGTATCCGCAAAAATCACAAACTGCGTTGGCAGAATGTGTTTGAAAAACTGGGTCTTTCCAAAGATGAGATTGCTTCGAGTGCTCAGAAACTCTCTTAGTTTCCCTGATAACTACGTTATCTCCGCAATCCTCATTAGCGGTTTTGGTCTCCGACTCATCGGTATAAATGTCGGCTTGCCTGATGTGCCAGATCCGCGCGAGACAATCATCGCACAAGATGTACTAAATCTCATTCATTTCACAGCAGTCCCCCAAATCTACAACTGGCCCGGAACAGCGTGGTTTTATCTAATCGCTTTGATGGGTAAACTGCTCTCGTTCGGTGGCTTGGAACTAACAGAAACCCGTGTGATTTTATTGGCGCGATGCATCAATACACTTTTATCCACAGCGACACTCTGGTTTACCTATTGTATTGGACTGCGGGGTCATAGCAGACGGGTCGGCCAAATAGCAGCGGCGTTACTCGCTGTCGCAATGTTACACGCCACCAACGAGTCACGTTTTGCACTCGTTGACATCCCAGCCACCTTCTGTGTGACATTGTTCCTCTGGATTGTAGTACGTTCACGTTCTGCTTCAGACGTACCTACATTTCAAACGGCAATATGGCTTGGTGTCATTGCGGGATTGGGTTTTGCAGTCAAGTTTACAACGAGCTTCGTCGGTTTTTCTCTGTTGTGTTTCATAGGTAGCAGGGAATTTTATAGGAGGATTGCGGCAGTCATTGGAGTTTCTATCTTAACCTTCACGCTCTTCTGTCCCTACTGGTTAATCGATCTAATTTCACCAGAATGGAACCTTTTCTTTCAAGACTTTTGGTATGAAGCGACCCACTATCACCGGGGACACTTCGGTCTTATCGCAACAGGCGACGCCGGTTGGCTGCAGCGATTTACCTACCTGTGGATCCTCTTAAAATGGGGGATGGGTTTGCCGCTCGCTTGCCTTGTCAGTTTTGGTATACTCCACAATCTCATTTCGCTTAGGCGGCAAATCGCTGGATCGTCTATATTGAAAGTGTCTCTGCTTGTCTTTGTTATTCCGTATCTACTCTTCATCGGGGCACATAAAGTTAAATTCGCACGTCATCTGTTGGTCCTCTATCCAACCCTTATAATACTCGCGGTAGCTGCCCTTGCGCGTTTTCCAAGTGCAATAGAGACACTTTTCGGGTTCGTCTATCAACAGAAAATTAGAGATGCCAAAAATCCTGCTGAGACGACCCAATATAGTATGTTTGGGAAGTGGATGCGTATAATCGTAGGGAGTATTGTAGTACTTTACACGGCGGTTTATACTGTTGCTTTTGCCCTTACCCTAATTGAAAAACCTACCCGGATTGCGGCGACCGAATGGATATCAGAGCACATTCCGCAAGAAGCATCTATCGCACGCGCGCCAGAAGTCTTATTCGACTGGCTTCTTCCAGAGTTAGATTTGGAAGCGGCAGATGAAGCGGCAGATTGGGTTCTTATCCTTGTGCCGGATCTGGAGGTGTTCCAAAGATACCAAAAACATCCCCAGAATTATCAGGATCAGGATTGGTATCCTCTCAATGAGATTGAGGTGGAAGAGACACTGGCATTTTACGAGCGGGTTTTAGGAGATGAAAGCCCGTATGTATTACACAAGACCTTCCAGAGTATACCGCAGTTCTTGAGCATCCAGATATCCGATACCGGTGCCCCATTTCCTATACGCGCACTCGTACATCCTGAACTCCGACTCTATCAGCGCGTCCGGTGAAACACAGACGCGGAGGGATCGTATCGGCATCTTTTTGGGGTCCGATTACATTATCGGCGGTTCAAAATACTTCTTCTGAACGGGGACGATAGTTGATAAGATTTGGTAAAGCACATCGGCAGCAAGCGTGTTGGCATCTACAATCCGAATCCGTTCCTGTGGATAGTAATCGATTAACGGTTCGGTTTCCCGTTTGTAAACATCCCATCGGTAGCGAACCACCAGTTCTTCGGCATCGTCAATGCGGTTCTCTTTCAGGGAGCGCCCGCGGATACGTTTGAACATCACTTCCCGATCTTCGCACACCATGTAAATGACCTTAAAGACCTGTACAAAAGGTGCCATCAAATTTGCTTGCGTAATGTTACGGGGGATTCCGTCAAGGATGAGTAGATCGTTTTTCGAGTTGTAAGTCTGCTCGCGTACTTTCGTCGCCATGTAGTCTTGCCAGATTTTGATTGTAATATCATCTGGGACTAACTTGCCGATGCCTGCGTATTCTTGGAAAATTTGCCCGAATTTTGAAGTGCGGTCAAGTTCGCGGAACATATCCCCACTGGAAACATGGAAAATACCGGGAATTTGTGACAGCATCTTCCCTTGAGTTCCCTTGCCAACACCTGGGGGACCGACGAGCAGCACTGCTCGATAGCACGGACCGCTCGCCTCGTGTAGTGGGCTCTTATCCGTTGTCATGTCTGTTTTTGTCCTCTAACGCCTTTGTTCTTCTTCGTTGAATTGGCGTGCTTTACATAAACTATTCACGCGCGTTCCTGTAAACATTATGTCCCAAGAAGGTGTTCAAGAATATAGAAATCCAAACCTTCATAGTCTCGGGCTGCTATAAACTCCTGCTCGACATTTTTATCCAGTGTACGGACTTTCTCAAGTAGGTTAAGGAAAGTTCGGCGACTGCTCAATAAATGTTTTGTTGAGATGTCGCGCGGTTGTGTTCGCATAACTTTCACATCTAACCCGATGAATTCACCATTGCTGCCATACCCATTTTCTTCAAGAATCCGGACTTGATTGAATGCTCTCCGCAAATTGACTGAACCGAATGCCTTATCTTGGTCGAATTTTAGCCCGTTCTGATCGTTCAGATGTACACTCCAGAGTTTTTTATGGTAAAGGGCATAACCCATTTCGTCAGATGGTTCTAATCCAGCCAGAATGGCGTGTGCACTTTCAATTAACCCGCCAACACGCGCCGGTGCGTTGCTGGCATAAGCTAAACCAATCGCATGCCCAATCGTAGGGATGTAGGCGATGTCCATCGGCTCATTCGGTTTGGGTTCAATTAAAATTCGGATTTCTGAGTCGTATTCGAGTAATGCATTTATAGCATCAAGAATCTGGCCAACCGCATTTGACGACGATTTCGTTTCTCGAATGTAGGTGCCTTCGCGAGCAAGCCACAACACGAGGTTTTTGCACCCAATCTCGCTGGCGATATCTACGCACCGTTTTGAACGTTCCAGCGCGTATGCTCGTTCTTTCGCGGAATTAGATGTGTAAGCACCATCAATAGTCTCTGGAGATTCCCACAACCGTGGGGCAACCACCTCTGCTGTCAAACCGTGATCATTGAGTTGTGCCTTGACCCTTTTCGTCTGTGCTATCAACTGTGCGTGGGTCTTCTCATCTATATCCGGAACAATATCATCATCATGGAATTGGATGCCAACAAAACCAAGGTCCCTATAAAATCCGACTTTCTTATCAAAACTAAACGATTCTCGAACAGGCGGTCCAAAAGGATCTGCTCCCTCCTGTATATTCCATGGTCCAAAAGAGAAACAGTATTCTGTCGCTCCCTTGACAGATTCGCTCATCTTCTTTCTCCTGTCCGCAGCATTTTTTAGATCGGCTTCTTTAATTTAAAATAAATACATTTACACGCCTATTAAAAACGATGCAATTGCTCTGAAGGATACGAAAAAAACTGCTTGACTTTTCTAATAAGTATAAAGTATTATTTAAAATAAATCAAGGAAATCTGCAAAGCAGTCTTCAAGCCGGTGTTACGATACCATGTATACCAAGATTATAGAGGAATTGTCTCAGAATGTCACTCGTATCTCGCGCGGTTCTATGCTATCTATTTCTACTTTATATACTCATGACCGTGCTGAATCTACACGTTCAATCTACACACGCAGCCGATCATGAGGTTGAAGGAAGTACGCCCGGTACAACTGTGGCGGAATCAATTACCGAAGCAGAGAAATCAATATTAAAGACAACATCATCCCATACCTTTAGTTTCAAAGACGTTTACCAAATAAATCTAAGTTTGGACCTACCAGGGGACATTGAATTCGTCGCCTCAGAGGGTGAGGTAGTTGACGTTATACTTGAAAAGCAGGCGCAAGCGACAAACACCGAGAGCGACATTGCCACTCGCACCTATCTCGGTAACGTCTCCGTAACAGGAACCCACGACAATGGCACGCTTCAGTTGAAAGTCCAACTGCTCGGAGGCGATGGCCCCAGCGTAACACCAAACCCATTTTTTGGTGCCGAGAATTTACCAGCAACGCTTCCTAAACAGTTCCATCTGAAATGTATCATTAAAACCCCTTCAGATATTTCTGTTAAACTCCAATCAAAAACAGGAGATATTCGTCTCCAACGCATTCGGGGGAAGATAGAAATCACAGCAGAGACAGGTGATGTCCATCTAAATGAAACCTTAGGAAACTATAATGTGACCCTAACAAATGGAAGCATCAAGGGCAACATTTTGTTGACACGCGGTCAAAACAAATTGGAAACAAAGAATGGAGCAATTGAGTTAACTATCCTTGATGCCGTTGCAGCACCGATGGACATAACCACACAAGGTGGGAACATCCTATTACAGCTGCCAGAAAATTATGCTATTGATGCCCTACTTGAAAGTGATAAGCAGCAAGTTGTTATTAACCTACCCGTACAATTTGAGGATGACACTGAACTTGCTATTGTTAATGGCGGAGGACCATTATTTCGATTGAAATCCACCGATACAATTTCGCTTCTGCAAAATATACCCGTTAAAGACCAAGCAAACATCCAAGCAAATGCTGAGCCGGATTCGTTTTTGGATGCTGCTCAGCCTGTTCCACAAACGGTGAAGCCACCTGTGATTGACGGAAATTTGTCTGAAATCGTGTGGCAAACAGCCAGCGTCCTTTCTCCTTTTCAGAATTCGGATGGCACTGAGGAATCTGAAAGTTTAACCGAAACTTTCTTAATCTGGGATACTGAAAATTTTTATATCGGAGTAAGAGCCCATATTCCGAACTCGCAACTACCGCGTATCTCACAAACACAGCACGATTCACCGATTTGGGAAGACGAGTGCATTGAAATCCTGATTGATGCCAACCCTCTGACTGATGTCTATCATCACTTTGTAATTAACCCGATTAGTGCCTTCTTCGACCAGCAAGTCAACAAACCAGGGGAAGCCAGTTTCCAATTCGCTCCGCAAGATGTCCAACTGACCTTGAATCGGCAGGCTATGGAGACAGCGTTCAAGGCGAATAGTGAGTGGAACTCAGATGCACAAGTTGCAACGCAGATTAATACCACTTCTTGGAATATCGAAATTGCGCTCCCACGCAAAATGCTGGAAAGACCGCCTCAAGTGAATTTAGAAAATTCGCCAGATCTTAAAAATATATGGCTTTTTAACATTCACCGTAAGGCACGGTTCGCCGTAAGAGATATAGAACACCTCATATCTACCACGCAGAGGGAGTATAGTTATTGGTTGCCGACTTACTATAACGAGCATCCGTGGTGGCCCCATTCACCACATGAGTACGCAGCACCGCTTTCTGAACGCATTGCGCCAGCGATGGGACTCCTACACTTTGTAAAGCGTACCCCATCTTTCTCTGAAACCTTTGCCTCCGAAGCGCAATTCCGAATCACATCAATCGAAGTTGAAGGCAATACTGTGATGTCAACCGAGGTCGTCCAACAACAAGTCCCTGTTCAACCTGGGGATGTTATTACAAGCACTCAACTATCATGGATACTTGCCGAGCTGCAGAATCAAGAATGGTTTAAAGATGTACGTTTGGAGACGAAACAGGTGTCTATCGACAGTGATGCGTCTGAGCAGCTTACATCTATTAACCTGCTTGTTCAAGTAACAGAGGCACCCATGTTATTTGCTCGCCAGATTAAGATTAGCGGGAACAGAACTTTTCCAGCAGCGTTCATCAAAAGGTGGTTTCAATTGGAAAGCGGTTACCTCACCGTTGAAGTTGCCAGACTCAAGCAACAACTGATTGCTGGTTTTTATTTAAACCGAGGGTATGAATTCGCCACAGTTACCCATGAACGCGTCAACGATGTACTGACCTTTACCATTAACGAAGGGACCTTACACGAAGTGCGTTTCACTGGAAATTCCCGAATTTCTCGCACCGAACTATTGTCGGCACTCGACTTAAAAACCGCAGACACAGACAAAGAAGATGATTCACAGGCATCTGATATCTACCATCGCACCCTTGGACAATCGAAGATAAATCAGATGCGAAAGCGACTCAGTGAAACGAATGAGCATTTCAAATC
Source organism: Candidatus Poribacteria bacterium (assembly GCA_022826805.1). GTDB lineage: Bacteria > Poribacteria > WGA-4E > WGA-4E > WGA-3G > WGA-3G. The sequence goes on from JAJDUH010000033.1 coordinate 27,411, forward strand.
TATCCAAAACTGGCGTGTTCAACGCGAGGGTGGGAAAAACATAATGATTGTTGAAGTTGAAGAGCAGCCCCTCACCAAAACTTCCGGTTTCCCAATCCTTCAATTCAACCGTGTTCACGGATTGGTGTTAGGGGCAGGCGGAACGCTTGCCACCCGGCTCACAGGAAAAGAACAGATTTTTGGTTCAGTGAGCCGTGGATTCTCCAGTAAAATATGGAATTATCAGGGTGGCATTGAGAAAGTTTTTTTTAATTGGCAGATGCTCAAGTTCGGCGCGAGCGTCTACAAACTTACAGACATCAGTTCAAATATGTCGCTGCGTCCCGCTGAGATCAGTCTAAGTGCAGCTTACTACGGCTTCGCATTTCAAGATTATTACCAGCGTCAGGGGGCTCAAGGGTGGATAACCTTCGGGACTTCGGAATGGAACTTTCTCAGACTGGAACTCACAACAGAAGCGCACGACAACCTCTCCAAATCAACGGATTGGAGTTACCTAAACCGGAACCAAATCAAACGAGGCAATTCGCGGATTGATCGTGGGATATTGGAAAGTATTTCACTGATTTATGCTTTTGATACACGCGACCACAAATCGGCTATCACACGGTATTTCCATTCCTGGTCTTTTGCGAATGAACGAACCCGACGTGGGTGGCGTGGACAGTTCGGAATCGAAATCGCAGCAGGGGACTACGCCTTCAATTTCTACCGGTTCGAATTAATGCACTACACGCCACTGTTAGGTTCGCATAACTTGAACGTCCGAATTGGGGGTGATTTTTCCAGTGCTCCTTTGCCCAGACAACGGCTGCTTCACCTTGGTGGTAGTACCAACTTGCGTGGTTACGCTTTCAACAGATTTGCCGGGGATAACCGGGTAGCACTTAATCTTGAGTATAGATTTATCCAAGAGATAATTCTCAGGGAACCCGATGCTGCGCTGGGGTGGACGCTCAGCTGCTTCCTGGATGCTGGCACTGTCTGGTGGCATGGCGATGTTCCGTTTTCTGATTTTAATACATTCATGGGACAACTCAAATCCGCAGTTGGCGTTGGATGTTCCGTTTTCATAGACCCGTCAGGAGATCCCTCACCGTGGAGTATCGCTGTTGAAGTCGCCGAACCGCTTGACGCATCGTTTTCGCTGCAAAATCCAAAACTTATTTTGCGTTTGGAACGCATTTTTTAATGCAACGTATATTATATTAACACGAGTTTGAATATTAAAATGCACATCTGACGTAGGTTGGGTTGCCGGAAAATAGCCAATACCTGTTTCGTTTGTAGAGGGAATGACACATTTCGATGATCCGTGTGTATAAGTGCATGTGGCGAAACCTAATGTCCCAAATTCTCTCGGGGTCCGAGGGGCTTGGGTTTTTGAATATCTTATATGTATTAAGTGTTGATTCCCTATGTTTATGTAGAACTCACGTTATATGAAATATCAATTAATATAGAGCGTAAAAAAATGAAAACCACACCACTTTATCACATTCATGAACAATTCGGTGCGACCTTTGGGAAAAGACACCAAGATTGGAATGTAGCAGTCCAGTTTACCGATGTAGTGTCCGAACATCACGCCGTGAGAAATAGTGTCGGCATTGCTGATGTATCCTATCGGGGTAGATACGGGTTGTCAGGCGAAGATCGGGCAAAATTTCTACATCGTATAATTTCCAATGATGTTGAAAGTCTCTCGGTTGGGCAAGGCACGTATGCCACGCTCTTAACGAACCGCGGAAAAATAATCGCCGATATGAACGTCTACATCCTCAACGATGTGATCGGTATTGACACCGCAGCTGAAACTACAGAAAGCCTCTTCAATGAGTTGGATAAGTATATCATCGCTGATGATGTTGAAATTTCTGACTTAACCCCTGAAACCGGGGCAATTGCCGTCCACGGTCCTCAGGCACCAGTCCTCGTCCAGGCTGTACTGGGTATGAATGAACTGACGACTTTACCCGAACGGCACAGCCGCTTTCGTGAACCGGACACACTTTTTAACTACGCAGTTGTATGTGTGCGAACGGATACCACTGGTGAGACGGGTTATACACTTTATATCGCAGCTGACGGGTTAGAACCTCTTTGGGAAAGGTTAATGTGTGAAGGCGAACAATTTAACATTCAGCCTATCGGTTGGGACGCGCTTGAGTCGCTTCGTATTGAGGCAGGCACCCCAAGGTATGGAACAGAATTAACCAATGCTATTATCCCGCTTGAGGCAGAGTTGGAACATGCTATTGATTTTGAGAAAGGATGCTATATTGGACAAGAAATTGTCGCACGGATGAAATATCGCGGGCATCCCAATCGCTTATTGCGTGGTATTGAAGTCCAAGATGTCTCAACATCGCCAGAATGTCCCGAGATTCACCAAGATGCGCGAGTTTTCAGTGCCGACAAAGAGGTGGGTTGGATTACAAGTTCCACCTTCGCCCCAACGCTTGGAAAGCCGATTGCCTTGGCTTATGTTCGGATGGCGGTCACTGAAGCGGGAAGTCGTATTCAAATTGAGACATCAGAAGGACAGGTCGACGGTACGGTTGTGCTGCTCCCCTTTTCGACGTAACTACGGCTTCCAAAACTTGCTATCGTCCAGTCATCCAAATTGATACCTAACGAATTCTATACGTTTGAACAAGGTTTTTTTAAGTCTTTCATGCTCCCGCCTAATGCCGCGAGTGCCCGCAAGTGCTATACGCGCACTTGACGTTGATTTACGCGCATTCAGCGTTGATTCGGGGTGCTATGTTTATAGTGAACTGCAAAGGAGGAATTCCTACGATGGAACATTCAGGTTTTTCTAAAATTTTACTGGGTTTAGACGGCTCGCCTTACGCACAAGCTGCAATAGAATACGCTTGCCAACTCGCGCTCGCTCACAATGCAACGATTACAGGCGTCGCTATCATTGATCTACCCGGCATTCAATCTGCAAGCGGTCCGGTGCCGATCGGTGGCGCACATTATGATGTACAACTTGAAGAGCAGCAGTTGAAGGAGACAGAAGAAAAGGCAAAAACGATTCTTGACGATTTTGCTCGTATCTGTGAGGAGCGACAGGTGAATGCCGCCTTACATGCCGATACCGGTAGACCTTTCTCCGAGATTATTGAAGAATCCAAATTCCACGATTTTATTGTCATGGGAAAGCGGACCTTTTTTGAATACACAGCTAATGAGACTTATGGAACGCTTGAACAAATATTAAAAAACGGTCTCGCACCTGTGTTAGCCGTACCCGATTCAGTCCGAAAAATTGAGAAAGTTCTCGTTGCCTATGATAATAGTGCCCCTGCTTCTAAGGCAGTGCACATGTTTCTACTCCTCGGTATATGGAATGCATGCGATATAACCCTACTCACTGTTAATGATGATGCTGAAGCAGGACAAGCGTTACTCGGAAATCTGGCAGACTTCTTCAGAAGTTACGGGATTGAACCGGCTCTCGTCACGCAGGGTGGACATCCTGATGAAGTCGTCAAATCTTACATTGCTGAAAGCGACATTGACATGTTGGTGATGGGAGCCTACGGGAGAAAAAGTGTCCGAGAATTTTTCGTTGGCAGCGTTACACAACACTTAATTCAAGAGACAACGATTCCGCTCTTCCTTTACCATTGATAAGAATAGAGTGGCATTATATTTTCATCACATCTATAACCCGTATCTACGGTACGGGTTCATAACACGTATAGGAGGTAAATCTAAATCCATGATACGCAGCAGGTTTTGTTTTTGTATATCCGTTTTATTGCTCCTCCCGATATTCTTGGGTGGATGTGGCCTCGCCAAGTTGTCCAGAGTTCAGGGGGAGAGCGATCTAACTGTGGTAGAATCTACCCTCGCAGAAAACCTTGGCACGCTTGAGCGACTGACTAAGCTTGGAAATGCAACGCTCCTTGCCAGGGCAGCTCGCGCTTGTTCGTCTTACGCTGGGTTTTTTGAGGATAGAATGGAGGAAGCTGAGATAGCAGGCGATATGGAAACTGCAGCAGAGATGCGCGCACAGGCGATTGAACACTATATACGGGCTGAGGGGTACGCCTTCAAAGTACTTGAGAAATCCCATATAGCGTTTAGGGAACCAAGAACTGTCGAGATCCCTGTGTTTGAAAAGGCTCTTAAGAGGGTCAAGAAAAAACAGACTGAACCCCTGTTTTGGGCAGCTTACGCTGTAGCGCGCGGCATTAGTCTCCAGAAGGATGATCCGATGCAAGTAATTGACTTAGTGCGCGTAGAACTCATGATGCAACGGGTCCTTGACTTGGATGAAACCTTCTACTACGGCAGCGCACACCTGTTCTATGCTGTCTATTACGGCGACCGATCGCCGACGATTGGCGGAAATCCAGAGAAGGCGAAAGAACACATTGAGCGCGTAGATGAGATTAATGACGGCAAATTCCTAATGAGCAAATACTATCTCGCCCGTTACTATGCCGTACCTAAACAAGATGCGCAGCTCTACAAGCAGGCTTTACAGGAAGTGCTTGATGCGCCGTCGGATATCTATCCGGGCGAGGAAGCTGCGACTGCCTTGGCAAAATCGCGCTCCAAACGCTGGCTTGATCAGGTTGATATGTTATTTGATTTAGAAATGGAAGAAGGAGAAACTGAATAATGAAGCATCAGAAAACAGACTATAAAGCACATGCTGCTACATTTCTAAGCGTGTTTCTACTGATTTTTGGGATGCTGTGCTTACCAGTAGCACACCTTGATGCCAAAAACATTAAGTTCGCCACCCTCGCACCGAAGGGTTCGACATGGATGAACAATTTTGAGGCGATGGGAAAAGAAATGCGCGCAAAAACAGACGGTAAACTCCGGCTCCGTATCTTTCCCAATGGAGTCCAAGGGGACGAACTTGATGTCGTTCGTAAGATGCGGGCAGGACTGCTCCACGCTGGTGCCATGACAGCCACCGGTCTCGGTGAAATCCAGAAAGAAGTCCTGATTTTTCAACTCCCTCGGATGTTCAAAACCTACGGTGAACTCGATTATGTGCGTGATTATCTCCAGGCAGATCTTGAAAGATCTTTTAAGGATGCCGGATATATCTTGCTCGGTATGGGAGACATCGGCTACTATTATATCTTCAGCAATCAACCAATTCACACTATTGCTGATCTCCAAGCATCAAGCGTCAAGATGTGGGCGCGAACAACCGATAGAATTGCTCTCGAGTTTTACGAGAACGCTAATATCGCAACTGTACCAAGGGAGGTCTCACAGGTACTCCCTTCGCTCTACTCCGGACAGCTTAACACAGTCGTTGCGTCCCCGTATGTCGCTGTAGCACTGCAATGGTATGACCAATTCAAATACATGAGCGATCTGCCTGTTAATGTCGGCGTCGGTGCTACAATTATAACAAGGGAGCGATTCGATCAGCTTTCCCCACTTCATCAGAAAGTTTTGCGTGAAACAGCACAAGCATACCAGCACGATCTAATTCAGAGTATTCGGAAGGATAATGATAGGGCGCTCGAGGCACTTCAAAAGAAAGCAGGTATTGAGGTGGTCGAATTTGCAGAAAGTGATCGGGAGGCTTGGGATGCTCTTGCCGTAGAGACCCATAACGCTTTGGTCGGTGAGATTTACTCCCAAGAGTTTCTTGACAAAATCAATGCCCTCTTAGAAGCGTACCGAAAAGGCAAATAGATGAGATTGGCATGGTTCTTCAATAACTTTTCTCGAATAGGCGTGCTGCCAAGGCACGCCTATCTAATTTCCGTAGTTCTGCTTTCATCCAACCCTATCAATTTCCTTGTAATTACCTTTATATTTGTGTATAATTGATGATATTCTAAATTCAATCATCGAAAATATAGGGAGAAAACTTCGTGCTAACACTCAACATCAAACCGACCCATAAATCCATCAAAAACTACTGCACAGAACTCACAGAACAGGAGGAACCATGAAATCAGATACAGCGTCTTGTGATAAACAAACGACCAAGATTAAAATCCCTCAAGTAATTGAGGAGAGTTCAGAATTCTACGGGAAAAAGTTACTTTTGAATCCAGAGCGTTTGTGTTCGTGCAAACCGAATCACTTGAGTTGTATAACTGCAAAGGAATGGTTAAAGGGGCAGATAGGGGTATGGCAATTTAGTTATGAAAAAAGAGACATTCGGAACAAAAAAGTGCACCCTGCTACGTTCCCTATTTCTTTAGCACGGAAGGTGATAGAGCTTTTTACGCATGAAGGTGAATTGGTACTTGACCCATTCGTGGGGAGTGGGACAACCCTTGTCGCTGCGAGTGATACGAACCGGCATGCTGTTGGATTCGATTTGAATGAAGAATATACCCGGTTGTGTGGAGAACGGTTAGCAGCACAGGAATTATTTAACAACACACATCAACTTGCTATTCAAGATGACGCTCGAAATATAGGCAACTATTTATCAGAAGAAAATCTCTCTCTTATCTTTTCATCGCCTCCTTATGCGAACTTGCTGAATCGGAAACGAAAAAATAAATCTAGGCGAGACCGAAAAAATGAACAACTTGGTAAGATCGAACAGTATTCCCAAGACGCAAGAGACTTAGGAATATTGGAATTAGAGCATTATACCACGGCAATGGGCGATATTTATGAGAAACTTCTCCCTTTGTTAAAACCTAAAGCACACTGTGTTATCAATGTTGCTGATATGTGGTGGGAGAATCAAAGAATTACAATCCATATTTCTCTGATAGAGGAACTCCGGAAAAGAGGATATGAACTAAGAAACATCATCATTTGGGACAGAACGAACATTGTAAACAGACTTGGTATCTTTGGTTGGCCTAGTAATTATATCACGATGGGTGTCACCTTTGAATACTTACTTGATTTCTGGCGTCCACCAACATCATAGGAATTATTATGGGCAAAGAAGTTGTTCCAGTTGAAAAATATATTGCTTAGGGCAATCCTAATTTGATTGGAGAGTTTTATGATACTTTATACGAAAGAGGAACTGATTGAGGATCTGAAAAAAGTCAGAGATCGGGGGTGGATAAAAAGCACAAGATCCTCGGGGAATGCAGGTGCCGTGGGTAATACATTAGAAGACTTGTTGGGGATTGAGGAAAATAATTTGCCGATCCCAAACGCTGGCGAGTGGGAGTTAAAAACACAACGAGTTAACACTAATTCGCTGACGACCCTCTTTCATTCTGATCCATCGCCTCGCGCCGTGAAAATCGTACCTCGAATTCTTCTACCCTTGTATGGTTGGAAGCATAAAGAAGCTGGCGGAAAATACTCCATTGATGAAAAAAGTTTTCGTCAAACTATACACGTTTTGAAGAGAACGGATAGGGGATTTGGAGTAGAACTTAACCAAACCGAAAGAAAAGTAGAGGTGTCGTTTGATGCTGGAGCTGTTTCTACGCGACACACTGATTGGCTGGATTCTGTAGAACAAAGAATTGACCTTGAGGAACTTTCACCTAAACCCTACTGGGGCTTTGACGACTTAACCCATAAAGCAGGCACAAAACTGTTAAACTGTTTTTATGTTAGGGCAGCAGTCAAGCGAATTAATAAAATTGAGCATTTTCATTATCAGGATATTCTTGTTTTGCAAAAGTTTAGTCCAGATAGGTTCATTGATGCAATAGCGAAGGGCCTAATACTTGTAGACTTTGACGCGAGAACAGGACACAATCACGGCACGAAATTCAGAATGAGACAGAACACTTTACCTCTGTTGTATGAGAATGTGGCAAATGTATAATACCTTTTTGTATTGTGCTCACGAGGTTGGGAAGCCTGAAAATTCGGTTGCCATTTTTTCCTGCCTGTGCTATTTTATGTCTTCTGAGGAGGAATGCGAAACTCGTGGCATCCATTAATGACATCGCAAACGAATTTATCCGAGAAGAAATTGAAGAATACTTGGAACAACCTGACGAAATAGAGTTGACCATTGGGATGTTCGCACAGGCGACCCCAGCAATGCAAGACATCGCCGCAGCGCTTATTGATGGTGACCATCACACGGTTGATGAGATGACGCAAGCCGCTCTGGAAGGCGGGACAGAGGCATTGGAAATTATGGACGATGGACTCATCGCTGGGATGGGTATCGTCGGTATCAAGTTCCGAGAGAACTTCATCTTTGTACCTGAAGTTTTAGCCTGTGCCCGCGCAATGAAAGCAGGGATGGCACATATTGAGCCAATCCTCTCCGATTCAGGCATTGATCCCATCGGAACCGTGATTATGGGAACCGTCAAAGGCGACCTGCACGATATCGGCAAGAATCTGTGCATCATGATGCTCCGCGGGGCCGGTTTCGTCGTACACGATTTAGGCGTTGATACCTCTGAAGATGATTTTATTGAGGCTGTTGAGGAGTATGAGGCTCCGATTCTGGGTATGTCCGCACTCCTGACAACAACGATGCCGAATATGGGGAAAACAATTGACGCCTTCATTGACGAAGACTTACGCGAAGAGGTAAAGATTATGGTGGGTGGTGCCCCGGTCACACAAACCTTTGCCGATGACATGGGAGCGGATGGATACGGCAAGGATGCACTCGCATGTGTCGCTTTAGCTAAGAAGTTCCTTTTAGAACCAGATGAGGAGTGGTAGGGAGAATAGTTATCTGTTTTGGTGGTTGTCGATAATAGTTATCGGTTAAAGCGGTTTTTGATTAAACCATATCTCTCTTTAACTGACAACTGACAACTGACAACTGATAACCAATAAACATGAAAAAGATAGACAAAGCGGAATACGAAAAACGCCTAAATAAAATTACGCAGATTTTTGAGGGATTGGTTGTTCACGCTGATGTCCAAGCGACCTACCGGTGCCCCTACAAAAATCGATTCGACCACTGCACGGCGAAATTCGGCTGTCGAAACCAACGGAAAATTGATGAAGGAACAGGACTCCTATGTGTCGGCGACGATAAATTGGATTATCGAAATGCCTGGGAGACTGAGACAACTGACCAACTTTCTGGATCTCATGCTACTATTACATCTGACGGAAAAGTCCATCAACTCACCCCCGGAAAAACCATTTTTGACTATGCGGACGATTTAGATGTACAGGTCCCGACCTCCTGTTTCCGAACCGGACAGTGCCATGAATGTATCGTTGAAATCAAACGTGGAATGGACGCCCTCCAACCACCAAACGAAGCAGAGGCTTTTCTGCGAGATAACTACCGCCTCGCCTGTCAAGCCGTCGTCCTCGATGTTGATACAGATATCGAGTTTACCACACTCCGACGCACTCCAAGAATTCTAACGCACGCAACGACAGGTGACAACGAAACGCCGGAACTTAATCCGCGGGTTAGCCATCGCGAGGGAGTCGTCTATTATGGTGACGAAGCTATTGACCGTTACCGAGGACATCTTTATGGGTTAGCCATAGACATCGGGACAACGACGGTAGTGGCGAATCTGGTTGATTTGGAGACAGGGGAAACTGTCTCTGTCAGTTCTTTTGAAAATCCGCAGCGTTTTGGTGGAAGCGATATCATGAACCGCATCTCTTACGACGGTGAATTTCAGGGAGAATTGCGCCGTTCGCTTATCGCTGCACTAAACAGCGAAATTATGGAGATGTGCACCCGCCATGATTTCGTCCGGCAGGAGATTTATGAGATCGTTGTTGCTGGTAATACAACGATGCGCGATATCTTCTTCAAACAGGATGTCCAAAGCATCGGACAAAAGCCCTATAAGTCTCTGATTGAGCATGAATACCGTGACGGACTCCGTTCAACCACTTCCCTTACTGAAAAAACACGTCGCTTGGGTCTCCGTGCGAATCCAAAAGCAATGGTGTACAGCTTGCCGTTGATCGCAAGCCATGTCGGTGCGGATGTCGCCGCAGATTTGGTCTCAATTGACATGCCATCGACGGATGAGATTATCATGTTGGTTGATGTCGGAACGAACACGGAAGTCGTGGTTGGAAATGCGAAACGGATGGTAGCTGCGTCATGTCCTGCTGGTCCTGCATTTGAGGGGGGTGGCATTGAATACGGGATGCCCGCTTATCCCGGTGCTATTGAATCTGTAAGGTGGAATGGCAATCAATTCGGTTATGATACGATTGATGGAGGAACCCCCCAAGGGTTGTGCGGTTCGGGATTAATTTCCCTACTCGCTGAACTCCGACGGAACAATCAGATGAGTCCCAAAGGTGTTTTTGCTGACAGAAAGCAGCGCATCATGTCAATCTTGCCGGAACACGGTATTACGCTCTCACGCGAGGATGCAAGCAATCTCGCACAGGCAAAGGCAGCAAACTATTGTGGACAATACATTGTTTTGCGGCACTTCGATTGTGTTCCAGAAGACATCACAACGCTCTTTTTAGCGGGCGGCTTTGCCAATTATGTTAACTTGCAGGACGCTGTCGAAATCGGATTCCTTGCCCCTGTCCCGGAAGCGAATGTCGTCAAGCTCGGTAACGCCGCAGTAGCCGGTGCGACAGCCGTCCTCCTTTCCGAGAAAAAACGCGCAAATATTGAAACACTCGTCAATAATATTGAACACATTGAATTAGAGACCACGCCCGATTTCTTTGAGATATTCGTAGAAGGCTGCCAATTCAAACCGATGCCAGACGTTCTGTAACCATAAACTTATAGTGCCGTAGGTTGGGTTGAACAGCCTGCCACCAAGGGTTCGCATCTCAAAAAAAATGGCTTGTTTCTTACACTTGCCATTATATAAATATCAAGTGAAACCCAACGCTGTACTATAGATGTTGGATAAACAGAGATACCAAAATCCTCGAAATCTACAGGAAAAAAATGAGCGAAAACCCAATAGGAAAAAAACTACCCTTTCAAGAACGCTTAAAGTCTAATACACCGATTTTGTATGATGGCGGGTTCGGTTCGCAGTTGTTCTCAAGAGGTATTGAACTTGCGAATAGCGCACTCGCCAATGAATTACATCCGACGGCAGTTGTTGACATCCATTCAGATTATATCAACGCCGGTGTTGACGCAATTGGAACGAATACCTTTGTGGCATCCCCACTTCACTTGGAAATGGCAGGACAAGATACCTCGGATGCCCGACGCCTTGTCCGGTCGGCTGTTCAGCATGCGAAAGCTGCCGTTGAACAGAGCGATAGAGATATCTATATCGCTGGTTCTGTCGGACCTTCTCCCGGAGCGATTGAAGCGGATAGTGGTGATACCACTTTCGGTATTCCAAACGCTGATGCGAGAGAAGCACACAAATTAGTCATCCATACCCTTGCAGAAGCAGGTGTGGATTTCCTCTGCCTTGAGACAATGTTTTCCGCGAAAGAGGCAGCAATGGCTGTGGAGGTCGCACGTCAGACGGGTCTTCCTATCGCAGTAAATTTGACATACAAATGGACGAAAGAGCGGCGGAGCGGCAACATAGTTTATCGCACAGATTGGGGGAATTCACCAGCAGATCTGCTGGATATTCTTACACATGGTGAATTTTCAGATGGAGACTCCTTATTGGATGCTGTAAGCATACTTGGTGTAAATTGCGGTGCCGAATCCAGGCGTGATGAACATACCGGAATGCCTTATGCAATTACCGGGACTGAGCAGCTCCAAGCCGCAATGACTGACAGAGAGGTTCAGGATAAGCGGATGATGGCATACCCAAATGCCGGCATGCCAAAGCTTGATGAAAACCATCAAACCGTCTATACGCAGACCCCCGAGCAAATGGCAAGTCATGTCCCCGCACTTCTTGAAGCAGGTGCCTACTTAGTCGGCGGATGTTGTGGGACAACACCGATACATATCAAAGCGTTCCGTGAGGCAATATCGTCCTACCTTTCAACATAAAACGGATACGAACATTCTCCAGTTCCCCTGATATTGAGACAGTCTAAAGGAAAAATCTTTTGGAAACGGTAACACTTACCTATAAAAGGCCTCCTGATCGCGTTAATCATTTTGAGCAGCATCTACTTTACGTAGATGATGATGTTATTGTTACGTCTCAACGCCTTAGACCTTCCTCGCCCATAGTTCAAAATAGCAAAACCGTTTTAGGCGATAACTTCGCCGCGGTCTGGTTTGTATTTACGGGACTATGGTACGACGTCGGTAAAGTGTATAATCTAAATAACGAGTGGACCGGTTACTATTGTGATGTTCTGAAACCGGTTAAGCGAAGCACAAATGTAGAAGGTAAGCTTGACTGTTTTGAAATAACCGATCTGTTCTTGGATCTCTGGATAAATCCGGATGGGACCTATGAAATCCAGGATGAGGACGAATTTGAGGAGGCAGTTCGGGATGGCGCGATTGATGCTGAATTAGAAACAAAGGCGTGGAATGTCTTGGAAGCGTTGGTCGCTGACGTAGAAGCAGGTCATTTAGAAACTCGCATACAAGCGGTGTGTAGTAAAGCCCAACTCCCAGATTTATCGGATTATGTAGCACAGTTACCTTAGAGAACGTCCACCCCGGTAGGCGCGGTTTCCAAATTATGCTACGAAAGCATAATTTGTCTTAGCTTTACATTCCGCGCATATTATCGAACTCACGTTACTTTAGGAATCGAAGAGGGACAAAAATATGGCAACATTAGCAATAAACGGTGGTGAACCTGTTCGCACTGATTCGTATCCGACATGGCCCACGCAGGATCCTGCCGATCTTGAAGCATTTGAAAACATTTACAAGAGTGGACAATGGGGTGTTGGCGGACCAAAGGTTCCCGAATTCGCACAACAATTCGCTGAATTCCAAGGCGCAAAGTATGGTGTTTGCGTCAATAGCGGCACATCCGCACTCTATATCGCCCTGAAAGCAGCAGGCGTTTGCCCGGGTGATGAAGTTATTACCACACCCTATACCTTCCAAGCGACGGTCGTCGCGATTCTCATGACGCATGCTGTCCCTGTTTTTGTCGATACCGCCCCTGACAGTTTCCTGTTGGATGCTGCAAAGGTTGAAGCTGCTATAACCGAGAAAACAAAAGCGATTTTACCAGTTCATATCGCCGGATATCCTGCCGATCTGGACGCCCTTGTCGAAGTCGCGAACCGGCGTAACCTTAAGGTTGTTGAAGATTGTGCACAAGCGCACGGGGCAGAATGGCGCGGGCGAGGCGTTGGCAGCTGGGGACATTTCGGATGTTTCAGTTTCCAGTCGTCAAAAAACCTATGTGCCGGTGAAGGCGGTGTTGTCCTCATCAACGATCGTGAACTCTACGAACGGGCCTGGGCACTGCATAATTGTGGACGTACCCTGCCTGATGCTGAATTCGGAGAAGCAGAACCTTTCGGGGGCAATTTTCGCATGACTGAATGGCAAGCAGGTCTTCTTCTTTCTCGCCTGACTCGGCTTGAAGCTGAAACTAACTATCGACATAAAAACATGCGGTGGTTAGATGGTTGGCTTGGAGAGGTACCGGGTATCATAGTCACGCCACTGGATCCACGCGCAACCCGTGGGGGCTGTCACGGCTATAAAGCACTCTTCGATTCCGAGGAATTTGAAGGGATTTCACGTGAGATGTTTCTCAAGGCAATGCGCGCCGAGGGAATACCGATGGGACACTGGTATACCACACCCATGTATCGTGAGTCTTTTCTTAACTCTGATCTTTTCGGGCACAATCTCAACTATACCGATGTGCATTGTCCTGAGACTGAGAAGATATGCCAAACCGGTCTCTCTTTAAGTCAAAACGTCCTAATGGCAAGCGAAGAGGACATAGAGGACATTATCAAGGCAGTTATCAAAATCCGTCGGAATGTTGCTGAGTTAAAGTCAGACACCTCCTAAATTTACGTGCTTTTACTTTTTCTACTATCCTTTTTATCTCCAGGGGACTCTATATAGGCAACCCCGATAGGCAGATTTGCGATATCCTGTTTTTTCGCGCAGCTTGCAACGCTGGAATCCCTATCCTGCACTGGAAAAGGACTAAACTGCTGTTAAAAGAGCCAGTTGCAACGCCTAAGAAGTAGATGCGGCGAGAACCGAAAAGAGCCGAGAATGAGAATCCAGCAAAACTTAATCGGGAACCAGCAAGGACGCAGCAGCTCAGAGGCAATCGTTAGAAAAACATTTTTCACTATCTTTTTTAGCCTTGGGGACTCTATATAGGCAAATGGATATAAAAAGGAGACAATCATGTCCAACGAACTTGAATCCCAAAAGGAAATTCGCCGAATTCTACGGCTATTGGAAACAACGGCACGCATCGTAGAAACTTCAACAATTACCGATCAGTTTTCAGGCGGCGAGGAGCGATGCGCCCGGCAATTCAACAACGCACTTAATCGCCTGATCGAACTCGGTGCTGTCCCGACGGATCTGTTTGAACCTTTAGAAACAGATGCCGCTTTTGGTGATGTCTGCTTCGCATGCCACCAAGTCGCTGCATACCTCAGAGAGGGATGTGTTGATGATTTCGACTTCTCGCACATGAAGAAAACCATCGGCGACGAACTAAAAGATGTTGGTGAAGTTGTCCGCCAATCAATGCCCGATTTCCTCAAAGATATCTGGGGTGAGAGCGCGCGGGGAAATTCCGATATTAATGAACCCGAAACAGTTGAAGTTACCTCAGACGAAGAGGACGACGTAGAATCGAACACGTCTGTCGAAAACCGGATTGCCAGACTTGAAGGTCAAATGGAAACAGTTGTAGAGATTCTCCAAGAGATCAGAACACAACAGCTCGACCAGAACAGAGAGGCTTAAACTGCGCATTGTTGGGAAAAGCCACTAAGCTCTTCCCAACTTACTAAGAGGTTCCCTTGCACTGACAACTGACAACCGATAACTGATAACCATTTTACCAATGTTTAAACGAATACATTCGTTGCCCAAGAAATAGCCCTAAGATTGCCCATATACTCCCCATCACGAATTCGCCGAGCATTGTCCCTAAAAAGAGCGGCAGTGTTCGGCGATACGCACCGATCCCACCGTGGCGAATCAGTATAGTTTTTAGCAACCACGCCAGAAATACAGGAAACCAGAGTCTACCGAAGTTCCAATTTCCCGCAAGCGGATAAGCCAGCGGATGTAGCTGCCACCAAATAAACCGCAGTCGCATAAACAGCGTCGTCAGCGTCAGAGTGATACCGAAGCCAAAAAATCCCATGCGTCCCCAGTCTGTGTCGTTCGGAAGATTCAGCCAGCGTTGTAGGTCACTGAAAGCCTCCTGCCCGCGCCATGTTCCCAAATTTCCGTGTATGTAACCGGCGTGAAGAAATGCAACAAACCCAATAGCCAGTCCGATAACCGTCGCACCCCACATCACCCAAAGAATTTGACGCGAGTTAATTCCTCCTCTGTCGGCAAGTTTAAAACCTTCCAATTGGTTCGGCATCGGTTGCGAACGGTAATTGCGTGTGAACCCATAAAGAAAGGCGAAACCTGTCAGTGTTGGTGGACCAATCTTCCGAGAACCAACAAGTGAAGTAAGGAAGAGTCCAGGACCGGCGCGATAGAAATCCATCGTCGGGGTTCCGAGTTCGGCACGCATCCGGGTGAACGCTAAAACAAGTATGAACTGGATACTGAAAAACCCAAGGACGCCCCACCATGACATCCCTGCCTTCAGACAAAATCCAAACACGACTGCAATACCGAGCAAGAACCCAACAAACGCGCTCCGGTACCCCATCGGTTCATTTGTTGTATCAAGATTCGTTTTCAAACCTAAGATATTGCGTGCAACCTGCCAGAGATGCTTGTGTGTTATCCAGAGCGCAAAGAAACAGAGTCCAAAGTACGCACCCGTCGACTGCATGTCAATATGCGGGTAGCCCGGGGTCTGATTCATTCCTGTCATGGCACCAAAAACAAGTTGTGCTTTCCAGAAAAGGTAGAACAGCCAGCAAGAAAGTGACAAGTCCAACGGCATTAAGAAACCAATTCCGATGGCATAGGGATTTAGATGGATAGGCGTTGAACCGATAGCACTCAGCGGTTTTTCTGTGAACAAGAGCCCGATGTCGTGACGGATAGGGAGACTCGGCACAAACGGATAGAGAAAACTAATTCCGTTGAGCAAGTCGACCCCACAGCCGATGGCGAAACCTATCCACAGTAATCGGTTTCGGTAAAATCCCGCGTCTTTCGTCATTTCATAAGGGAGCAGGATGATCGGATAGCTCAGCTTTTCGTGCTCAATCCACTGTTTACGAAGGATGACGCTGAGCATCATCATAGAAAACGCCAGGGCTGAGAAGAACACAAGCCACACTAACACCGGCGTGAGCCATGCCTGAATGTGCTCCATCTGAAATAAATTTGAGGTGCCTTCATAGTAACCAGTTAAGGCACCCCGATCCATTACAGCAATCCAATCAGGAATATAGCGGAAGAAGAGCGTTTGCCATTCATTCTCCGGTGTAGCAAACCATGCAGCATGCCCCAAAACACACATTGTCGCCTGCAAAAGATCATGGCCACAAACAACACATGCCAGAGTTACCATGAGATACACCGTCAGCATCTCTGCTTGTGTGAGTTTCCATTTCGGGAGATAGCGTGTTAAGAATAGGTTGACGATTGCAACGAGGAAGAGCGTAAAAACGGCGTTGAAGAAAATCGCCATCGTGGTAGGATACTGCGTCGTCCAGACTGTCTCCGTCTGAACAACGAGGTAAATATTGAGTGGGAGCGATAAGAGTCCCAACAAAATGGCTCGCCATGTAATATTTTCAGTTGGTATGGGTGGAGAAGTTTCCATTTAAAATGCGCGTTCCTGACCATAGAAAATTCGCGGTTTAAGCGATGGCGTGAAAGGCGGGTCCAGCGGGAAGGCAAATTCTATCCGAAGAATGCCTGTACCACTGAACTGAGAGAGGCTGCTACGCAATCCGAACCCCACGCTCCGTTTAGGTGCCGTCAAATCGAAACTGTTTTTTCCGTTCCAGATATATCCAATATCCGCAAACACAACGCCACTCAATATGAATCCAAGATGGACCCGCTGGTCAAGAAAAGGACGCGCCACGAACGTCGCAACCGAGGCAAGGGCTTCGTCTATTTTGTGGAAAAGTGTCCCACCAAATAGCGTTCGACTTTCGAGATTCAACAATATCATCTTTTCGCCGTTGAATTGTCTGTAATCATAACCTCGCAAACCGTTGAACGCTCCCAGAAGAACCTGACTGTGTCCGCTCCATCCAAACTGCATCTCTGATGTAAGCTGCGCAACAAACGTCTGATGAAAGTCAAAGAGACCGTTCTCTCTATAACCCGCTTGAAGCGTATAGATGTCACCTGTATTGAAGACATCGGTATAAAACCAGGCTGTCTGTGCTTGGAGAACAGAGCGTTCGATGCGACTCGTCCAGTTTGTGCTAAGGGCTATTGTTGTAAGACTGAAGAACCGGTTGCCTCGCATCCATCCGGAGCCGACAGCCAATTCTGCGTAAGTTTCCGTTCGGTCAGAGCCATATAAAGGCGAAGCATATCCCAGCGAGAGTGCGTATTGAGAACCGACCAGAAAATTTTCTTCTTGTCCCATCCGTTTGAGGAACCGCGCGTTATGATAGGCAGTTCGCTTCCTACCCAGTGTGAAGCCGACCCTTTTAATGTCGCGATCTTCCAACATCGCTCCCGATGCCCTGGATTTGTTGAGTAACACATATTTTGAACGTCGTGAGATTGCCCATAAACCTATGTAATTCTGTTGCGCTCTCTCTCCAAAATACCGTCGGACATTCGCACGAGCACCCTGTAGACTTTGCTCAAATCTATCGGTTTCAATCGCATTTTCATACCAAGCTATAGGATTAACCGATTCAGAAAAACTTACACTCGCACTCCATCGACTTTTCAATGTATATTGAGGACGATCTAACAACACAAGCAGGGAATCCCCATCTCGTCTCTGGATATATTCACCATCAAAATTCCAGTGGGACGTGAAGAGTCGGGGATTGTTATACCTACCTCTCACAAGGCTCCGCGTTCTTTCACCGATCTCGCTGATCCTTTCATAGCGCCATAGTGTGCTTTGACCCGACCCGAACATGTTCGGATCTCGGAATTGTAGCATCCAATACCTTTTCTGGTTGTTCAGGTTTAAATCTGCACCAAGTGGGAATGATAGGAGTTCTTTGATAGTCACGTGAACGATAACTGCTTTCGATAGCTCATCCCACTGTGCGTCGATCTTTGCAGCACCAATATACGTCTTACGCCGGAGAATCTGTTCGCTTTCCTCTCTATCCGCTTCCGTATAGATATCGCCTTCCGCAAATAGGAGCTCGCGACGAATCACATCTTCTTTTGTCTGTATGTTTCCTGTTACAGTAATCTTTCCAATGGTCCCTTCATCAATCTCAATCCCGAGATAAATACCGTCTCTGAATTGTTTCACAGAAAGTTGCTCGTCGGCTATACGGGCAAACCGGTAACCGTTCTCCCGATAGAAACGTCTAATCGCTTCAAAATCCACTTTCAGAACAGTCTCGTCGTAAACGCTCCATATATCTGTCTGCATCAGCGCACGGATTTGCTGATCCGAGAACGAATTGTTTCCACTGACTACAAGACTCCGGACGATGTTTGCTTCATCTTCTGAAGCCAATGTGTTATCTTGTAAAGCAGAGTGCGTTTCTGATGTGTTTGCCTCAGGAACTGCCGATGAAATTTCAACGTTTATGCCCATACTGAGGAAGACAAGCAAGCATAAAATACCAAATTTTGTCCACACGGACAAAATTTGTCTTTGCTTTACATTTTTTGCCCCCGGTGAATGCCCTAAGGCATTCATACCGTTGATTCGGAATGCCACACGCGCATTCTTGCTTCGCAGTGAGAATGATTTACGCGGCAAAATTTGTCTTTGCTTTACATTCGAGCGGACAATATACCAAAAGTCTGTCATTGTCCTCCACCTACAGTCAGGGTACTCTCGCGATTTGAAAGAAAACTTTCCAGCATCATAAGACAAACAGCTAAAATGAGCAATTCACCCCAGATTTCTCTACCGTGTCTTCTGAGTTCGTAAGGATCCGTCGCCACGGCTAACGCTTCAGTTTTCTCAGTTACTGTAGTTTGTGCACCGACTCGCGCCGCTGCCTGTTGGAACGGAATCTGTGCTAAATCAGCTTCGTTGGCATCAACATTGACCGCAAAAAAGTCGCGTTGAATTCCCCTTCGTGTTTGCACCTCAATTTGATAGATACCCGGACGTTCTGTGCCTTGGAATCGCAGCGCACCATCTTCACCGATTGGTACTACCGTGTTCTGACTATTGATGGTCGACTGTTGGTTATCGGTGGATTGTCTGGCGGGTGCGGACGCTTTGTCCGCCACAAACTGCTCTGACTGACCGCTGACCGCCATTAAACCAATAGACGCTTTTCCACCAGCACTACGAGGATAATACGCCGTGTAGGTGTTCCCCACATGTCCTGACCATGTTAAAGAGTTGCTACTTGCCATCGCAGCGTACATTACACTCTGTTGGAGCATCGGGAGGAAATACGGATTGACAAGTAGGTCATTCGCAGTAACGGCAGCACCTTGTTGCGCCAGAAGTCCGCAATTATAGAGTAACACAGCACTTGTCCCGCGAATGCGTTCGACAAGGAAAGGAGTATTATCGGCGAAACGCGCAATGACTTCCGATTCAGGCATAGGTCGCAGCACCACACCGTTGTAAAATTGCGGGGCATATTGCACCGAGAAACCTTCGTTCGGGAAAATATCAAAAATAGGATGTAATTCCTGATAGGTCCCAATCTGTTCTGGTGGTGTCCAAGTCAACGTATTACCGACTTCGGCAGGCAGCCAAATGCTACTAAGTTCGTTGTAGCTTATTGGGTCACTGCGATTACTCACAAAAACAATTATACTTTTACCATGCCGGATAAATTCTTGAAGTTGCGCGCTTATCTGATTAGAGATCTTTGGAACATCGGCGAGAATGATCACATCGTAGTCATCCAGTGGGAAGGTTTCAAATTCTGTCGGTGTGCATTGTGTCGGGAGAATCATTACGCCATCTGATTTTCCTTCATTTTCGGGTGTACTTTGCGAAACCGCGTCCATAGGAACGCTTGAGGGATTTACAAAATTATTTGGATTCAACGCCAACATTAGGTATTCGGTCTGTTCTCCGACACATAACACGCGCACCTCACCAATGACATCCAAGGCGAAATAACGTCGATTGTCAATATTGAGCCGATCTTCTGTTAATGTGAGGTAACCTGTATGTGTGCCGGGCGTGGAAAAATTGTATGTTAAAATGGTCTTTAATGATTCGTCTGCTGCAGCAGAAAAGTTCACGGTTTTTTGTTTTTCTCCTCCAATAAACATGGTTAGCATATGCTGCGCCAAAGGTGCCGCGGAATGATTGGCGATTGTTACATTCATTTGGAGCAGTAAATTCACGCCTATTAGTTGGTTGGAGGGACGAATTTCTTCAATGCTTATGTTATGTGCTTCATTTTCGGTGACAGGAATCAGAGAAATACGAGCACTCGATCGGTTTGGAAGGCGACTCCAGTTTTCCCATCCGTTTTGAGCGAAGTCTGAAATGAGGTAGAGTTCCTTGTTCAGTTGTACAGACTCAGCGAGGATTTCGTGGGCAAGTTCAAAGCTCGGTTGAACATTTGTGGTGCGATAAGAGACTTCCGCATTATGAATCGCCGTAATGATACTTTCAATGTCTGGGGTGAGTTGCCGAAAAACAGGCTTTGGACTATCCGACATTAAAATAAATGCGGCACTATCGCCATGACGCAGGGTGTCAAGAATGTCGATTGCTAATGTTTTCGCTTTCTCAAACCTTATACCGTCAACGTCTTGGTATGCCATACTATAAGAGTTATCTAAGACAATAACCAGATCGGTCTGCGTACGAACAGACGCGATGGGTAAGCCAAGCGTCAAGAACGGACGTGCCAAGGCAAGCGCAATCAGCGCAACGATTACCATCCGTAGCAGCAAAATGAGGAGTTGTCGGAGTTGGAAACGGCGGGCGTTTTCGCGATGTGCTGCCGTGAGGAACATGAGACTGCTAAAATCGATTGTCACAACACGGCGACGGTTCCAAAGATGGATAAGCAGTGGGATGCCAGCAGCGAGGAGACCGAAAAGAAAAAGTGGGTTGAGGAATGCCAATCGTTTTTTATCCTTGCACTAAGCGCGAAAAGGAGAAAAGTATTTTAGCGATATATTATTCAATTAAGTCAATTTCAAGTTGGTTAAGGGTTCGATAAACACCTTCCGCAAATTCCATCATTGTATCTGATTCGAGAATGCTGCCCCCGAATTGAATATGGCTTGCATCAGCGATAACCTGACCTAACGTTGGATCCATCTGGACCCATTTTCCTACGTAGATTTCGGGCCAGAAATGGTAGTAAAAGGCATCCTTTGCATATACAATGCCAGAGCAGATGCGCGACGGAATACCAACCGCACGCGCCAAGGCAATAAACAGCACCGTATGTTCTGTACAATCTCCAGTCAGTGCCTCTAAGGTCTGTAACGAAGAACCGAAGCCAGCGCTAATTTTTTTATCTGTGATGGATTTATAGACCCATTGGCATAATTTCTCTGCCGCCCGCCAAGAATTGACTTCACCGTCCAAAATTTCTTGGGCTTTTACTCGGATGTCAGGATGGGCGGCTTGAATATAAGCACTGGCAGCAAGGAAGGCACCCTCTGCGTTCTGGATAGGTAAATCAGGACAGTCTTCCGCAGCGACTGTTGGTCTCTGAATTAAGAGCCTACCCGACTGTGGAGAGCTTAATTCCAATTTTTGTTGAGGATTGGACATAATGGCTTCGGAAATGTTACCTGTGGTGAGATTCACATCTGCTACGAGACTCTCTACATTCGGTATAGGCGGTTTGCCAGCAGGTAGGATACGGGTCTTTAGGACTAAGTCAACTTCTTCAATACCGCCAAGGGCTGTTTCCTTATCTGTTTTCGTGGTTACCTGAGGCACGCCCATCACCAGTATTTCTGTTCGGTAGTTTATGCCGTTCGGAGAGATCCACTGTTTAAAGGTCATACCACCCATCATATCCAGTGTTCCATCTAAAACGTAAACCTGCTTTTCCTCAGACTGATATGTTAAGGGTTCTTGTCCTACCACCTCAATTTCTGTCTCCACTGGCTTCAATAGATCGTAATGAAATACATGAAAAGTCCGTTTATCACCTATTTTAAGTTCTTCTCGCGACAACAGAGATTCTACACCTGTGGATTGGGAAATTATATCCAGTGGAACAGAGACTTCTGATTCAGTAATTTCATCATTGAGTGTTGTCTTAAGGTAGGCTATTCCATCTACAATCCTCCCTTCTACCTGTTTTGCACCAGACATATTAGAGGTGTAGAGGAAGTGACGCAGCATTAAATCAGCATCAATATATTCGATAATCGTAATTTCAAGTGCTAAATCGGTTCCAAGAGCCTTAAGGTTCATAACCGTATCGCTCTTGTATCGAGTCATCTGTTCTCCATCATACTCGGTTTTATCAACAGACGTATGCATATATCCAATCTTGGTATTCATCAAGGTGAGATTGTACCAGTGTCCGTGCGAATCTTGCGCCATATTCTCAAGTGTGCTATTTTCTTTGTTTTCAATAATCTTACCGCGAACGGTTCCGCCACTATTTTCAACTTCAACCTCTTGCGCAAGAACAATGCTTGCGGAGATACCAACATAAGCAATTATTAACACTAAACTAAAACGAGTCATCTGTCCTATTTTTCCTTATCAGTTTCGTAGCGCAAACTGTTAGTTTGCGCCCTGCCAGACACAATCTAACAGGAGAAACCCACAACGTCCCAAACCTATGTAGAACTTACGTTAACTACATTGTTAATTATACTGATTCGGTCTGTCTATGTCAAATCTTTTGGTCTGCGAAATTTGGGGTTGCCTAATCGCCCACTATGCGGGTTGCCATCGCTACTGTATGGGTGTGACGCTGTTTAACTTTCTGGTAATTTCCGAAGATGGTTAAGAAGTTGCGTTTGATAAATTCTCGCAACCCGGAAATCGTTACAACGTAGAGACGTCCATTCGGTTTAAGGCGCTGCTTTGCATCCCTAAGGAAAATCTGTAGGAGTTCTTTACCGACATTGGCGGGAAGATTGGAGGCAATTAGATCGAATTGCAGGTCAGGAAGATGGCTAAATCCGTTGCTTAGAACGATGTGACAGTTCGAGAGTTGATTCCGTTCCACGTTTTTACGGGCATAATCAACTGCCACAAAGTCTTTATCTACCATATAAACGGTTGTCGTTCGTATACTTTTAGCGATAGTGATGCCGATGGCACCGTATCCGCACCCAAGATCAAGACAGGTATCACCCTCTTGGATGTTCAATTGTTCGATTAACAGGTTCGTTCCGGCGTCAATCGTTTTTGGTGAGAACAGTCCCCACGTTGCAGAGAAAACGAGGGGAATTCCTCGTAATGCTGCTCGAAACTCGACTTCTCGAGGCGGAACATCTACTGCCATTTTATCAGGACTCCAAGGGCGTCACCGGGGGCATTCCAGAGGAGATCGAAGGCTGCTTTCGCTTCGGTATGGTCAAAGCGATGCGTAATCATCTCGGATGCTTGAATCTCGCCGTCCTTTATCTTCTGTAAGGCACGCCCAGCAATCTCCGAACGCGGTTCGTCCGTCAAGATGCCAGCGACGAGGCGTTTGCTCATTATTTTTGAGGAATGCAAAGGAAGGGGTGCCTGTTGATAGAGGGCAATAAGTTGGAGAATTCCAAATCGGCGAGTCATATCTTGTGCTTGATCAAACGAATTGATGCCGGCATAACCCCCAACGCAATCAACTACAAGATCTGCCCCTTTTCCATCAGTGAGGCGAAGCACCTCTTCAACCGGATTTGTCTCGTCGGCATTTATCACCACATCCGCACCGAGTTGCGTCGACAGTTCACACCGAAGCGGCAACGCGTCTACAGTGATAATCTGCGCTGGATCATACCCACGAAATACTTGCATCATCAGACTGCCAACCAAGCCTTGTCCCAAAACAACAACAGTGTCTCCTGCTTTCACGCCAGAGGAATCCGCCCAGGCAACAGCACTCGTCGCTAACGGAAGGAAAGTGCCCTCTTCAAAGTTAACCTCGTCAAGGAGTGGGACGATACGTCCATCGGTTGTCTCAGGTTCGGCAATCACGTATTCCGCGTGGGGGGCTACAACCATGACACGTTCCCCAAGCCTATAATCCGCCACTTCTGCGCCGACCGCATCCACTGTTCCCGTCAGGGAATAACCCATAATTGTGTGTGAGACGGCTTCTTCTCGAATGTAGCGTCGAAAGAGTTCAGAGCCACGGCTAATCAGCGTTGTATCTGCCTTTACCCGAACTTGGCTTTCATTAATCTCCGGTATTGGTACCTCTTCCAGTTGGATGTTACCGAAACCTTCTGGTTTAGTTACCCTAAACATATTTGCTAATCTCCACAGGTTGTTTTTTCACGGTCGGCTATCAAGTCTAACCTATATATGACTAATAGCTAACTAAAACAGCGCGCTTACTGCCATAAACGCTTTACTAATGCCTCACGCGTAATAGGTTTGTCGAGAGACATCAGGTAAATGTGAAAGGTATTACTTCTGTCAGAAACATACGCAAGGTGTCGCCCATCAGGTGAAAAGGCGGGATGAATGGACACGCCAATTTCACCCGTGATTCGCCGTTCATTTTTTCCATCGGCGTCGATGAGATAAATTTCCATGTCACCGTCTCTCGCCGAGACGTATGCAATCGTTTGCCCATCGGGGGACACGGTTGGATTGTAACAATCATAGCGGTTCGGATTGAAGTGTTTCTCGTTCTGTCCATCAATATCCATCGTATAGAGTTGATTCACATCGTTCCGAGAGGAGACAAACACAATGCGTTTGCCGTCGGGGAAAAACGCCGGACTTCCATCATCTATTTCGTTGTAGGTGATGCGTTTCGGTTCAACGTCAGCAGATGTGATTTCTGCGAGATTAAGCCCGTCTAAATTCAAAAGGTATAATTCCAGATTTCCATCGGCGTTGGATTCATAGATTATCTGATTTTCCACTGGCGATGCGCGTGGCACACGGGCACCGAAACTTACGGGTAAAACTGCCCGCGTCACTTTGCTATGGATGTGCGTTATATTGAAGCCTGCGTAAATCGGGGTTGAACCGCTGCTTTGGATGACAACCTTAACTTCTCGTGATGACTTCGGTTCACTGCTATAAAATAGATAATTCGGAGTCTTTAGAAAGGTCGGTGAGCTATCGTTGAAATCTGTAGTGAATGTCACGCGGCGACGAATACGTCCCTCTAAATCCATTAAATAGATTTCACCGTTATCAAGTCGGAACGATGCAAAGGCGATCTCTGTACCATCAGGTGAGAAAGTAGGCGAGTAGTTGTCCGAATCGCCATATGTGAGTTGTTTACTTGTGTAGCTATCCCCAATAAGTTCAGTGATTTTGCGCAAAATCGCCAGATCTGAAGTGCCGTGTTGAATAAGACGTAGCACGCGGAAAGCGGAGTCTCTGTCCCCAAATTTGAGATAGGTGCGTGCCAGTTCAAGGCGAGTGGCAACAAGTTCTTCGGGATGCGCGGCGTAGAGTTGCGAAGCCTTTCGGAGTTGTACAACGGCGTCATTGTAACGTCCTAATTCATTGTAGGCTTTCGCAAGCGACAACCGTGCCTCAGCGTTTTCAGGGGATGTCTCAACAAAAGCCTCTAATCCATCTGCTGCCTCTTGTACCATGCCAGAATTGAGGAGTTCTTCGCTCTTTTTCAGAACTGGCGAGTTTCCTTGGCATCCAATTAGAAAAATTATTAGGAGAATACTACATAGGACTATTAAGGTGTAGTTGCATTTTCTGCTATATATTACCATAAATGATCGTGGAGTTACAGTGTGGAGTCAGTCCTCTGGAAAATTAGTGTTGTCTGGCTCTGCGCCTACCCCGCCATCCATCCCCAACTGCATAGAGCCAACATAGCACGGCTTGGATAGATGAACTGATTTTAAGCTTCCAAGAAGGGCGAAACATTAACCGCTCGCCATCATCAAACGTCCAAAGATGGATTTCATAGGAAGTCTGCGTTTCGTCTGTCCCTGCATTATCTGACTGAGCATCTTCATTCGCAACGGGTTTAAAACGCATCAAATCTCGCCACTCCTTCACTGGCAGCGAATTGAGATAGAAAAGCGCAACTGCCGAACCAAAAATCAACAAAATAACGACGCCTTTCGCAAATTGCGACAGGTATAATTGACCGAGTCCAGGGAGAATCGCGGACAATACCATTGCAACAAAGGAACGTGTATACACAGGATTGTTAGACGCAGCGCGAGCGTTCCTCGGTTCTACCATCGATTAAGACTCCCCTTGTGTGACAAGATAAACGCCGATACAGATAACCAGAGCACCTATTATCCGAACCTTAGGGATAGATTCCTTAAACAGCATCCATGAAAAGAGGATTGACAACACATAGCCAGAACTTAACATCGGATACGCGATACTCAGTTTAACGCGCGACAAAATAACGAGCCAGACGAGGGTTGTAAAGCCGTATATCGCAATCCCGCTGAGGATGTAGGGATTCAAGAATGCTTGTGTTAGTTTTCCAACTGCATCCCGCATACTGCTGATACGGCCTATCATATTCATTCCGTGTTTGAATAGAATCTGTCCTATCACTGTTAGCAAAACGTTGAAAAATAGAAGTAAAAAATCTTTCATGTTTCTAATTATACCACACCCCAATTCTTTTTACAATTATTACCCTAACTAAACCAGGGGCATTTAGTTTATATATTTACTTTATATATATGGATGTTTTTCGTGTTTTTTTACCCTTCCAACTCGGTAAGCGAGATTTCCTAACCTCGCTGGCTTGAAAAAAAGGGTGTAAAACCCGATAATTTCTTAAA
>JAJDUH010000063.1 GCA_022826805.1 Candidatus Poribacteria bacterium
CGTAACAAGACTCTCAGGGTTTCAACACTTTCGGTAATCTCTGGCACTTTTTTATTCATTGAGGCTTCACTCCTTTGGAAATGAGGCAGCAGAGAATAACACATTTATGAGAAATATTCAATCAGATATGGTATAAGTTCCTTGATGGGAAAGATTAAAACCATAGGAAATAAAAAAACAGACTGTATCAGATTAGCAGCGGAACGGGTTTTTGTCAAACGTTCTCTGAAGGGATCAGGGCCATTTATGGTAAACCAGATAAATAAACAGATACTATTTCCCCCTGATAAGGGCGGTGAATGCCATAAGGCATTCATACCGTTGATTCGTTAGGGGGGTTAGTGTCTGTGCTATAATGTCTATTTAATTGTCAGTTTCACCATAGTTTTCCAATAATTTATATTCGGACGCCCGAACTTGTTCGGGACAGGGCACGTAACCCGAATAAATTCGGGCATCCATCAACAGGAATCCTTCACATAAGTAAACTTATTTCTTAAAACTAAATGACCCTATGAAGAGATATAAACTTTTTCCCCATTCTTTGCACTATCATAGAACGCGTCCAAGATTTGCATGAAAGTGTATGCGTCCGGCGCGGAGACATCTGGGGCAACCTTACCTGCAATCGCCATAGCGAAATGGTTGAGTTCATAATAGAAAACGTGGACATCTTCAGGGAGTTCACCGTGATCGATTTCAAGCGGTTCATCAACGGTTTCTCGAACGAATTCGCCGTCTTTGAATCGGGATATGCCGCCGTTTGTGATTGCACCGGTGGTCCCGTAAAGTTCCACCACACTCGCCGAGTCTGAGTGGCTCATCCGCGAGCAGTCAATCTGGATGGTCTTTCCGCCTTCGCATCCGAGGATGCCACTGAAATAGTCTTCTGCTGGACCCTCAGGTCCGTCGTATTGAGGATAGAGTACGTGCTTCGCGGCGAACGCCCACTCTGGTTTCGGGCATCCCATCCACCACCACATCAGGTTGAGTTCGTGTGAGTAGTGTTGCCCTAACGAACCGCCTTTTTGTCCATAGACATGTAGCCATCGACTGTTGACATTAAAATCTGGGATAAAGTTGTATTTCCCAAAAACGCGGGCGTGATATAGGTCTCCGATTGCTCCGTTTAGCACAGCACGCCGAATCTTTCGATTGTTTGGGAAATGACGCATGAAGTAGCAGAATTGGAGCGTTTTCCCGGCTTTTTGCGCCGCTGCTTCCATCTCCAAAATCTCAGGGGCGCGAATTGCGTGGGGTTTCTGCACTAAGACATGCTTGCCCGAATTGAGTGTGTCCAAGACTTGCTGCAGTCTAACGTCTGGATTCGTAGCAAGATAGACGGCTTCAACAGCTGGGTCGTCAAGGAGTTCGCGATAGTCAGCATAACGGTGGGGTACTGCATTCTCATCTCCCGCCTCCGCACGACGGGCTGGGTCGCGCTCCGCGATTGCGATGACATTCAGGCGAGCGGTCGCATTAGCGGCTTCGATAGCTCGACAACCTGCCCATCCACACCCGACGACGCCAAGTTGAGTGAATTGGTTTGTCATAAGTAATATTGCCTCCGGTGTATCTTATGTTAGGAATCCACAATTTGAGAGTCAGGACGTAGGTTGGGTTGAACGCTATGGGAAATATCAAACCTATTCATATTGGTAACCTGTTCGTTCTTACTGGGCTTACGATTCTCTGAAATGCAAGTGAAACCCAACACGTTGCAGAAGTCAGTCCTCGATTTGTTGGGTTTCACTCGTAATATCTGAGATGCTAAGGAACTGAAAAAGTGCTGCTTCTCTTGGTATACACATCGGTTCACTTTTTCCATTCAACCCAACCTACAGGAAATAGATTCCTTATATCAACTTCTAAAACAGACGCGGCAACTCTGATACGCTATCAAGCACCCACGTCGGTTTCGCGACAGGATTGTCCAATTGATTGGGTTTAAACTTTCCGGTCTTCACAAGGATACTCCGCATCTTCATTCTTTCTGCACCGACTATATCAGAAGTAATGTCGTCGCCCACCACGACTATGTCCTTTGGAGCGAGTTGAAGATTGTTGAGCACAGTTTTAAAGAACATCGCACTCGGCTTACCCATAACCCTCGCGGTTTTGCCTGCTGCGGTCTCCAGAAGTGTACGGTTTCGATTGCGCCTGGACAAGGTTCGCCTTTAAAGTAGAGCGTTCCGTCCAAGTCGATCAAGAAAGCCTTTGGACGCGTCGGGTTCATCGTTTGTATTGTATCCACTGTATGTTAAGGTTCCACAACTTTATAGTGTTCAACTTGTCCATTTTGAATTACCTGGATAGCGAGGCTTTTGACAGGATGCCGGTTTTCGTCGTAGTACGAAATGGTTGTGGCACCTTTGTAACCATTGACTGCGGCGAAGGCATCGCGGACTGCCATCGGATCAAGCGAATTCGCTGTCTCTATCGCTTGTGCTAAGAGTCGCATCGCGTCGTAGCCCGATGCAGCGATACCGTCAGGTGGACTTCCAAACAGTCCATTGTAAGCTTGGACAAATTCTTGAACGTCTGCGTCCTGTGTCGCAACAGAGAAATTGGTCGGATAATAACTCCCATCTAACACCGTGTTATCGTCTAAAATGCTAAGGAAGCGTTCCCTGTCGTCCCATGCACTCCCACCAAGGAAGGTTGCTGTGATACCGATTTCCCGTGCTTCCTTTATCAACGATGGCACTTCTGGCTGAAAACCCGGACAGAAGATAACATCAGGCATTGCCTCGTGAATTTCTGTAAGCAGTGTAGTGAAGGTAGTATCGCCGACGGGATAGGCACCGCTGTGAACAATTTTCCCACCGATTTTCTGAAACGCTTCTTCAAATGCCTGTACGAGATCGGTAGTATAGACATCACCCTCCTCAATAATTGTCGCTGCCGTTTTGGCACCGAGTTCGTCAGGATTCATCGCGAAACCTGCCATCACCTTCCCTTGGAATGGGTTTGGGACGGTAATAAGAAAGACATGATCTCCTGCTGCCGGCACATTGGCGCCGCTGGAGCCGGGAAGCATGAGTCGCTGTGCCTGTTGTGCGATGGGACCGACTTCAACAGCATTAGTGGAGTAAATGGGACCTAACAATGCAAAGACATTTTCTGTATCAATGAGTTCTTGTGCAGCACTAATGCTCGCTTCCGGTGTTGGCGGTTCAGTTGCGACAGGCTGGTTATTTCGAGTGATAAAGGTTACCGGCATACCGAGCACTCCGCCCTTTTCATTGATTTGAACGCGAGCCGTTTCAGCACCTTGACTAAAAGTAGTGAAGGTGTTTGACGGTTGAATTACGCCAATTTTTAATGTCGCTTCAGTCGGAGTAGAGGGCGCGTCGGGCTTAACGACTTGGCTGATACGTTCACACCCTAAGAGGTAAATACTTAGAAGAGCGGATAGGATAACCGAGGTTAAAATGAAAATTCTCACACGCATAATATGTCGTTTCTCCTTTTGTGGAAAAATAGAAAATGTTTGAAAAATATTTAGATTTGTGGTAACTTTTTACCCAACGCAAACAATAACAGACACTACCGATTTTGTCAAGTTTAGAAACATACCGAAACATATCTCTTGAAGAAAAATTAAAAGATTCATTTTGAAAGCTTAAACAAGAACGCGCAGCCTGCAACAACGGCGCAGGCGACTCTAACGCGAAAACCGTCAAAGTCCAAATTGCCGTTACTGCTCCGCAAGGAAAAATTAAAAAATGGAACTCGGTTTTTTCACAATGCCTTTGCATCCACCCGGTAGCGACACCACCAAAACGCTCGATCACGATATTGAGCAGATGGTAGTACTGGACGAGTTGGGCTATAAAGAAGCTTATGTTGGTGAGCATTTTACCTTTACGTGGGAAAATATTCCGTCTCCGGATCTTTTTATTGCCAAAGCGGCTGCGATGACAGAGAACATTGTCTTCGGTACAGGAATTACCTGTATGCCGATACACAATCCGGCGGTTGTGGCGCATCGCATCGCACAACTGGATCATCAAACGCACGGGCGCCTTCATTGGGGTGTTGGTTCAAGTTCTACACCGAGTGATTCGGAGATGTTTCTGGCATCCGGTGACAGACGACAATCCACCCGAGAAGGAATTGAGGCTGTACTCAAGATTTGGACAGACCCAGAACCCGGACATTACAAAAGCGATTTTTGGGAATTTAAGATTCCTGATGACCGTCCGAACATTGTGAGTGTCCACATGAAGCCTTATCAGAAACCGCATCCACCGATTGCGTTGGCAGGGTCTTCCGCACGGTCAGACACGCTAATCTTCGCTGGTGAACGCGGCTGGATTCCGATGAGCATTAATCTGGCACATATTCCGGTCATCAAAACACACTGGGATGCAGTCGAAGAGGGAGCGGAGAAATCTGGCTTGTCGCCCTCTCGTTCGACATGGCGTATTGCTCGCGAGGTCTATGTTGCGGATACCACCGAACAGGCGCGAAAAGAGGCACTCGAAGGCACGCTTGGACGTGATTTTGAGAACTACTGGTTTGATCTGATGGGCAGCGGTGCTTTCAAGCCGAATCAAGATATCGCCGACTCGGATATGAGTACCGAGCACCTATTAGATACACTGTGGGTTGTTGGCAGCCCCGACCATGTCGCCAATCGGTTGCGTGAAATCTATGAAGAAGTTGGGGGCTTTGGCGTACTACTCGCTATGGGACACGAGTGGGAGCCGTGGGAGCAGTGGCTGAATTCGGTGACACTTCTCAAGAACGAGGTGATGCCGCAACTCGCAGATTTGACATAGTAGCAGGCACGCCTCGTGGGTTCTCCGTAACGTTGGTTCGGTAAAAGTTTCCATCTGTAGCGTAAACTGTTAGTTTGCGCCCTGATATGCACAGGCTAACGGTTTCCTATACTACAAAAGGGACAACTTAGGTTAATATAAGAACAACAAGACGAGGATCCTGATTTTGCCGACGATAAGGAGCAATCTTGTGAGAACACACCTCATGGCAGGCGCAGCAGAGACTACGATTACCTCCATAAAGGACAGACCCGATGTCTACGCCGAATTGTATGCTCGCGCGTTGGTGCTTGATGATAGTGAGAAACAGCTCGCTATCGTAACAGCCGACTACGGTCAGTTTCCACTCCAATACAACAAAGTGCTGCTTGATGCGATTGAACGCACTACGGGAATACCACCAGAACACGTCGTCATCAACTGTAGCCATACCCACAACGCCCCGGGTGTTGACGGACGGTGGATAACCGAGGCATCCGAGGCGTGGCTGGCGACTTGTCTTGCCGAATTGGTGAAAAATGCCGTAGATGCACTTGAGCCCGCAACATTGCGATCAGGACGCGCCCCTGTCCAAATCGGCTACAACCGTCGTCTGATGAACGACGAGGGTTATATTACCATGGCACCTAACCCTGAAGGTGCCGTTGTGCCGTGGGTTGACGTGTTAGGTGCTTACGATGCGAATGGCGAGATCATCGCGGTCTTATTCTCACATGCTGCACATCCCGTGATTGTCCACTGGTCGAGTGAGGAGATGGGTGCGGATTTCCCCGGCTACGCCGTTGCGCATCTACGCAATTTCTTGGACTTGAAGCCAGAAAGCGTTTTGCTATTCGCGCAGGGCTGCGCCGCAGACATCAACGGGTACCCTTTACGGGGTGGTTTCGATGCCTGCGATGTCGCCGGATTCACACTCGCCTTCGCGACCCACCAAGCGCTAAAAACTGCAACGGAGATTCCCGCGGCACCCCTTAAAGCGTGTGCTAAACTCGTCAATTTGCCGTTCCGAGATCCACCCGCAGTTACGGAATGCGAGCAGTTAATCAAAGAGTTTCCTGACGATGAACGCTTTGTCGCCTTATTAGAGGTTGCGAAGAGCGGTAAGAAATACACCTTACCTTTTCCAATGAGTGCGTTTACTGTCGGTGATGCACTCTGTTTCCTATCTGTATCGCACGAACTCTTTGCGGAGTATCAACTCTTTGCAGACGGAATCTCACCGTTCTCACATACATTCGTCTTTGGGTATACGAACGGCAGTGAGGTCTATGTCGCAACACGGAAGGCTTACGAACTGGGACTGCGAGCGGGCTATGAAGCGGGACCTCGGAACCACGCACTTAGCGGTCCGTATCGGTTAGCATTGGAGCCAGCGGTCGAAGAACAAATTCACGCCGAGATAACGAACCTATTAGGCACTTTAAAAGATTCATAGAAAGAGTTCCCACACGCTAAGGCGTGTTTACTACTTCAAAATCACCATCTTGCGCAGGAAGGACACATTCTCCGCCCTGAGTTCGTAGAAGTAGATACCACTGGCAACGCGTTCACCGACATCGTTCCGACCATCCCAATACGCCGCGCGTCCTCTACCTGTGTAAATACCAGCGGCTTGATGACCGAGTTCCAGATGACGAACGAGACTCCCGCGCGCGTCATAAATGCCAATCTGCACATTACTGGGATTTGCCAAATGATAGGGTATCCATGTCTCTGGATTGAAAGGGTTAGGATAGTTGGCAAGCAGTGCTGTTTTTTCAGGTATCAGCGATGCTAAGAGGCGTTGAAGGTTAGCGATACCGCGTTGGAAGGCAATAGAGCCGTCATCCTCAATCTCCGCACGTTCTATCCATCTCTGTATCGTTGCAGAATCCAGTCCGTGTATGCCGTCAAGATCAAAAACTGAAGGTGCAGCCGCGTCGGCCGCTTCGCCGAAACGTGATGCGACAATGATGAGATCTAAGATACTGATAACCCCGTCGTCGTTTACGTCAACTTCCGAGTTGGCAGGCACAGTTTTCCCGAATTGCTGGGCAACAAGCACCATATCCAGAATACTCACCTGTCCATCCCGATTCACATCCCCGGTAGCGAGCTGCCCCTCTATAGTAATGACAACCTCATGCGGTCCGGCAGTGATGGGCGTACCGGTGGCAGCTGCGAGTTGAAAGTTATCGAGTCTCAATCGCGTCTGTCCAGCTGTTTTCGCTGTGAATGTCACTGATAACAGGGTGCCGCTGACGCTGACCCCGGGTTCGCTGAGCCGCGCTGAACTGAGCTTGGTAATTTTGCCGATCGCGTTATCAATCTTACCTCTCTGGAAGAAGGTCGCTCCACCTTCTGTTTTCAGGAAATCGCCTTCGTTGACTTCAACCGTTTCAAGTACAGTAGGGTCATAAGCAATATCAAATTGCCATCCCGCTAAATTGTAGATATCTTCTGCCCTAATTTCAAGCGTAAACGTATCGCCAGCATCGATGATAGGTTGGGAAAAAGCGTATCCGACACGCGGATTTAACACCGTATACTCTGCTTCAGGGTTAAACCCCCAAAAACCGTTACCACTCGTTCTTGTTGAAACCAACAGGACATTCCCGCCCTCTTTGAGTGTAACAGGAACAAGATATTGGTAGTCCCTACCGGTTGTGCCTTTAATTTTCTCATGAACCAAAGTGCCGTTGAGCCACACTTTACCGCCAGCCTCACTACCCGCAAACAGCGTTGCCTCTTGTTGCCGGGGTGAATACAGAACAACACAACCATAAATAACGCCGGGCACATAAGGACCTGCTAATACCTCCTCTGGTAGCACTTCCCTGATGTTATTTACTCCCGTAGGCGGTATTTTGTCGGAATACCAGACATTATCTCCAACAGGGTTCCCTTCGATTGCGCCATTGGTCGAAACTTTTACTTCTGTCACCGCGCCGCCACTCACCTCCGCAAGAAGATCTACTTTGTCCTCAAATCGACTCTCCATCTCCATCTCCGGCAAAAACACCCATAACCAGGGACCTTCTATTTTGGGACCGCCTTGAGGAAAACCTGGATTGGTGTGATTAAGGATCGTTACATCCTCGCTGAATCCATCCAAAGGCGAAAAGTCAGATATTTCATTGTCGCCAACGTGCAGCCAGGTCAAGTTTTTCAACGCTGCCAAGGGTGATACGTCCGATATCTGGTTTCTTGCGAGCTCTAA
Organism: Candidatus Poribacteria bacterium; assembly: GCA_022826805.1. Taxonomy (GTDB): domain Bacteria; phylum Poribacteria; class WGA-4E; order WGA-4E; family WGA-3G; genus WGA-3G. Next base: position 7,987 of record JAJDUH010000063.1, read on the forward strand.
CCATTTCAGGTGGGTTAGTTTTGCTAAGGGCGATATATCGGATATAGAATTGCCCGGAAGACCTAAGCGGGTTAATCCTGTCAATTTCGCCAAGGGTGAGACATCTGATATCCTACAAAAATTAAGATACAATTCTTTCAAATTTCTTGCTCCCTCCAGGGTTGATATATCAGGTTTCCCCCCACAAATATCTATCTTCTCGAGTCCTACGAGTGGCGATAGGTCGGATAATGGATTGCCCCAAGAACTAAACCATTGCAGGCCCGGTAAGCTCGCCAGCGGTGAAAGATCGGATATGTCGTTACGAGTCACGTTTATATTGCTAAGATGTTTCAATCCTGTTAGAGGTGATAAGTCAGATATTTGGTTATCTTCAATATTTAAAGATCCCAAATTTGTTGCAAACTCAAGTCCTGTTAAATCGCTGATGCCTTTATTAATCGCTTTGAGTCGACCCAGATCTTCCATCTCCTCGTATGTAATCAGGGCATCTGGTGCTTTACCGAGTTCTTTTGAAATCGCTGCACGTAGGTTCGCGTCCGGAATATAAACAAACTCTCCGCGGATCACTTCCGCCTGTCTACCTGGGTCTATTTTTTCTTGAGAATACAACACGGCAACCACTCTACTGAAGTCTCGCGTCCAGGTATCCCGTTTCACTTGTCCACCCGCACCGGTCAGCACCCCTAAACCTAAGTTTTTCAGACTCGAACTCTCACGAATATTCTTCAGGAACATCTCGGTTTGTAGACCGACAGCAGCGGCAGCGTGTGCCGCATCCAGAGGTCTCTGAAACGCCTCATGAAACCGCTGAATCGGTTCAATCCCGCCGAACACATCACCGGTCTTCTCAAGTGCCTGCCGATACCGATCGGTATCCTCGGCGACAAGCTTCTGCATCGTTAATTGATCTACATAGAGACTCAAAGCACGGTCTTTATTGTATGGCGGATTCGCGTTCTGTTTGACAACACCCCGCACCTCATCTTCAAACTCCTTCATCCCCTCCGTATGGCAACCGATACAGGAGAGACCGTTGCGGACAGTCGGATCACTCGCCGCGAGGTTCCGAACGATCTGTATCGGTGCCGAATCCAGCCGTCTCCCGCCCGCATCCGCTAAATAGTACGCCTGTAAACCGTTGGGAAGGTTAAAGATAATCTCGCCCCCATCGTGTTCAAAAGACAACGGGTGTGTAAAGATGTTTTGTGTTTCGGCACTCCCCGCAAAGTCGTAACTTTTCCAATACGCACCATACCGAGACGTGTGACGCTCCACAACGCGGTTATGGTTCGAGACCCCTGAATTCGTGAAACCCGCACGCCAGACGCGCTTCCCCGCCGCATTTCGGAGATTGCTAACGACATCTATATCCAGTTCCGTTTCTAACTCCCGATCGGTCGCAGGGAGCCCTAAGATATCGTGATAGAGCGGCGGCAGTGAAGCAGTCGAAAGGAACCAATCCACATCAACGAACGGCACCTCGCAGTCTAAGGCTTCGCGCACCGCCGCCAATCTCTCACCGAGTGCCGTTTGCGTCAGCACGTTGAACGCAGCCTTATACGGATATTTTTCCTCAATCAGCGTCCATAGATTCGGACGATTCGTCTTTTGTTCCCATTCGTAGTCTCGGAGATCAATATAAAAAATCGTCTCTTCCGGATCGATGGGTTCCGGTCTGACGATCTCGCGTCCCCACGAGAGGCTATTGACGAGTTTCGAGAGGGCGCGTTGATAGGCGTGGAGTGCCTCAGGTGTCTCACCGGCATTGTAGAGATGCGTGGTCGCAAAATAACGGGCGAAGGGTCGGTGCCGTGGTGCCAAGGCGTTGATATGCTTCTCAATCGTCTCAAGCATTTCTTTGGTTGTAATAAAGTCAGTATCTCGTTCTAGCATCTCCCAATCTGGGGCACCTGCTTGGATCCAATTGCCAATAGTCAGGATCGCGGCGGGAGGAAGTTGCGGTTGACCCAGCGGCATCCGTTTTGCGGGATCGTTTACAAGCAACCGTTTATAGAGTTCCGATGCAATGGGGTTTCCGGGGACGACCGCACCGGTGTCCAGGAGCGCAGTGTGGTCAATCACGATCGCCTCAGTGAACTGACCATTTTCTCCGTGGCAGTTCAGGCAGCTTTGCTCAAAGATCGCATACGCCTGCTGCGCGAGGTTCTGTTGTGCATCAACACCGTGAGAGTTGCCCAGAATGAGGGTCAATATGGAAACAAATGTAATAAAAATTTTCCAGTTTTTCATGTGTTTTTCTCCTTTCACTTCAGATAAATTTCACCGTCTAAATCAGAGAGAGTGTGTTGTGTGCTGGTGATGCCACTTGCGACACCGGAGACTTGCTCTGATAAACGGAGTTTCTGTTCCTTTCCACTACGATTGTAGACTGCCCAACCATTGGTGAACTCTCGGATAAATAAACCCTCAACCGCGTGTCCCTTACTATCCTGATAAAGTCGCGCCTTCTCGCCCACAGGACGACCGAGCGGGGCATCCCAAAAGTCATACCAATGGTGTTGGTGATTGTGCTGATGCGGTTCACCTTCTATATGGTCTCTCTCATGCCCGGGCCAGATCTCGTATTCATGTTCATGGTTTATGCCTCCTATACCGATGACGTAGCAAACGTAGCCATCTGAATGTGTGAGGCTCAAAGTCGTAATGACGCGCATCATTCGCTGGTTACGCGGAGAATCCGGCGGCTCAAGCGGTATTCCCTTCCCTTCAAGCGCATTTATTTGCGGTTTACGGAAGTTCTGCTCTGACCATAACAACGTGCTTTCAATCTCTCGGAGTCCATCATGCGAGTAACCCGTATCACGGTCGTCCGGAATAGTTTCCATGAACATCCCATTAACGTAGGGTGCAGAAAGTGGGACTTTACTCCCTTCGGTATTGATGATAATCAGAAAATCGTCAGCAGTCGCCTCACGAATACGACGCACCATAGATACTCTTGCCGACTGCTTGGTTTCAATACTTTGATAATAGCCCCCTGTGTCGTTATCAAGCGGAGTCCTGTCTTCCTGCCACCCATCCAAAAAGATACCGTCGTAGAGACCACATTTAGCAACAGCAAGGGCTTTCTGAATGAGGATGTCCTGTGGATCGGCATCGGTGTAGTCAAGACTCACAAGTCTTATAAAGTTAGGATTTTTTGACAGAAGATACTGTCTTTTCCAGTCAGCATCGTCTATTCTACCAAAGAGTCGAAGACCTTCAGATGTAGGATGCCACTGCAGTTCAAACCCCGGTCCATCCCAAAACAGATCGTGATATATGACCGCCTCATCATCAGATAAATTGGGTAAATTGAGAATAGAGTTGCCTGCCCACGCTGCAAAGATTGAAGGGTAATCTCTATCTTTGACACGAGGTGCTACTGCAGCCCTTGATATATCATCACAGACCCGAAAGTTGCCATACCTGTGTAAAACCTCTAAGTGGGACATCGCATCGAGGGGTGAAAAATCCCGAATATCATTATTCTCTATCAACAACTTTTTGAGATTGACTAACCCGACGAGTGGTGAAATATCTTCTATTTGGTTCTGCCAAATATGTAAAGTCTCTAAACGCGTGAGTGCTGCAAGCGGGCGTAGATCTGAAATCTGGTTCTCTCCCAAATCAAGAAAACCAAGTCCCGTTAGACCGGACAAAGGAGATATATCGTGAATCTTGTTGCCTATTAGCACAAGTGCCCACACATTAGTCGCGTGCTCTAAACCGGTAAGGTCGACGATCCCCTTGTATCGCGCATCAAGGCCTGTTAAGTGTTGAAGGTCCGCTGGTGTCAATGGACGGTGTGCTGGAATTTTAAGTGTTTCTCGGATCGCCTGTCGGAGTACCGAGTCCGGCATCCATTGTGTCTCGGAAGGTCTGCGTGAATCCTTTGAGGCGTTGGATGATGAGACTTTCTCAGAAATTTGTAGACTGGCACCGCTGTTTTTAGTGGGGATAGCAGCGCGTCCGACTTGATTTCGGACATCTGGTTTTGCGTCGGTATCAAAAACGAGGAATGCCTCAATAATTTCAACCGTCGGTTCAGATACTGCTTCAAAACTATAGGGTTTCTGAAAACGGATGAGATGTCGGTTGCTCACACTGAATATCAAGGCAATCAAAATCGCAGCCGTGCCGAAAGCTGCCCATGGTATCAAAGGTTTTGCAGCGGAAGGAGGTATAGGTTTGAGGTCAGCAACTTGCCGCATAATGTTCTGTTTTAAATTCGCCGATAGTTGGACACCGCCGAGAATTTCTTGAACCAGGGATTCTTCCTTCTCTTGTAAACGCTTCCGTGCTCGATGAAGACGACTGCTAATTGTTTTTGCGGAAACACCTAAGAACTTACCGATCTCCTTTATCGTCATTTCACCGAGATAGTAGAGGGTTACAACCGTACGTTCGCTCTCTGGCAGCTTTTCAAGAAGTTTTTTGACGATTTCATGGTGTCGTTCAGCACTTCTTATCCGCTGCTGTTCTGATACGTAATGTCTATAAGACACTTCCTCGATTTCTTCCATAGGTGTGTTCTCCAGTGATTGCATTGCAGGTTTTTGCTTTCGCATCCAATCAATGCAGAGTCGATTTGCAATAACATACAACCACCCAGCAAATTGATGGGTATTTTTGAGGGTTGAGAGTTTCTTGTATGCTTGGAGGAAGGTGTCTTGCGTAATCTCTTCGGCATGGTGAAAGTCGCTGATCTTCCGCCACGCAAGAGCGTGAACGCTTTTTTGATACCTTTCAACCAAGATATCAAACGCCGCGTCGTTACCCGATAAAACCCTATGAATCAGTTGAACATCATCTTCTCTTTCCAAGAGGTCCTCTCCTAATAAACAGATTGCGGATTCAAAACTTGAATGTTAATATTGAGGCTTGCGCAGTTCGTCCCCTCTATATATTAAAGACGAATTCTCGAGGAGGAAAAACTGCATAATTTGAAAAAAAATGAAAGGGGTCTGAATTTTTTTTCAAAAACCCACAAGGCGAGGAGACCTCGCCCCTACGGGATGTGTTGCGATTGATGTTGTTTTAACAACGTGCTGCGAGGCTCTTGGAATAGTGAGGCGTTCTCAATCAAAAATAACTTTCCAACTTCGCACGTGCGTTTGAGACGCCTTCAATAATGGGTTGTGGTGTTTCCGCTTGCAACCCTAAATAGATAAGCATGATTTCCCCAGCATAGCCGACGCGATCTATCTCCTGACAGATGGCGTGAAAATCCATCTCTGGTGCCCAAAACGGCTCGCTGCCTGTTTCTGAATCGACGCCACAATTAAAATAGACACTGGTTAGTCTCTCAGACAAGGTTCGCAAAGCAACAACTGGGTCGTCTCCTGCGCGATGAAAATGGAACGGGCTGTAGTAAAAGCCGAGGTTTTCAGAAGGGATCGCATTGAGGATTTGTTGTGTGCGTTCGAGGTTGTAAGCCAGACTCCCTTCGTGGGCATAGAGCATAAGGGTCAGGTTGCGCGCCGCTGCTTCTGCAATGACTGTTTTGAGACCGTCAATAATCGCTTCAATCTCGCGAGCGGTGGCGGTTTCATTACCACCACTCGCGATGCTGATTGTTGAAATGGAAAGCCTTTGGGCAGTGTCGAGAATCGAGATTAACGCTTCAATCCCATCTGGCGCGTCAACCCCCACCGTGCTCAACATGGATGTGAAATGGAGTCCGGTCTCTTCTTGAAGTGTGGAGATTGTTTCGGCTTCTACATCCGAATAGTGGACTTGCGCGAGTTCAATAGCAGACACACCGCTATGGGATAACTCACCCACAAAGTCCGTCAAAAAAAACTGGGAAAATGGGAGCGTGCTTGCGCGATAGGTTCTCATAGGGGTCCTCCGGGAACCTGATTATTTAAAGTTCATTACTCGTAGAATGCTCGTACCGCAAATTGTTAGTTTGCAGGCTGCCAGACGCAACATGGTAGATAGTTCCATACGCAAGACACAATCTATGGTAAACCTTAGAATTAATTAGACATTTGATATTCTTGAATAATATCCTGAAGTTTCGAGTCGGGGTTATATTCCGGTTTTCGTTTGATATTAGCAAAATCGTGTTCAATCGGATTATAATCCGGGGAATAAGGGGG
>JAJDUH010000002.1 GCA_022826805.1 Candidatus Poribacteria bacterium
GACATATAAAACCTTAGAAACTATGCAAGCAAAGGTCACAGAGATCCTTGGAAACTACTCGGATACCGCGATTGCTAAACTTACAAGTTTCTCACATTTCATAAACGCAGCTAATGCAATATAAACTCTTAGAAATGGTATAAGCAGAACTTCGTTTTTCGATGAATATGTGCTTGTGAATAAAGATGCGAAACCCAACGCTCCAAATACTGGAGGATCGGTTTCACTATAGCGGCTACCGATACCTAAAGATTTACCACTGCAACGGTGCCTGCCATGCGTTTTTAAGTGTATCAATCGAAGTTGCGACCATTCGATGCCCCGCCGTTCCATTGATGATGAATTCTGGGGTCGTTGTAACGGTACCAAGACATCCTATAGGTACCCCTGTCATGTGGGTTTCATAAGCCTGCTGGTGTTCCGGTTCAATCTCTACAAGGAAACGGCTATTCGACTCCGAAAATAGAAGCATGTCGTCAGCAGCGATCTCATCGCCGCTTGGAATGTTGCTCAGATCCAAAGACATCCCATATCCACCTGCAAATGCCATTTCCGCCACTGCTACACCGATGCCTCCTTCAGAACAGTCATGACAAGAACGAACCAATCCATTACTAATGGCAGCACTAAGTTTTTCCATCGTCAACTTACCTTCATCGGGACGGACAACCGGAGCGTTATTTCCTATAAATCCATGGAGGCCAAAGTAGTGCGAACCACCCAATTCAGCGTAAGTGTTCCCGACAACGTAAATATAGTTGCCGGGAGTTTTCACATCCATTGTGACTGCACACTGAATGTCAGGCATCACGCAGATAGCGGATATAAGCAGCGTCGCCGGGATTGCGCGTTGCTCACCAGTTGTCGTGTCGCTGTATTCGTTGTAGAGGCTATCCTTACCAGAGATGAACGGCGTCCCGTAAGCGGTTGCGATGTCATAACATGCCCTCGCCGCGCGCACTAATTCCCCAAGTCGGTCGGATTTGTCAGGGTTCCCCCAACAGAAGTTATCTAATAACGCCGTCTGCTCAAGGCTTCCACCGACAGCGATGATGTTCCGCAAAGCCTCGTCGATTGCTGATGCTGCACTGATATACGGGTCTACATCGCTATATTTCGGGTTGATCCCGTTGGCAACGATTACTCCCTTTCGACTCCCGATTACCGGCGTGACGACGCATGCATCACTCGGTCCATCGTTTTCTGAACCAACAAGCGGATTGATGACTATACCGCCTTGGACGCCGTGATCGTATTGTCGAATAACAGACTCTTTACTTGCGATGTTTGGACTCGCGAGGAGCTGGCAGAGATCGGCTGTGTAATCTTCAGTCTCTTCGGCACGAGACGCCATTTCTGGATGCTGTGGTGGATGCCAGACTGCCTGTTTGATGGGTTGTGGTAAGCCGTTGTGCAAAAATTCCATCTCTAAATCCGCAACAATGCTGCCTTCATAAAAAACTTGTAGTCTGTGTGTATCTGTGAAAGTACCGAGGACTGTCGCTTCAACGAATTCTGCCTCACATATCTCTATCAATTCGTCTAAATTTTCAGGTGGGACAGCGATGACCATGCGTTCCTGTGCTTCGGAGAGCCAAATTTCCCACGGCGCAAGTCCTTCATATTTCAAAGAAACCCGTTCAAGATGTACTTCCGCTCCTACGTGTTCCCCCATTTCACCCACTGCAGAAGAGAACCCGCCAGCACCACAATCTGTTATTGAGCGATAGAGATTGCGGTCTCGCGCTTGTAGCAAGGCATCGACAATTTTCTTTTCCATAATCGGGTTCCCGATTTGCACCACACTGCCGAGGTTTTCAGAAGTGTCGTCCAATTCAGCGGAGGAGAAAGTGGCACCGTGTATTCCGTCCCGACCCGTTTGACCACCGATAGCAACCACAAGGTCTCCGGGTTCAACGGATTTCTCGCACCGGTTTCTCGGTATTACACCTACGTTTCCACAAAAGACGAGGGGATTTGCGGTATAACGGGTGTCAAATAGAATAGCACCGTTTGCTGTAGGAATACCCATCCGGTTGCCATAATCGCGGACCCCGGCGACAACCCCTTTAAATACGCGTTTTGGGTGAAGTGTGCCTTTCGGCAGCTGCGTATAAGGTGTATCCGGCATCCCAAAGCAGAAGACATCCGTATTGAGAATCGGCTTTGCACCGAGTCCAGTGCCAAGCGAATCACGAATGACACCGCCGATGCCTGTGCCGGCACCACCGTAAGGTTCAATCGCTGATGGATGATTGTGCGTTTCTACCTTGAAAACGAGATTATAGGTGTCGTCGAATTCAATGATGCCAGCGTTATCTGAAAAGACAGAAACACACCACGGCTTGGCTATCTCTTCTGTTGCGCGTTGGATAAAGGTTGGGAACAAGCCATCGATTCGCTCTGGGTCTTTCCCTTCTTCGGAATAAAGAATGACGCTCTTAAACGTTTTGTGAACACAATGTTCCGACCATGTTTGCGCGATGGTCTCGATTTCTACGTCGGTTGGGTTGCGTCCTAATCCGTCAAAATGGCGCTGAATCGCGTGCATCTCGTTCAAATTTAGGGACAGCGTTCCTTCTCGGCTGATACGCATGAGTTCAGTATCATCCGCATTTAGAATCTCTATTTCTTGGACCGTACTGGACATCACTTTCTCCGCTGTTTTATCGGTTTTTCTTATTCCTTAAAAGATGCCGTAACTCGCGGAATACTCTCCTCACACGCGAATCGCTCAATGCTGGAGGCACCCACAAAGCCGACGGTGTCTGTTTTTTCATTGATAAAGGCTGCTTCTGGTGCTTTTGAGATGGGCCCTCCATGCGCGAGACAAATAACATCTGGATTCACAGTTTGTGCGGCGTCACATATTTCTTGTACTCGCACTGCCGCGTCTTCAAGTGTGAAAGCCGTTTCAGCACCGATAGTCCCACCTATCGTCGTCCCCATATGCGCGATGATAACGTCCGCTCCAACCTTCGCCATATTCTCAGATTCTTCGGGATTGAAGACGTAGACGATCGTGAAAAGATCCATCTCGTGTGCGATACCGATCGTTTCAACTTCTTTGTAGAAGCCCATTCCCGTCTCTTCAAGTGTCACTCGGAAAGTGCCATCAATTACGCCAACCGTAGGGAAGTTATTAACCCCGTCAAAGCCCACATCGCGAACCTGCTTGAGAAAATTGCGCATCCGACGCGTCGGGTCGGTGCCGTTAACACCAGCGATGACGGGTGTCTCCTTGACAACAGGCAGCACCTCACGCTCACCCATCTCCATGACAATAGCGTTTGCATCGCCGTAAGCCAAAAGTCCAGCGCAAGATCCAAACCCAGACATCCGATACCGCCCTGAGTTGTAAATGACAATCAGATCCGCACCGCCTTGTTCAGCGAATTTCGCTGTGATACCTGTTCCCGCACCGACAGCGAGTAGCGATTTGTCTCTACTTAGTTCTGCTCTCAGTCGCCCTAAGACCTCATCTCGTCTATAATCTGGCATTGAATTTTCCTTTCTTAATAGCAGTCAGCCATCAGCAGTTTTTACAATTCATCGTTCCGTGGAGTACTCCAAGAGTCGGCAATTGTTACACAAAATCCTCTTTACCGATAACTGACAACTGATAACTATTTCGCTATTCATCTCTCGATTTTGCTTGTAGCCGTGCTGCTTGACCCGGATCACCGATGTGCATCGTGTTATACGCCTGTTCGGATGTCTTAAATGGACCGACACCTTTGTGTCCGTGCCAATCACCTTGCGTCACGATCGGATTCGTCAGTCCAGTTTCCTGTTCTCGCTGACGAATCCAGCCTTTCATCCGGGTTTCGAGGAGATTGACGATGTCAGGGTGGGTCTCAGCAAGATTGTTATTTTCATCGGGATCTTGAATGAGATTGTAAAGTTCGACAGGTGGCTTGAAATGAAAGTCCGGCTCAAGTGCAACAATGAGTTTCCATTCCGGGGTACGCCAACCATGCTTACGCATCCACGTGCACTCGGTGATATAGAACTCGCTGTCGAAAGAAGTTATCTCTCCGCTAATGAGGGAAGTGAGGCTCTTCCCATCAAATTCAATGTCTGTGTCGATGTCTGCTAATTCAAGTAGCGTCGGCACGAGATCTTTGTGTTGGTTGTATCCCGTGACCCGTTTACCAGCAGGGACCCTTCCTGGATAGCGAATAATCAGTGGGACATGCAAAGTTACATCGTAGATTCCGTGATGGTCGAACCAGCACTCGTGGTCGTAGAGGGTTTCGCCGTGGTCGCCGTTGATAACGACTATTGTTTCATCCAGGACGCCACGCGTTTCGAGCGCATTAAAGAGCGTCTGAATACACGCATCCATGTAGGCGATTGCGCCATCGTATTGTGCAATGACATAATCTTTATCGGTGATGCCTTGTGGCATCCATGAGGCGAAATAGTCGCAAAACGGTTTGAATGCCATCACCGGTTCCATGGATGTGTTGCTTGGATCGCATTCATCTCCGTGGTAGAACATGCGTTCGTATGGCGCGGGTGGTAGGTATGGGGAATGCGGATCCATGTGACGCAGGAATAGGAAAAACGGTTTTTCATCCCCCTGATCGATCAGCCGATTTAATTCTGGGAGGGTTGTTCTGTTAAGATTTTCTGCTTTAGGACTACGCCCACTCTCGTCAGGACCCCAACCGGAATACTCAAGATAGGTATCAAAACCGCGAGCACTCGGTCCACCGAATCCAACACAGGTCGTATCGTAACCCGATTCCCGAAGTATTTCCGCCAACGTTTTCACCTCTTCACGAAGCGGTCCCTGATGCCGCAAAGCGACAACCTGTGTGCTGAACGTATCTAAGCCGGTTAGCATGGAGACGTATGCACTCGTTGTTGGAATGTGCGCACTGTAGGTTTTTTCAAAGAGGGTGGCCCCTTCCGCAAACCGATCAATGTGAGGGGTCGTTTGTCGATGATACCCGTAGCAACTCATGTGTGTTGCGAGAAGAGAGTCAATTCCCATTAATACAATATTAGGCTGTTTCGCCATACTTCGATGCTCCTTTTTTAGAGTTATAGGTTTTTGGTTTTAGGTTATAACCCTACCCTTTATGTCTCCCAATCCTTATGCCAAATAAGCGTATTCTGCTTGTTGTTGTCAAGCAAATCGCCAATTTCTAATGAATTAAAGTAGTCCTCAGGTAAAATGTTTCGTTTTCCGTTGAATGTACATCCGTCCGGCATGAAACCGCATGTCATCGCTCTTCGATGATGGATTGTCATGTTCGCACCGGCACCGTGTGCGACAAGCCCGTTATGCCATACAATAGAGCCAGCAGGACATGGAGCGCATTGCGGTTCAATCTGTTTCCATTCTGGATAGACATTGAACAATTCGCCGATGTTTATGCCAATTCCGACATTATCAAAGCGTGCCGTTTTATGCGTGCCGGGCAAATACCACATGCATCCGTTGGCGAGGGTGGCATCGTCCAACGCAACCCAGAAAGAGACTGCATCCCGTGAGTCAAACGACCAGTAAGGTACATCAAGGTGCCATGCAGTGGGATTACCGTGGGGTGGCTTAATCAGGGCTTGGTCGTGCCAAATTCGCATGCCGTCAACCCCTGCGAGTTCAGTTGCCATTTTGCCGAGTCTTGGGTCGTGAACGAGTTTCCGCATGCCAGGGTGCGTATCAGTTAGACGGAGACACTGCGTGAAAACGCGAGCGTAAAATTGCTTAGCATCCATCTGATTTGTCATGAATTCTACTGAGTTACCGAGTCGTTCCTCAACAGATTCATCCGTGCAGTGTCGCCACTCCTCCAATTCCTCAGCATCAAGAAAATTCTCAATAGCGAGATAGCCGTTTTCACGATAAAAATTAATTTGTGATTCGGTAAGTTCGTTTTGCATATTTTGTATTCTCCTTCCTGTTTCTTTTTCCGCTCACTTTTGTGAGGAAACCGTTACAGCATTGTATCATATTACACGATAAATAGGCAAAAGTAAATTGACACAACTGAAGTGCCACCGTTTATTCAGACCACTTTTTCGCAAATTTAATCCAAGTTTTGTTGCTCGAATTCCATAGGTGTCAAATACCCTAACGCCGAATGTGGGCGTTTGAGATTATAGACGTGTGTGATAAAATGCCCAAT
>JAJDUH010000068.1 GCA_022826805.1 Candidatus Poribacteria bacterium
GCCGGCAGGCTTGGGTCTTTTTACCCCCAGCTGCAATGAACGCTAAAACGCGTTTACGTAAATCTGATGAATAAGCCATAATACGAAAAGGCTAATATAAATCTAATAATATGTCTATTTATTTTTCTGGTTTACCATAAATGAAGTTTCAGAATTTAAATCGGTAATTTTTCTGGATGTCCCAACTTGTTGGGGACGCGCCCCAGTAAAACACTCCCGAACAAGTTCGGGCGTCCGGATCTTTGGACATTACCGAATTAATAAATTAATCTTCATAAAGATTGTGCTACAAAGTAGATGTAGGTTGGGTTGAGCGAAAAATGACCAATATCCATCTTATTTACACGAAGGATTCCATTTTTGGATATCCATTCCTATAAGTAGATTTAGCGAAACCCAACAATCCAAACATTGTGGGTGTAACAGGACGTTGGGTTTCACGCGTATTTTGATAATTGCGAGTCTCTCAATGAATCTCGAAAAACATCTTTTCTGTAACATTTTCAATAAATCGGTGTTCAACCCAACCTACGCGCTATGGTAAATTTTAGAATTATTTGAACGTTGTGCCCGGCGCGGTTAGCAATGCACGTCGCATGAATCAACGGTATTCATGCCGTGGGGCATGAACCGAGGCGAGTACGCCGCAAAACCGCGCCTACCGAGGGTGGGGCGTCTCCGAACTGACCGCTGACTGCTGCTGACTGACCACTATTTACCCATTGCCTTTAGTGCGCTCAGGCAGCGTTCGACAGCCTCAAGCGGTGGGAAGGCATCACTTTCATATTCAACGATATACCATTTTGTCCCACCGGTCGTTTCACAGACGCTGAAGATCTCATCCCACGGCACGCTATCCTCACCAATAATTGGACGGAAACCGGCGTGTCTATCCGTCTCGCCCAGTGATTCGTTGTAAGGTTTGAGATGTACGGTGCCAGAGCGACCCGGGTATCTCTCCAGAATACCGACGAGATCGGCACCGCCAGAGAGTGCATTGCCCATATCCAGCTGCATCACGACGCCTTCGTTGGTGTTACCGAAGAAGGTGTCCCAGGGTATTTCGCCGTCGAGTGGCGTAAATTCGACGTGGTGATTGTGATAACCCGTTACCATACCGTGTGCGGCGAGTTTATCGGCGATTCTATTGAAAATGTCTGCTAACTTCAACCAGTCCGCCCGCGATTGGCGCAGCTCACCCGGAATTCCTGGAACGATAACATAAGGGTTTTCCAAAACCTTGTTAAATTCAATCGTTGCATCGATGGTGTCTTCTTGGACGAGGTTAAACGGTGTGTGCCAACCGCAACAGACTAAACCGAATTCATCCAGTAAACCTTTGAGTTCTTGCGCCGAGTGTCGCGGTGGACCGGCAAACTCAACGCCTTCATATCCCATTTCAGCGACCGCTTTTATCGTGCCGCGGACGTCCTCAGCCAGCTCATTTCGGACGGAAAACAGTTCTAAACCAATTGGTATTCTTGCCATAATTTTCCTTTCTTTTTTGATAAGGTGTGTACAATAACGTAGTTTCGGTAAAAAAGACGTGTACCGCTTCTGTAGCATAGGAAACTATTCAATGTTCAAGTATTGTATATTTTACTATAACTGCAGACCTTGCTTCTTTTCTTAAACGATGTGATGTAATTGTACCATACTTTGCCGAAAAATGTAATTTTTTTCAAATGAATACGTTACACCCTACGCCTCCTCTTTTTTCTTGCCATCCGATCTATTGTATTGTATAATCACTATGTTTTTTTATATTTCAGACAACCATCATTTAACAGGAGAGACTTATGCACGTTGGACTTATGGTAGGGACAATCCGTCGCGAAACACTCAGCGAGACGCTGGATGCTATTGTGGAACACGATGTCTATCATTTACAATATCATGTGCCAGCGGGACTATCGCTTGCAGACGTTCGCGAGGCACTGGACGCTCGGCAAATCACGATCTCAGCACTTGGGGGCACCTACAACATGATTGATCCCGATGTTGAGAAACGCCACGCTGGATTGCGTATGTTGCGCTCTGTCGCCGAGCAATGCGCTTCGATGGGCACATCGGTAATTACGATCTGCACCGGTTCACGTAACCCAGACAGCATGTGGCGCGCACATCCCGATAACAGTTCGGCAGCGGCATGGCGGGATTTGGTTACATCTATGCGGCAGGCATTAGAGGTCGCCGAGGAATACGGGGTGACACTCGCATTTGAACCCGAAGTGGCGAACGTGATTGATTCGGCACCGAGAGCACGTCGCTTGCTTGATGAGATGCAATCGCCCTATTTAAAAGTGTGTATGGACGGTGCTAATATTTTTCACAAGGGTGAGCTGCCAAAGATGCGAGAGATCCTTGACGAAGCATTTGAACTGCTTGGTGACGATATAGCGCTTGCGCATGCGAAAGATTTGGACACGGACGGTCAAGCAGGACACCTCGCCGCTGGGACAGGATTGCTGGACTACGATCAATATCTCGGTTTACTGAAGGAGAGCGGTTATGACGGGGCAGTGGTCCTGCACGGACTCTCGGAGGAACAAGTGCCTTTTTGTACAGGTTTCTTACGTGAAAAAATCGCCGCGCTATAATAACCCAGGTTGCTACTAACAAATTTTTGGGCTTTCAATAAGGTTTTTCAAACATTTCCCACCCTGGAGGGGTGATATGTCTATAGAAAACGATGTATTCAAGAAACCGCACCCTGGAGGGGTGCTATGTCTATAAAAAGTAGCAACTTGGGTAGTTAAAAGCGTAAGTTCAATGTAGGTTGGGTTGAGCGGAAGCAACAAGTACTGTCGAACGTCTAAAAAGACCTGGCATTTGTTGATAAGATGTTTCTGGAATCAAATATAGCGAAACCCAACGCCACAGCAAACCAGAAAATTTAAATTTCGCCAGACATCCGTTCTGCTAACCGAGCGAGCGCTGGTGAAGTGTCCAATTTCTCAAGCTCTGCCTCAATCAGGGTAAAATGTCGCGTCTCGGCAAGTGCCGCCTTCATGGCTTCGTCAAATTCGCCTTCGGTTCGGACGTGGAACCCGCGCCCTGTTCCAAAGAGGGACGGTATACCGCTATAGTTCCAACACCCTATATCATTAAAGGTCCCTTCAAGAAGGTGCCGTTCCGTACCATATCCGTGGTTGTTTAAAACAAGAATGATCGGATTGAATTCGTGGCGTGCGACAGTTGAGAGTTCAGTGCCCGTCATTTGGAAGGCACCATCTCCGACGATAACGAGACATCGAGTATCTGGCATACTAAATTGTGCACCAACGGATGCTGGCACTGCAAAACCCATTGAAGTGTAGTAAGCTGGACTGATGAAGTTGGTATGTTGATGGATCCGCAGTTCCACGGCGCCGAAGAGACTGTCTCCGACATCGGCGATAACCGTCAGTTCATCACTAATAAATTCGTTGAGATGTTGGAAGAGACGACCAACCGTTAAGGGTGCTTTGGGTTCAACAGCGAACGGTTCGGCGCCTGGGAGTGCCCAGCCTAAATTGGGTTTCCTTCGTTTACGGAGGTTTGACGAATTGATGCCGTCGATAAAGTCGTCAAACATCACGTCTTCGTAGGTGTGATAACGGACGGTGATTTTTTCAGAGGTGGCGTAAATAGAGCGCGCCCGGTCGAGGTTTGCGGTATAAATTCCGAGGTTCACATCGGTCATGAAGGCACCGAGGATAATCACACAGTCCGAATCTTCAACAAATTCTCTAACTTCCTTCCTACCCATTGCGCCTTCATAGATCCCCAAGTAGAGCGGGTGTGATTCTGGTATCACAGATTTTCCAAGAAGCGTTGCCACGACCGGGATTCGCTTTTCTTCCACCAGTTTAATCAGTTTATCTTGATAACCGAATCTATGGAGTTCTACGCCTGCGAGAATTACAGGTTTTTTGCTCTTATTAATAAAGGTGCATGCCTCGTCAACAGCGGCGTTTAACACTTCCGGGTCACTGACGTGTCCGCCGGTTGAGGGACCTTGGTAGAGTGTACCGCGCACATCCACCATATCGCGCGGGATCTCAATGTATCCTGGACGTTTATAACGATACACGGCATCAAGCACTCGGTCAATTTCGTTGAAGGCAGTAAAGGGTTCATCGAGCAGTGCTGTCGCCACTGTTATCTCGTCATAGATACGTTGTTGCGTATGGAAATCCCTGACTTTGTGGTGTAGGAGGGCATCTTTCCCACGCTCTTTGATACCCGGAGAGCCGCTAATAACGACAACGGGTGATTTTTCTGCATAGGCACCTGCAACAGCGTTCACCGTTGATAACCCGCCGACACAGTAGGTAACACAGACAGCACCCATTCCTTTTGTGCGTGCGTAGGCATCTGCTGCGTAGCCTGCTGCATCCTCACGGGTCATACCGACGTGCTGAATCGGACTCTGCTCGATGAGGTTATAGAACCGCAGGACATAATCGCCAGGAATGCCAAAAATGTGTTCAATGCCGTAACTTTCCAACTTTCTGAGTAGGTATTCGCCGATGGACGGAGGTCTGTTATGCATGATGGCCCCTCCTTGTCTGTAATTGTTTTAGAACTTACGCATTTCCTCTTAAAGTCCCCTACCCCCCTGATAAGGGGGGATATGGGGGGTTGGGAGATTTAGGGGATTAAATCACTGAAATAATGCCTTTTCGGGTGGAATATATTGCTTCTTTACCCAATTTGCGTAAGTCCTGTTGTTTTTTACTCCATTGTATTACGCTGTTATCAACACGCCTTGATATTTATGATTGCCTCAGTTTTTCAATTTCTGCTTCTGTGAGGCCCGTTGTTCTTGAGATGACTTCAGTGCTTATGCCTTCGCTAATCAGTGCGCGAGTAATAGTAATCCTTTCCTCCTGCCGCCCTCGATCATTTTCATCTATTAGGGTATCTTCCCAAGACTCTTCATCCTTAAGGACCCTGCGCTCCGCTGGCGAAATGTTGTCCCGTTTTACCGCATCAATCACTCTCTCGAAAATTGGGGAGTTATAGCGGCTTTCGTCCATCTCTCCATCGAGAGAATCCAACATGAGTTCCAACCACGCTTTGATGCCAGCAGGTGTCTGCTCGTTGACCATACGCGGGACCACAAATACGAGTTGATGCGGATAGACATCGACTTTGCGGTTAAATTCGTTAATCGGGTTGAAATCTGTGATAGCCACACTAAAGTCGATTTCGTTCTCGCTATACGGACTTGTTAAGACAACAATCGTGTAAACCGTCTGATCGAACTGATACGCTTTGCTGTTTTTCACCTGTTCGACGAGGTTGATAAGATGATAATATAGGAAACGGTCGTAGAAGTGGCGTTCTTTGACATGTTGTATCTCAACTACAATTCGAGATTCCAGGTCCTCAGCAAACAGGTCGTATTCAATATCAACTTGCCCGATAGGTTCAAGAAATTTGTAACCGCGATGCACCTCATCGGTGTGAAATTTGATACCTAAGACATCTTCAGCAAATTGACAGAAAATCTCCGGTTGGCTGAATGCTTTCTTAAAAGCGGTGTCGTATCTTAAGGGAACAACTTGCGCCATTTTGGGATCCTTTTTGTGCAGTAGCATTAGGTGGTAACTCTAAATGAATTGTGCTACCACAAACCACGCTCCTAATGTATCCGTTTGTAGTAGCGTGATTTATTATTCGTTTGTGTAAATTCTAATTGTCAATATCCAATCAAAATAATGCCTTTCAATGGTAGCACCAATCGGCTACTGATGTATAGTGTTTCCAAGAACATATAAACTTTCTGAAAATCGTCATATAAGGAACATTGTTAACGGTCCGATCTTCACCTAAAACAGAATATTATGTGTGGCTGTTCCCCATGAATTTTCAGTTGCCACAAGGGCTTCGTCAGGAACTTTCCGAATATTTACCGTGACTTTTTCGCGTCTTGGGCTGCCATCAGCATTTCTAAAACCCTTCTGAAATGAGCCGCCGCATTGACTCAGTGTTTCAGTATTAAAACAGAGAAAATGAATTTCTGATAATATAAATTCTGTTTTACGTCTTCTCGACATTGCCCCTCTGTTTATCCTGTTTACTTCGTATTTGCTGATTCCTTCTTTCAGTTCATCATGCCACATTTTAAAGGTTTTTTCTTCGTCGTTGTATTCTACTTCACCGATTGCAAGAATTACTCCGTAGTAGCCGTAATCACTTATCGTGTTTACTATCGCTTCCGCGTCATTTGTAATCACGGTATGGTTTGTCGTATTAGCCGCGTGTGACTTAAAGTCCCATGAAATTTCACGGAATGCGTCGAACTCTGTATTGCCATATTTTTTCCCGGGCATGTCAATTATGCCATCAAAGTGTTTTTGACACAAAAATTCAAAATAAAACCCCATCCATTCCATCTGCCGCCACTGTCTGGAACCGCCCTCTTTCATTTCAAGAATGGCACTTCTCCCATCCCAAACTTTTGGCATGTTTTGAGAGGTATTTTGCAGTTTCTCAACTGTGTCAACTATTTTTTCGTTTATCATGATAGAATTAGACTTTCTCACTGAATAAGTCCCATACAGGCTCTTCTTCTGTTTTCTGTATTAAGTATTGTCCCGACTCAAGACGCTCGCGGGCAAACTCATAGTACGCTGGTACAATTTCAAAGCCTATGTAGTGCCGGCCTTTCATCTTGCTGACAACAGCAACTTGCCCTGATCCTAAAAATGGATCCAAAACGACATCGTCTTTTTCACTGGAATAATCAAGAATTTTCTCGATAAGCTCCGCTGGTAATTTGGTCGGTGTTTTAACTGCACCTTGCCAATATTCTCTCTTGATTTCCCAGACATCCTCTTTGTCTTTGTAATGTGCCGACCCACCATTTTCAGTTTTCGCATCCTTATTAAATCGGCGATAGGGATAAAACTTTCGTTTCTTATCGTTTTTGCACAAGAAAAGACAGTGGTAGTGAGAGGTTACGTACTTACGTTTGGTAACAACCCCGAACTGATATTTCCAAATCAGGTGATTCACCGTTGTGAGCTGGCACTGATCAATTGCTATCAGAAGGTCCTTTAGGTAGTTCCAACCCGAAAAGATGTACATACTACCAGAATCTTTTAGGGTTCTCGTTGCCGCTGAAAGCCAATCAAGCGTAAAGGTGAGATAATCGCTTCCTTCAATCTCGTTATAACCTTCAAGGACGCGGTTCCCTTTTCGGTTGTAATTATGACGAGTTGCTTTAAAGTCGATGGCAAATGGTGGATCTGTGATAATGAGGTCAACACACGCCTCCGGCATTTCAGACATCAATTCAATGCAGTCGCCTTGTTTGATGGTATCAATATATTCAGACTGTTTCATATTTATGTCGCCATTAAAATTTCAAGGAACGCCGTCATGTATCCGATGGCATACGCCCGACCCCGGTGTCCCCAATCTGTATCATCAACAACGTGCGGAACGTGATCGGTAATCATGAAGCCTGTGAAACCGACCTCTTTTAGCGTCCGCATCACCTCGAACATATCGCAATTGCCTTCATTCACAAAAGATTCAGCAAATTTTGGGACATGCCCCTCTACATCTCGGAAATGCACGTAGAAAATCTTATCACGCTCCCCGAAATAACGGATCGCATCCGTGACACCCGGTCCCATTTCTGACCAAGAACCGACACAGAAGTCGAGTCCGTGTATTGGACTGTCTGCGGTTTCCATGCCACGTTTGAAACCTTCAAAATTGCGGAACAAGCGCGGGACACCCGCAAGGGATTCAACAGGTGGGTCGTCTGGGTGGAGTGCGAGTTTGACACCTACCTCTTCTGCAACCGGTAAAATTGCGTTCATATAATACTCATAATTTTCCCACATTTCTTCTTCAGTGAAAACACGTCCGTGCGTTAGGGGTGCGTCCTTGACCTCCTCCATATCAAAGCTCGTAACGGCAGCGCCACCTCTACTCGGTGTTGTCCGGGAAGTACGCCAAACCTCATTTGGCATCCAGTGATACCCAAAAATTTCAACGCCAGCCTTACCGATGTTACGAATCGTCGTCGCCATGTTTTCAATTTGTTCGTCGCGGCGTGGCAATCCGAGCATCGCTTCGTCATAAAAGGGGACAGGGACGTTCTCAAGTGCTGCCAATCGAAGTCCAGCGTTTTCTACTTCTGTGCGAAGTTGAAGGATGTCCATGAATTCCCAACGTTCTGTGCCAGGAAGTTGAGGCGTGTTGAGCAGCACATCTTCGACCCCAAGCTGCTTAATGAATTTTAACCGTTCTTCGCTGAGTTCGCTGAATTGCCCTAAACCGAGACGCATTTTGCGAGCCATACTTTTCTCCTTTTTAATCTATTGTCTTGGACGGTGTTTCCCTCGTCAACGCCGGTCTAAAATTATTAATAAGCCTGCTTTAGGTTGTGAGAGGTCTGTTAACAATTGAAGTACTGCCCTGACAACGGAAGGGCAGCCCAGAGGCAACCGTTAAAAATTTTTGTCGCTGTCCAATAGAATAGTCACGGGACCGTCGTTAACAAGTGCCACGTCCATCATCGCCTGAAAGGTACCGCCCTGCGTAGGGATATTCTGCTGTTCAAGAGCGATAATAAACTCCTCATAAAGTGCGTTCGCCGATTCAGGACGGGCGGCTTTGATGAAACTCGGTCTCCGTCCTTTGCGACAATCGCCGTAGAGCGTGAATTGTGAAACAACAAGTGCAGCCCCACCCATTTCGCGAAGTGAACGATTCATTTTACCTTCTTCGTCCTCGAAGATGCGGAGATTGGCGACTTTGTTAGCGATATATTCTATTTCCGTTGCGGTATCTTCATGGGCGACACCAAGAAAAATAAGGACGCCTGCTCCAATTTCAGAAACAAGTGTGCCTTCTACGCTAACGCTTGCAGATTTGACGCGTTGAACAACTGCTCTCATTAATAGTTCCCTTAATTTTGCTGCTAAAACAGCAGATTCTCGCCGCCAAGTGCCTGTGCCTGCTCGCCACCAAAGGTTAGATTGAACTGGAATCCGGGACGGCTGTTGAATCCGAGTTGAAAGGCAAGCGTATTTGAGATTTCGTAGCGGAATGTAATGCCAATGAGGTTTGTCACATGCACGCCTGCATACGGGAGTTCGCGCGAGAAATCGCCTACCAACCACATGTTATCTGAAATCGCTATTTCAGTACCTACTTGCCAGTTGAGCGTGAAAAAATCCGTCGTTTTCAAGGATTTTGATGTTAAGAAGACACCGACACCTGCGTGGAGTTTGAAAAGGCTACCGAGTTTTTGAGTCCCTACCAGATAGGTATTAACGCCCATAAATGGAAAACCGTCAGCTGGACTGTGGTCGAGGAATTCATTGTCCGAGTTCAGCCTGTCATCAGCTGTGAAACCGAACTGCGCGTCTCCACCAACGGAAAAGCTTGGGAAGTTGTCATTGCGATCGGGTTTGATGTTGTACTTGAGTCCGATGACACCGTCAAATAGCGGTTGGTCGTAGACGCGACGGTTGATATTCGGATCTGCATCGTTCTCTGCATTGGTGCCGTAGAAATCGTGGACAACCTTCCGTACACCGCCTGTCGAAAATGTGCCACCAAGGATGAGGTCGAGTTCATCGCTTAAACCGTAAGCGAATCTGACAGGCACAAGAAACGTCTCGATTTCAAACGTTACGCGATGGGATTCCTCAAACCCACCGATGTCTACTCTTTGACGTAGATCTGGTAGCAGATCAACTTTGGCGTATTGGAGAAGTCCAAACGTAGTACTAGTGCCTCCCTTACCGAGTGGTTCCGCTGTCTGAATGGTGTTAAGGTGCGAGACCGCTGGCAATTGCGCTGAGAGGGGCAGTGCGGTGCTGACGAGAAGTGCAGTACAGAGGGTGTAAATAAAGTATTGCGTATTGCGTATTCTGTTTTTAACGTGCATTATGTTTATCCTTACTGGTTGTCAGTTTTCAGTTGTCAGTTAAAGAGCGGTTTGTGGAATTCACGCAGCACGCAACCTCCACAGGTTTTAACCGAAAACTGATAACCGATGACCTGTTTACGGTTTTGCTTCTACCAGTGCGCTTTCGTCTCGCCGTCCATCGGGGCCGGGGGTATCGTCAAAAGCAGTGATAAAGTACTTCTTGAATTCCAGGGACTGACCGACAAGGTTAGGGTCTTCACCAATAATTGTGAAGTTGCGGTCCTTTCGTCCGACTGCGGGTCGCGGAAGCAGTTTTCCTGCTGCATCTCTGGTATAGAGTTGGTATCCTGCGAGGTCTGGTTCGGTGTTCGGTATCCATGAAATGACTGCATCGTATTTTGCGTTCAGGAAGGACCGGGGTATGTAACGGACCCGAACATTTTTCGGCGGTGCAGGTGGCAGATTCGGCACGGCTGCGGTAATGACGGTTATTGCTTCTGCTCCAAATTCGTCAACGCCGGCGACGCGATAGACTTTTCGGGTGCCATCGACTTGAAAATCGTGGTCAAAGTAGTAGAGTTTATCTCGCTTCGGTTCAGCAATCAGTTTGAACCGGAGGGGTTTATCGTCTTCAGTATCAAGTGCAGCATAGACACGGAAGATAGAGAAATCGTAAGGAAACTCATAACCTTCCCAAAAAAGTTTAATAGTGAGATCGGTTGGGTCGCCAAGCGTTACAGTCGGTGCCGGGGGTGGGACGCTCGGTGTTGCGAATGCCGTTTTCCAAATACGACGCGGGTCTTCACTCTCGATAGGCGGGTTGGTCGGATCTGGTGTTTCGACCCCGTTAACATCCACATAAGTGACCCGATATTCATAAGCGAGCAGCCGTCCGGATGCATCGCGCCGGTCATTTTCGAGATTTTGGGTGTCAATGAATTCATTTGCGGGCGCATCAACAGAGCCAACCTGCTGGAATTCCGCATCCGTTTTGCCTGTAGAGCGTCTGTAGATGCGATATCCTTTAATGCCTGTCTGACCTATATCGTTCCATGTGACCCGTACCTGTTTATCTCCGGCGAAGAGAGTGAGACCGTCTGGCGCACCAGCAGTCCGTAAATTCTCCGGATCAAGCGGGTTCGCGAAATCTTCCGTATTTGTGCAAGTGCTAAACAGAAGGACGGCAAAACACATCGGGAGACCTAACAGACAAATCTTGCCGTTGAATAAGTGGCGGATGAGGTACATTACATTTTCTCCTTTGAAGGGGTGTGGCGAAACCGATGTCCAATCCTGTGGTACACCACCTTGTCCTTATGAAATGCGTCCTAAAAATGGTGCAGGAACCTTAGACTCGCGCGATGCGTTTGGGTATCATAGTGTGGGTACAATTGGAACTTGGTGCGTGGGAGTAGCAAATCTGTGTTTTGAGAAAAGCGATATGCGAAGTTGCTCAGACGAGTTTTCGGGGTCTCGGATTGATTTTTCAATCCGTCTGCTGGATCGGCTGAACCCTCTACAAGTTCTGGTGTAACCACTTGATTATAGATTGAGAAAAGCACGGCGAGCCCGACACAACCCATACCGACGCGCGACATGATAGTGCCAGCGTTGCGCCTAACGAGAAAAGCGTCCTTATGCGTTTGAATGTCTGCTTGGATTGCGGCGTTGAGATAGGTGTCGTATTGGTCTTGAGCAGAGGCTTTGAGAAAACTGCTACCGAATTGGAGGCTCATACCTGACGCGAAAAGAGCTATCGATAGGACACGAGAGCGCCGCGCTGCCTCCACCTGCCCACCTGTTAAGAAAAAAATAAAAGCACAACTGCACGCAAATGCGATGTATTTTTGAAGGGTGGTATGGTTTTTCATAGGTTTATTCCTTATGTGTATTAAACAGATATCTTTCTATAAAGTTTACCGCATTTTTTCTGGAAAGTCAACGTTTTTTGGCGAAGGAAATCACTGTGTGGAAATCACTTCTATTGGTTTTTAACAGCAATGCCGAGTACAATTGACATTCAGTGGAGGATATAGTAAAATTAAAGAGAACCTTCTGCAATGGAGATTGTCTTAAACTGTGAATAGAGATTTATAAAGTCCGC
Source organism: Candidatus Poribacteria bacterium (assembly GCA_022826805.1). Taxonomy (GTDB): domain Bacteria; phylum Poribacteria; class WGA-4E; order WGA-4E; family WGA-3G; genus WGA-3G. The sequence goes on from JAJDUH010000068.1 coordinate 11,991, forward strand.
TTGGGAAGTGCCCGGAGGAAAACTGAATGGAATTAAGAAATACTGGTAATCAACGCAGCATCCTGGCAAAACTGGGGATCGGATGTGTCGTATGTCTACTCCTCGGTTTTGGGATATTACTGCACGCCCAAGAGAAAACAAAAGCGGATTTTATTGGTACAAAATCGGAGATGAATTCGGCGAAAATGCAAGATATGGCAAAAATGAAGGAACAAGCCGAGACGCAACGTAGATTTCGGCAACGTCAAAACCGTGTGGCAGTTGATTTTGGCGAGAATGCGGCGTTCTATAAAGTGATTATTGATAACAATCTCTTTCGACCGTTGGGATGGACTGCACCCAACAACGAACCTGCCTACAGTTTGGTTGGGACTGCTGTTGATGCCGACGGTGTAATAGCGCAGGCGACGCTCTTGGAGAAACGATCGAACCGCTACCATTTTGTTACCATAGGGGAAAAGTTAGGGGACATAACAGTAAAGGACATCCAAGCGAAACAGGTGGTAATAGAAAAAGACGGAAAGCCGATAACACTGAAGACAGAGACACTCCAGTTTCTCACGACGAATCGGGGTGGTGGCAGCAAAGGTGGCGAAGGAAGTCAGAGCGCATCTGAAAAAGAAGGAAGTGCTGCAGCGGAAAACCAAGCCAACGCCAGACAACGGCAGATGGAAGCTGAGATGCGCAGACAAATGGAGATGAAAAAGCAGATTGAGATGTTAGGGATAAACCAGAAGGAGTTAGCAGAGAAACTTCGGAATTCTTCACCAGCGGAGCGGCAGGAAATAATGCGGGAAATTAGGAGGCGGGCTGCTGGGAATAGAAGAGCCGGGAACAGAGGACGAGCTAATAGAAATAGGTAGTCCTTTGGATCTTCAGAGCTTGCTTAAAGGCGCGGTTATAAACCGCGCCTTTTTGTTCTAATAACTAAGCTGCCTCTTGCGAGTTTTCCGGCATGTTTTCAAGTCGAGAGAGCCAGTAGCTCACATCAAATGAGGCATCACCAGTAAGGAAACGCCACTGCTTGATGCGGTTGACGATCTCGAGTCGAACATCGTTCCCGTACCATCTGTGATTCCGACCTAAGATGCCGTGGAAAGAGGCTGTATCAAGATCGTCTGTATTCCAGAGTTTGAGTTGGCGCACCGTGGGGTTGAGGCGGAGTTTAAACATATAGCGTGTCCGATCAGTCAAATTCGGTTGCGCGCAGTGCCACATCCCGTGATGCACGACGAGCAGCGTACCTGCCTTGCAGACGACGGGCAGCTGTCCGAGGAAGTTCTGGTAACGCGCGATGTCCGTTTCGCAGACACGGCGATAGTGGCTCCCCGGTAAAATCATTGTTCCCCCCATTTCGCGCGGCGTATCGTGCGAGAAATAGAAAAATTGGATGTCAAAATGCAGCCGTAAGTCAATGATTGCATCGGCATGCCAAATCTGTCCTATTTCGTTTTCGGGGCGTACAATGTGAACGGCATGGTGATCGTAAAGCGGATCCTCGCCGACGAGGCTGTGAATGATACCTTTCACCTCTGGCTGTCGAAAGACTTTGCCCACAGCAGAGTCATCATCCCAGACTTCGTCTAAAATCGTGCCGCCGCGTCCACGTACAATAACACCCGCTTCCATTTCGGCGTGCGCTGCTTCATTCAATTCGCGAGGGATGAGTTCGTCGAAGCGAAGGTAACCGTCCGAAACGAAGTTCGCCATCTGTTCTGTACTGAGTAAATGATTTTTATCGCTCATGAGATTTTCTCCAATTTCTCAAGAATATACTCAAACCTGAGATATGAGGTATGGTATTCCATACCCGGATAAGCAGGAAATTGTTGTGGAAACTGAATCACTCGCCAGCCATCTTGCATAGCTTCCACAACCGAGCTATAGGGTGGAGCATCGCTGTCACCTGTGGTATGGCGTTTTTGACCAGTACCATCGTACATTGCCCAAGCGACAACGTTACTATTCAAATCAGGCGTGTGCAGATGTAACACGAGGAGTTGTTGCCTTAATTCAGACATAATATCAGTTCATTCTCCTTAACGCATCTTGGAATTTACCGAGTCGCTTGTTCTTTAATTTGACTCCAAGTTGTTACCAACTTGCCACCGGGTTGCACGTCTAAAGCTACAGCCATACCATCTTCGATTAATTCGTTAATTTCTTCTTCGCTGAGAGATCTGTCGTAGAGTACAACTTCATCAATAGTTCCCGACATCCAATAGCCCCCGACGTCGCAACCACCAATAAAGAAAACATTATCGTGGGTATCAGGTTCCGTCCCTGGTGACACTTCTGCATCTACTTCTCCGTCAATGTAGAGTTTAAAGTCGGAGCCATCATAAGTGCCTGCAACGTGGTGCCATTCGCCATCGGTGACAACGGTTTGCGCATCAAACGATTTCCAACCGCCGCCTGTTGTGAAGGAATAGTGGATGACACCCGTGTTAATATGTCCGAAGAGCCCGTAATTCCTGCCGACAGGCCCTCGGTTCTCTTTAGTGGCGATAATCTGCCAGGCACCGGAGATTTTAGGGATATTTATCCACGCAGCGACCGTGAAGTCCTCAAGGTCAAGTAAGTTATCATCATTGACAGTCACCATATCGGTGCCTCCAAACTCCATAGCCCCGTCAAATTTCCCGTTGACCCATTTCGGCTTTCCTTGTGCAATTTCGCCATCCAGTCCGTTATCAGAGGAATCTGTAACGGCTTGCCCCTTGCCTTCATCAAACAACCAGGCACCGACGAGTCCATCTGTGTCCAGTGCTGTGGCGTACGGTGCCATGAAAAGTATCAGGAGAGGGAGGGTTAAAATTAGAAGTGATAGTCCTTTAAGCATCAGAAATTCTCCTTATTACATCAGCCTTTGGCTATAAAATTAAGGCTATAGGTTAGACAGCAGTTTCGGGAGGTATCGTTGCATCCTTTGGAACAATCACAATGCCGTCCCGAATGTAGTAGCTCTCGCCATCATAGTTATCAAGCCCGTCTCGGTTGACCAATATAGAATTATCACCGATACGCGCATTTTTGTCAATGATTGCATTCTGAATCAGGCAATTTCGCCCAATACCTACACCCGGGATACCTGACTGGGCATTCTTTACTTTCGCTGCCTCTGATTCGTAGTAGTCTGCGCCCATAAGTACAGACTGGTAGATTCGACTCCCGTTGGAGATAACGCTCCGAATGCCGACAATCGTTCTATCAAGTTCCGAATCATCAATGATAGAACCCTCAGCAAGGATTGAAGAACGGACACTACTGCTATTGACTTTTGTACTGGGAAGATGGCGGCGGTTGGTATAGATGGGTGCCTGTTCATCGTAAAAATTGAACGCCGGTGCGGTATTGGTGAGTCCGATGTTCGCGTGGTAGAAAGAACGGATGGTCCCGATATCTTCCCAATAGCCATCGAAAAAATAGGCGGAGACTGGAAGCGTCTGAATACTCTTCGGAATAATATCTTGACCGAAGTCCACATTTGCGTCGTCTTGAAGGGCGTTTTGGAGGACTTCGCGGTTAAAGATGTAGATACCCATTGAGGCGATGTACTCTCTCCCCTGCGGTTCTATACCTCGCGAGGTAAAGACATCGGGTTCAACGCGTAGTGGCAGCAGTTCTTCCTCGGTTTGCGGTTTCTCCACGAAATTGACGATACGTCCATCTGCATCGGCTTGGAGGATGCCGAGTCCGCTTGTATCCTCTTTTTTGACAGGAATAACGGAAACAGTAATAGCCGCATTGGATTCGGTATGGACTTGTAACATTTTGCGGTAGTCCATTCGGTAGAGATGATCACCAGCAAGGATGAGGACATAATCGTTTGCGAACCGTGGATTGAGAATATAGGGTTCGTTGTGTTTGATGGCATCTGCTGTTCCCTGATACCACTCTTCGCCCATCAAGGTCTGTTGGGCAGCAAGGATTTGGACGAATCCACGACGATAACTATCAAATCGGTATGCTTGTGCGATGTGTCGGTTCAGTGAGACAGAATTAAACTGTGTCAGGACGTAGATGCGATCGAATCCGGAATGAAGACAGTTGCTGATTGGTATGTCTACAAGTCGAAATTTACCTGCGATCGGGACACTGGGTTTCGCGCGGTCTCGGGTGAGTGGAAACAGGCGTGTACCGCGACCGCCACCAAGAATCACTGCGATAACGCTCCCGTTACTCATAAGGGTTCTCCTTTCAATAGTTATCGGTTATCAGTGCGGGTTGCTGCGCAACCCTTTCAGTAGTTAGTTAAGAGATCAAATTGAAACGCACAACTGCAAAGTGTTCTAAAGCCTGTAAAGTTCATAAAGTTGCGAGCGTTTCATAACACCAACTTTACGGACTTCGCAACTTTAGCTACACTTCACAACTTTACTTATTTTCATGGCCGCTACTGACGACCAAAAGTGAGCGTTAGCGAACGGACCGGCAACCGATAACCTTTTCTCAGGCAACTGACAACTAACAACTATAAGCTTCCTTTAGTGGATAACACGCCCGTGATGGATGCATCGAGGCGTGTAGCGATGTGCAAGGCTTTCGCAACTGCCTTGAAGATGGCTTCGATGATGTGGTGTTGATTTGTACCGTAAGGGGCATTGATATGTAGCGTTGTGCCGCTGTGATTTGCAAACCCGTGAAAAAATTCTTCAGCGAGTTCAACATCAAAATCGCCGACTTTCGCGTCCCGAAGGGGTGTCTCATAGTGGAGATAGGGACGACCGCAGACATCCAGATCGACTTTGGCGAGTGCTTCATACATTGGGACCGTGAAGCTGCCGAAACGCTGCATTCCTGATTTGTCAAGTACTGCTTTTTGAACAGCTTGCCCTAAACAGATACCGACATCTTCGGTAGTGTGGTGTGCATCTACGTGTAGGTCCCCCTTCGCTTCAATCTCCAAGTCAAAAAATCCGTGTTTAGCGAAGAGTTCCAACATGTGATCAAGGAAGCCGACACCGGTGTTAATCGTAGCGTTCCCCGTTCCATCGAGGTTCAGGCGAAGTTGGATGCGGGTTTCTGCTGTTTCGCGAGCGATTTCTGCTGTTCTGTCCATTTTTTTAATTGTCCCTTGCAGTTCGGTCAAGTCAGTGTTTTTGCTTGGGTGTTTCCCCAAGGAATTTCAGGTTCCTTTCCGTATATCCACTTTCCACTTCGTTTCAAGCTGCGTCCTCTTATTGTACGCTTAAAAGCGGTTTTACGCAACGTAAACCCGCTTTTTGCAGGTAAAAGCAGCCCTAATTAAGCCCAAGTTACGAGTCCGAGTTCAGAGAGAGATTCCAGATCCTCATGATAAGGTAAGGCACGCACAGTATAGCCGTGCAGTCCAGCCTCTTTCAAAGTGAGCGTTCCTTCAAAGAGATAGGCACCGCCTCCGAGGTCTTTCTGATATTCCATGGCGGTAGCATTGCCGTTGTGAATTTCTCCTGTCGGGTCTAACACGCCGTGGTAAATTTGAACGGCAAGTTCGTGTGGAAATAGGACATCGGTGTGGACGACTGCATGTACTGTTGTGGATTCACCAACACCCAGTTCGAGATTTTGAGATGCAGTAAATGTTCGGTTAGCGGATTTCTCCTCAATCCAGAGACTGCCCCAGTGATCTCGAATGTGGTCTTTCCAGTGAGCTAAGGCGATGCCACGTTTCGCTGCGTTTTCGTTGAGTTGCATCCAACGCCGGTGCGTTGGGAAATATAACTGTTCTGCGTACTCAGTCACCATCCGTTTGGTATTGAAAATAGGTGCGAGATTCTGCATCGCCGTTTTCATACGTGCGACCCACGCATAAGGGACGTCGTCAACGGGGTTGCGCTCGTAAAAGAGCGGGACAATCTCTTTTTCAAGAAGTTCATAAATGGCGTTGGCATGTGTTTTGTCATTGGATTTAGTATCATCTGAAGCAGGTCCGGTATCAATTGTCCATCCGCCCCCTAAATGATTTGCCTCTGCCCACCAGCCATCTGCGATGCTGAGATTGAGGGCTCCATTTGCTGCCGCTTTCATGCCACTCGTCCCACTTGCCTCGTTGGGACGTAAAGGGTTGTTTAGCCAGATATCAACACCTTCAACAAGGTAGCGTCCGACACAGATATCATAATTCTCAATAAAGACGATTTTATGATAGAAACGTGGTTCCGCTGCGATACGTGCGATACGCTGGATAAGTAGTTTCCCTTCGTAATCGTGTGGATGTGCTTTACCTGCAAAGATGAGTTGTACAGGACGTTCAGGATGATTGAGAATTTCATCAAGCCGATCGACATCTTGGAAAAGTAAGGTTGCCCGCTTATAAGTTGCAAATCGGCGTGCGAATCCAATGGTCAGCGCAGCAGAATTGAGGACTTTGATCGCTGCACTTTCGGTTTCTTGAGTGGGGCTGAACGTCGTCAAATGGGCTTGCGAGCTGCGCCCTAAAGTGCCGCCAAGGGCGTATTTCTCTTCTTGCCGTTGGCGTGCGAACGTGATAAGGCGTTCACGTCGGCGTTCGTGTGTCCGCCACAATTCGGGATCGGGAATGTTCGAGATTTGGGTCCAGACATCTTGGTTTGTCAATTCAACAATCCAGTGAGGTCCGAGGTATCTGTCGAAGAGACTTTGCATATCATTGGAGACCCAGGAACGGGTGTGAATTCCGTTAGTAATCGCACTAATCGGTATTTCATGGACAGGGATACCTTGCCAAAGGTTTTTCCACATTTCGCGGGAGACATGCCCGTGCAATTGACTCACGCCGTTGCGCAGAGCCGACAGTTTCAGTGCAAGGAGCGCAGGGCTAAATTCGTTGTTCGTGTTAGTTGAGTTCGCCCTGCCGAGGCCAAGGAAAGTTTCGGCAGAAACGCCGAGTTCGTCGTAGTAGTTACTGAAGTAGTAGTTCACTAAATCAGGTGGAAACCAGTCAATACCAGCAGGAACAGGTGTATGTGTTGTGAAGATATTTCCGGATTTCGTGGCTTCGCAGGCTTCCTCAAAACGGATGCCCGTTTCCCGCATGAGTTGACGAATACGTTCAATTGCGAGGAACGCTGCATGCCCTTCATTCATGTGGCAGACGGTCGGTTGGATACCGAGCGCAGCTAAGGCGCGATATCCACCGATCCCCAGTAAAATTTCCTGTTTGATACGAAGACGTTCATCCCCACCGTACAGGTAATCTGTGATGTTCCTTAATTCCTCGCTCTGATTTTCCGGTATGTTGGTATCAAGGAGATATAAAGGCACGCGCCCGACTTGGGCGCGCCAGACCTTAGCGAAAACGGTTCCCTCAGGATATAAGACTTCTATTAATAATGGGCTTCCATCGGCACGCTTCTCCGGTTGGATAGGCATGTTGTAGAAGTCGTTTATCGGGTAATCTGCCATCTGCCAGCCATCTGCAGTCAGCGTCTGCCGGAAATAACCGTGTTGATAGAGCAGCCCGACCGCTACAAAAGGCAACCCTAAATAACTTGTGGATTTTAAATGGTCGCCTGCTAAGACCCCTAAGCCACCGGAGTACAGGGGCATACACTCTGTTAACCCGAATTCCATTGAAAAGTAGGCAATTTTCAGGTTATCGAGCGTCCCATCGTTGTGATTTGTCTCAAACCATGAAAGTGTTTTGTGGTATTCTTTGAACTTTCTGTGGATGACTTCGAGGCGGGCAAGAAACATGCTGTTTTTTGATGCAGCATCCAGTTGTTCTTGGGAAATCTGTCCGAGCATTGCCACCGGGTTGTGGTAGGTTTTTTCCCACAATCCGGCATCAAGGTGACGAAACAGGTCCAGGGCTTCACGATCCCAGGTCCACCATAAATTTAAGGCGAGTTCACGCAAAGGTTCGAGATTCAATGGCAAGGTAGGGACCACTGTTAATTGCCGGAGTGGCTTCATTTAATCCTTTCTCCTTCCGAGATCTATCCGACTTCTGGGTCTGATTGATGTGTTTTTAGTGTTATATAAGTGCCCTGTTTCCGTTGGTTGAAATCTAATTTTCCTTCGCGAGCGAGCCAACCAATCCCCATCAGGACTGAACGTTCGGTTTCACCGATTTCGCGTGTTATTTTTGTAACAGTGGCTTCATTGTTTTGTTCAAGATAGTGCCAGATAGTACCAGCGATGTGTCCGATATTGTCTAACATTTTTACCTCCAAAAGGCTATTAAATAGTTATGGGTTATCAGTTATCGGTTGTCGGTTAAGAGCGGTTTGTAAAAATCTTCCTAAACCTGGAGGACGCAGGGGAGTGGTAAAGTGTTACATCAAAGTTTCTTAACTGACAGATGATAACCGACGACTATAATATTATAGTTGATTTTGATGGGGTTGTCAAGCGCAAAAATCCGATGTCGCGTCAGTAGAAAAATTACGAATTTGGTCGAGACGTGCATCATTGGCGACGGCAATAATGCAGACCTACGGCATGAATGTTTGTTTTGAAAAATGCTTGACAACTTTCCATTTATTTAATAAAATGTTTTAATCTTCTGGGTGCTGTGTAAACCTATTAGAATCTTATATTAGAAAACATAAAATCAGAAAAAAATACATTAAGTGAGGTAAAAAAATTGAGTGTTGTTGTTCACGTTACACACGAAGCCATCCAGAAAATGGGAGGCATAGGGGCAGTTTTGGAGGGATTGTTGACAACCCGAAGTTATAATGAAGCGATTGAGCGCACTTTTCTTGTCGGTCCGCTCTTTCCTGGGGCAGACTTGGGGGAATTGGATATCGTACGCTATCGTGCCAGCGAAGGGACAAAAGACACACCACACGCCGATGCACTCAGTGGGATTGAGCAGACGTATCAGGTTGAACTCGTCTACGGGCAACGACGATTCGAGGATAAAAATAAGAAAGTTACAACCCTCACAGACGTTATTTTAGTGAATGTATCGAGTATCAACGAAGAACTCATTGGGCAGTTCAAATGGCAACTTTACGAAAACTTCAACATCGAATCGGACCGCTACGAGAGTGAGTGGGAGTTCGAGGAATATGTTCGCCTTGCCCTGCCGGCATACTATGCGTTACGAGCGCTTATTGGCAAAGAAACAAATACACCTGTCTTCATTATCTCGCACGAGTTTATGGGGATGCCGCTGGCACTCAAAACGCTCATCGAACGGGAGAGTGACGAAAGTGCGCAGAATATGCGTACTGTTTTTTACGCACACGAAGTGGCGACAATCCGTCCTATTGTTGAAGGACATCCCGGACACGATATCCGTTTCTATAACGTTTTGGAGCAAGCAAAGGCGCAAGGACAGACCGTTCATGATGTATTTGATGACCCATTTTGGTATTTCAAGCACGCCTTGATTGACAAGGCACATCTCTGTGATACCGTTTTTGCGGTTGGCGACCTCGTTGTAGATGAACTCCGATTTTTGGCAAAACCGTTTGAAGATTTTCCTATTAGCCTCGTTTACAACGGTATTCCTGCATTTCAAGTAACCCTACAAGAAAAATTGAGATCAAAGGCACGCCTCCAAAAATATGCATCGACGCTCCTTGACTATCGTCCAGATTACGTGTTTACGCATGTAACGCGCTTGGTTAAAAGCAAAGGCTTGTGGCGTGATTTACAGGTGCTAAATCATCTGGATGCCTTGCTCGCTTCTAACGACAAAACAGCAGTCCTGTTTATCCTCTCTACAGAAATTGCGACGGGGCGTCCATACGAAACTATCCACGAAATGGAGCAAGAATACGGCTGGCCCGTGCACCACAAGATCGGTTACCCAGATCTCGTAGGTGCGGAAGTTGAGTTGAACAACGGTGTTTCTGCTTTCAATCTACGGTCTAAGGCGATTAAGGTGGTTTTTGTCAATCAGTTTGGGTGGAGCCAAGATGCGTGCGGGAAGCGAATGCCCGTGGAGATGGAGTTCATGGACATCCGTAAGGGAAGCGATGCGGAATTTGGGCAATCAATCTATGAACCTTTTGGGATTGCACAGGTGGAACCCCTGAGTTTTGGTGCGATCTGCGTTGTGAGCAATGTCTGTGGGTGTTGCGGTTTCATTCACCGCGCTACCGAGGGACGTGAGGTGTCTAATGTCGTTATAGCCGACTATACGCAGCTCCAAATACCGCCGACTTCACTGGAAGATGTGATTCATATCGGCTTGACAGAAAGAAACGCAATCGAAGTAGAAAATAGTAGAGATATTGCGGCGAAACTCCTCGGACGCCTGCCACGAAAACCTCGCGATGTGGAGGATATGATTCGGGAAGGCTACGACATCGCTTCACGTATGAGTTGGGAAGTTGTTGTTGAGAACTATTTCTTGCCTGGATTGAAACAGGCGTTATAGTGTTTCTACTTTTAAGGAGGAAAAGATGTCAAACCAAACTGCAGTACCGATGACACCGGAACAGAAGTTCTTCTTTGATCTTCGGGGTTGGATTCTGCTGCCGTCAGTATTATCGGAGTCAGAAATCGAAGATATGAAAGCAGAGGTCTATGCCGGTGCCAGACAGAGTTATCAAGGTGCTCTGCAGACCTTGCTTGATCATCCGGCGATTGTTGGAATCTTGAACGAAATCCTGTCCGAAGATCCGTTTGTATTAGACGACTGTTACGGATTTCGGTGCGAAGGGTCGTTCACGACCGTCCGCCCTCCCGGTTGGAACAAATCCGAACGCGGGGACAACGGTCTACCCCACGTCGTGCGTCCCCCGCAGCAAGCGAACGCCATGCGGTATCAGGTCGCCGGTGGAAAGATTTTCGCGGGGTTGACACGCGTCGTTTGGGAACTTGAGGAAGTCAAATCCGGACAAGGTGCCACCTCTTTTCTCAGCGGTTCACACAAAGCGCACTTCAATTATGGGGGTCCTGACCAATATCGTCCGAACATCAGCGAATCACCATGGGAAGGAAGCATGCGTGAGATGATGGACGACTATAGCTGCCCGCCCGGTTCTGTTGTTATTTTCACAGAAAGTCTTGTACACGCAGCGAACGATTGGACAAACCCGTCGAATCCACGGTGTGCTGTCTTCAATTGTTACAACTCAATCTGGGCACAATGGCATCGGTTAAACTTAAACCATGAAGTTATCGAAACGATGCCTCCAAGGCGGCAATCGTTGTTCCGCGGAACGTGGGCAATAGGCGGTGGTCCGGGTGGAAACCGTGCGTATTCGTTGGAGAATAACACGACGTGACATAAATAGGACTTACGCAGCATTAGAGCAAATGTCTGATGTTCGTAGGAGGGGTTTAGAACCCGACCTTTCGTAAGGACGGTTTGAACTCGAACAACCTGTGAATTGCGTAAGTCCTGACAAACTATGGGAACGTGAATTGATGTAAGAATATAGGTATAGAAAAAAATGCTGGAGTGTCTGGCTCCAGCAATCCAACATAGACATACCGTAGCGGTAGAGGTCACGGTTGGCTGTCCCTATTTTTCCAAGTGGGAAAACACCGTCCATACGGCACGTATTCAGGCAAAGGAATTATTAGAGAGCGATTTACATCATTAAACAGAAATCTTCCTTCTATCTTCTGGGTTGGATTCCATTGGCGTTGGTGTTACCGGGGAAGGAGCTTGCGGAATAGGCTCCCCATGTTTTTGATAACTCTCCTTAATGCCCTTCCAAGTTATTTCAAGTTCTCTTACTGCATCTTCTGGCGTATCTGAAAACGCTGACACGTTGGGCATCTCAACAAAATGCGCCAAATAATCGCCATCTTCATCAAGAAACACGTTCACGGTAAAGCCATCAAATACATTTTTATTCATTATAGCATTCCTTTAGATTCTAACAATCTAACGATACTGAAACTATTATATCACATAAAACCCTAATTGTCAAAAATCAGGAATCTACTTGTAATTTGACTCTATTATAGGTGCTAACACCAGTGCACTCCGAGCAGGGACGTAAAGCTGGATGGATTGTGTATGCTCCTCCATGGCAAAATCCTGCCATGGATAATGGGTGCCTTCTACGGCATCGTGGCCGCCGTAAGCAGTATCATCGGTATTGAGAATAAGGCGATAATCTGCCCGCTGCGGCACGGGAATGCGCCAATCGGTGACGGATGCTGTCGAGTGCAGGTTGAAGGCGAAAATAAGCCCTCCACGTTCGTAGACGATCTGTTTCGTATCTTCGTGAATAGATAAAAGGTGAATGCCTTCATCAGCAAGAACATTATGTGTTATGTCAAGGTGCTGCATTGCGCGGTCAAAAGCGTTAAGGTGTTTGTAGCGGAGGGTGTCATCGTCGACGAGGCACCACTGCCTGCGCGCATACCAGTAGGAATTATCGTTTCCCTCGCGCGGAAAATCTATCCATTCGGGGTGTCCGAATTCGTTTCCCATAAAGTTGAGATACCCCTCACCGCCTAAGCTGAACGTCAAGAGACGGATAAGTTTATGGAGTGCAATCCCTCTTGCAATGACGAGGCTTGTCGTGAAGATATTCATGTGAGTGTACAGTTCGACATCCATGAGTTGCATAGCGAGCGTCTTGTCGCCGACAATGTTCTGATCGTGGCTTTCGACATAAGCGATATGTTTTTCGTCAGTGCGACGATTGCGTAACATCCCGTAAATCTCACCGATGTGCCAGTCCTCATCTTGTTTCTCTTTCAACAACTGAATCCAATAATCTGGGGTGCCCATTGCCAGCCGATAATCGAAGCCGAGTCCACCCTCATCGATAGGGCGCGCCAGTCCCGGCATTCCACTCATATCTTCAGCAATCGAAATTGCGGCAGGATTGACAGCGTGAGCAACCTCGTTTGCCAACATCAAGTAGGCGATGGCATCCAGTTCAACGTCTGTGTCGAAATAGTCTGCATAGTTGGTAAATTTTCGCTCTAACCCGTGGTCGGCATAAAGCATGCTCGTGATACCGTCAAACCTGAATCCATCAAAGCAATACGTCTCCAGCCAGTAACGAATATTGCTCAAGAGAAAGCGTTGCACCTCGTGTTTGCTGTAATCGAAACATCGCGAATCCCATGCAGTGTGTTCACCTTTCGCGCCGGCGTGGAAATAGTGATGTGCCGTGCCGTCAAAGTGGCTTAGTCCTTCATTGAGATTTTTGACGGCGTGACTATGCACCAGATCCATTATGACCAGCAACCCCATCCCGTGTGCTCTATCAATAAGTTCTTTTAGTTCTTCTGGGGTTCCAAAACGACTTGAGACAGCGAAGAAGTTGCTCACGTGATACCCGAAACTTGCATAGTAGGGATGTTCCATGACCGCCATCAGTTGAACAGCGTTATAACCTAAGTCGGCAATCCGAGGAAGTACATTTGCTGTGAACTCAACGAACGTACCCACTTTTTCTGCTTCCTGCGCCATACCGATGTGTGCTTCATAAATCCGCAATCCTTCGGTTTGGGTGTCGAAACTGGGCGCGTGATGTTTCCACTGGTACGGATGCTGTGGTGCCCAATACTGTCCGCTGAAATTAGCGTCGTCTTCCTGAATGACGCGCTGAATGTACGCAGGAATTCGGTCGAGTCCACCGAGTTCTGATACGACATGCACTTTCAACTTGCTACCGTGTGTGAGACGATCAGCATAGTCCCTATCGGGTAGAAAGAGATGCCAAACCCCCCACTCATCCATGGACATCGGATTCACATGGCGATCCCAACCGTTAAAATCGCCAATCAGTGAGAGCGCGTGTGCTTGCGGTGCCCATTCGCGATACCAGACACCAGTCTCGCCATCGTTTTTCCCGCGGTTGAAGCCAAAATAGTGGTGTCCTTGGCTTATTTCGCCTAATATACCACCAGTCTTTTCTATCTCGGCTCTGAAGCGTTGATAGTGCCTGAACCGTTCGCGTAGTTGGTCGGCATACGGTTTTAGCAGGGGATCTTTATCGATGAGAGCAGTGCCGTCGGCCTTTCTGTTTTTTGAGGGTGTCTTTCCCATAATACGTCAGTTTACCACAAGGCGGCTTGCAATTCAAGGTGGTGTACGCTAACATAAGCACATGCAAACACTTTTCCACCGAATCACAGCCCACTTCATATTTATCGCACTAATAGTGTTGTTTTCTTCTGATGTTCGGGCGGTTGAGAGCTCGTTTGAGATTCAGGTATTCGACGGGGCAGCAGAGGTAGTGCAGCCCTATGTGCTGATCTCTGGGAAACAATATAGACTTCAGGCAGTATCGCTCGATGACAGTGTACTTCCAGCGCAGTGGTTTCTTTCAGGGAATTTAGGTAGAATTACAACAGGTGTATCACCGACGCTCACTGCTGTCTTTGTTGGACAAGGCAGTCTTATCTGTCGTGTAGAGGGTGTAGAACTGCGCGCAAAATTAAGTGTTGTCCCTAAGAAGAGAACTATCGGTAGTAGTGGTGGGAAACTCCGAAGTCCAGCGGGTGTGGTGGTAGAACTGCCTAAAGACGCGTTTGCTATTGAACGGAAAATAAAAGTCGAAATTGTAGCACCCCCTGGATTACCACCTACACCGCATCGATTCGTCCGGGTCATCCGAATCTCACCAGAAAAACTCGTCTTAAAACGACCTGGAAAACTTACATTTCTGTTTGGAAACAATGGATTCGCAGCTGCAAAGCCACAACTCTATTTTTGGGAGACATTTGGGAAAAAGTGGGTGCCATTGCAAGGAGACGCGAACACGATTCAAAGTAGCGTAACGACTTCTATTAACCACTTCGGAATTTATACTTTGATGGCAGCTGCACCCGAAGATTTGCAGCGTGGTGAGCGACTGCAAATTCAGAATGTCAAACTCTCACCACGTGTGTTTTTCGCACCCGATAGAAATCGGTTGACGATAACGTATCAGCTCAATGCGCCAGATGTGGGGCAGGTGTTTGTGACAATGGACATCTTTGATCTGCGAGGTAGACGGATTCGGCGGCTCCTTGAAGATGCCCCACGCTATATCGGACCGAACGTAGCACAATGGGACGGATTAACGGATCACGGTGTACTCGTCCGAAACGGACGTTATTTGCTTGTGATTCGTGCAAGAATAGGTTCGCAGCAAGCGGTACGTCGGAAATTAATCGTAGTTTTTAAATAGAGGAACACACTGTGCGACGTGTTTACGAGAACAGGTGTCTACCGGCACAGAATTATCATGTCCAGCGCGATCTACCAAAGCAAAGTGCTGACATCACCGCTATATTCGGGAATGGAACGTGGAGAGTAACCACGACATTTTTTGCCGATGAAGAGCACGCGGCTCAGAAATAGACCCGGAATGAAGAAAAGAAGAGGTTTGGATAACTCCCAAACTCCGATTGAAATTCTGTGGAATCACCATTTTTAGGTCGTTTGCCGATACTAATGAAACCGCCAACAGAGAGATGAATATCCTCAGCGACGTTATATGCAATCTGTGGAGCAATCCAGGTTGACGGATCGGATAGGTTAAATAACATTTGTCCACTGAGGCTGATCAGTGGTGTCAGTTGATAGGCGATTCCGGGAGCAAGATAGTGGGTGCCAAGCAGATAGACACCGCCACGGGTGTACGCCGGTTGCTCTAAATTGGTAAGGAAATTTTCGGGTTTCCTTGCGCCTGCCCCATTGAAGTGATATTCAATAAACGTATAGGTCTCTCCCCCGAAGCTATAATCCAGACCGACGGAGGTCCGCAGATAGTTGTCCGAAACACCGGGTCCTTCATCAAACGGGGTGGTAAGCACGTAAGCCGTCTCTAACCAAAACCCCGCGCCTCCAATGCCACGCGCTACATCGAAACCGACGAGTAGATCTCTCTGGAATTCCAATAATAGAATAGAAAAGTCTGTTTCTACCGCGTTCAATTGCGTTCGGAGAAAAACAGCACTTTTGTCAAAATCGAAATTACTACCAAAGATATATCCTGTATCTATTTCTCCCATGACCCCCACGGGAATCCGAACTCGGAATGCGTCTACGCCAACACGGTCTTCCGTATCGAGCTGATCAAAGGTATAGGGAGCAATAATATCGGTTGGGTTTATGATCCGAGCACTGCCCCAAGCAATCGCGTCCCGACCGATGGAGAAGTCGGCAAAATCTGTACTGAACTGAACTGCAGCGCGATCCAGATTATGATAGATACCAACACTACCAGTCGGCTCATCCGTTCCAGGATAGATCGACGCCTCAAAATCTGCAAGGCGGTAACGGGACGCGGCGATACCAACGGCAATCGGGGGTTGAGAAAAGAGCAACGGGTCTTGAACACGCGGCGTGAAATCGTAAGCAAAATCAAATGAGAGTGAATCTGTCGGGGCATAGGAAAGATTGAGACGCAGTCGATTGACAACGATCCCCATCAGCGATGCGTCTGGGAGCGGTGAGTTGAATGCCGTAGAAAAGTTTTTGTAGTAACCACCAACTTGAAATTCGGAGTTAGCAGTGCCTACAAGTGGTGCTGTCATCAAACAGGTGATGAATGCCAGGATGTTTCTCATTGAATGGTTATTAGTTAGCATCGCGTAGGTTGGGTTGAGCGGATGTAAAAGACGAATGGTTATAACATCGGAGACTTTGCTTTTTCAATATACTTCAACAGTCCGAAATAACAGCGAAACCCAACACTGCAATTATCACTTCGTCTCGTCAGTATCTACACGTCCGTCGCGAAGCGTAATTAGACGCTCTGCACTTTCCATCACCATCGGATCGTGAGTCGAGAAGATAAACGTCATGCCGGTTTCCGCGTTAAGATGACGCATCATCTCAAGCAGGTCGGCACCCGTTTTGGAATCAAGATTCGCCGTCGGTTCATCAGCGAGAATAATCGTAGGTTCAGAGACCATAGCGCGTGCAATAGCAACACGCTGCTGCTGCCCGCCTGAAAGCTGCGTCGGTGTCCGGTTAGCAACCCCTTTTAACCCGACCGTTTCAAGCATCGCGATAACCCGCTCGTGACGCTCCGCTTTCGGTACGCCTGCCAAGAGCATGATGTATTCAACGTTTTCTTCAACTGTCAGCACAGGAATCAGATTGTAAGCCTGAAAAATGAATCCAATATTATCACGTCGAAAGTCAGAGAGTTCATTACCGCTCATCTCGGACAGGACTTTACCAGCAAGCCATACTTTCCCTTCTGTGGGGCTATCCAACCCAGAGATGATGTTGAGAAAAGTTGTTTTGCCCGAACCAGAAGGCCCCACCAGTGCCGTAAATTCCCCTGATTTGATGGTTAAATCAATCCCGTTAAGAGCGTTGACAGGTATTCCATCCGCTGCATAAATCTTTGTCACACTTTCTGTAACAATGACATCTGTTTTCTCAGTCTGTTCCATTATGAGTACCTTAGGATTTCCATCAGTTGTCAACCCCCTCCCACTAATCCGTCACAGTCGCCCAGAGTATCTGACTTCATCGGAGACCACCGTGAAACGAAGTGGAACGGTGACCAGATTTAATAGTTTAAAAGCTTCGGCGCATCGCATCTACTGGAGCCATTTTGGCTACGTGCCAAGCCGGATACAACCCAGCAATAATGGTAAAAACGAAAACCCATATCGGATAAATGATAAACTGTCCAACTGTCATAACTGGGCGGATAAACTCCTGCATCGTTACACCCATCATTTCAATGCCGGTGTAGTCAATACCCGTGTGTGCCAATAGTGCCGTTAGAAGAAAGCCGAGTATTGTTCCTAATATAATACTCACGATCGCCAGTGCCCCTGCTTCAAATAAGACGACGCGCGCCATCCCAAAAGGGCGGGTTCCAACAGCGCGTAATACACCAAACTCAAACATTCGCTCATACAGCGACATAAAAAGTGTATTAATAATTCCAAAGACAACCACCGCAAATAATATAACACCCATGATGTATTTGCTGTATGTCGTCATTTCTAACACGATTGTCAACTGCGACATAAGTTCTGTCCAGCTTAACGCTTCATTACCGTGCTGGGAATAGGTGTCCCAAAATGGCAGTGTTGAATCTTGGGCGTAAGCGATAGCGGTGAATTTAATCGCGATTTCATGGACATCCTTACCGATCGCAAGCATCTCTTGTGCCTTTTGAATCAGGATGAATGCCATACCACTGTTCATCCCTTCGTCAGCAAAGTGATAGATACCCGAAACACGGAACATCTCTTGAGAAAGTTCTCCAGTTCCGGCTTGTGCCACTGTTACGACCACCCGATCCCCAAGCCCAATTTCCAAGATTTCAGCGAGTTTCGCACCGATGACAACATCGCGGCTATTATCCGGTTCAAAGTATTCACCCTCTGTTATTGCATCGTCAATCAGGGACAGGAATTTCTCTGTCGGCGGATGAACCCCGACGAGATTAATCGCACTAACATTCGCTGGGGATGTGATCATACCTGCAACGAGTACTCTTTGCGTCCAATGCTGAACGATAGCTTCTCCGTCAAGACTTGTTGTCACCTCGTCAAGGGCTTGAATCGTTAGTGAGGCTTCTTGTTCGTCTCGAAAACCTTCCCGATGAATCTGTGCATCGCCGAGGAAAGAGGCGGTAGCCGTCCGAACCATCGTCGCTTCCATCCCTATCATGAAGGCGTCAATAAAGATCAACGCAGTCAGACCGATACCAATCGCCGCTGCAGCGATGAGTGTGCGCCGCTTATTCCGAAAAATATTTCGCCATGCAAGTTTTACTAAAATCAACCACATAGTCTTTAGTTATCAGTTATCGGTTGTCAGTTATCAGAGGGAATGGTTTTCGGTTAAGAGATGTCTTGTGGCGGGTCCAAACCTTGCTACTGCCACAGGATATTAACTGACCGCTGAAAGATTTTTCGCAGAAAAACCGAACTGACAACTGACAACCATATTAATGTGTCCGCATCGCCCTTGCAGGCATAATCCGGGCAGCTTTTATCGCAGGGAACAGACTAACTATCGCCGCTGATAACATAACGGTAAGCGCTGGAACAATCAAACATCGGACGTTGACTTCAGCATACAAAGTCTTGAATTTCATACCGCCGTAGGTAATTTCCTCGGGATATGTGATGCCGTATATAGATAGTAGATAATTAACGAGAATCCCAAGGAGCGCGCCAACGCAGATGCTGCCAAGTGCTATGATGACCACTTCGCAGATGACGAGCCAGAAAATTTGCATAGGTGTTGTCCCGACTGCCTTCAGCACACCGTATTCACGCGTACGTTCCAGCACCGACATCAGCACCGTATTCAGGACACCGATAGCCACAATAAGCATAATCACCCAACGTGAAATGGCATCTCCTTGTTGGTCGGCTTTCATGGCACGATAAAAGGATTTGGCAACTACCTGCCACGGCGCGACATCAAGCGTGGAATCATTAAGGCTCGCTTCAATTGTGTTCGTAACTTTATCCACCTGATTGATTTTTGAGACAATCACAACAATTTCGTGAGCGCGCCTCTCAAGCACGAAGAGTTCCTGAGCATCTTCAATATGTAGATAACACGCCGTTCGATCTATTGAGTCGTCACCGCTCTCTGCGATCCCAACGATCTTAAACACGTCGTTCGCAAGTGAACCGTCGGCGGCTTGTGAAAAAATCACGATCTCACTGTCAATCTTCGCAGAAAGAATCTTCGCCAAGTTTGTGCCAATGACTGCCTCATGCGAGGCGGTTTCTGCTAATGTGTTGCCTTCGACCACCTTTTTATCAAATCGAGTCGCTTGTGTCTCTCGTGCCACATCAATGCCGATGATTTGTACAGCCGTACTCTTTTCACCAACCGAACCCAGTCCGGCTGCATACACTCTCGGTGTCCACGCTTCAACGCCCGCACTCTTCTGAATCGTTTCACCGACAGCGGTATAGCCATCAATTGTCTCGTAGATCGACGGCTTATCGAGGTACCCTTGACGGTGCACCTGAATGTGCCCAGTGCGGTTTCGCGTGAACATCGAAATGATATTTCCATACGCACCGTCGGACAAACCAATCGTTAGCGACAAAAGCGTGAAACCAACAATCATTGCGAGAGCGGTAAGAATTGTACGCCGTTTTTGACGAAAGGTGTTACGAAACGCAATTTTGAGTATCATATTTTTACGCTATGGGCTCTTGGACTGTGCTACGCTTACGCGCAGGTTTCCGCTTATCCTATAGGGTCTTCTTAAAACTGAAGCTTAGCCTGCAACAACGGCGCAGGGTTTTTGCTGGGGTGTTTCTTCAACTCGTACACGGAAATCGTCAAAGTCCTAACTCATGCTACTTACCCGCAAGGTAAAATTAAAAAACTTATCTTCTTCTTTGGAGATTTCGACGTGTGAAAATTTTATCGTCGATCTTTGAATCGAATGTGGCATCTAACCACCGAACAACCGTTTTGTGTCCTTTTTTGTTTTGTGGAATCATTTCCATCACAGAAGGCGCAGTTTTGTCGCCAAAGTTTTTAATCTCTTTGAAATTCATAACCCGCATCAAGTTCCCTTTTTCGTCATAGAAATGCTGCCACACCGGTATATAATCGCTGGATCGCACGGCACCAACAATCTTTCCCCAAACTATTGGAGAATCCTCTTTCGGTGTGAGTTCAACATAGAGATGATCAGCGGATGCGTCGTCTGGCGTAACAAACCGATAGGTGTAATCATTGAGCATCGACGACTCTCGAACCAAGTCGTCGTTCGTGAAATCCGAGCCCATCCATGATCCCATCATCATCGAGGGCGGAATCTTCATTACCTTGTTCGTTTTAGGGAGATAGTTCCACATTTCGTTCCCGATGCGGAGTGTCGCGACCCCTTGTTCCTTTTTGGGCGCGGTGATTCGGATAAAGGTCTTATCCATTCCCTTTGACCATATTGTCATCGCCAGCGTACGCTCCCAATGTGGTGTGACGATGTGCATCTCCATGTCGGCATGACTCGTCTCACTCCGATAGAGTTGATCGATATGTTTGATGATGGTTTCGATATCAGGTGTTGATTCTTCAGCTGGCGCGAGGGCACAAAATGGGAGGATCAAGAAAAGAAAAGAATATATTGTCAGGTTCCGTACTGCTACCTGTATCCTACTTTGAGATTTCGTCATTTCTTAAGCATCCTTTTCGTAAGAGGGTAAACATGGAAACTGTGCTGCTCTATTTTTTATTTTAATACAAAATGGTTTGACGTGCAAGTTATAATTAACACTTGCATATCCCCAAGAAGTCGTATAAACTAAACAGATATAACCCAAAAGGAACCAATCATGAACGAAACACATATCAGAATCGACATCCAGCGCGCCTTGAACCAATTTACAGATGGGAACCTCGCCGAAAACGCAACCCATCTCCTCAAAGTATTAG
This sequence comes from Candidatus Poribacteria bacterium, assembly GCA_022826805.1. Classification (GTDB taxonomy): domain Bacteria; phylum Poribacteria; class WGA-4E; order WGA-4E; family WGA-3G; genus WGA-3G. The sequence goes on from JAJDUH010000068.1 coordinate 33,205, forward strand.
GTTACCACAGCCAGCGAACCCTCAATCGAGACGCCAACACCCCCGAGGCATTCCTTAAAGACTTCGATCCCGGCAACCAGATAAACTTAGACAAGGCACATCTAAGTGAATGGTACACCGCCGATTTCCTTTTCCAACTCACCGCTGACGAAATCAGACAGCACACGCAAGGGATTCTCACATTCAATGAGGATCCAGGCGTTGATGAGAGTATCTATCAATCCTATCTATTTCTCGCCATCAAACTCAGTGGAGATACCTATTCCCGCACGGCACTCGCCAATATTACACGAGAAGTCAACAAACGCTACGCCATGCCGGTGCTTCTCATTTTTCAACACGGAGGCGCGTTGACCTTTTCTATTATCAACCGCAGACCGAGTCAGCGTGATAGGGCTCTTGATGTGCTTGAAAAAGTGACGCTCATCAAGGATATTGATGTTCACAATCCGCACCGTGCACACCTTGAGATTTTGGCGGACCTCTCGTTGCCTGCCCTCTATCAACGGCACGGGGTTACGAACTTCTTGGAGTTACATCAGGCGTGGCAGCAGACCTTGGACATCTCCGAACTCAACAGACGTTTCTTCAAAGAGATCGCCGACTGGTATTTCTGGGCAGTTGAAAAGGTAACATTTCCCGACAATGCCAACACATCAGTAGGCAGGGTTTCCAACCCCGCTGTCCGTAATACAGGTGGATCGGTGGGATCGGTCTCTAACCGTGCCGTTCACAACGCGACGTGTATTATCCGTCTCATAACGCGGCTCATCTTCGTCTGGTTTCTTAAGGAGAAAAACCTCGTCCCAGACGCCCTTTTTAACGAAGATGACATGATAGAGATGCTTACGAACCTCGACCCACAAGAAAGCACATACTATAAAGCGATTCTCCAAAACCTATTCTTCGCAACCCTAAATCAAGAGATGAACACACTTGAAAAACCAAACAACCGCAAATTTCGAGGGAACGGGCGACAGCACTACAACATCACATCGCTTTACCGATACAAACGCTATTTCAGGGATTCAGATGCCGCACTCCGTCTATTTGAATCAATTCCGTTCCTCAACGGTGGCTTGTTAGGGTCATTTAGTTTTAAAAATTATTTTTCAAAAGTTTCATAGCCTGTTTAGGATGTGCGGCGAAATATCGCATTGTTTTAGCGATAGCCTTGTATCCTGCTAAGCGTAATATGGAAAGTGCGGTGTTGCGCAAAGCC
>JAJDUH010000047.1 GCA_022826805.1 Candidatus Poribacteria bacterium
GCCGGCAGGCTTGGGTCTTTTTACCCCCAGCTGCAATGAACGCTAAAACGCGTTTACGTAAATCTGATGAATAAGCCATAATACGAAAAGGCTAATATAAATCTAATAATATGTCTATTTATTTTTCTGGTTTACCATAAAACGGAGAGGTCCCTCCCATCCCATACGCTGTTCACTATGGGATCCCTTGGGAAGAGGACGCAGTAATCCATACTGACAACGAATAAAAATGATTTGGCATATCGCAAAACGAGAACTCTACGATAACCTGAATAGCCTTCGACTCGCGCTTGCAATCGTCCTGCTGCTTGGCTTGATGCTAACCAACGCCATTGTACATACCCGTGAGCATCCAGAGCGAATACAAGACTATCGCGAGGGAGTTGCTGCGTATCACAACCGTTTACAACCTTATGCCGAGGAGAGTTTATATAGACTCGCACAAAAGGGACCTGGAGATCTTTACAAAAAGCCGTCACCGCTGCGTTTCTGTGCGGAAGGTGGAGAAACCTTCTTACCAGATTATGCGCACTGTGGTTACCACCGTTGGAGTAACGACACCTTAGAAAGTTTCTGGATATTAACATACCCATCTGTCACCTCCAATCAAAATAACGTTCGCCCAGATGTTACTAAAGTGGATTGGGCTTTCATCATTGGTTATGTCTTAAGCCTCATTGCCCTCCTTTTTACTTTTGATTCTGTCTCCAGCGAACGCGAACGCGGCACACTTCGATTGGTGTTATCCAATTCAATTCCAAGGCACACCGTGCTGATTGGTAAATTTTTAGGGGCATTGATAAGTGTTAGTATCCCGTTCACACTCGCGATATTGATGAATCTGTTGGTGATCTCCACGTCAAGTGATATTCACCTTAGTACTGAGGCGTTGGGACGTTTAGGTATTATTTTCATTATTGCGATCTTGTACATGTGCCTTTTTCTGGTATTGGGTTTGTTAGTATCGGCACGTGTACAACGGAGTGCTGTAAGTCTTGTTATACTCCTGTTGGTTTGGGTTACCCTTGTTGTCTTTACGCCGAACACGCTTGCCTCCATTGCGGGTGGTCCCTCACTGCCTAGGTCTACTCACAGATTGCATGAGCGATCTTGGCAGCTCTATGAAGAACTTTCTAAAGAATATCGTTCTCGCCAGCGTGATCACAGAGGAAATCCAACTCAAAAAATACAACTGTCGAGTGAGTACGTTACCAAAGACGCAGAACAACAGGAACAGCTGCATGCAGAACGATTAAAACAACAGATTTCCCAAGTGAACCGAGCGCGCACTATAATTCGAATGTTTCCTGGCACAATTGTTCAGCACCTGCTTGAAGTCTTTGCTGGAGCTGGTTTCAAGCGGCATCTCCAATTCTTAGAAAATGTAAAATCTTACGCTCAGCAATTTCGGCAATTTATCGTTGATACCGATAGAGCAGACTCGGAAAGTCTACATATCTTTGGTGTTCGTGAGGGTATGTCGCAGAAGTCTGTCCTTATAGAGGCAGTCCCAAAATTTGAAGATACGCTGAGTCTCAGCAAGGATTTCAATTCAGCGGCAGTCGATCTATTGTTGCTAATGCTGTTCTTCATAGTTGTTCTATCCGGGGCATGTCTTGCATTTGTGAGCGTTGAGATCTAATTCATAATGCTTAAAGTTACAAAGGCAAAATCTACTCTCTAACACGAATTGAATATAAAATCAACAAAATGCTTACGAAAACATTTATGATAACGTGAGTTTGATAAATAAGTGAGAATTTGTGGGTATAAAGAGAACTCCTTTTGGTATGGTATCCGATGAGGTCTGGTTGCGAAAGCGCGTGATTATTGAGTCGGTGATCAAGGAGCTGAAAACGCAAATCCAGTTAGCACACAAGCGGCATAGAAGTTTCATCAACTTCCAAGTGAATATCATCTCCACCTTGCTGGCTTATATATTTTTGGAGAATAAACCCTCGGTGAACCTCCCTGAACTTCGGGAGATCAACGACTTACCTACACTTTCTAACCTCTAAACTTTTTTCAAACTCACGTTATATAACTAAAGAAAACTGATAATTGAGACGGAAAAACTTAAAAGGTCTTCCCGTCTCTTTTTTATTGCGCTCTAAACGATTTCATGCTATCCTATTCTCCAAGGAGACAGTAATATGCATCGACCCACGGACACCTATCGCACAGCAAAAGATTTATCGCCTCAAGAGTTGGCACAATACCACCAGCGACTGGATCAACACTTTCAAAATCGGAAGGTAGATGAGGCGTTGCAGCAACGCGCATGGCACACCGCATATCGGGTCGCGGCGATGCTTTATGAGAAGTTTGGTGCGACACAGGTCGCCGTCTTCGGGTCACTTGCCGAACGGGATTGGTTCTCAAAAAGGTCGGATATCGACATCGTTGTCTGGGGACTTTCCGGGGACCCATATCTGGAGGCGTTATGGGAAACCAGAAACTTTAGCCGCGAGTTTAAAATCGATCTCGTTAACTTTGACAGCGCGAAAGGACGTTTTCGCGAGCGGATTCAGGGCCAAGCGGTTCCGATCCAAAAAGGAGAGACAGACTTCAACAGAGTGAATACCATAAGTCAAGCAACCCCAGCGAGAAGAGAGGAAATTCACAACGAAACGAATAAGCGAAAACTCACTGAGCGAATCGTCGATGAGCGCCACAAAATAGAACGAACTGTTGAGGGAATCAAGGAATATTTAGAAAAAATGAAATCTGCCTCTGCTGAAGATATGGAGGATCTCAAGGTATTAGTTGCCATGCGTCTTTCACTCTTCTACACAGGATTAGAAAACATTTTCCAACGTATTGCCAAAGAAATCGACACAGACGAACCTCAAGGAAGAGAGTGGCATAAAGACCTATTGGAGCAAATGGGAGAATCTCGTTTGTCTCGCCCACCCGTGATCTCTGAAGAAACGGTTGCAGCTTTAAAGCATGTTTTAAGGTTTCGCCACCGCACTAGGCATATCTATGTATTTGAATTAGAATCCGAGAGAACCGCCGAGAATGGAAAGAGAGTCTGCGATCTGTTTGATACCCTGTCTTCGGAATTAGATACCTTTGTTGCTTATCTAAAAAAAGAGAACAATGATTGAAACGACCTTAAGGCAATTAGAATATGCACCAACCCATAGAACCTCAAAAGTTAGCACAATACCACCAACGACTGGATCAGCATCTCCAAAACCGGAAAGTGGATGAGGTGTTGCTGCAACGGGCATGGCACACCGCACATCGGGTCGCGGCGATGCTTTATGAGGAGTTTGGCGCAACGCAGGTCGCCGTATTCGGATCGCTTGTTGAACCAAAGTCATTCTCAAAATGGTCGGATATCGATATTGCTATCTGGGGTATTCCGAACGATAAATATTTTCGGGCAGTGTCAGAGGCACTGAACATCAGTGGATTGTTTAAGGTTGATTTAGTTGACTTTGAAAGTTGCAAAGAGTTGTTTCGCGAGAAAATTCAGAGCCAATTGATCTTCATTGAAAAAGGAGCAACCTATAAGGTGGACAGAAACGCGCTCATCCAACGTATTTCTGACGAAGAAAACAAAATAGAGGAGACCATAGGAAAAATCTCGGAAAGGTTAGAAAAAATTAAAACGGCACCTGCTGAATACAGAGAAGAGATAGAAACGACGATTGCCAAAAACCTTGTTGACTGCTATAGAGGGATAGAGAACATTTTTAGGCGAATTGCTCTTGACGTTGACTTACGTATGCCAGATGGAAGTAGATGGCATAAGGAACTACTAACACAAATGGCAGAACCGCAAGTGGAGCGGCAGCCTGTGATTTCCAAAGAAACTTTTGAGATTTTGGAGGAACTCTTAGAGTTTCGCCATGTCTTCAATAACATCTATGGAGAAGAATTAGTCTATAAACAGACGGAAAGAAATGCTAAGCAGATTGATAAGTTATTCAACAGCGTCTCCAAAGAACTGAAGGCCTTCATTGCTCATCTAAAGAAAGAAGAAAATGACTGAACAAACCCTACTCCAACAAATCACGGACTTCTGCGCCTTGCTCCGACAGATGGGTGTTAACGTAACGACAACCAATCAGCTCAGCTGGTGCAGAAGCGTTCAACTGATAGATATCGGTGAACGAGAAGCGTTCTACCACACAGCACGGACAAACCTTATCTCTAAAGACACCGACATAGAAACATTCGACCTCGCTTTTAATCTGTTTTGGCGATACCCGCGCACCGAATTTGAAGCCGTTGACGCAGAAAGCGAAACATCCGAAGCCTCCAGCCTCCAAGATCTCTCCGATACAAGCGATGAACAGGACATGCTGGAACAGTGGTTAGACTCAGAAACAGAAGACGATGCAGAAGGCGAGGAAGACGATTCAACCGCTTATAGCGTAGAAGAGGTCCTGACTCGAAAAGATTTTAGCGAATTCACGACAGAGGATATGGAGAGAGCACGGGAGATTGTAGCGAAATTAGCTGCACTCTTGGCTACAAGATTGAGCCGTAGGAAAGTTGTAGGAAAAAAAGGCAAAATCATCGACTTCCGACGGAGTTGGCGAAAGAGTCTTGTACACGGCGGCGAACCGCTCGAATTAATTCGGAAACAGCAGAAAATTAAAAAGACGAAGATCCTGCTTCTCTGTGATGTTAGCGGATCGATGGACTGTTACGCCAAATTCCTCATCCAATTTATATACGGCATGCAGAAAGAGTTAAAGGAAGTGGAAGTCGCAGTCTTCAGCACCCATCTGACCGACATTACTGGACTCCTGAGACGGAAAGGTTTGGCAGAGGGCTTGAATGAAGTGGCGGATGTTGTACCGGATTGGTCGGGTGGGACAAAAATTGGTGAAAGTCTGCTGGAATTCTACCGGCAGTTCGCCCCCTCTTTTTCGGCGTATCGCACGGTGGTTATTCTCATCAGCGACGGTTGGGACCGAGGCGATGTAGAGGTACTGCGGCACTCAATGGAGATGCTGCATCGGCACGCTTATCGGTTAATTTGGCTCAATCCGTTGCTTGGTAGTGACGGCTATCAACCGATTTGTCGGGGTATCCGCACCGCATTGCCTTATGTCGACTATTTCCTTCCAGCACACAATTTGGAAAGTTTGGCGGAATTGACAAAGATATTGATCCCGCTCTGGGCGAAATAAAATAAAAAACGGTAAGATAATTTTTCTATTGAGAAAACGAGGAAAGTTAACTATGCAAGTTCAAGCGGCAGTGATGCTCCAACCGGGGCAGATAGAAATCCGAGAATTCGACAAACCTACACCCGCAAACGATGCGCTCCTGTTACAAGTCGACCGAGTCGGTATATGTGGGAGTGATAAGCACATGTACCTTGGACACACTGCCCTGAAATTCCCAGTCATTCCAGGACACGAAGTGGTCGGCACAGTTGCTGAGATCGGCAAAGATGCGAATAAGGTCATGAATGTGATAGGCGGTCCAATCAAAGCAGGCGATCGCGTAACCGTGGTCCCGGGATCAAAAAACTGTGGTAGATGTTACTATTGTCTGCATGTACCGGGTCGTCCCACCCTGTGTTCTGGACGGACTATCTATGGGTTCAGCAACAGCGAAACACCTCCCTATCTGAATGGCGAATTTTCTGAGTATACCTACATTCACGGGAATTCTTGGGTCTATAAGATGCCAGAAAGTATCCCGGAAGAGATTCAGGTGTTAACAGAACCTGTAGCTGTAGCGACGCGTGCCGTTGAACGCGCTTGCGCGCCAGGAGTGCCGCAAGTCGGTGATGGATATAGCATCGGCAATCGGGTTGCAGTGCTGGGGTGTGGACCGATTGGGCTGCTTGTCGTCGCAGTATTACGGGATAGTGGTGCTGGCACTATCATTGCCACCGACCTCGTCGATAGTCGATTAGACATGGCGAAGCAGATGGGAGCAGATGTGGTCATCAATGTCGGAGAAACAACACGTGAAGAACGAATTGAACAGATCCAAGATCTCACAAGTGGGGTCGGCGCCGACATCGCGATTGAGTGTGCGGGATTGCCGACGGTTTTCTCCGAAGCATTGGACGTCGTGCGCCGCGGTGGGAAGGTTATTGAAGTCGGACACTATACAGATTCCGGGGATATCCAAGTGCGTCCGCACCAAATCTGTAATAAGGATCTGGACGTCTGCGGTGTGTGGGCATATCCACAGATTCAATTTCAAACGGCGTTGGATTTCCTCCAGATAACGCGCGCACCCTTGAGCGAATTGATAACGCATCATCTGCCGCTGTATCAATTGGAAAAAGGCCTTGATATGCTTGGGCAAGAAGGCGTTTACAAGGTTGTAATTGAGCCGCAATTGTAGCGAATAGGGCTTCGCTACAAATCAGAATCAACGGTATAAAGCCTATAAAGGCTTTACCGGGGTATGAAGCCCGCGTGGGCTTCCCCAGACTGCTGAAAGGGTTGCATAGCAACCCGACCTAACAACTGACAACTAACCAAAATCATAGGTAGAACTAAAAATGAAGCACTATAGACGCATGCGCATCCTGATATTTTGCTACATGCTGCTGATTTTTTTTATACGGATTAAAGGGGACGCTTTTGCCCAGAACGAAGCACTTCCTGCCACAGATATTCCTTCCTATAAGGCATCGGTGGAACCACCGCTTTATAAAACCATAGAAAGCGCGAAAACTTACATTGTGCAGCACCAAAACCGAGATGGTGGCTGGCCACTGACCTCTGGTGGCGATAGTAATGTCGAAAACACGGCGTTCGCGATTTGGGCGTTAATAGACGCAGGATGGGGTACTGGATCTCAAGTAATCCGAAGCGGTGTTTTGTATCTCCGAAATACACAATGGGACAATGGCAGTTGGAACAACAACACCGCCCATACTACCTTTGCCCTTATAGCTTTAGCAACAGCAGAAACAGATCCCGAAGTCCGTTTTAAAGGACTCCAATGGTTGAAAAAAGCGCAAAATCCGAGTGGGGCTTGGGGAAAAAAAGAACGAGCTCCCGATAATGTACTCTACACCGGTGCTGTCTTAGCAGGCTTCAGACGGCTCGGTTTCAAACAGAGTTTTGAGCCAGTTTCTAAAGGTGCCGATTGGCTCGCGGAAGGTATCAATTTCGACAGCGGTTGGGCAATGCAACGTGGAACGCAATCCGACATTTTTGTTACATCTTGGGTGATACAAGGCTTAGAGCCTGTCTACGACATCGACGCACAAATTGCCTGGTTAAAGCAGCTACAGAATGACGATGGTGGGTTCGGCAAATATAGAAACAGTCCCAGCGATCCAGAAATCACTGCTGTCGCGATTATGGCGCTTGCTGCGGGCAACGATCCACTCAATACTCGCCGCGTTGCTATCAATTATTTGACCACCGTCCGGCAGGAAGATGGAAGCTTCGTCAGCAATACACCAGTGGAATTGACAAAACCAGTCGCCAATTTGCAGTCAACCTGCTTTGTCCTCATCGCTATCCACGCCAAAACAGCGGATGAGCTTGCGTTGGAGTGATAGGTTACCGGCTCTCGTCAGCAATAATAGATCCTGGCATGATGTAATGTTCGCCCTTGGTTAACTGCGCAACCTGACGCTGGAAGTTATCCGAAATGGAGCTGCTTCGCATAGAGGTGACACCGCCGATAACATACACTTTCGCGTATGCCCCTCGACAAACCGAAATCGCCTGCCCCACGCTATACCCTTTTTCGGTTCGTTTGCTCGTCGATTCATCTGTAACAATGATAAGAACAAGTTCACGCTCTGAATCTATCCGAAGTTTTGGCACACCCTCAATAACAGCATCTAACAGATGTTCATCTCCCAATTTTGGGAGGCGAAATAGAGATTTTACTTGCTCCTGTTCTAAGGGTGGGTTGGTTACAACAATAGTGCTTTCACCTCCGCCAACCGACGCCCAAAACCGGATCATCCCAAACCGATAATCCAATCCTGCCGACTTAAACACAGAAACCATCATATCCAATCCCTCACAGGCAGCATCTGTTTTGGTTTCCATGCTCTTGCTGTAATCAAAGATAAACACGATATCCACTTTCCCCGGAAGACTCGCAACAAGATTTTCTGCGATCCGTTTGAACAACCCGTCCACTCGAAGCAGTGCCTTATCCGCAATTGTTTCGCCACTCTGAATCCGCTGCCCATCCATCCGCCGCTGCTTTGAATCAATCGGATACCATTTTCCATTTGTTTCATCTGTAAGTTCCGCTTGGACCCTTTCACTAAGACCGATGAAATTGAGCTGAACATCATTTCGACGAGATACATCAATAATCTGTTCACTAATCCTATTTTTGGCTTTTGCGTCTGTCCATGAGGTACGCATGCGGGCGTTGGTAACCACAACAAATTGGGTCGTAACCTCCGCGCGGAATTCCAACTCACTTAGCCCTTTCATGACCGCATCAAGTCCATATCCAGATGCAATGTTATTTCCAGATTCAATCCGCATATCTTGAAGGGCGTTGGTAATGCCGAGATAGTCAAATGTCCATTGATGGAGCGTAGCCCGCGGTTCACCTTGCATTGAATGGAAACCCACCAGAGCAAATCTGTAGTCAAGCGTTTTTGCCTCTATCACGGAGAGCATATCAACGATTTTGTTTTCAAGATCGATGAGATGTGGCACCATCCGTTTGCTGCCGTCAACGACAAACACAATGTCTACTTTCGGGTTTTGGACGTGTTGTGTTGTCCGCTGCGCAATGTCCTTGAGGCTTTCACCTATATCCGCTTTTACTACATCCTTTTCCTTTTTCGCGCTCGGATCTACCATTATTCTATGCCTTCGCCGAGGCGGACGAATCTGTGCTGTTGCTTGCAGTATTCCTACTAATATACCAACTACACACAAGCAATATATCCATTTTCGCATGCTGTCTCCAATCTAAACTTATGAAATTAAATGTCCTATATTTTTTCGTATCTGAGTTCCATATATTATATTTTAACCGAACACTCACCGCCTCTGTCAAGGGAATTCGGGCGTGCAAGTAATAGTTTTCCTTGTTTGCTGTTTGCTATTTTAATGTATCTAATACGTGTCCAGATCAATCTCCTCCTCGCTAAACCGGAGGTGTGACTGATTGATTAAGGTAACAATACTGTCCCACTGCTCGCGTGTTTCGTCAGAAATACCTTCTTTTTCAAGTGCTGCAGCGAATTTAAGAAGAGCTTCACTAAACTTGCTTTGCAAGTAGACATACTCCTCAGTCTGATCTGCGTTCTTTGGAGGCTCGAAGTTTGAGATGCTCTTTGTATATCTGGCAAGCCGTTTTGACGCTTCAACAGCATTCGTCTTGCTCTCTTTATCATCAAAGTAATCAACGACAACGAAATAGTCATCTATCATCAACATCATCAGTGCTTTAAGGTCTTCGACATCAGGCATCTCTTCCTCTGGAATATCAGACTCTGGCGTATCAGATGCTGGTGTTTTTTCTTCATCCAATTTCGGCTTCTTTTTCAGAAACAGGGCATAACTCATCACCAACGTCTTTTTTGGAATCAGAGCGACAGCGTTTGAAGCAGCTTCCTCCCCGCCAATAGTTTCAACGTCTATACCAACTTTGAAAGTGTTGTCTACACCCATACCGATGAATTGCTTGAGAAAATCTGCTTGTGTAATCACGTCCGATTCCCTGTGTGCATAGACATCCAACTTCACGACTTTTCCCCTCATATCCAGTCCAACGGCACCTTCAATAACACCGCCCGGTCCCGCAGCATTCGTGAACAACACCAATCCCATAGGCTTTTTACTGTCACTAATAGGAATATAGAATACCGGTTTCTGATCCTCTGCCCGAAGTTCAGCACTAAGTTCTCTTTCGATTGCCGCAATTTGGTTCGGCGTAAGTATAGGATTTCTCAGAACAAATTTCTTCGCTTCCGGGAAGATAGTCATCAGTTTTTGATCAGGCAACTCCGTTTCATCGGTGTTACTAATCAGTGGTGCACCTAATAAGAAAAAGATGAGTGCTAACAAGATATTTACACGAAACTGGCGGTAGATTTGAAAACTCATTTGTAATCTCCTTATCGCCTATTTTACTGAGATTTTGACCGTCGTCTGTTGTCAGCTAACTGGATACGAGACTTTTTTAGCTATTTCTGTAAGTCTATCAGAAATGCCTATTTTTACAAGATTTTTGTTAGGTTTCGCACCTATCCACCTACAACCCCAAGACCTCTAACCGGAAACTGATGCTATGGCGACCTAACGATAACAGTTCAACGTCAGGTCTGGTAGGGACGCTAATCCGCGGTCTTAAATAACTGAATTGATAGCCAAACGATCCGTACAGCTGAGCGACGCCGAAGATGCTGTCAATCAGTATTCTGTTAATCCCAGTAGATACCTCCGCGCCAAAAGTGTTCTCAATATTCGCCGGTGAAGCGAATTGTTCCCTAAAGGCATAGAAATTTGTTCCGAGTCCAATAAATGGTGCCCATTTCCCACGTCCACTTAGTGTCAGCATCACGCCAACAGTCTCAACATTCAGCATTCCGAACGGTAAAACATCTGCATTACCTCCACGGGTATCCACGACGTAACTACCGAATGGGACTGAGAACCGGAGTGCAGATGTTAATTGAAACCCCACTGAAAATTCTTCAGTGAGCGCGGTTTCCAGTTCATCATTGGTAATCACTAATCCGCGCCCCGTGCTCACTACGCCACCTTTTGCAACATGTAAATATTTTTCCAGTTCAAAAGCAGCCCCGACAGCCGGGAACCCTACAAGACCAATAAGTATACAGGTGCTGAATGTAGTTAGAAGTTTCATGATACCTCCAAGTTGATTTCTCATTCCCTACCGTTCACGAATCCAGCGTTCAACAGGATAGAAAAGGGAAAATAGCACGGGTGCCAAGATAAGGTTAGCCACTGTTGCCGAGACCATACCGCCGAAGGTAGGGACCGCGATGGGCTTCATCAATTCTGCGCCGGTGGTAGTGCTGATCTCTGCTAACATGATTGGTAATAATGCCAAAACCGTGGTCGCTGTCGTCATGATAATTGGGCGGACGCGTAACAAACCGGCATTGATCACCGCTTCGTCAATTGGTTCACCGCCTCGGACTCGTTCCAGCAAGTATTCAATCAAGACTATCCCATCCTCGACAGCTATACCAAATAAGGCTATGTACCCCACCCATACCGCCGTACTGTATTTAATGGCGTACCCACCACCAAGTGTATCAGGCACGTATGCCATCAACCATTGCATCCACATACCACCGATAAACGCGAAGGGAATTGCAAGGAAGATCGAAAACATCGCAGAAGGTGATTTGAATTGGAGATATAGCAACATGAAAATAACAACAATACACACCGGAACGACAATCCTCAATCGACTGCGGGCTTCCAGTTCTGCTTCATACTGTCCACTAAAAGCGTAGAAGTAACCTTGGGGCAAAGTTGGCTTAATTTTTTCATCAAGCGTCTTTTGGGCTAACGCGACGAAGTCAACCAGTCCAATAGTGTCAACATCCACATCACAAAAAACACGAGAAAAGAGGAGTGTATTTTCGCTCGCGATTTTCGCAGGTCCCGGTCGTCTTTCAATTTTTACGAGTTGCTCAAGTGGAATATGTAGCCCTTTTGGTGCTGGCACGAGGACGCGCTTAAGCGCTTCAATATTATCCCGCAATTCTCTCATGTAGCGAATACGAATCGGAAATCGCTCCCGTCCTTCAACGGTATAGGTTAAGTTCATACCACCGATTGCTGTCATGATAACCTGTTGCACCGTTCGGATTTGGATGCCATAGCGCGCCGCTTCTTCTCGGTCAATGTGAAATTCAAGATACGGCTTATTTCCAATGCGCTCGGCATACGGACCCTGTGCTCCCTCAAGTTTGAGGAGTTCCTGCTCAATCCGAACCGCAATTTCCTCAATCTTCGCGAGGTCTTTACCAAAGACTTTAATTCCGATTGGGGTTTGTATACCAGTTGCCAGCATATCAACGCGATTGCGTATCGGTTGAGTCATAATAGGCGAAACCCCTGGCATTCGAGTAGCCTCCGTCAGTTCGGCGATGAGTTCGTTGCGGTTCTTCGTCTGGAAATAAGTTTTATGCTCAAGGGTAGGTTCAATCTCCTCGGCGATCCGATGAAGTTTCGACTCAGTCTCAGCCTCCCCTATTCTAACGTGTTCCAATCCCATTCCTTCCATCCGCTTCTCAGCGAGGAGTTCTTCCAAAAGGATCCGTAAAAGCCAGATGCGATAAAGCTTCTCGCGCTCGTCAACCGACAGATAAGAATTGTGATATGTTGTCGCTAAGGTATCGAACCGTTTCGCGGTTTCTGTAACAATATCATCCAGAAAGTCGGCATTAATATGACTGGCATGTTCCTCACTCATAAGTCCGTCGCGTACTAAACGCTGGACTAAGTGAGACACAAATTCCCTTGTTGCGCCGTGTTTAATCGCTCGTCGAGGCCACTCTGCCGGATCAACTATATTGACGATAGTTTCAAACATGCCAATTGGGGCAGGATCGGTTGCTGTCATTGCTCGTCCTAATTTTCCAACCACAAGTGAAACCTCTGGGAATCGGTTCATAATCAAATCCTGCTTCGCCATAACATCTTTTGCTTGCGTAATTGAGGCACCAGGGAGCAGCACGGGCATAAATAGCAGGGCCCCCTCGTTAAGTGGCGGCATGAATTCTTGACCGATATTTTTGTAGAACGGGGTCAGCGGCATGCTTGCAAGAAAAAGCAGCACCGCTATGGCGACAACAGCGAGTTTAGTCCAAATATTCTTCACAGCCAACCGAATAATCGGACGATAGGCAGTTCTGAGTATCCACGTAATCCCATCCGCTAACTTTCTCAGGGGCCAGCCCAGTAGTGAAAGCAGTCGTGCCGTCCACTTGGAAACCGTCCCTGTCGGGGTACGGGTCGGGTCAGTGAGTAGAAATGATGCCAAAACCGGCACGAGACTAATCGCTAAAAGAGCCGCACCAAGCATAGCGAAAGTTTTTGTATAGGCAAGCGGTTTGAAAAGTTTACCAGCCTGTCCGGTAAGCGAAAAAACAGGTATGAACGCAACAATAATAATGAGCATGGCAAAGAAGATAGGCGGTCCCACCTCTTTAGCGGCACGGGTTGCGACCTGAAGTTTGCTTTCGCCTGTGTGTGGCTCCCGTAAATGACGCGTGATATTTTCCGTCATTACAATACCGGCGTCTACCATGACGCCTACCGCGATGGCGATCCCGCCCATCGACATGATATTCGACGGTAAACCAATAATCCGCATACCAACAAACGAAAGCAGAACACCCATCGGTAAGACAAGTGCTATTATCAAACTACTTGAAACTTGTCCTAAGAAAAGCAGGATAACAACTGCTGCAACGATGATTTCCTCTGTTAGCGTCTCCTTCAGTGTGTCCGTCGCGCGGTGAATAAGATCGCTCCGGTCATAGAATGGGACAATTCGAACACCTGCGGGGAGCCCCGGGGTGAGTTCCGCTATTTTCGCCTTGACGTTCTCAATCACTCGCAGTGGATTATCACCGTAGCGCATCAGTACGACCCCACCAGTTGCGGGGATGCCAGCCTTGTCTAAGGCACCGCGCCGGAAATCGGGACCTTCGCTGACCGTTCCAAGATTCTTAACGTAGATAGGAACCCCGTTATGCTCTTTGACCACGATGTTTTCTATGTCCGTGATGCTTTTAATAAAGCCCAAACCACGAATCAGAAATTCCATTCCACCTTCTTCAATAACCTTTGCACCGACATCAAGGTTGCTCCCACGAATAGCATTGTAAACCGTTGACAATGGCACGTTATACGCCAATAAAGTGTTCGGATCGATGTCAATCTGATACTGTTTGACGTATCCACCGACTGAGGCGACTTCTGAAACGCCATCAGCGGAGGCGAGATAATAACGAACCGTCCAGTCTTGGAGCGTCCGAAGTTCATGAAGCTCTAAATTGGAAGCAACGAGGGGTTCTCCACTTTGTGGACATCTACCAGGTTCCGCATAACGTTCTGTCGGATGTTTAGGGCAATAGTATCCATTTTCAACGGTATACCAAAATACCTGTCCAACCCCGGTCGCATCGGGTCCGAGGATTGGTACAACACCCTCTGGCATCTCTTTTTGCGCAAGATTCATTCGCTCCAGTACCCGTGTGCGTGCCCAATAGAAATCAACATCATCTTTGAAGATGATGTTAATGTACCCAAAGCTAAACATTGAAGTCGAGCGAACATCTTTGACATCAGGAATCCCAAGCATGGTAATACTCAACGGATAGATAACCTGATCCTCAATATCTCGTGGACTCCGCCCGGGCCAATCAGCAAAGACAATAACTTGATTTTCACCGATGTCAGGCATCGCATCAATTGGTGTTCGGTTCAATGCCCACCAACCCGCTATTGTTACGAACACAAAGATAACCAATACCAACAGACGGTTTTTCATACAGATTTCAATAATTCGGTTAATCATGTTTTCTCTCACTTCTTGTAAGTGAGCTTTGCCAACTCAATCTGCACTTACGAGTGATTCTATGCTCACAACTCCAGATCAAGACTCAGGAACCCTTAGGTTAATGTTGATGGGCAGGTGCTTTTGATTCTTCACCACCGAGTGCCCCACCATACGCACCTGACGCGGCGCCTGTTAACTGCGTCTGCGAATCTATCAAGAAGTTACCATGGGTGACAACAATATCATCAGGAGCAAGCCCACTAACAATGGGATAGTATCGGCGCTTGGTTTTTGAGTCGTCCGATATTCCCCAAGCTTCGGGACCCACTTCGATTTCAATCTGTTCATAACCCGACTCGCCGCGATCCACGAAGACGATCTTCCGTAAACCTGTGTCAATCACCGCACTTTTAGGGACTGTTAAGACCTCACCCGTCATGAGGAGCGGCTTGCCATCATGTGGACACAGACCCGGCACAGTCGAGTACTCATCCGGATTGTCAGGACACACGTATTTGAAAATTAGGGCCGGTAGATCTGAACGGACTATAGGCTGATGTGCGTGGAAATGGGCATCAGTTCCTACTGTTGTTAGCTGTTTTTCAACGAGATCCATACCACAGATAGAACATTCACCGAACTCATCAGATTGCTCTTCTGGATGCATCGGACAGACCCACACAGACGCTGTCGTCTCTGCCGGTGTAGATACCTCTGCTTTTTCAACGAGATCCATACCACAGATAGAGCATTCACCGAACTCATCAGACTGAACTTCTGGATGCATCGGGCATAACCACTTCCCCTCCGTTTCAGACGCCGATTCAGTCCCAATGACATCGTTATAAATTTCTGCAAGCGACGGTTTTATTTGAAGCGTCACGTACATCCCTGGACGGAGTCTGCCAGTCAGATTGGGAACTTCTATCTGGACCTTTTGAGTTCGCGTTTGTGCGTCAAAGAATGGATAAATGTAAGTAACCTTGCCAGAAAACGTCAGTCCCGGCATCGATTGCGCAGTAATTTCAACCGCTTGCCCCATATAAATCCACGGTAATTCATATTCATAAACGTCTGCCATAATCCATAAATTATCGAGATCAGCAATGCGGTAAAGATGCATACCTTTGTTCACATATTGACCCTGCATAACGTTCATGTGAACCACAGTGCCAGCTATCGGTGCGAAAAGCGGTAAAGCTGTACTGACTTCTCCGCGGTTGCGGATATCTTCAATTTGACTTAAGGTTAGTCCATACAATTCAAGTTTGGATTTTGCAGCGGTAACGGTCTGTTCAACTGATCTGCGAAGTTCGACGTATTCTGTATTTTTAAGTTCCTCAATGCTTTTAAGTGCTGTTAAATACTCCTCTTGTGCCGTGACCAGCTCCGGGCTGTAGATAGACAAAAGTTCATCACCTTTACGCACTTTGATACCCGTGAAATCAATGTGCAAGTCCTCAATCCATCCAGAAATTCGCGTTGAAGCATAAGCCATACGGGTTTCGTTATAATCCAGCACACCAACAGCTCGAATCTCACGAGAGACCCCGCGGAAAGCAACAGGTTCAGTCCGCACTGGAATCAGTTCCTTCTGCTGCTCAGTTAGTTCCAGCCCTGAACCTTCGTAAATAGGAATCAGATCCATATTACAAACCGGACAATTGTCAGATTCCGGCATCTTGACCGTGGGGTGCATAACACAAGTCCAATACCGAATTGCTTTTGTTTTATCCGAGGATGTCTCCATCGGAGCATGATCAGCATGTTCATCCATTGCCATCTCAAGATTTTCATTTGAAGCATGGTCGGCGTGTTCGTCCATGCCTGACATATCCTTTGATTCTGTTTCAAGTTCTTCACTTACATGCTGTTTCATTTCAACACGCTCTTGTTGACTACAACTGAATATGAAAAGAATGGTAATGAGCAGTGTAG
Organism: Candidatus Poribacteria bacterium; assembly: GCA_022826805.1. Taxonomy (GTDB): domain Bacteria; phylum Poribacteria; class WGA-4E; order WGA-4E; family WGA-3G; genus WGA-3G. The sequence continues at coordinate 16,414 of JAJDUH010000047.1, forward strand.
TTGCGAGGCAGAAATTTTTAGGCATTTTGTGAACTCCTTGTATTGTGTGTTGTAATCTTGTCGGTGAATACGAGACTTTCAAAGGAATTAGCAATCGATGAACACCAAAATTTTATGGAAAAAAGGCTACTCCTGTGCTAACGCCTGTTTGGGCAATATCATGCCAACCGCCTGTTCTAACTGTGCAAGATGTTGACGATAATCGTGCAAGGCGCGCTGTTCTACAATCCTCAAATTTAATAAAGTGCGTTGTGCGTCAAGAAAACTCAAGAAATCAATTTGCGCTGCCTGATAGGCTGTATTCGCCGCATCCAATGCTTGCCGCGCTTGCGGAAGCAGCGTCTGACGATAGAGGCGAATAGTCCGATTCGCTGTCTCCATCCCAAAATGATGTTTTTTCACAACAAAGCGGATACTACTTTCAAGTTCCTCAATGCGGTGCTCCATCGCTTCAATTTTCACATCCATTTCATGGATGTACGAATTTCGATGTCCGAACCATGCTGTATTTGCTGGATTCAAAGTGCGTTGCGTCATAAAAGTCATCGGCATTTTTTGTGTGTGTTTCAAGTCCGCTATGGCTCGGTTTTCAAAGTAACTTGCCCCAAGAGTCGGATCAGGATACGTCATCTGCTTTGCCATTTCTACAGCCAAGGTCATCTTACTGATTGTTAACTTCTGTTTTTGGATTTCCTGACGTTTCTGAACTGCCAACTCATACAACTCAGCCAAAGTATGGATAACGCGATCTTCTTCAATTGGCATAGGGACTCCTAACGACAAATCTGTAGAAGTGTTCAATAACGTATTAAGGCGCGCAATAATAGTTTCCCGTTGTTGTTCAAGTGTAATAATAGCATCTGCTAATTTCGATAACTCCACTTGTGCGATAATAACGTTTGAATATTTCCCCTGTCCAACACGAAACTTCGCCTGTGCAATAGCAATCATCTGTTGCAGTAATTCCTGATTTTCCTCGTTAATACGGGTTGCCTCAATCACAAAAAGGTAATCGTAGTAAGCCAATCGAATTTCAGTCGCCAGATCCCGCAGAGCGATTTCAAATTCTTTTTGGGCGATCAGTACGTCTTCAGTGACAATTTGCCCCTTCAGTGTCAAGGTGCCGGGGAACGGAAATTTCATTGCCATCATTTCTTTATGGCTCAGCGGTCCAGTTTTCGTATCAAGTTGTTTCGTGAAAACATTATACTGACGCAACACATTTTCTAAGTAGGCAGCTTGTGGATATTGTTCCAGGACCGCCCGAATTTTTTCACGAGCAGATTTCAAACCCGGATTCCATTCATATCCGAGTGCTATAAGGAGTTCCAACTGAATAGACTGAGCAAGCAGTGTTTTCGCTTCTTCAGGGGACGCCGCCAATTGCCGATAGGCTTTCACGGTGTCCGTTGAAAGATCATAAAATAGATCTGGCACTGGTATTTCACTCTCTAATTGAGTTTGCCACTGCTGCCGGTATTTCAATACCTTCGTTTCAATCTCGCTGAGAAACTCGTCTGGTTCCAGAAGCGGTTCGCTCTCAGTATTAGCAACCTGTTCTTCTACTTCCGTATGGTAATACGCTGGTTGTTGTAGGTCCGTGTCACGCAATTCTTGGTACGTCTCCAATTGGTAATTCGCACAACCGCCTACCAAAACAGTGAGCACTATGAGGCAGATGAATAAGGTAAAACGACTCTGCCAATGACGCAAACTGCGGCGATATAGTATGTTTGCAATAGAATTGAGTCCGACGCGCTTAAAAAGCACAACTATAAGGGCAAACAGATATTGCAATCTGCCTCTACTGCACAGTCGGTGAATCATCGATCTTTCCCCCAACAAGCTGCTCCAACCGCGCCACATTCTGCTGATAGTCTGCAATCGCACGCAGGCGAGCGAGATTAAAATTCAACCAAACGCTCTGCGTCTCAAGAAACCCTGCAATGCTTTTGGGACCTTCTTGATGCCACGTCTCAGCCAGTTCAATCGCAGCACCCGCTTGTGGAATAAGCGTATTTTCATAGAGTTCAACGAGTCTCCGTGCGTTTTCAAGACGAAAATAAACCTTCCGGAGGGCAACCCGCGTTGCATCTTCAAGGGAATGTTTATTCGCTGTGACAACTTCTTGATTCTTCTGAGCCTCTCGAACTTTGCTACTGTTCTTCAAACTCGACCACGGAATTGTTACACCGATACCGATTGTAAATGGATCTTTACCACTATCAGGGGCATCCATCATCAATGCTTTCCCCGTCTCTATTGCCATTAAATCAAATTTAAGCATTGGTTTGGTCTGGAGTTCTGCAAGTGCGATACCTTCGGTGGCTTTCTTGATGCTCAATTCGGCAATTCTCAACTCCTGCCGTTTTGATAGTGCCTGTTTTTCCACATCGACTAAGGGTATACCAAGCGGCTCATAAAGCACAGGGACGGTTGCACCAAGCGGTGTTTCTGAAGGAACAGATAGGATACCATTGATGTTAGCATGTTCAACGAGTTGTAATTCCTTCAGGAGGATAAGATCATATTCCAATTGTGCGAGTTGGCTTTGAGCCTTCAGCACATCATTGAGTATCGCTTCCCCTTCGGCATAGCGCGCCGTGGCAATCGTGAGAATAGAAGCCACCAGATCGTGATTTTGTCGCGTCAACTCGACCGCTCGCTGGAGATACGCCAATTCGTGGTAGCTCAATTTCAGTTCAACAATGAGATCACGTATCACCTGCTCATGCTTCACACGCGCAATCTTAATTGCCTTTTTGACAACCTCTCCGGCTGCATCAAGGGTGCCGGGATATGGAAATGTTTGTGAGAAACTAAGCCGATGGCGTTGAGGTCCGACCCGTGTCTCCACGCTTCGCATGTAGTAGCCGTACATGAACATCGGATCGGGCAACGCTGTCACTTGGGGATACTGTTCAATTGTTGCCTGCCACCGCGCTTTCGCGGCTCTGACTTTTGGGCTCCGCTCAACGGCAACTCGAATTAAGTTCGGCAATTCAAGCGTTTCAATGAACTGGGTTGTCACATCAGTTTGCTCCACAGTTGACGTTGTCTGAGTCATTCCGTATGTTTCTGTTTGTACCAGAGCATCCAACATTAGCATGCTTCCGATAACAACTCCTACTACTTGGTAGAGTAAACTAATTCCTCGCATTATTGTCTCCTTGGCACGGAGGGCAATTCAGTTCCCAACTTCTTGTGAGGTACTACTCCCTGTCCATTCTCATTGCGGAACGGCGATTGGAAAATTGCAGCTACAACATACGAACAACTGAGAACTGAATACCCTATTTAAGGAGCCGCGCTCGGAACTGCCTTTTACAGGAGGCATTGTGTTCAGAACTTACCCCTACTGGACTTAATGAGACTAAAGTGAAATCTTGACAGATGGACTTGTCACGCGAATGCGAACCTTACGTTCTTCACCTTTTGGCATAACGATGAACCCTTCGTAGGTGCGGAACATCTTGCTATATTTTAGCAATGCCATTTTCGTCTCGCCTTTGGCATTAGTAACCTGAAGAGCGAGTTTAACATCGCCTAACTCGATCTCCCCGTGATCTTGTATCGGGTACACACTGAAATAGTGCGTTTTTCCCTTAATCGCATCGGCTTTTATCATGCCTCCCATTCCCATGTGAGACATCATCATTTTGTAGGCATCTGTAGTTAGTACATTGAGATCAAACGTCAAACTTCCCACGGAGATTGTTTGGAGGAACTTATCTGGATTTGCTTTGAACATCTCCGCCTGCATGTCGTTGCAGACATAGTAGGCTTTTCCATCCTGTTCAACCTTGACCATTGCCGAAGGCTTCATCATCATGCCATAAACTGCGCAGCGCACTTTTTCATCATCCCCTGTCATGTGATCGCCGTGATGATGGGCACTATGCTCTTTGTGAGCGTCTTCTGCATTAAGCGAAAAAACTGAGAACAGCACCGCGACAGCAATTGCTAAGAAAGATGCGACGATGTGTCGCGTTAATTTCGTGTTCATACTATACTCCTTTTTTATTTTGCCTTACTGGTTGTAGGGTTCCTTTACGCAATACGGATAGGTAAACCTCCCCATAGAACGTAAATAGAAAAAACGTGAAATGCCCAGATTGTGTTTGCCTTTCTGGCAAATTAAAATGAATAGGTTGTGGTGAAAGAAACCAAATTCCCAAATTCAATCGCATCGCCTCCATCATAAAGCGTTTCTTGCGTCAACGGAAACATGACGTTCGCGGACACGACAATACCATCTAACGTTGCCAAGGACATACCCAATGCCGCCATGGTGTAACGCATCCCGGTATTGATATCGCGCTCGCTATCCCAAGCGGCAGCGGATTGATAAAATCCGAGATAGTTCCCGTTAAACGAAAGCCAATCGAAAAGCCGATACATAAAGCCCCCTGTATAGCTTAACTCCACTGGCCCCCGATAAGTCTCGCTGTTTTCATAGAATGGAAACATTCCACGTGCGGAAGCAGTAATAGTCACACCTGGGTAGAGTGGTAGACTGTACCGCAGATTAGCAATGGGATTAAAGGTGCCAGTCCCGAACTGGATATGGAGGTGTTCAATACCTGCATCTCCAAGTTTCCACGGATTTTTCTCAGTTCTGCCGACTGGAATCGTCGTGCCGAACCGAGTTAACAATACGTCTCCGGTCTTAAAGAGTCCATGAAATTTGTAGCCTAAAAACAAATCTGAATCGGCAAGTCCGGTATAGGTTTCATTCCGATGATGAATATCTCTACTCCGCAAAATGGCCTGCTCATCCTCAGCAGTTACTGGATCAAGCCATTCAATATTCGCCTTTTGGTCTTTGACTGCGTATGGAACATTTGCCTGCAACGTCCATCGATCATTAAGCAGATATTGTAATCCAACATCAAACCGGTAAGTACTCAACCTTACACGATGCCTATGCAAAGGAGCATCTATTACCTTTCCTGTCGGTGAAAGTCCTGTTGACGCAAGGTGTCCACCTCGGGCATCAGGTGACATCAACATATTGACATTTACTCGAAATCGTTCCATCTCTTTTGAAGCCAAACTGACTTCACTCATCATACCGCTGGGCGGTAAGACAGGATTACTTCAAGCAGGACAACTCTCTTGAGCAAATCCGAAAGAGATAAAAACCCAATTCAATAACAGCGTGCCTAAAAGTAGGCGCATATTTCTATTCTGCATTTATATTACCCGAAAAGTATTGTAGTGCAGCAAGGCACAAGACCTCGCGCTATAAGTCTATTGGCGGTTCCCGACGCAAACTCTCATTCAAAGAAGCGCGGGAAAACGACATACAAAAATATATAAAGGTGTTAGGACTAAAAGATAGGTAAGTACTTGAAGAGCTCCTGTGTGTGGAACCCACCCAGCACTAAATAAATGGAGGACCTCTACGGGATAGGGGGTGGTCGGGGAAAAACGTAGAGGTTATTAAAGGTACAGGGAGAGTCTGGAACGACTCCTGCGATACAGCAGGTAAAGTTGCCGAGACAGGAAGAATTGAGACGAGAGACTGTCCGATTAATTCACGGAACTCGGACGAGCTGTATCTGTCGTCTGGAATCACAAGTTCTAAATCAGTTGAACAACACGGCTTACCGCTTTCTGATGGAACCTCGGAGTCACCTGCCGCGCCTGCTTTGGGACTTTGGCAGCAGATTGAGTGAGTTTGAGTATTTTCACTCAAGATTTCTTGAGACACATCGTGGCAGAACTTTTGTTCTAAAGTTGCACAGAGGAACGGACATATCGAATAAACGTATAAGAGTCCCAGAAGTACAATGAGAACTTGTTGATATTTCTGTAACATTGTTCAATAAACTCCGCTGTTTCGTCAGAAAGTAGGAACCAAATAAACACTTTAGGGTATTATACACTAAAATCAAAAAAAGTTGCAAAAAAAAACTAAACAGCCTAAAGTGTTATTTTTTTTTGCCTTTTTAAACTATAGCAGATTATATTGGTTAACTCCATAAGAATGCATATCGTTTTCTTATAGGAATACTACATTATAGAGATTCCATAGGACTGTGGTGGCTAAACGCCTACTAAAAATCAGAATTCCAGTTGCATTGCAGATAGAAATGAGATATACTATACCACAAGTGCCTGAATTTGTGATATTCTGAAATGCCACGCTCTATTTTTCTGAAAAACAAAAGAGATAGCCGAATCAAGTCGCTTGCAGTTTAAATGAAAAGGAGAAAGGTCTCATGCCATATATTAAGATTCCAAAGGGATGGGAAATCCCGGAAAATCAGGCAACATCTGAGTCAGACTATATCAATCGTCGGAAATTTATCAAAGATTTGGGCTTGGCGAGTGCCGGAGCGTTACTATTTTCGGGTTCAAATGCTTGCGCCCAAGAGAGAGGCGTTGAAAAGCAATTAGTACCCTACCGTGCGCAAAAACTTGCTGCTACAAATAACACCGCCTTCACCGTAAAGAGACAGATGACTGACGAAGTCGTTGCTGCTACTTATAACAACTACTACGAATTTACGACTTCCAAGAGTCGCGTTTGGCAAAAAGTGGAAAAATTCAGAGCACGTCCGTGGGAGGTCGAAATATCGGGACTCGTTGAAAAGCCGATGACTTTGGACGTGGATGACTTAATCAAACAGATGCCGCTTGAAGAGCGAATCTATCGATTCCGTTGCGTTGAAGCATGGGCAATGGTGGTACCATGGATCGGTTTCCCAATGAAAGCACTACTTGAAAAAGTTCAACCCAAAGCTGATGCTAAATACGTTCGTATGCTCACATTTTTGGACCCGGATATGGCACCCGAACAGAACAACGCTCGTCTACCGTGGCCCTATTTTGAGGGACTCACACTCGCTGAAGCCATGAATGACTTGACCCTGCTCTCTGTCGGCATTTACGGGCATATTTTACCACCACAGCACGGTGCCCCTATTCGACTCATCGTACCTTGGAAGTATGGATTCAAAAGCATTAAATCCATTGTCAGTATCGAGTTAACCGATCAGAAACCACGGACTTTTTGGAACACACTTATACCAAGAGAGTATGACTTTGAAGCAAACGTCAATCCTAATGTCCCACATCCGCGCTGGTCACAAGCCAGTGAAAGAATGATCGGAACCGGGAAGAGACTACCGACCATGATTTACAACGGCTACGGTAGCTCAGTCGCACATCTCTATTAGTAAGCTTCATGGTGAACTTTACGCGCGTTGGATACCAAATGGACAGAACATATCCTGTTGACTTAAACAGCGTTGCGTCGTATTTGAAACAACTTTTCTCACTACGGATTACAAGCATCGTTTTCATCACCTTGCTACTGCCGATAGTTTCAGCATCAACAACCTGGGAGTCAGCAGAAAGCCCACATTTTCGGGTCTATTATCGAGAAGGCACAGTGGATCCAGTGTCGATTCTCCAGATGGCAGAGGATTTCTACGCCGAAATGCCGGAGTTGACAAGCCGTATCCCAGCAGGGATAACCGAGATCTGGGTTTGTGATACGCAGAAAGCGTTTCAGGCTTCCGTCCACGCCCCCATTCAGGATTGGGCGGTCGGATGCGCGTTTCCACTGAGCCGACGGATTGTTATCCAAAACCCGACGCATATCGCGTATGCGAAACTGCAGTTAGTGCAAGTCCTCCGCCACGAGATTGCACACGTCCTCTTTGGGCAGTGCACACGCAAAGCCGTCAAAGAGATTCCACTGTGGTTCGTGGAGGGTGTTGCCATCTATTTTGCTGATGAATGGGTGCCGAGCCGACACGGAACACTACTAAAACACATCTTCTCGAAATCTATATTACCGCTTCAAGAATTAACGCGAAGCTTCCCGAGTTCACAAACAGGTGCGGATTTGGCGTACGCCCAAAGCCAAGACGCGCTCCGTTGGTTGGTTGAGGTTAAAGGTAGAGATGTGTTATTTGACATCATTGCGAAACTTCACGCTGGTAGTAATTTTAACACTGCTTTTGAAAACGCAGTTGGATGGGACCTCGCTACCTATGATACCCGTTGGCGTGAATCACTGACGGAACGTTACCAGTGGGCATCCCTCTTTTCTAACTCTTATGTCATGTGGGGTGGACTCGGTGGGCTTGCCCTTCTCGGTTATCTTTTCTGTTGGAACCGCAGACGGCGTCACCTTAATAAATTAGCACAACAGGAAGACACTGTGGATGCATTTTTCAAAACTTAAAAACTCATGAACGCCTTTCTGGTTTACACGATCCTCTGCTTCAGTGCCCTTGCTTCAATAGCGATGGCACAGCCCAAAATACTTGCTCAATATCCCAATCAACTGACACGCGACGGGCACATCGTTGTCTTACCCGACCACGGCATTGTCTATATCGTCTCTGACCTCCACGCGCACTGGGACGATTTTAACCAATGGTTGCAACGCACAAACCTCATTGAACGGATCCAAGCGGGCGAAGACGTTTACGGACTGATACTCGGTGATGCGGTCGACTACAAGCCCGGCGAACCCAGACATCCACCTTACGGGGATATACGCATTATTGACCGGGTTATGGAACTTCACAGACAACTTGGCGATAAGGGCAAAAAACTCATCTATATCCGAGGAAACCACGAATTCGCTACAGCGGACGCTTATGCAATGCTGAAAAAAATGGGCATGACGCCAGAAAATCAACCCGATGCGATTCGAGCATTATACGCAAGTCCCTCCGGTGCTTATTATGAACAGTTTAATTTTATTGAAAGAATGACCGACGTGCACTACGAATTCTTGATGAGTCTGCCGACAGTCGTTGTTGGGAAGAAAGGTTTTGTTGGCGTTCATGCTGGACCGGCGCGTTTTATCATGAGACTCGCCGATCTCGTTGATCCGAACCCTAAAACATTAGAGGAACTCCTCTGGAATCGTCCGGAGATCGCATACACCGGAGGGTACACCTTAACGCATATAGAAAAATTTCTTGAAGCCATCCACGGAAACATCCTTATCGTCGGTCACACACCAATTGGGTATTTCCCAAAGAAAAATGTTAGAGACGGTATAGCGACATTCGGCGAAAATCAGCTCATCTTTTCGACTGGCTATAGCGGTCCACCGGGAGTTCCAGCATACATTGAAATTGATTTAGCAGAGGTATATCCCTCTGTACACGCGTTGAAACTCGGCGTGAATATCCACCATCTTTACGACAACACTGGAAAGTCAAAGAGGGATTAGCGGGACCCTCCCCTAAGAAAGACGCACCTCATGCGACCACTGATTTATATCATGACCCCAGTGTTGATTCTCACCATTATCCTCGCTGCTCGTTTTGTAACGTGGGATGCAGTAAAAGGTGAAAATCCCCAGGCACAGACACACGTTCAACAGGGAACCCTATCGCTTAGAACATGGAAGATCTCACAAGCAATAGCAGCGTTTACGCAAGCAATTGAACTTGAACCGCGATATGCTGAAGCTTACGTGAAGCGTGGTCTCGCTTATTACCGGGCAGGAAAATACAAGGCAGCGATAGCCGATTATACCCGAACCTTAGAACTCAAACGGTATCAGGCAGACGCATACGCAAGTCGTGCCGACGCGTATCGCGCGTTGGACGACAAACGGCGTGCTATTGCTGACTACACCGCTTCGGTAAAAAAAAGGTGGAATGCGCGGGTCATGCGAAAACGGGCATACACCCACTTTGAACAAGGTGATGCTCAAAATGCCCTCACCGACTACGATACTGTGATTAAGCGGCAACCGAGTGCAGTGGCTTACTACGCTCGTGGCAACATCTACCTCCAACTCTCCATTCAAAGCGACAAAGACCGTCTAAAACTCGCACTCGCAGATCTAAATCAAGCCATCACGCTGGAGACACACTTCGCTCGCGCCTATATCAGTCGTGGGCTGATTCACGAACATTTAGAAGAACAAACACCAGCAACCGCCGACTACACACACGCCTTAACACTATTTACCGAAACAATCCAGACATGGCAAGGCGATGCGAATGCACTCATACAGGTCCGCTACTGGCGTGCCTTTGCTTACCAAAAACTGGGTGAAGTTGATAAAGCACAAGAAGAGATCGGCAAAGCAAATGAACGAGTTTTCAGTTTTTTTCTTGAAAAAGTTCAAAAAATGTGATATATTATAAAGGTGGGGTGCTTAGTATTTTGCTCGGTTTCCCTGTTTTTATGTCGGGGAATCGTTCTTATCGCCGGCACATAAAACCGTACAACGACTCACATATTCATTATTGAATTTTCAATAGGAGGCTATTAAAATAATATGAACGGAGATGCATTGGGCTTAGTTGAAACGAGAGGTTTGGTTGGAAGTATTGAAGCTGCCGATGCCATGGTGAAAGCAGCGAATGTCCAACTCATCGGTTATGAGCAGATTGGTGCCGGTTATGTAACCGTCATGGTTCGCGGTGATGTTGGTGCAGTGAAAGCCGCAACAGATGCTGGTGCTGAAGCAGCCGCACGCGTCGGTGAAGTTGTTTCTGTTCACGTGATTCCACGTCCCCACGCGGAAGTTGATACCATGTTGAGCAAAGCGTAAGCTGCCTGCTAAGTCGATTGACCGCACGTTACCGAATAACGTTCGGGACATCTTACCCAAAAAGGCGAATCACAGATGCCAGACCAAGCCCTTGTTGAGTTGATTACCCGCCGTGTTGTCAACAGACTGACAACGGATCAGGCGTGCAGCGGTTGTGCTTTGAGAACCTGCGCGGCAGGAAATCGTGCATGTGATATTGTTGCGCAGCAGGAGCAAATTCCCGTCGGAGTTTCAGCGAGGCACGCCCATGTAACGCAGGAGCATCTTGAAATCCTCTACGGTGCGGGACACCAACTCACCGTCTATGCTCCACTTTATCAACCGGAAGCGTTCGCGGCAAATGAGACAGTTACTATCGTCGGAAAAAGGATGCGCGCTATTGAAGCCGTCCGCATTCTTGGTCCCGTACGCCACTACTCCCAAGTCGAAGTTGCCCAAACGGAAGCAATTCGACTCGGATTAAATCCACCTATTCGAGACTCGGGCGACCTTGTCGGTGCGGAACCTATTACCCTCATCGGCCCCGCAGGAAGTGTCTATTTGGAAGAGGGCGCAATTTGCGCGACACGTCACATTCACATGACCCCTAATCATGCTGAAGCACTCGGTATTCATGAGAATGAACTTCTAAAGGTACACTTCCGTGGTGAACGCGCTTTAACATTTGAAAATGTTCGTCCGAAAATTTCTGAAGGATATGCGCTTCAGATGCACTTAGACACCGACGATTCCAATGCTGCCGGTTTGAAAGGCGGCGAACCTGTCGAAATCGTGCGCGATGCGAAATAAACCCGCAGATTTCCTATACTTTTGAGCCAACATGAATCAGGAACTGATTGATCAGATTAGGAAAGTCGTGGAGAGGGTCCTACGAGATCAGATGCCCGCTACTACGCCGGTTTTACACGAAAAAAGACTACTCGCTATCTTCGATGCTACACAATTTGAATTAGATGATCCACTCCAGCAGCTCCGTATCTGCGAACAAGACGGATGGAAAATTACAATAATTTTGTCCGAACTCGCGACTAAAGTAATAAACCTTGAACTGATTTATACTGTATTTGGTGAAGATAGTATTTTGAAGGAAAACGCCCTAACCAATATACCAACCCTCGTGGATAGGTACCAGCAGATTGTGCTTCCTGTCTTTTCTTACCCGATGGTCGCGAAACTCGCATTAAGGTTAGTGGATACGCCTTGTAGCTACCTCATTTTTGAAGCACTCTCTAAAGGAAAGAAAGTTATCGCCGTTTCCGATGCCCTTAATCAGGGTGGAACTTCTACAGAAACTGGCACTATTGAGGTAAACTATGTAAACGTTTTGTCTGAACTTGGCGTTCAATTAGTACCGATGATGCAAATCGCCGAGTCAGTCAAGGAGAAAACGGACAGTTCGTCCGCCACTTCGGAAAAGCCTCTGATCAGTGCCTCGACTATTTCAAATCTGGATCCGAGTGTGCAAGAGTTGATTTACGCAAACCACGCGATTATTACGCCACTCGCACGTGAACACGCGAAAAAAAGAGGAATTAAACTGATTCCTAAAGGTTAGGAGTGAAAGGAACTGTTATTTAAGGAGTTTGATTTAAATAGGGCATTGCAATCAGAAGTTTGTGCTTGTTGCACAAGTTTTCTTCAGACCAAAAGATTGGGGCTGAGGAGTTAGACAACTCTGATTAATCCTTGACAATTCTTATAAAGAAATTGTATCATTTTTGCAACAGTTTCATGCTTAAGAAGATTTACCTTTAATTATATCCACGCGGTGCTGCACGAAATGGGTATAAAAACTATTAGCAATGCCAAATGAAGGAGATGAAGATAGGAGAATTCTTATGAAAACCCGGATTTCCATTTTTAGTGCCGTATGCTTGATTGGCTGCTTTTTTATTGTTGGGTTGCTAAGCCCTGTCGATGCAGACTACGATTACTATTCGGATCGGCTCAGCCGCGAGCATCGCGTAGCAAATGAAGTTGACGAGTGGATTGAACGTGGTAACGCAACGATTACCGCAAGTCCACGCTTTGAGGATGGCGTAAGACTCACCGCATGGGCAAACACCGGTCAGAACGCGGACGATTACGAATTTGCAATTGCCAGTGCGGTATATCTCTTTGAAATTCCAAGTGGGACACAATACATTGAGATTTTAGTACGATACCGAGGAGATCCCCATCATTTAGAAATCGAAGACTATGAAGAACCTATTGCAGGACGCGCTTGGATTCGTAACACCAAGCGAGAGACAACCCGGCGCGGTTACCACGACGAAAATGCCAGTGAGACCCGCTACGGTGACACTTTTGTTCTGCGTGCGAAAAACCGTTCTGAACACATTAAAATTCCTGCTGTGGGTCATGTTAAAGACGGATGGATGGAACTACATATTGTTGCTGAAGGGGGCGAACAGATTGATGTAGAGCATATTGAAGTATCCACCTATCGTAGGCAGCCGAAAGTTAAAGTAGTTCAACGGTACACCCCGACTTATAGTTGGCGTCCGTGGCACCGCTACACCTATCTCTACTTTTACGACGGTCCAGTTTATTACGCAACGGACTACGATTACTACCTCCGATGGAGCTATCCCATCTACGATCATCACTACCTCTCCATCCGCTCATATTATGGAGGATACCTCGGTCGCTATCGTGGTTATTACCCGAGTTCATACTACCGCTATTACTCGCCATATTCGTATTACGGCCGTTCCTATGGTACACCGAAGGTCCATCAACGACGAACTCGATTGAATAAGTGGAGCGCACAACATGAGGCGACGCGGCGGCAGTATAGTCGAAGTCGGTTATCGGCGACCCGTCGTCAAACAGACCGCGCAGTAGTGCGAAGGAGTGTGCGCACCACACTCGAAAACCATCGGAGACAGACCCCGGCAACAACAGAGCGAGTAACGCGTCAATCGATTATTGCCCAAAAACAACGTGCACTCGCATCCACAGCGGAACTCCGACAAAGCAACATAAGACAGAGCACTTATGCTTCGGGAGGTACGGTTAGCAAACAACGGCGTTATCCTGCTGACACGACACAGAGTCTGAACCGCTACAACAGGTCGGCAGAGACACAACGGGCTACGTCGCTTTATAGACGTTCGCCCACTACATCATCGAGTCGATCATACTCTTCCGGCACAAGTAGGAGCACTATCCCGAAGTATGGGAGTAGGACTTCAAGCTCAAGTAGTTCACGCTCAAACTCAAGCGTAAACCGTTCAAGAACAACAAGCACATCACGTGAGAGAACAAGCGTTAGCCGCTCAAGAACGACAACAAGCTCATCAAGATCGCGTACAAGCGTCAGTCGTTCCACTGCTACAAAAACGCGGACGCGTCCGACGACATCGAGTTCCAGCGTATCACGCAGTAGTTCAAGTAGTAAAGATGACGATGACAATCGAAGCAGCAGTCGAAGTCGAACAACGGAACGGACAAAACGGCGGCGTTAAGACGTCAATAGGAGTTAGGTAGGCTTTGCGTAATCTTTTGGATGCGTAAAGCCTCCATATCAGATGCAATTTTTGCGAGTTTTGTTGATTATTTCACTACTGTCTTTCAGCTTCCACACCAGTTTTGCTCAAGAGGTGGAAAAGAGCACAAATGCTGAGCAGGAAACATCTAAAACGGAGGAAGAGATTAGACTCGTTTCACCAATCGGGGCAATGGTCCGTTCTGCTATTTTACCAGGGTGGGGACAGTTTTATAGCCGCAGCTACTTCCGAGGTAGTTTGACTGCCTTAGGAATAGGAGGCTCTGCTATCGGTGCCTTGCTGGCACAGAGATCATTTAGTAAACGTTACAACGATTACGCAACGTATGCCAGTTTAAATCCGCATGATGAGGCAGGGGTCCTGGAAAGATACGCCTTCTCAAATCAGCGCTATAAACTCAGAACGTTTTTTATGTATACCGGTATTGGTATCTGGGTTTACAGCCTTATCGATTCCTATGTGAGTTCTAATTTCTACAATGCTACTACTTTAATTCAATCTATTCAAAAAGACGCACAAGAAATGGAAAAATTGGGGATTGAAGTCGGTGCAACCGCTTCACATCTTTATTTTGGTATTGTTAAAACCTTTTGAAATTTAAATAGGAGAATATTTAACTATGTTCAGGAGTTTTATAAAAATCGGGGGCATACTCATCTTACTCATAGGCTTTATGGGGTGTGGGGATGCTGAAAAAGTCGGTCAGGTCCCCCCTGAAGAACTCCTTCAAATTAATAAAGTCTTAGACCGGTGGCGTGAAGGTTATGAGACCGAAGATGTTAATTCCTACATCGGTACCTTCTGGGAAGAGGGTTTTCTTTACGTCTCGGATATGGGAACAGATGGCGACAAAACGGATGATTTGGAGTTTGATGACATCCGACAAGAACGTGATGCCGCAACTCGGGTTTTTGAACAGTTTCAGGATATTGAGATAGAACTCTCCGCACCGCCAGAGATTTCCATGAATCAAGACGGTAATCGAGCGGAAGTCCGGAATCACTATAGAATCCAAGGATTCGTAGCAGACGGACAGTCTCTTGAAGGTGGGTATACCGGATGGTTCGCCGAAGGTGACAATCTCTTTATCTTTGAAAAAAGAAATGACGAATGGCGCATAACCGAGTGGCATGACGAAGCCTTCAACGACGAAGAAATTCGTATCGCTAATAACCTATAGGTGGAAGAGAAGGAGGCGCAATTTCTAGTCCAGACCCAAGGCAGAAATTCTGTATATCCATGCCGCAACAGGAGGCACACCTACGAGATTACTTCCAACTTATCCGAAAACATGCCTTTACATTCTGTTTGAGTATTCTGCTGGTATTAGGAACCGCCTTGGTTATCTCACTGCGTTTGCCCAAAACGTATGCTGCTTCCACTTTAATGTTGCTCGTCCAACCCAGCGCAACATCGTCTCTTCCTTCAGCAAACCTTTTTCAAAGCGTCCTTTCCGGTGGTATTGACCGTAGGGAAATGGAGACAATCAGTGCTCGATTTTCCACAGAGTCAATGCTAAAAATGGCAATCGAAAATCTTGAAGAGAGCGGCAACATAAACGCAGTCGCTCTCCTCCCACCGATTGGCAAACTCAAACGGATGCTGAAGGCACACCTCAATCCAGACTCCGATTATATTAACTTGTCAATTGCTTTGACCGAAGCAGAAGGCGGAGAGCGCAACGCAGCACTCCTTGTTAACCAACTCGCCCAAGATATGAAAACGCTGCGGCGCGGAGATGAAGAGACAAAACTCAGAAAACGCATGGAATTTCTCGAAAACAAACAACGAGAAATCCAAGCCGAAATAGAGAAACACCTCGACGCTCTCCGCCAATTTGCCCGTCAAAATGGCAGTCCAGAGATATGGGTGCCGACGCTGACCAATCTGCTCGAACGTTACGCCCGTGTTCGAGAAAATATTGAGACAAATCAACAACAACTTTACGCAACGCGTGCCCATATAGCATATCTTCAAGAACAACTAAGACTTCTGCCGGAGCAGACGCAACTATCTGAAACCACCTCTTATGATCCGGTTTGGCTCTTTCAACAAGAGAAACTTTTTACCCTTGAATCACAGCGTATTGCGGATAAAGAAAAGGCAGGTAAGACCGCATCAGAACTGAAAGGTCTTGACGCACAAATCGCTGACATTCAGAAGAAAAATACGCAAATCCCACCTAAGACGACCACCCTCACTTCAGGGCCCTCTGCCCATTATACCTATATAAAGAACCAGTTGATAACGTTTATTCCAAATCTCTCGCGTTATGAAAATGCCGCCGAACACCTCAAACGGGAACTTGACACGTTAGAAACCGAGTTGATGCAACTGCTGGAACAAATTCCTGAAAATCAGATTATTCTCACGCAAATGGGAGCTAAAATTCAGAAAACCAACGCACTTGCCGAAGAAATTGCCAAACGTTCACTTGAAGCTGAAATATTATACGCTGAATCCAAGCTAACCGTCGCTCGCAACCAGATAGGGGGTATTGAAATCATCGATCGCGCTGTACCAAGGAAGATTCCTGTCAGTCCACAACTCCGACTTATTTTTGTTATCGCGGGGATCGCTGGCACAGTTCTTGGACTTACGATTATCTTGTTTAGTGAATATTTCAGCAAAACCACTGAAAGTATAGAAAGTTAAATAAAGTGTTTCCCAGCATTTGTGGCTTTAACTTTAGGTTTTTGAAAAAAAAATGTCATTTTTTGTTAAAATGTGGTATAATATATAGTATATCCAATGCACAGAGACCTAACGAAGCCTTGGCATAGCGAAAATTTTTATGAACCTATGCTTCAGTTCTTTGATGTTCTTGATATGTGCCTTGATACAAGACGTTTTCATTATCGGTTTCCTGCTGTCTTCAGGAAAGCAGCAGCGATTGAAACTATCCAGAGTTTACGAGTCATGTCCCTTGAACAACCGTCGCTGGCACAATTACGTAAGTCCTCCGGAATACTTTCCCGATATTGATTCCCTGCTGTAAAAGTGGATTAAAAAAACGAAGACAAATAGCACTGATACATTTAAAACTTGAAAATATATTACATTTTCGGTATGATATGTGAAAACTATCCTAATGAATATATTTTTTCTGTTAAAAACTTGACAGAAATTTGCATCAGTGCTATTTTAAAAGCCAAGAACAGTTTTGTAGGTGTTTCAGCACGCGTTACTGAGAGAATTCCTGCAAAACTAACCCTTAATTTGTTGGAAGGAGACTTGCTTTTATACGCTTCGCCCGGTATTCGCAATTTTGTGGTATCTGCGTAGCAATAATCGCGGAGATCAAAATTGAAACACCGTTAATTGTATTAACGATATTTTGACTCCATTGTTTACAAAGAAAAAGCGGTTCCAGCCATTTTTAAGGTTTTTTGTTCGGATACCAGGGTGGATGCAGCGAAAAAACAAGTAATGTTCACATCGCTGTCCTGTTGCCCCAATTTCCGATTCATTATTTCCAAGGAGGAAAAACAAAGTAATGAACAGGCTAAAACAATCAATTGATGTTTTACTTGTAGCGACCTGTATCCTGAGTGCTTTTGTGCTTTACGGTTGTGGTGCACAGAGCCTTGGTCCACAAGAACCCCTATTACCAACAATTGAGGGGAGCTCTAAATTCTCAGCTCGGTTCCAGTTGGAAGAAGAACCGCAATTTTTCTACGACCTATTTGGTAAAGAGCTGCTTGAAGGTAACGAGGTCTACAACTATCGTGAACAGAAAGAGTTCGACCAGAACGGCGAACTATTTGTTGGTTGGACAGGACAGTTAGATAGTGAAAGATTCTCGGCACAGTTGGATAGAACCGTTTTAACTGAAGATAGTTTCCGCGGCAGATATACTGAGTTTGCTATCGGTGATAGCATGCGTTTCAAGCCGTCCACATTGTTCCCAAACCGTTACATCCTCTATAAAACTGAGTTTGACGGACTTCGTTGGGATATTTCTTTTGCACAGGAACGTCATCTCTTTACACTCATCAACTCTCGTATCTCGAACCCTGTTCAGTTGACAGACGCGGCGGCGAACCTCGCACCAACTCTTGGACGTCGAAACGGTCTGAATGAAGACGCTGGGGTACGGCACCTTGAAAATGCACGTCTCATAGGTTTTCGGGCGCAAGGTCTTTTAGGTGACATTTTCCGAGTTGGGTTCACTTATGTCAATCTTCATAAAGAACACCCTGAGCGTGTTGAAAACCCAATGATGGGTACTGTTGCAAATACACCTCCGGAAAGTATTACTGTTGTCTTCCGAGATGACTCGCCTGAAGACAATCACAACCTCGTTACACAATTCTCTGGTTACGATGCCAACCTACACAGCGATAATCTACAGGGTGGTGTCGGTGCAGCTTTCAAAAGCATGGCAATTACCGTGATTACGCAAGAGGTGGAAGACTTAACGCCAGAAGAAATTGAAGAAGGTGTTGAGCCAAAGTCGCAACCTGCGAAAACCGAAAAAATTGAGGTTTTCATTAACGACATCACGCCAATCGATGTCGGCGGACTTCCCTCTGAAATTCGCGACTCTACTGACGGAAAATGGGTGATGGTAGACGGCTTCAATAAGATGAAGTATGACCTCGTTTTTGAGGAGCACGGTATTGAAGCTCGCACCGTTCAGTCGGTTGTTTTTGACATGGTGGTAGCAGGTGATTACAACATCGCCGTTATCGGCTTTAGTAATGCAAATAAAGCCGCTGAAGGTGCTGATCCGTTTGCTGAAGAATGGATTAAAACCGAAGACGGTCATATTGAAATGCCGTATCGTGATGTTATTGAAGCTCCCGGTAACTATGGTCAATCTTCGGATTATACCAGCAACCGTTCCAGCCTCAAGGATGATCCCAGCAGCTGGACAGGTGAAGGTAGACCGCGCAAAGTTAGTTATCGCTACGGTGCAGCGCGTGCAGCAGTCCTCTACGGGCTTGACCTCGAAGGAACTATCGGTAACGTTTTCGTCCGAGCACACTACTCCATTAACGGGAAATACAAACAGTATCCTACAATTCCCAAAGATCAGACTGGATTTAGCAGACTCAAACCGACGATCATAGGCGAAGATGGCGAGGAAGAAACCGGTGTCTCTATTGATCCGGCAACAGGCTTGCCTTTAGACCGCAATGGCATACCCACCTATTCCGAGACCGAAGGTGAACGATTTGAAGCCAGATTGGGCGGTGACGGAACTGACGAAGGCGGCGATGGTGAACTCGGTAGAGAAACCGCATGGTTTATTCACCTCAGATCTCGCTTCGGAAAGTTGTACCTCGAAGGTGTCTACTATCATATCGATCCAGGTTACACCACAACCTACCTCAATTTCGGTGCTAACACCGATAGGGATCAACCCTACACCCTGGAAAGGACACCTGAGTCTCAGGCTGAAAGAGATCCGTGGGACGAAGTCAATTACGCCCTCATTGAGGATGACGATGATGATGATGACTGGCCCGATGATATCGACTTCGACGGAGTCCTACCACGCGCTGATGACAGAGACCAGAATGGCGTTTTGGACTTCCAAGAAGACTTCCTCATCTTTGATGCCGATCCTCCGGTGTTTACCGATCTCGTTGACCTCAACAACAACGGAACTATCGACTCCCTTGAGGATGATTTTGAACCACAATATGAGTACGGGGTAGACAGGGCAGGATACCATGTCTTCGCTGAATATGACCTCCTTGATAACCTTTCACTCAAAGTCGGATGGCTAAACGAGAGCGAAGTCTCAAGCCGCCGCAAAAACGATTCCAAGTACCTCCACGTTACCTATCAACGGGACATTCCAGACTTTGGAACAGTGCTCTTCCAAAACCGGTTCGTTCGTGTTCGTGACGATATTCCAGACTATACGATCACACTACGTGTCGGTGAATTGGAGCCTGTCCAGATTTCCGACGAGCTCGACTTCTACAATGCTCGTGTGAATACCACAACGCTTCAGTTCCTCTATACCGCTGTCCCCAATCTCACATTAGAAGCAAAGTTCCTCGTTGTTCTGCAAAAACAGTTCGAGCAGGATGAAGAAGGTGCTATCTTCTTGGATGTTGAAGGCTCCGGTGACGACGACGATCCGCTTACCGCCGATCAACGCGTTGACTTCATGGTACCTATTGAGCAGGTTCGTGCCAGTGGTGAAAAACGGGAATTCCCGTTCTATCCAGATCACGGAATTAATGCTCTCAACCCCGAAGATCCGGGCTTAATCTACGATTCGGAAAATTGGAAGAAGCGTCGTTATCCGGAACGGGATATTCGCAACCAGCAGACGATTCTTAAAGCACGGTATGAGATCCCACTCGGAGATCTCCCCTTCATTGACAGAATTGGTGAAGATTTGACTTTGACACCGATGGTCAAGTACATCTGGGATCGCGCCTTTGACCGCGGCGCAGAGGAAATTGGAGACGCACTTAACCCGCGTCTGTTTGTTCCTACTGATGATGAGCCTATCGAGTACTTACGCTTCAACCGTAGAAGTCGTGAAGATGTACTCGGTGTCCGGCTTGACTATCAGTTCACACAACGGATGAACATTCTCGGTGGTTTCCAATACCGGAAATTCACCAACCGGGATAACAACTTCAAGCAGTATTTGACAAACTTCCCGGAAGACGAGGATGTCCCAGTGCTTTTCCGTCCAGACCTGCGGACACGGATCTTTGAAGTCCAAGCAATCAACCGTGGTGAATGGCTTGGGTTTAACATTGTTATCCTCGCTGGTTACCGGCGGACTACTATCTTGCTCGACCACACGACGAGTAACACAACGTTCGTGCGAGCGATGATGGGTTTCTAAATGGCAGTTGGATCGCTGGATACGAGGGAATCGTGTCCAGCGATTTCTGGTTTCGTAACATCAACTATGATGCCACTTCCCGTAACACCGAAATAAAGTGCGTAACTTCTTAGGCATTCAGGTGTTATTTACGAGAATGGCATTGTAAGCGGTAGGCGAAATTTTGACATCGCGACCCCGCGACCTGAAACTGTGTAACTTTTGAGACGCTGAAATAGAAATAAAATTGAGTTGTTGGACAAGGTCCCACGCTTTATCCATACAACACCTTACGTTATCAAATGACTTGTAGAGATTTGCCACTGCATGCGGCAAGTTACCCTAAGGAGGATTAGAACGAATGACTCGTTTTAGTTTAGTGTTAATGTTAATCGCCTGTATCGGCTTGTCAGCTGGTCCGGTTTTCGCACAAGAAGGTGGCGGAACCGTTCGTGGTCAGATTGTTGATACGACTACAGCACAGAGTCCGATTGAAGGCGTTGAAGTTAAAATTGTTGCCCAAAGTGGAGAAGAATTTGAAACAGTCACCGATGCCAACGGCGATTATGAACGTTCTGGTGTTCCCGCAGGTCGCTATCTTATCAGTATCTACAGAGATGGATATGGTGACCGGCTTGGAAAACCCGTTACAGTTGTGAATGGCGGCGACCATTTCGTCCCACTCAAAATGACCAAAAAAGACAATATCGTTACTTTCTTCCAGAAATTCGGATTCGTCTTTTGGCCGCTCGCCCTCTGTTCGATCACCGCATTAACCTTCATTATTGAAAGGCTGTTCACCTTCGTCCGGAGCCGTTCCCGAATCGGAACCGAAGAGTTTATCGCTAATATCGCGGACTCACTCCGGAAAGAGAACATTATGGAAGCCGTCTCGACTTGTGAAGAAGCCGGTGGACCGCTTGCTAACGTCCTTAAAGCAGGACTGCTCCGATACAGTCAAGCCCAAATCGAAGAACGCGACATCAGTAAAGAGGAAATTCAGGAATCCATCGAAGAAGCAAGTCTCCTTGAAATTCCTGAACTCGAAAGAAACCTGCCGGTCCTTGGTACCGTCGCAGTCGTTTCGCCGCTGTTCGGCTTGCTTGGAACTGTTACAGGTATGATTAGTGCGTTTACTACAATCGCTCTTGAAGGTACTGGTGACCCGCAGCAGCTCGCAGGTGGTATCTCACAGGCACTTCTCACAACTGCTGCTGGCTTGACAGTTGCTATTCCCTGCTTGATTTTCTTCCAACTCTTTGATAGCTGGGTTAACAGACACATGGTTGAGATCTCACAGGTTTCTACCGAGATTGTGAACCAGCTAATTGTTGGTGAAGGTGATGCCTAGTCTCGGGACGGGCGGGATATCTATCTACACCCGCCCTCTCCTCACAGACTTCGTAGGGTCTCAGGTCATCGTACCTCAGCCCCAGTCTCATCAACGAGAAAGGAGACTTTGAAATGCAACAAAACGGTGATGCCAAACTAACACTGCTTGCGACCAAAATCAGAGAACGCAAAGCACCAACGCTTAGCATGGCACCTATGATTGATTGCGTATTCCTGCTCCTGATTTTCTTCATGGTGTCAACAACCTTCTCACCGATTCCAGGTCTTCGGGTGCAGTTGCCCCCACCGGGGAAACCTTCACCTGACAAACCCAAAGGTTTGACTGTCCGAATCGCGAATCCGGAAGCTGGTGAGGACAGAGGCACTATGGTGCTGAACGATACAGTCGTTCAAATTGATGAAATGTTCAATCAGTTCATCAACGCGCCAGAAGAAGCCACAAGCATGCTGATTATCCAATCAGAGCGAGAAGTTCTTCATGAGCAGATTGTTCAAGTAATGGATATCGCAAAACAGGCAGGTATAGATAAAATCGGGTTCGCTATCGTCGCCCGAGAGTGATTCTCTTCGCGCGACGCACATAGCATGTCCCTCCCTATACAAGGAGAATTCAGATGGCTTTGAACATGACTCGACGGAAGAAAACGGGCGACGACGAAGATATTCCGATGGCGCCTATGATTGATTGCGTGTTCTTGTTGCTCATCTTTTTCATGGTGTCTGCTGTTATGCGGGTTCCCCCGCCTTTCACTGTCACTTTACCCGATTCCGCAACAAAGCACGAATTCACACGCAAGAAATTCAACCTTTTCATTAGCACTGACGGGCGGATTTCGATTGATGATCAGGAAATGCTAACATTGGAGGACATGGAGCTTTTTATAGCTGCACATGAAAACCAGATCAGCACCTTGATTATCAAGGCAGACAAACGCGCAAAGCACGGTGTTGTCATTGATGTGGTAGAACGAGCGAAACAACGCTCCAGTAAAACGGAGGGGCTCGAAATCGCTTTTGCGGTGTCGGAAGAAGACTGAAGAACACAACACAGTTAAAAGAAAAAGGCAGCATGTGCTGCCTTTTTCTTTTGCAATATAGCCTGCTTATGGAATATTAAATTCGGCAAAAAGAGGGCAATCGAATCAAGAACACTGTCCTTAACACTTGTTCGCTGAACGAATGTGCTTTTTCTATCGTTTTCGTTCTCTCCGCGTTGCAGCTCTTCTTTTCAACTGAACAGGGGCTGGCGGTGGCGGTGGCGGTGGCGTCACAACCTTCCAGAAGTGTGGAAGGAAAACTTCCCAATTAGTTAGAATGTTCTCGGCATGTTGACTACCGGTGTATGCCGCGTGATTTTGTATGAGTGCCATCAGATTCTTAATGTCCGTCTCACTCGTCACCTTTTCCAGTTTCACCCAATCGGAATTATACTTCTTCTCAAACTCCTGCTTCTCGTCAAGGACGTAAACAGTGCCACCCGTCATCCCGGCACCAAAGTTTCTACCAGTTTCACCGAGAATTACAGCCATGCCTGCAGTCATGTATTCACACCCGTGGTCCCCGACGCCTTCAACGACAGCGGTTGCTCCGCTATTTCGGACGCAGAACCGTTCACCGGCTCTTCCGGCTGCGTAAAGTGTACCACCTGTCGCACCGTACAATACCGTATTGCCGATAATCGTATTTTCATAAGTCTGGAACGATACAGTCGGTGCAGGTTTAATAATAAGTTCCCCACCTGCGATACCTTTACCTACATAGTCATTGGCTTCTCCTGTCAACACGAATTGGATACCACTGATACAGAAGGCACCGAAGCTCTGCCCTGCACTACCTTCAAAGTTGCATTGAATTGTTCTATCAGGCAGCCCCGCATCGCCGTAGCGAATTGCAATTTCACCAGATAACCTCGCCCCCACCGTTCGATTTGTATTCCGAATAGGATAAGAGAGTCGGATAGACGTTTTCTGTGCGATGGCTTCCGCTGCATCCTCCAGAATCTGATCATCAAGCGGTATATCTTCCCGATCGTTTCGCTCTTGTAGGTGATAGCGGGGTTGTGTACCCGTCGGGTCGGCAGGTGTCAGAATTTCACTCAAATTCAGAGTTGCTGCCTTCGGGTAATCTGCCAAATCGATCGGTTGAAGTAATTCTGGGCGACCAATAATATCATTCAAGGCTCTATGACCGAGATTAGCGAGGATAGTTCGGACCTCATTCGCCACACCCAGCATAAAATTAACAACCATCTCTGGGTTTCCGGGATATTTCGCACGGAGTGCTGGATCTTGGGTAGCTACACCGACTGGACACGTATTTAGATGACATTGGCGCGCCATGACGCACCCTGTCGCTACCATCGCTATCGTTCCAAAGCCGTATTCTTCTGCTCCTAACATCGCCGCCATAACAATATCACGTCCGGAACGCATTCCACCATCGGCGCGTAATACCACGCGATCTCGCAGTTCGTTTTGTACGAGTGCGCGCTGGGTTTCCGCAAGTCCGAGTTCCCAAGGTGTGCCAGCGTTCTTAATCGAGCTAAGTGGGGAAGCACCCGTACCGCCTTCATGTCCACTCACCTGGATGACATCAGCATAGCCTTTTGCTACGCCTGAGGCAATAGTCCCAACAAGAAATTCAGATACTAATTTCACAGCAACTTTTGCCTGTGGATTTGCCTGCTTCAAATCGTAGATAAGCTGCGCCAAATCCTCAATGGAATAAATGTCGTGATGGGGTGGCGGTGAGATTAGCGGCACACCAGGGACAGAGTGTCGAAGTGAGGCAATTTCAGCAGTTACTTTATGTCCCGGAATCTGTCCACCCTCTCCGGGTTTCGACCCTTGTGCCATCTTGATCTCTAATTCCCTTGCCGAGGCGAGATATGTCGGGGTTACACCAAAGCGTCCAGACGCCACCTGCTTGATAGCACTGGAGGCGAGGTCCCCATTCGGTTGCCGTTTATAGCGTTCGCTACTTTCGCCCCCTTCTCCACTCCCCGATTTGGCACCGAGACGGTTCATGGCAACTGCTAAGGTTTCGTGTGTCTCACGACTCAAGGCACCGAAAGACATACTACCTGTTGTGAAACGTCGAACGATATCCTCTGCAGGTTCCACTTCTTCAATTGGAATAGGCGTACTCGGTTTGAAGGCAAGCAGATCTCGTAAACTGGAGGGCTCCCCACTTTCAACAGCGGTTGCATATTTGTCATAATCTTCCGACTTACCACCCTTGACGAACTTGTGGAGTGCTTTGAACATCGTCGGATTGTACGCATGAAATTCTCCGTTCCTCCGGAATCGGAAATAACCTGCTTCCTCCAGTGAGACATCGCCCTCATCTCCCGAAAACGCTTTTGTGTGAAAGTGAAGCGCCTCGGCGGCAATTTCCGCAAAACCGATGCCACTTAAGCGCGACGTAGTGTCTGTAAAACACTTATCAATAACTGTCGCATTGATACCGAGTGCCTCAAAGATCTGAGCACCGTGGTAGCTTGATACAGCCGAAATACCCATCTTTGCCATAATTTTCAGGATACCTTTTTCAACTGTTTCCTTATACGTTTCAATCGCTTTCTCCGCTGTCAATTCTTCAAACTCACCGTTCTCGGCAAGTTGGACAATCGTCGAAAACGCGAGATAGGGATTGATTGCGGCTGCTCCATAACCGAGAAGGACAGCGAAGTGATGTTCTTCTCTGGCATCTCCAGTTTCAGCGATGAGACTCGTCTGCATCCGCTTCCCTTCCCGAATCAGATGATGATGCACAGCACCAATAGCAAGTGCCATGGGAATCGGTGCGAAATCAGCACTAACACCTTTGTCGCTTAGCACGAGAAGTGTTTTTCCTGCATCAACAGCCTTGGAGGCACGTTGGCACAACGTTTCCAGCGCATCTTCCAAGCCTTGTTCACCCGACGCTACTGGAAAGCAGGCAGAGAGTGTTGCTACCTGAAAATCGGGTATATCAAGTTCTCGCAACGCTTGTAAATCTGTATTTGTTAAAATTGGTGAAGGTAACCGAACAAGTCGCGCATGCTCTGGAGTTTCTGTGAGCAAACTATGCTGCCGTCCAAGGTGTGTTGTCAACGACATCACCAGACGCTCTCGGATCGAGTCAATAGGCGGATTCGTAACTTGTGCAAAACGCTGTTTGAAGTAACTGTAGAGCGAACGCGGATGTCGAGAAATCACAGCAGGTGGTGTATCATCGCCCATTGAACCGATTGCTTCCTTCGCTTCCGTTATCATCGGCTTGATAAATCGCTCTATATCCTCGGTCATATATCCGAAAGCTTTCTGATATATAGAAAGTTCGTCAGGGATGGTCTCGGTCGCAGCGGATATACCGGTATTTCCAGCGTGGAGCGTTACAGTTCCTTTCCGTACCCATTCAGCATAAGGTTTCTGAGTGGCAATGCTGTGTTTAATCTCCAAATCTTTTAGCAATGCGCCTTTCGATGTGTCCACGGCAATCATTTGTCCCGGTCCCAAACGCCCTTTTTCAACGACCCGGCTCTCATCAAGTTCAAGGATACCTACCTCGGATCCCATGACAACCGTCCCGTCCTCTGTGACTTTATAGCGCGCCGGCCTCAATCCATTTCTATCAAGGCTTGCACCGACAATAACGCCATCTGTAAAAGCAACAGCAGCCGGTCCGTCCCACGGTTCACTGACACATGAGAGATATTCATAACAAGCTTTCAACACGTCTGGCATATCAGGAATTTGTTCATAAGCCTCTGGCACCAAGCACATCATGGCGTGCAAGATGTTACGGTCAGAGTGCGTTAGCAACTCCAACACGTTATCCAAGCTCATTGAATCACTCCCTTTTGTGTTGATAATCGGAACGAGTTTTTGGATATGTTCATTCCAAAGAGGGGACTGTAAGTCGGCTTCGCGTGCTCGCATCCAATTTCGATTACCCATCAATGTGTTGATTTCACCATTGTGGGCAAGCATATGGAAAGGTTGGGCGAGCATCCACGTGGAAGAGGTGTTTGTACTGTAGCGTTGATGGAAAACAGCAAGTGCCGCTTCAAAATCTGAATCTTTTAAGTCAATATAAAATTGCACAAGCTGCGGTGCCACCAGTAAGCCTTTGTAGACAACTGTCCGATGTGAAAAAGAGGCAATATGGAATTCGTCATCAAGTGAAGCCGCCGCAACACGGTGTTCAAGTTCCTTACATATCAAATACAAGCGTTGCTCAAAATCGTCGTCGGGGACCTGCTCTGGCCGTCCCATCAACACCTGCTGAATGTTCGGTAGTGTTTCTAACGCCGTGGCACCGAGAGCAGCCGTGTTAACCGGCACCGAGCGCCACCCAAGGAGAGGGACCCCATATTGTTGCAAGATCTTTTCAACGAGCACCCGGCTCTGATGCTGTGCGTCGTCATCACGACCGGGTAGGAAAATCATCCCGACACCCAGATCTGTTATTGTGTCCAGGTGTACGCCGAGTTTCGCCAGATATTTTTCAAATAACTTCCCCGGGATTTGTGTTAAGATACCCGCGCCATCACCTGTTTTCGCATCAGCCGCCACTGCGCCCCGGTGTGTCAAATTTGTGACCGCTTGTGTCGCCATTTCAATAATCTCATGGCTTCGAATTCCAAAACGGTTCGCGACAAAACCAACGCCACAGGCATCCTTTTCATTTAGATCGTTATACATTTGTAAGCTGACTCTCCATACATTCTTCTATGTTCTTTTACATTGGTATCCTAAAGCGAGTTTTCTTTTTACGCCTCGCTATCTTGTATTTAATTGCAAGGAGGCGGTTCGCATGCCTCAACCCTGCTCTTTTTTATCAAGGGTACAAACAAAAAGCCGGAAAATGGACTTCGCTTTAAAGACTGGATAGAACCTCTTGCGCGGCTTAGTTGGACGCTGGCTATTCGTATCCTACCGCAGATGGCGCGCACCAAGGTAAGAGAGCCATTGGCACCACCACACATGTGAGTCACACCGGCTTGGCGGGCTTATGTACTTCGGTCTTCAATTTTTGTCAAAATCATCTACTAACTTTAATATTATACTTTAATTCAAGCTGAAAGTCAAGAAAATTACCTTACCCCTTAATAACCAACCGCACAACCATCACGCCTTGGGTCTGAGCCTGCAACAAGCGTCTCAAAGGACGGATTGATAAAAATCGCCTGCCCACCACCAAAAAAAGTACTGCCAGGTATGACATGATGTCCTTTCAGTGCTAACGCAGCTTGGGCATTCATCGGAATACCCGTCTCCAGTATAATCCGAGAATCATCCATTATCCGAAACCGAGGGGCATCCAACGCATTTTGAACGTCCATATTAAAATCAACGAGATTACATACAAACTGCAAATGACCTTGCGTTTGCATCTGTCCTCCCATGACACCAAATGTAACCAAAGGCACCCCATTTTGAGCGATCATGCCGGGAATAATAGTGTGCAGCGTCCTTTTATGCGGGGCAATACAGTTAGCATGATTTGGGTCAAGTGAGAAACCAGCACCTCGATTTTGCAACATGATACCTGTATCACCAGCAACCAAGTGTGAACCAAATCCAGCAAAGAGACTATTAATAAAGGAAATAACATTTCGCTCACTGTCAACCGCACAGAGATATACTGTATCACTTCCTACCGACGGAAGACCCGGACCCGGTTCCATATTTGCCCGTTCCGATGAGATACGTGCCCGCTGGCTTTCTGTATAATCGTCAGAAAGCAGGCCAGTTACTGGTACATCTACAAATGTCGGATCTGTCACATATTTGTAGAGATCCGCGAATCCCAGCTTCATCGCCTCAATTGCGTAGTGCAGATGTTCAGAACTGTTATGCCCCATTCCGCTAAGGTCAAATCCCTCAACAACGTTGAGTGCAAGCAGCGCAGCGATCCCCTGTCCATTCGGCGGAATCTCATAAACATCGTAGCCACGATAACTGGTAGAAATAGGCTCTACCCAATCCGAGCTGTGTTCAGCAAAGTCCTGCAGCGTAAACAAACCACCATTTTCATCAGAAAACTTTACAATTTTCTCGGCAATTTCGCCTTGATAAAACGCATCCCGTCCACCCTCCGCAATGCGTCGAAAACTCCTGGCAAGGTTTGGTTGTCGGAAGATTTCCCCTGGTGCCGGTGCCTTTCCATTCTTGAGATATGTTTTTGCCGTATCAGGATGTTGTGCCAACATCGCCGCGCTTTCTTGCCACGCGAGCGAAATTTGAGGACTCACTGGAAAACCTGTCTCTGCGTACGCAATAGCAGGCTGAAGCACCTCGGCTAACGACATCGTCCCGCATTCATCCAAGAGCGTCACCCACCCATCAATTGTCCCAGGCACAGTAACCGGATACATACTCCCGAAAGCAGGGAGGTCATCCAATCCCTGTTTGGTAAAGAATTCCAACTCCGCGGCATAAGGTGCCCTACCACTTGCATTTAAACCTCGGATCACGCCATCCTTAGGCTGATAAACCAACATAAATGCATCACCACCGATACCCGTTGACATCGGTTCAACGACGTTGAGTATTGCAGCAGTGGCAACCGCCGCATCAATAGCATTTCCACCATCACGTAGAATCTGTAATCCGCCTTGTGCTGCAAGCGGTTGACTTGTTGCAACAGCACCATGTTGGCAAATGACAGCTGAACGTCCAGGTCCAAATTGGTTTGGACGATATCCATCAAACATCCTATTCCTCCTACTTTCGACTATCACCACTGTAGCATGCTTTGCCTTTTTTGTCAAATTGCCTGCCGTAGGCATACGGTGCTATGTAGGTGCGTTAATTCACTGTGTATCCAAAATGTTTATCCCTTTAAAAGGATACAGAAACTATGGGGCAATTGAGTAGCGGTGCTGTCAAATCACATCAATTTGACAACCTCCAGATTTCGTGATAAAATTAATTCCATTTGATATAGTAGGAGGAGTTATGTCTACGTATGATGTCGGAATCATTGGTGGAGGACCAGGAGGATACGTCGCAGCCATCAAAGCTGCACAACTTGGTGGTACCGTCTGCCTCATAGAAAAAGGAGAGTGGGGCGGTACCTGCCTGAACCGAGGGTGTATCCCAACGAAAACCCTTTTTGCTGTCGCTAACCTCGCAACACAGATTCAGGAAGCGTCTGCCTTCGGCGTGCATATTGGTGGTGAGGCAACAATTGATTATCCCCAAGTATTGACACACAAAAACTCAGTCATCCAGCAGCTGGAAGGCGGTATTGCACAACTATTGAAAGCCAACAAGGTTGACATCCATAAAGGAACAGCAGAACTTATTAATAAAAACACGATTGAGGTCAATAAACCCGACGGTACAACTGAG
This sequence comes from Candidatus Poribacteria bacterium, assembly GCA_022826805.1. GTDB lineage: Bacteria > Poribacteria > WGA-4E > WGA-4E > WGA-3G > WGA-3G. Next base: position 46,969 of record JAJDUH010000047.1, read on the forward strand.
CAGCTACACGCGAAAAATGTTATCATTGCTACAGGTTCAGAACCTGCAGAACCACCTATCTTTGAAATTGATGAGGACCAAGTCTTAACAACAACAGGCATCCTTAACGTCACAGAACTCCCTGAAAGCCTATTAATCGTTGGCGGTGGGGTTTCTGGATGCGAGTTCGCGTCCATCTTTAACGCCTTCGGTTGCCGTGTGACTATCCTGGAACTCCTCCCCACAATCTTAGCAACCGAAGATGTTCAAGTTATCCGACACACGCAACTATTCATGAAGCGAAAAGGTATCACCATCCATACCGGTGCGAAACTCACCCACGTAAAAAAATCAGACACACATGTCACAGCAGTGCTCGAATCCGGTGAAGAGATCACAGCACAAAAGATGCTTGTTTCAATCGGGAGACGCTACAACACAGATGGCATAGGTTTAGAAAAGGTTGGCGTTCGCACGGAAGGCGGAAAAATCGTTGTGGATGCCCAGATGCAAACAAACATCCCCGGTATTTACTCGGTCGGTGATGTCGCCAGTCGATACCTGTTAGCACACGTCGCCTCGGCAGAGGGAAAAGTAGCGGCACAAAACTGTCTCGGTGACAGCGTTGAAATGGATTACCAAGTCATTCCGTGGTGTGTTTTCACCTTACCTGAAATTGGACATGCTGGTATGACAGAAGAAGAAGCAACAACCGAGGGTTACGAGGTGAAGGTAGGTCGATTTCCTTATGCAGCGAATGGAAAGGCGTTAGGACTGCGCGAGACAGATGGATTTGTTAAAATTGTCTCCGATACCGATAGCGGAGATATCCTTGGTGTCCATATCGTTGGCGCGCATGCCTCAACCCTTATCCATGAAGCCGCTGTTGCAGTCCGCATGGGTGCCACTGCAAGCGACATCGCACACACCGTTCACGCACATCCAACCCTTTCAGAAATGATAATGGAATCTGCTGAGTCAGTGGATGGAAAAGCAATTCATAGCTTGCATTAAAAATGGACAGCTTCTTTTAATTCATCATACCGCGACGAAATCTCAGAAAACTGAACACACTTTTGCCGGTTAACACTGAAATCCTCAATGTTAAAGGAGGCAATAACCGTCCCATAAATCATAGCGCTGCGTATCGTCGCCTCGGAAGTATCTCCAACAGCTGCGATATAGCCCATCATGCCACCAGCAAAACTATCCCCCGCCCCTGTGGGATCTGTTACCCGTGTGAGCGGATACGCCGGAGCACTGAAGAACGATGATTTAGTAACACTGATTGCGCCGTGTTCCCCCTTTTTGACGATAACACGTTTTGGACCATAGCGCAGAATCGCTTGTGCTGCCCGCATCAAATTGGAATCACCGATGAACAATTGTGCCTCACTATCGTTCAAGACGAGCACATCCACGCGTGCTAAAAGTGCTTCTAATGCCTCCCGCTCCTCATTAATCCAAAAATCCATGGTATCACAAACAATAAGTTTTGGATCCGTCGCTTGTTCTATGATACTCAACTGCAACACTGGCGAATTATTTGCCAAAAAAAGATAGGGAGCCTTTTTGTAAGCATCAGGCAAAACAGGATGGAAATCACTAACAACATTTAATTCCGTGAAAAGTGTATCTCGCACGTTAAAATTTTCGGCATAACGACCACCCCATCGAAACGATTTGCCGTTAGCAATCCGCTCCAGACCTTGGAGATCAATACCTTGGGTTTCAAGGAAGTTGGTATACGAGCGCGGAAAATCAGCACCAATAACGCCAACAAGTTGGACAGAACTCTTAAAAAAATTCGCCGCGACAGCAGCATAGACACCAGAACCACCAAGCACGTCTTCAACCCGGTTGCTTGGCGTTTCTACTGTATCTAAAGTAACCGTCCCGACGATCAAAACGCCCATATTTTAAACCTTTGTCTCCCAAATGTGCGTAGACCGAGTCCTTTTCTAAAATCAGAAAGGCCCCGGTCTATTTTTATTTTCGCGTAATGCGCGAATGACTCGCCGCAGACGACGCACGAAAATCACACCGAGCACGATAACTACTGGATACTGCAAAAAACCCAAGAATCTTATGAGTGCCGGAGGAAGCTGGACCTGCTGAGAATGCGCCATCCAGATTGGTAATAACAGTACTGCCGACAGGAGTAGTATGCCCCCCTCCAAAATCTCTGATTTCTTCATAAAGCACCCCATAAACGGACAACGCCCTAAAACGGTATCTGCGACAGTTAAAAGAAAAACGGTATTAAGTCCCCATTTCCCACGAGTTAAGGTATTTCTCTTGTTCCGCTGTGAGCGTATCAATTTCAATGCCAAACGCTTGCAGTTTCAACTGTGCTACAGTTTCGTCAATAGATTTAGGGACATCATACACCTGAATTTCAAGATTATCACGGTTCTTAGCAATGTACTCAACAGACAACGCCTGATTTGCAAAGCTCATGTCCATGACACTCGCTGGATGCCCTTCCGCCGCAGCGAGATTCACCAACCGACCTTCACCGACGAGATAGAGTTTCCTTCCATCGGCGAGTGTATACACATCTACATAGGGACGTGCACTTCCTTTATCAACACTCAATTTTCCCAGCATCGGGATATCAATTTCAACATCAAAATGACCAGAATTCGCGATAATCGCGCCATCCTTCATCGACTCAAAATGTTCCTTGCGTAAGACATGAATATCCCCTGTAAGCGTCACAATCAAATCCGCTTCTTGAACTGCCTCCAACATCGGCATGACCCGGAATCCATCCATCACCGCTTCTAATGCTCTCAATGGATCGACCTCAGTTACGACAACGTTCGCACCTAAACCGCGCGCCCGACTGGCGACGCCTCTACCGCACCATCCATAGCCCGCCACAACAACCGTCGTCCCAGCAATCAGGAGGTTAGTCGCCCTGATAATACCATCAAGGGTACTCTGTCCTGTACCGTATCGGTTATCAAAGAAATGTTTTGTGTCAGCATCATTGACAGCAATAATAGGGTATCTCAGAACCCCTTCGGCTGCCATACTTCTGAGTCGGATGACCCCGGTGGTTGTTTCTTCTGTTCCAGCGACGACTTGTTCAATTAACGACGGATTGGTTTCTTCAGAGTGGAGCCTTGAGACAAGATCTGCCCCATCGTCCATAGTGATTGCGGGTTGCATATCAAGAGCAGCCTCAATGTGTTTATAATACGTCTCTGTATCCACGCCGTCAATTGCAAAAACGCCGATCTTCTCATCAACAACGAGAGAGGCAGCAACATCATCTTGCGTGCTAAGCGGGTTTGATGCACAGACAACCGCCTCTGCACCACCTGCTTTCAGTGTCTTCATCAAATTCGCTGTTTCAGTGGTAACGTGTAGACACGCAGCTATCCTTAACCCTTCCAAGGGACGTTCATTTTCAAATCTCGCACGAATGGAATCCAGCACTGGCATGAATCGGTTCGCCCAATCAATTCGTTGTTTTCCTGTTGACGCGAGTTCTGTTGTTTTTATGTCGTAGTTCATCACTTTCCTTTTTCTTCACAAGTGTTTTTAATTTTGTTTTAACTACCGGAGTTTTTCGACGTAATCGGTTTCTTCCCAAGTAAAGCCAGGTTCTTCGCGTCCAAAATGCCCGTACGCAGCAGTATTTTGATAGATAGGCTGACGTAAGTTCAACCGTTCAATAATGCCGAGCGGGGTCAAATCGAAATGTGCGTTGACCAGCTCCATGAGGGCTTCATCATTACCTGTACCAAAGGTATCCACCATAACGGAGATAGGATCTTTTCTCCCGATTGCATAAGAAATTTGAATTTCACAGCGTTCCGCGTGTCCGGCAGCAACAAGGTTTTTGGCAACGTGTCGCGCTGCATAAGTGGCACTTCGATCTACTTTAGTTGGATCTTTCCCAGAGAGAGCACCCCCACCATGCCTCCCCATACCACCATACGTATCGACAATAATTTTTCGCCCGGTCAATCCAGCATCACCTTGCGGCCCTCCCGTCACAAAACGTCCAGTTGGATTGATATGATATTTAATGTCTGGGCTTCGGAGATGCTCAGGTATAATTTTTTTGATAACTTCTTCAATAATTCCTTCTTGGAGTTGGATATCCACAACATCAGGACTGTGTTGTGACGAGATAACAACCGTGGTGACAGCCTTAGGTTTGCTGTCAGCATATTCAACGGTTACCTGAGATTTCCCATCGGGACGGATAAAAGGAAGGGTGCCATTTTTACGAACTTTTGCCAAACGTCGTGTCAATTGATGTGCGAGTGTAATCGGCAATGGCATTAATTCCGGCGTTTCGGTGCATGCATATCCAAACATTAAGCCTTGATCGCCTGCACCACCTGGGTTTACACCCATCGCAATATCGGGGGACTGCTTATCAATAATACTCAACACAGCACTGCGTTCAGCATCAAAACCGTATTCAATATCGGTGTACCCGATATCGGCAAGTACGCGCCTGGCAATTTGTTTATCGTCATAGTTTGCAGTCGTCGTGATCTCGCCAGTAATAACAGCAAGTCCAGTCGTGACCAAAGTCTCACAGGCGACTCTACCCATAGGATCGGCTGCAAGTATAGCATCAAGCACCGCATCAGAGATTTGGTCCGCTATTTTGTCCGGATGTCCTTCAGTGACAGATTCGGACGTAAACAGAAAATTTTTGCTCAATTCCGGGTCTCCCAGTCTACGTATGTATTTTTACACCGCCTCACAGTCTCCAAGCTTTTCGCATAAGAGATAGAAGGGTAGGTCCATGGATCCACCCCTACACACAAAATAACGAAAACGGGCGTGCACAAGAACCTCTTCTACATCCAAATGTAGACATCTCTGTAGCGAGGTTTCGTTTTGCACTCCCGTTTCCGCACCAAAAGCGTGGATCCAATTAGGGTGAAGATACAAAGGACGTTAATTCTCGGAGTTCTCAGTATTCTCGGAACTCTCAGCGTTCTCGGCACTCTCAACACTTTCAGCGTTTGACTTACCCATTTCCTCTTTGAGTAGTGTCCCTAATGTAGTGACAGTCTCCTCGTGCACGGGTGCTTGGCGCCGGGACGCCCGCTCCCGCCGTGGACGAGATGGCTGCTCAGATCGTCTCTCGTTTTCGGTTGGCTGCTCTTCTTCAGGTACCGCCGCACGCTCTTGCTCGGCAATGAGTGCTTTCAGGCTCAGCCCGATGCGCCTGTCTTTGGGAAACAAGTTAATTACCTTTAAGTCTAATTCGTCCCCTACCGAAACAACCTCTTCCGGCTTTTCAATCCGCCGATCCGCGAGTTCGGAGATGTGAATTAAGCCTTCGATCCCTTCCTCAAGTTTCGTGAATGCCCCAAAACTGGTGAGATTGACAATCGTGCCTCGGACGACAGAACCGACCTTGTACTTCTCTGGAACTTCTGCCCAAGGATCAGGTTGCGTCTGTTTGAGCCCCAATGAGACTCGACGTTCAGCAGCATCAATCTGTAGCACCACTACCTCAATTTCACTACCCTCTTTAAGGGCTTCGTTGGCTGCAGCACCACGTTTCGTCCACGAGAGATCCGAAGTATGAATCAAGCCATCAATCCCAGGCTCAATTTCAACAAATACACCAAAGTTTGTTAAGTTTCGGACACGTCCCGTAATTTTGCTGCCAACCGGTGCGCGCTCCTCCAAGAGCTCCCAAGGATTTTGCTGTAACTGTTTGAGCCCCAGTGAAATCCGCTTGTCCTCTCTCGAAATCTCAAGTACAACGGCTTCAATCTCATCGCCCTTGTTGACGATCCGTGATGGTGCCACATTGCGGCGAGTCCACGCCATCTCGGAGACATGAATCAGACCTTCAACGCCTTCTTCAAGTTGTAAGAATGCCCCATAGTTGACAATGTTCACAACTACACCGTGAACTGTCGAGCCAATTGGGTATTTCCCCTCAATGTTTTCCCACGGATCCGGTGTTTTCTGTTTCAAACCCAACGAGATCTTCTCGTTCTCTGGGTTGATACCGATGACTTGGACTTCAATCTCTTCGCCAACTGAGACAACATCAGACGGATGATGGATACGCTTCCATGCCATATCCGTCTTATGGAGTAACCCGTCAACACCACCTAAGTCTACAAACGCCCCAAACGCGGTAATATTTTTTACCACACCCTTGACGAGCTGATCCACTTCAAGCGTGCTGAGTACCTCTGAGCGCTTATGCGCCAGTTCAGCCTCTAAGCATGCCCGACGAGATAAGACGATGTTATGCCGTCGCTTGCTTAGGCTAATAACCATCATGTCAAGCGTCTGTCCGACATACTGTTCAAGGTTCTGGATGGGCCGCAATTCAACTTGTGAAGCCGGTAAAAAACCTCGCAAAGAGCCAATAGTCACCCGTAATCCACCCTTAATCCGTTCGGTGATACGACCTTTGACAGGTGTGCTGGTCTCATGCGCAGTCGCAATCTCATCCCAAATAAGTGTCTGGTCAGCGATCTTCTTTGAAAGGACTATTTGCCCTTCTGCATCTTCACGCCGCACAATATAGACATCAATTTCATCGCCAACCTGCACAGCAGGTAAATCGTTTTCCCCAGTATCAAATTCTGATGCTGGAATGTAGCCTTCCGACTTAAAGCCTATATCGATCATAACCTCATCGCGGCTAACATCTACCACAACCCCCTTAACAATCTCACCATCGGTAAATGCCTTGATCGAATTGTCATACGCCTCTTCAAGAGACTCAGCACTCATTGGCTCCGGTGGCTCTTCCGGTGCCGTTTCGGACGCGCCTTCATCGGTAACCTCTGTTGCCTGTTCAGTATCAGCCTCGCTAACAACTACTTCCACCTTCTCCTCAGGTGTGGTTTCATCGGTAAGCTCTGCCACTTCCTCACTATCAGCCTCGCTAACAGCCGCTGCTACTACCTCTTCAGGGGCAGTCTCATCGGTAGATGCCGCCTGTTCAGAATCGGTATCCCCTGCAGTCGTTTCCACTTCACCGCTTGGGGTTTCCTCATATTCCTCGGTCTCTGTGTCGGTTGTTGAAGCTGCCTGCACAGCTTCTGGAGCTTCTGTCTCGCTTGCTACATCCTGACTTACCTCAACCGAACTTTCAGTTGAGTGTTTTTCTTCTTCCACATCAACAGTGGATGTGTTTGTATTTGCCTGTTCGTTGTTCATCAAGATACCTGGTCCATTTAAAAACGCGCAACCGCGTTAATCCGCCAGTTCCTCCTTATATTCAAAGTGCTTTTCGCACTCTCAAATCGGTTACGCAATAGTATACCACAAATGCATAAAGAAAAGCAACAATTTTTTTAATCGGTACGATTTCACGCTGCAAAAAACATATCCAACCCAACATTCAGGAAAAGAATTTTATTTGACTTTTTTGCTGAATTAAGATAAAATTTGGGAAAAATAGTTCTAGTAATTATGTCTAGTTCTAATTTACAAGAGGTAATTTCTATGGACTCGACCAAATTAATGAAACTCCGTGAGACATCCGGCATCAAAATTATTGAGATAACAACAGACTTGAGTAGTTACGCAGCTTCTGATTTACGGAAGGTACTTGAAGGTCTCTTAGTGGAGAAAGTTGACAGGGTCGTCGTTAATCTTAGTCAGGTGAGTCATATCAATAGTACGGCTGTAGGTGCCCTCGTAGGTGTTGCCAAACGCCTACGCCAGAACGGTGGCGATCTTAAAATTTGTGCCCTCGCTGATAATTTGACGCGCACCTTCAACCTCATTGGCGCTTCCAGCGTCCTTGAAATCTACGAATCAGAAAATAGTGCCCTCGCTGCATTTTAAACGCACCAGACTTTAGCATATGGCGAAAGCAGATATTGAACTTAAGATTCCGAGTGCCGTCTTTTATATTGAACCTGTCCGAGCATTCATTGGGAACCTCGCACAAAGCCTCGGATTTCCCAGAAAACGCGTAGCTGACATCCAACTTGTGCTTGATGAAGTCTGCAGCAACGCAGTACACCACGGTTCGGCTAACGCTACGGTTGGCGTCAAATTGCGAATAGCAGTTGATGCTCATGCCCTTGAAATTTTGGTAAGGGATACCGGATCAGGAAATGCAAGGCAAAAGAACTGGCTAACACATGAAAGGCTCTTGGAAATTGAAGCAAATCGCTCTCCAACCAGCGAGAGGGGACACGGTATTTTCATCGCAAAGTCGCTTTCAGATACACATGAAATGCGATCCAACGAAGCCGGCGGCACAGATGTCCGAGTCGTTTTCTATCTTCTAAAATCCAACAAGGTCGAGGTTTAATTTCAGCCTGCAGCTTCAATAGCGATGAGCGTCAGATCATCGTCTTTCGGGCAATTGGCTGTGAATGTATCAACTGACTCGGAGACGTTAGCAATAAGCTGTGCTGCAGGTTGGCTCGCACACTCACTTACTAACTCTTCAAGACGCTCTACTGTAAATTCTTCCCCTTGAGAATTCTTGGCTTCGTAAACCCCGTCGGTATATAGAAAGATCTTGCTCAACCGATCAAACGGATAATGAACAGTTTCATAAACCGACTCTCGCCAAATGCCCAATCCGTTTCCAGTGTTTTTATCGCCGATAGGGTAATACGCCTGTTGATCACTATTGCACAAAAACGGAAAAGAATGTCCAGCATTTGCACAGACAAGTTCACCCTTACCAAGGTCAATGATACCGCAAAACGCCGTCGCAAACATGAATAGCCGCGAACTGATCAGATCGTTAAACCGAGTGTTTAGTATCTCAAGAAGGTAACCTGGGTTATTCTCAACCAGTTCTTGAAATTCCGCTAAAATTGTTTTAATAAAGACAGTTACAAAAGCCGCTGAAACACCATGTCCCATAACATCAGAGATAAAAACGCCAAGTCGATTCCGCTCAATTTCCCAGACATCATAGAAATCCCCACCGACAGCCATCTCAGGGGTGCATCGGGAAGCTATCCGAAATCCAGATAACTCCTGGACACCATTCTGGGGAATCAGAATCTCCTGGATACTCCTTGCCATTTGGAGTTCTTCTTCCAAACGGGCATTATGTTTCGCAAGCGTATCCTGATACCCCTTAATTCGCAAAAGGGAACGGACGCGTGCGAGTACTTCTAAACTATCAAAAGGTTTTTCGATAAAATCATCAGCCCCCGCCTCAATAGACTTAATCCGATTTTCGCGCGTGTCCCGTAGGGCAGTTATCATTACAATTGGAATAAATTCTGTAGCCTTATTTGAGCGGACTCGCTTGACAACTTCAAAACCATCCATCCTGGGCATGTTGATATCTAACAAAATGAGATCCGGGTTCTCTTTTTCAATGGTATCAAGTGCCTCAAGTCCATCTTCAGCTGTACAGACTGCATATCCCTTCGCATTGAGATGGATTTGTAGAATTCTGACATTTCTCGGTTCGTCATCAACAATAAGGATCTTCGAAGCTTCTTGCTCTGAAGGGCTCGTTTCAGGATTCATGTCTCTGTCCTTTTAAGGTGGGTTTCTACGCGTTCTACCAGTACCTTGATATCAATCGGTTTACTGAGGTAATCGTCACATCCGGATTTGAGAATTCGTTCCCTATCACCAGACATCGCCGCAGCCGTTAGCGCAATAATGGGTATATCTACCCATGCAAGGTTCGCTTTAATTCTCCTTGCTAACTCTTCGCCACTTTGCCCTGGTAATGCGATATCCATGAGAATGAGTTGTGGCATCGCGTCTTCTAAACTCGCGATCGCTTCCACAGCATCAGTTGCTTCAACGACTGTATAGCCTTTTGACTGCAGCACAATTCGTACAACTTTGCGGTTCAATTCTTGGTCCTCAATTACCAAGATTCGCTTTGGTGTGTCTGTCTGACCTTCTGCCGAAGATAGTTTTGCGGTTTTCACAGGTTGTCCTCTGTTCAAGCCAGACATCTGAAATTAACCGGAATCGTAGAGTTAAGTTCCACTTTTTAACTCTACACCGTTTCATCAGACGCGTTACCAACTTCAATCTTCAAGTGTCGCAGCGGAATTTTTAGAGTGAAATTGCTCCCCTTCCCTTCCTGACTGCTAACGCTAATTTCGCCCCCATGTAAGGAGATAAGTCTTTGCGTTAATGCTAAACCGAGTCCTGTTCCGCCGTATCTTCGAGATTTTGATGTATCAATCTGGGTAAATGGGGCAAAGAGCTTGGCTTGATCTGCCTCGGAGATGCCTATACCGGTATCTATAACCTGAGCGCGCAGTTCCGTCTCGGTGACTTTCAACTTCGTTGTAACTTTTCCGCCTTCTGGGGTAAATTTCACTGCATTGGAGAGTAAATTGTAGAAGATCTGCTTAAATTTAACCCGATCAGCTTCAATCTCACAATCCTGACTATAGCTTAAGGTAAGATCCAAGTCCTTTTTTACAGCAAGCGCGGTGATAATAGCGTTTACCTCTTCGACCGCTTCAACAATAGAGAACTTTTCCAGCTGCAGCACCATCTTCCCAGCTTCAATCTTTGACAAGTCGAGAATGTCGTTGATCATCTCCAACAGATGTTGACCACTAATATGAATATCGTTAACGCATTCCTTCTGTTCAGTGTTGATGCTCCCGACGAGTTCATCTCTCAAAATTTCGGCGAATCCAATGATTGCATTTAAAGGTGTACGCAGTTCATGGCTCATGTTCGCGAGAAAATCACTCTTTGCCCGGCTTGCATATTCAGCAGTCTCTTTGGCTTGTTGCATCGCTTTTTGGGTTCTTATCCGCTCTGTAATATTCAGTGCCATACTAATGCCGAGGTGTCGATTGTCCGGAAGTTCCCCAAGTAAGGATGAACTAAACTCCCAGATCTGTTTTTCACCAAACTTGGTAAAAACTTCGTACTCGCCTTCCGCAACCCGTTCAGTGGAACGATACAACTGGGCAAGATGTGCTTTAATTGCCTCAGCTTCCTTGCTACTCGTCTGTTCAAGCCATTTCGAGACCGTAGGGATATCGGCGTGGGTATACCCAGTTAATTCCGTCCATGCTCGGCTGATCTGCAGAACCTCACCATCCTCGGAATGGATCATAATTGGCAGTGGTGCATTTAGCACAGCACGCCGAAAGCGTTCTTCACTGCGCTGCAATTCAATCTCCGCTTGCTTCCGATCCGTGATATCCGTTGACGTCATCACAAACCCTACTACTTGTCCTTCCCGCTTGATTGCTCCGAGACACGAAGCGTACCAATACCCACTCATCTGTCCCTGAACCTCATAAGTCGCGACCTCGCCAGTTTCGGTTACCCGCACACAAGCTTCCCTCAGACGTTCATGGTGTTCTTCGGCAAGGAAATCAAAAACGCTTTTTCCGACAATATCTTGCGGACTTAATCCAAGATTAGCAGGAAGTCTATTGACGAATGTAAGACGACAGTCAAGATCCATAGTTGAGATAATATCAGGGGCACTCTCAACAAGAGAACGCCATTTCGCCTCAGAATCTCGGACGGCTTGTTGCACACGATAGTATTCGGTTATGTCTCGTGAAATTCCACATGTTCCTTTAATACGTCCATCTCTATCACGAATTGGAACCTTTGTTGTTGACACCCACGTGTCCTGTTCATCGGGCCATGTCTCTTTTTCGTGTTTACCTTCGATCGGCTCACCAGATTTGATAACAGTCTGCTCATCCTGATATGCTTGCTGAGCATGTTCACGCGTAAAAAAATCAAAATCTGTTTTCAGGACAGCTTCTGCTGGATTCCTTAAACCGAACCAATCCGACAAAGAGCGATTAATCCGGAGGAAGCGACTCTCTGTATCTTTAAAATAGATATGATCAGGGGTATTTTCCATCAGGGTATGGAAGAGATCACTCTCTTCGGCGTGTTGTACCGCCAGCTGCTGGAAACGCATTTCACCTTCTTTTAATTTCGCTTCCAATTGCTTCTGTAGAGTGATATCCCTGATGATGATATAACAGACTTGTTGTTCTTCACAAGGCTTTATCGCCTGCCATCTTAACCATTTATAAGATCCATCTTTGGACTCAAATCGGTTTTCAAAAGTAACGCGCTCACGCTCTCCCGTTTTCACTTTCTCAATTGCAGTGAGGGTTTCCCGTCTATCTTCAGGGTGTATCAGCATATCCCACTGCTGACGCTGCAGTTCCAAGAGGGTGAATCCGAGAGTGTCTTCCCATGCCGAATTAAGCGCGACAAAACTATCGTCGCAATTGATATACCCAAACATGTCGGAAGAAACTTCAAAAAAAGAATTAAGGTCAACGGGGTCTTCTATTACGCCGGGCTTGCGAGTCGCGTTCTTAAGCTGCTCCATGTTTCCGCTCCAGAAGGTGCGAGTCAGAGGCACCTCGCGCTGCACCATTGCCATTGCACGAAAGTTACTTAGTCACCAAAACCGCTCGATCTGCCAGTTTGACAACAGTTTGCGTCGTACTTTGGAAAACGAGTTCATACAATCTACCGTGATGACTCGCACTTAGGGCAATTAAATCGCAATCATTTGCCTCTGCATTCTCCAAAATATTCGAGACTGTAAAGCCACGTGCAGTCAGGAAATTAGTTTCAACATCATAGTAGTTCAAGTACGCTTCCATCTGCTGTCTAATTTGCGTAGCCTCGGATTGCGTACTTGACAGGGCGAGTCCAAGGATCCCAGCTTTCGTCAACTCACCAACTTCTGCGACGAGCCCCAAGACGTGATCGGAGTAAACATCTCCATGATGCACAGCAAGAATTTTTCTCAAAAGTGTACACTGCTCATGCACCACGATAATAGGCCTCGTGATATGCAGTAGAATATCGTCAATTTGGTTCTGAATAAGCTTCAACCCACGTTCCCTTACATCTTCAGGGAGCCCTACAACGACAAGGTCAGCGGAGTGTGCTTTTTCGCAAATCATTTGTCGCGGGTTCCCAGCAACCGCTTCAATATGATAATCTAAAAAGTCGTAAAGCGAACATTCCGCTTCTGTTCGACGGAGAACAGTCTCGGCTACCTCAGGACTCCCACCATGACTGCTATCTTGAAAGAAAACACACGAGAGATGTGTCCCTAAAAGCACCGCCAATTGTCCAGCGTAATCAAAGGCATTTTTCTCATAATCCGTATCGCCAATAGCGACGAGGATATTTTTAATCATCAGATATCCTTTATAGGTGTAAGACTTAATATGTTCCTCGTAGGTCCCAAGGCACCACGCCTACAATAAAACCCAAGTTAGATGGAATTTGTTATACACGCTGTAACAAGGAAGCAACAGCATCATCTTCACTTTCAAAGTTCTTAAAAACTGTGATTAACCGTGCCATGACAATGAGATTTTTGACATGCTTGTCCACGTTAATCACTGCAATTTCCCCTCCACGTGGGTGAATATCGGCATACACTTTCATTAGGGCACCAAGACCGGAACTATCCATTCCAGTTACCCCTTTAAAATCAAACACGAGTCTTGGCGGAGAGGTGAGGTTTGCGAGCTTCTCCGATATAGTTTCGGAGACATCTTTTACACCCGGGGCAATCATTCTACCGGCCAATCTAAAAATCACTACCCCTTCTTTCTCCGACATGGTGATTGGCATAATATACTGTTCCTTTAAGTATAGAAATATCTGTATAACACACGATAAATCTAATCTTGAAATCCCTGTTGCATCGACGCTTGCCTCCCTGCCATGCTAACCGAAGTCACTGACGTGTGCTGGCATTATAAGGTCTCCACAGGTGCTTCCCACCTCCTTCAAACTGAGGGAGGCGTCTTATTTTCTGTGCAATCTATGAACAACACTAATTAACTTCCACTTGATAGTTCCGCAATCGCATCGTTTTCGCTATCAAAATGTTCAAAAATACTAACAAGCCGGCTGCGAACAATCAAGTTTTTGATGTTTCTTCCGACATTGATGACCCCGATACGTCCTTTCTTACGCGTCGCAGTAACATGCGCACCCATGAGGGTTCCGAGACCGGAACTGTCCATCATATTAACGCGTTCAAAATTAATGAGGATGCGCGGTTCATCAGAGCCATCTATTTGCGAAACGATCGCCTCTCGCAATTCTGAGACTGCTGCTCCCATTATTTTTCCACTCGGTTCCAGGATCGCAACGCCATTTTGCTGACGAATCGTAGTTGCCATGATTCTCTCCTTCGCATTCGTTTGAAAACTGAAAATATTAACCCATTCTTTGTCATTTAATTCTACATTATTTGAAATTATTTGTCAACCTGCAATTTAGCCATCTTACCGTTTTAAACAGATCGCCCTAAAAACAGTTACCCCACTCTAACTTTAGAAACCCCGACAAGGAACACGGTTAGACTTTCTTAGTATCTCTTTTTATTTAATTTGACTTCCAAATGGAAATAACGTATAGTTTAAGCCATCTTGACGCATAATATGAGGTTTTGTAGCGTAAACTTTTAGTTTGCGTCCTCACGAGCACAATCTAACAGATTCTGCTACAAAGGTGGCAACTTGCGGTATAATAACAGAGAATCTTCTGTTGGCAGAAAGGAAAGTAATGTACAAACTGGATTCTATGCGAATCAAGGACCTACCTAAAGATGAACGTCCACGTGAGAGGCTTCGCGAATACGGACCTGAAAGCCTAAGAGACTCTGACCTTCTGGCTATTATCCTTAAGGACGGCTTTAGAGGGACAACAGCTGTTCAACTCGGTGAGCAGGTCCTTATGGCTTTTGAAGGCGATTTGAAACGGATGGCAGACAACAGTTCCAAGCAATTTGAAAAAATTAAAGGAATTGGCGAGGCAAAGGCGGCACAGATCGTTGCCGCTTTTGAACTCGGTAAGCGATTAGCACGATTTCACGCAGACCGCGATAAAATCACATCTCCAAGCGATGTCGCAGACCTGATGATGTCTAAGATGCGGTATCTACAGAAGGAAATCGTCTGCGTCCTCTGCCTCGATACCAAAGGTGGTGTAACAACCAAAGGTGTCGCTGGGAACCTCAGTGATGATTTCACTTGGGGAAAAAAGTTGTCAGAAACAACAGTCTTTGAAGGAACGCTCAACGCCAGTGTTTTCCACCCACGCGAAATTTTTCGATTCGCAATCGAAGAGTCGGCGAACTCAATCGTTCTTGTCCACAACCACCCATCCGGGGATCCACAGCCGAGTCAAGAAGACATTCGTGCAACAAAACAGTTGATCGAGGCTGGAAACCACATCGGAATTAGAGTGCTGGATCATATTGTTATCGGCGACGGTATCTTTGTCAGCCTAAAGGAGGAGGGTTTCATTTGAGGAGAATACTAACTCATTGCAAAGAACGCTGCCGGAGTACCTCGTACAAAAGAACACCCGCTGCAACTGAGACATTAAGAGATTCAATCCGTCCCAACATCGGTAAGTGCACGAGATAGTCACACTTCTGTTTCACAAGTCTCCGAATGCCCGCACCTTCACCCCCCAAAACGAGGCATAATGGAACGCCAAAATCCGCATCGGTATACGAATAGGACGCATCTCCAGCGGAACCCACAACCCATATACCTGATTTTTTAAGGAGTTCTACGGTTTGCGCGACATTCGTCACTCTGACGATAGGTACATGTTCAGACGCACCAGCCGAGGCTTTGTGCACAGCCGGTGTGATACCGACAGCACGGTTCTTCGGAATAAGAACGGCATCAGCGTTAGCAGCATCAGCAGTTCGAAGAACCGCACCAAGGTTTCTTGGATCTTGAACACCATCTAACATCACTAACAACGCCTCACTCTCGTTGCCTTGTATCTTCGCCAGTATTGATGGTAGATCACTATAGTGGGTTAAATTGACGAGTGCGATAACGCCTTGATGCGGCACAGATGGTTCGAGTCTATCCAATTCACGTCGCGTGCAGCGTTTTACCGGGATGCCCGCATGTTGCGCCTTCGCGATGATATGGCGGATGCGAGAGTGGGTATTCCCTTCAGCAATCCAAATTTTTTCGACATAACGGACACGATGCTGTAGATATTCAATGACTGGATTTCTGCCAACAATGTATTCGGACATCCTGAAATATAGATGGATAGAATTTTATCCGTAATAGGTTAATCACCACGGACAAACTTGACATCCGGTCCGCGTGGTGTAATCTTGATATCCGGGTCCGCCTCTTGGCACTCGACACAGGTAATAGCACCAACATTCGCATTTCCCATGCGCGGCGCGAGTTTTCCTAACTTAAACACGAATTTTAAAAGCTCGTCCGCCGGAATTTTCCCATTACACACATCGCACGAGATAGCCTTCCCTGACTTGACCGTCTCTAAAAGCTCCGATGCTTTCATAGTTTCCCCTTCATAGAGAGTTATCCAATCACCTATAGGAAATAACGCTCTTTCTGTTTATCGGACTCGTATTCCTCATACGCCTCTTGCGCCGTGTCGACTTCGGAGACTTGTGCGATAGGTACATCCCACCAAGATTCATATCGCGGGACACCCTCATAGTAGTCTACATCAATCTTCACAACGGTTGTGTGTTCTGCTTCGCGTGCTTCATGCAGCGCCGCTTTTAAACTCTGCAGGGTCGTCGCTTCGATTACCTTTGCACCGAGGCTCGCAGCATTCGCTGCAAGATCTACCGGTAAAAAGTCCCCAGCAAGTTGACTTGTTTCCTCATCGCGGTACCGGAAACGGGTCGCAAAGCCCTGCACACCTGTTGCGCGAGACAATCCACCGATACTACTATGCCCTTCATTGTTCACAAGAACAATAATGAGTTTATATCCCTCTTGAATTGACGTAATAATTTCTTGTGCTAACATTAGGTACGAGCCATCACCCACCATGACATAGACATCGCGACTGGGGGCTGCCATTTTGATGCCCAACCCACCAGCGATTTCATATCCCATACACGAGTAACCGTATTCCAAGTGGTACTGTTTAGGATTACGGGTCCGCCACAATTTATGTAGATCGCCTGGTAGGCTGCCCGCTGCACAAACCATAACATCCTCAGGACGCGAAAATTCGTTGACGACTCCAATTACCTCACTCTGACTCGGTAAAGGACTATGTTCGAGATGATAAAGTCGATCGACCTCCGCCTCCCATTCGTCCCGATATTTCTCAATTTGTGCGACGTAAGCTGCATCAACGCGGTAGTTTCCAACAGCGGTCGCCAGTTCCTCAAGTGTGACACGCGCGTCCGCAACGAGCGGTAAAGCAGCATGCTTATAAGCATCAAATTCAGCAACATTCATATTAATAAAACGGACATCAGGATTCTGGAAAGCAGTTTTTGAAGCAGTCGTGAAATCGCTCAAGCGCGTGCCAATAGCGATCACCAAGTCCGCCTCCCGCGCAGTGATATTCGCGCCGGGTGTACCGGTCGCCCCTATTGCACCGAGATTCTGCGGGTGATTATACGACAGCGAGCCTTTTCCGGCGAAAGTTTCACCGACCGGAATACCCGTCTGCTCCACAAATTGGGCGAGTTGTTCTGTCGCTTCACCATAGATAACACCACCACCAGCAATAATCATGGGACGTTCGCTCTCACGAATCCATGCTACTGCCCGGTTGAACAGACTCACATCCGCACGAGGACGAGGTATAGTATAAACACGCTTTTCAAAGAGTTGCACAGGATAATCGTACGCCTCAGCTTGAACGTCTTGCGGAAGGGCCAAGGTAACAGTACCCGTATCTGCCTGAGATGTTAGCACCCGCATCGCCTCTGGTAACGCCGTGATAATCTGTTCTGGGCGATTAATCCGATCCCAGTAACGTGAAACAGGCTTGAAGCAATCGTTCACCGAATAATCTTGTGAACTCGATGACTCCAACTGTTGTAAAACGGGCGCGACCAAACGGGTGGAAAAGATGTCACCCGGTAACAAGAGCACGGGTATTCGGTTAATTGTTGCACCCGCGGCACCGGTGAGCATGTTCGTTGCCCCCGGTCCAATGGAACTTGTGCAAGCAAAAGTTCGGAGGCGATTGCTCATCTTGGCAAATGCAGCAGCGGTATGCACCATCGATTGTTCATTTCGGGTTTGATAGAACCGAAATGAATCAGAATACTGGTGCAGTGCTTGCCCAATACCAGCAACGTTTCCGTGACCGAAAATGCCAAACATACCAGCAAAAAACTGATTTTCGTTCCCATCCCGCTCAACATATTGTTGTTGAAGAAATTGAATGATGGCTTGTCCCATCGTAAGTTTTCGTATTTTCATGAAGTGTGCTGTGCGTTTTCCCCACGGGAAACTGCTGCTCCTTTAATAAAATAGTGTGGTGTATAGAAACTGATGCACGGAAACATTGTCTTACAAAACCGGAAATTGTATCTACCATCCGCCACGCTCCGCGACAAACGCATCAACTTCAGGCATCGTTGGCATAAAATTCGCGCAACCGTGTCGTGTTACGACAATTGCGCCGGTGGCATTGCCAAGACGTGCAGCCTTCTTCCAACCCCAACCACTGAGGTTGCCGTAGACAAAACCACTTGCGAACGCATCTCCAGCACCGAGAGTATTGTAAACCTCAACCGGAAACGGTGCCGCGTGAATGACCTCACCATTGGTCAGATAAACATCTGCCCCTTCAATACCACGCTTCACTATCAGTGCATCTGGACCGGCACCTAAGAGGGTTTCAATGGCTACCGCCATATCTCCTTCAATCGTAGGGTTTGAGATTTGGGAGTGTTCAATTGTGAGTTGCGAAAGACTTGTAAGCGTAGCCGCTTTGATTTCTTCTTCCGTACCGATAGCGATGTCAATATAACGTAACGCAGATCGAACAACGACCCCAAATGCCCTTGGGTCGTGCCACTGATCTGCTCGGAAATCGAGGTCCAAAAAGACCTGCTTACCCATTGCTTGTGCCTGTTCGGCGGCATAGAGCGTCGCGCTACGACTCGGTTCCTTGCTCAAACCAGTGCCGGATATTAGCACTGCTCGGCTCTCAGCAATCGGTGCAGCGAGAACATCATCAATCGTTAGTTCAATATCCGCGCAGTTATCACGGTAAAAGATTAATGGGAATCGGTCTGGTGGCTCAATGCCAAGAACAACAGCACTTGTCCGGTGTCCAGGTTTGCACGGGATAAACTGCGTTTCAATACCTTCGTCCTTCAAAAACTTGAGTAGAAATTCGCCAACTGGGTCTTCCCCGATAGCGGTAAGCAGCGCAGCCTGAAGCCCAAGTCTTTGAACACCAACGCTAATATTCGTCGGACATCCTCCAACGAAGGCACCAAAACTCTTAATATCTGTGAACGGGGCTCCGATATCATTGGCATAGAGATCTATAGAACTCCGCCCGATTGAGAGAATATCGTAAATTTTCATCTTTTTCGCGGCAAAATTCGCGTTCAAGAACCTACCACATTTCTAAACTTCTGGCTTTCCTCGGCAAATTTACGAGTCAATAGAAAAGCATCATTTCCGCACGCTATCAATTGAACACCGAGTTTCAACCACTGTTCACCACCCTTAAAGTCGTTAACATAACAGCCCAAGGGAACATTATGCATTTGCGCGAGCGCAATGATCCTCTTTATTGCATCTAAAAGTAACGGATGATCGAACTCACCGGAAATTCCCATAGAGGTGGACAAATCATACGGACCAATGAATACAACATCTAACCCACCTGTTGCGAGAATATCCTCCAGATTTTCGACAGCTTTGACGGTTTCGATCTGCCCTATGCTAAGGATCTCCTCATTTGCTTGACGGATATATTCCCGAGTGTCAAGCTTCGTAAAGTCTCCATAGTCAGTATGTCCGATGCCGAATGCAACGCCTCGGTCGCCTTCAGGTGCGTACTTTGTCCACTCTCGAATTTTTTCGAGATCATCACAGGACTCAACCCGCGGAATCATGACCCCCGTTGCCCCTGCATCAAGAATTCTCGAAACAAAATGACGTTCAAGCACCGGCACACGAACAATACACGGTAAATTTGCCCCACGAGCATCTCGGATTATCCGTCCCATGGTTTCTATGGAAAATGAACTATGTTCCAGATCAGCGATAATAAAATCTGCACCAGCACTTGCCAGAAGCGTTGCTATCGCGGAACCCCCGAATTCAAGGACAAACGTTCCGATGAGAACCTCTCCACGTTTTAAAGATGCTTTCACGTACTGCTCCTCTAATTTTGAACCGGGATTTCCGAGATAAGTTTTTGTGCTTCGCTCACCACCTTCGTCGGTGCCGACATTTTTTCACCAATCACCAAGATTAACATGTAATAGTCGTAAGCAGTTTGTAATTCACGATTGAGGTGTGCACTTTCAGCTGCATTGAAATAGCAGATCGTCGCCATTCTGTGGCACTCTTCGACAAGGGCTGGGAGATTCGCGTAGCTATAATTGTAGGCAGCAAGAATATAAGATTTGCCAGCTTCTTCCCATGAGCGCTGAAGTTCAAATTGACGTCCAAGACGGGTGTAGTAAATCCCACCGTTTTTAGCGTTTTTCCTGGCGAGCCGGTACTTTTCCGCGACGGTGTAAGCGAATCTTGCACGCGTATAACAGTTGGCAATAAGTTCCAAACGTTCTTCTTTGACAAAGTTGCGCGCCTGCTTCTGGTAGAATTTCCCCAGTTTCTTATAGAGTGTGTGGCACTGCCGCATTCGTCCTTGTTGCTGATAAATTTGGATTTTTTGGAAAATATGAAACGCTTCTTCCTCGTGTGGATATTGGATATCAATATGAACCTGATCCAGCAAAAACTCCGAGGATGCCTCCTCAATTATCATTCGATAACTGCCTGATGCTTTAACCTGGGGTTGGATCGGAACTATCTCGGTTTCTTGTTTTTCACTGACAAGTTCTTGATGCTCAAGCCACGTACGAAGAACAGCACCTTCATTGTCAGGTAACTTCTGAATGAGCACCACAACTTCTTCAACTGTGGGACTCGCTGCCAGCGGCGGGGTCGCAGTATTGAGCTGCCGGAAGAGGTTATCAACAGCTTTCGCCAATCCTTGATCATCTACATAAAGACGCGTCGCCTTGTGGATCTCTTGAAGGACACCTGAGTAGTTTTCACTCTCAATGTAACGTGTAGCGAGCGTATAATGGCTGTGGACTTGGGTAATCAACTTCTCACGTTTACCGTTTTCTTCTTTCTGTCGCCGCTGAAAAAAGAGATTTTGATTCATCCGTTCCGCGGCTTCGAGTGGTAAACGGAAGGTTTTTCGGTATCGTTCAAGCGCCTCTGCTAATCTTGGGTTGCTGGAATTAACGCTGGCATCAATAAGCTGCGAAGCCTGTTTGACGTACTCATCTCGGCGGATACGATCTAACTCTTCATACATTTCGGTCGCGTTTTGATGGCGTTCAGACAATTGTCGATGGAGCGCTTTTTCTAAGAAGTTGCGGAGCACTTCTGGACATCTGTCAATCTCTTCTATCTCTCCGGCAGCTTTCTTTTTATCAATTTCCCTGTTTTCGCCTGAAAATGGAAAGCGTCCGGTCACAGCTTGATACAAAATGAGCGCTGTGGAATAGAGGTCGGCGCGATAATCATAAGCCCCATAATGTTGTTCAGGTGCCATATAGCGTCGAGTACCCGCCATAGTTTCAGCAAATTCAGTGGTTTCGCCAAAGATTCGAGCAATACTGAAATCAGCAACTTTTGCTTTCTTGTCAGTCGTGAGTAAGATATTTTGTGGTTTGATGTCGCGATGCATAATCTTGTGAGCATGTGCTTCTTTCAGCCCGCGGCAAATGTCCAAACCAATATTAATTGTATCTGTCAGCGGAAGGGGGCCTTCCTGCATCAGTTCATGAAGGCTTTTCCCTTCAACATACTCCATCACGATCCATGCAACGTAGTCATCCGTACCCGGCTCAACTGTATGAATAGAAACGATATTTTGATGTCCCCAAATTTTCGACATCGCCTGAAATTCATTCAGTAAAAACTTCATCCTACTTGCCGGATAGGCTGTTTTTGCTAAGGCTTTGATTGCAACTTCACGGTTTGTCATCTCTTCGCGGGCGCGAAAAACCGACGAGAATCCTCCTGAATTCAGAAACTCCAGCAATCTATATTTACCTAAGATCAATTGGTCTATTTGCATAACAGCATCTTAAAGAGGACAAGATACAACTTATAATAATAAAATTAACAGAATTAACATTAATTGTCAACGAAAAAATGACTTTTAACTCGATTTAAGCCCACTAATACCTGAACGGGCGCGTTGCACCTCGGCACTCAGCTTTTTGGCTCTCTCAGTGAGCGAGCCAAATTGTCCCGATTCAATCAGTTGATTATTAACCAGTGAGCTTCCAACTCCCAAGGCAGTAGCACCAGCAGCGATAAATTCCGCAGCATTTTCAGCGTTGATACCCCCCGTTGGAACAAGAGGAATATGCGGTAGTGGTGCTTTCACATCTTTTATATACGAGGCACCGACCCCGCTTGATGGAAATACCTTGACATAATCCGCACCCGCCTCCCACGCAGCTAAAATCTCTGTTGGTGTAAACGCCCCTGGAATCACAACCTTACTGTAGCGGTTACAGATCTCAATCACATCTGCCTTTGTAACTGGACTAACAATGAACTCTGCGCCTGCCAGCATAACGGCGCGTGCCGTTTCCGCATCCAACACCGACCCAGCACCAACAAGAACAGAATCGCCATACGCCGATGACACATCGCTAATTACCTGCAACGCATTCGGCGTTGTCATCGTCACTTCAATTACGCTAACCCCACCCTCGTGGATTGCCGCGGCAGCATCAATCAATTCATTCGCACTATTAGCCCGAATTATAGCGACGATACCACACGCCTCGATCCGTCGCATCTGTTCTAACTTTGTCATGAACACCCTCAAAATCAGTGCCATTAAAGCCTTCACTCAGGGGTTCAAGTTCACAGATACAGCGCAAAATATGAACACCTAAGCAACGCCGAAAAAATGGCGAATATTTTTATTGCGATTTTTTGTCAATATGTTATGATTAAGCAAATCAAATAGACAATCCAGTTTGCTGATTACTACCAATTCAGTATAACTTAGAGCAAATTTTGGCTCACCAACTGCCCGAAATATTGCCTTGTAAAAAGAATGGAAGTTGTTCCACTACTCCCTTACCTGCTCAGTTTGACAGGTCTACTCATCTTATCCGGCTTCTTTTCCGGATCCGAGACTGCTTTGTCTGCGCTCACCCAAGTGCAAATTGAGCGTTTCCGTTACGAAAGAGGCGGAACCTCCGCTATCGTCAGTTTCGTTGATAACCCACGCAGATTATTTATTACCGTTCTGCTCGGTAATAACCTCGTAAACGTCTCGTTTGCAATCCTCATGTTGTGGCTCGTTAAGCGAGTACTCCCCGATAGTACGGAAGTGCTCCAATTTGCCACAGCCACAGTCCTTAGCGTCATTCTCATGCTCATCTTTGGCGAGATGGCTCCAAAGACTTACGCAATTAAGCACCCAGAAACCTTTGCGAAAATAACAGCACCACCTTTGTGGATATTTTCGATCTGTATTTCACCGCTACGAGCACTACTGCGTCGTATCATCGACTTCCTCATCCCGATATTTACAAGACAAACACCAGATACTGAACACCTCACTGCCACAGACTTCAAAGAGATTGTCAACACCTACCACGAGGAGGCACTTCCCGAAGACGAACGGGAAATTGTGAGCAATATTCTCGAATTGCGCGATATTGAAGCAAGAGAGATTATGGTCCCACGAACTGAAGTCGTTGCAGCGTCTACATCCAACACAATCCAAGAAACCTTAAAACAGGCGAAGGAATCCGGGTTCTCACGCATTCCTGTCTATCATGACCAGATCGACAATATTTGTGGAATTTTCTATGTCAAAGACTTGCCTCTCTGGCGTCACGCTGCAGTCAATTCACTTACGCTTGATGCCTTCCTCGAAAAACGGGATATAATCCGTAACGCTCCCTCTAATGCCCCTCTTATCCGAGAACCTATTTTGGTGCTCGAAACCCGTAAAATCGGAGAACTACTGCTACAACTCAAAAGCGAAAAAACAAAAATGGCGATTCTCTTAGATGAATATGGTGGCGTTTCAGGGGCTGTTACAACCGAAGACATCGTCGAACAGGTAGTCGGCGACATCATTGATGAACACGATAGAGACGAACCGTTACCTGATTTCGTTAAACACTCCGCAGCCCCATTGTTACTTGAAGTTTCCGGTCGGATGAGTATCCGAGAACTTAACCAGCAATTCAACGAATTAAAACTGAACGAAGATGATGCCGACACTATCGGCGGTTATGCTTTCGGGCTCTTCGGCAGAATCCCATCAGTCGGGGAATCATACACCGATGAGAATGGTATCAAATTTGAAATCAACACTACAGAGGGTAATGTTATTACAAGCCTATTTATCAGGTTACCACTCGTCCCACAAACCGAAGCAGAAACGTAACAACAATTAGGCTTTCGCACCTCATAAACACAAGTAATTAATTGAAAGTTCTACTATTATCCCTCTTTTTAATAGGTGCCAGCGGTACAGCACAAATCGCAGTGCTCAGTTCATTCGCCATCGCGATGCTCATCTGTCTTGTTCTGTCAGCTTTCTACTCTGGTTCAGAGACGGCTCTCGTATCGGTTAATAAAATCCGACTCAATCAACTTGCTGAATCCGAGGATACCAAAGCGAATATTGTCCGTCGCTTAGTCGAATCTCCGCAACGGATGCTCGCCCTCACTTTAGTTGGAACGAATCTCGCAAATGTACTCCTTGCACAACTCGGCGAGGGAATCGTTGCCCGAGGCCTCCCGAATCTCACGGTAAGCCTACAGGGTTTAATTGCCACTGCTGGTATAACGGCGCTCCTCCTGATTTTTGGAGAGATCTTACCCAAAACCATTTTTCGTGTCAGAGCCAATACCTTAGCAATACGCTACGCCTACCCGTTAAGGGTCTCTGAAGTAATCTTAGCACCTCTTATCTATCTCGTCCAAAATGTGACACAATTCCTCATCACGCTCATAGACAGAAGCGCACGCAGACAAAGTCCGGATGCCCAACGTGAAGAGTTACGCCTCCTCGCATTCATCGGCGAGCGCTCCGGGAATCTACTCACAGATCAGCGTCGTATGATTCATAGCCTGCTCAATCTTCAAGACCGCACAGTTGCCCAAGTCATGGTGCCTCTTGTCGATATCGTGGCCATCGAAAAAAACACTAAATGCGAAGATTTCTTGCAAATCGCTGCCGACTCCGGCTTTTCGAGAATCCCCGTCTACGAAGAACAAATCTATAACATCATTGGAATCGTTAACCTCTTAGATGTTATTTACGACGATGTCGCATCAGAAATTCCTGATGACAACTCAAGTTCCTTGACCAAAGACAAAGAACTGATCCATCCTAATCACTCAAAAAAAGCGTACAACCAACCTGAAACAGTGGAACCGTTCATCCGCACAGCCTTGCACTTCGTCCCCGAGTCAAAAAATATTAATGCGCTTCTCAAAGAGATTCAAGATACTCGGCACACCATGGTATTCGCTGTTGATGAATACGGTGGCACCGTTGGACTGGTCACTGTCGAAGACCTTGTCGAAGAAATCGTCGGTGAATTCGCCGATGAACGTGACGAACCCGATCTCATCCGTTTAATTACACCCAAGATCCTCGAATGCGACGGAAGAACCGAAGTTAGCCTACTCAAAGAACAACACGGACTCGTTATCCCTGAAGGAGACTACGAGACCATCGCTGGCTATATTCTGGAACGGACCGGGATAATCCCTAAAGTGGGAACCGAACTCACTTTACGCGATTTGGTTATTACAGTTACAAATGCCGATGTGCGTGCTATCCGCAAAATTCGGATCCGACGAAAAATCGGAACCTTTAATAAGTCTTGATGACATTCACAGAAGGTATAGAATTAAGTCCGGCAACACGATTAGAGAATGCCGAGTCGTGGCATTACAACAATTTCCTCAGTCACCATACCAGACGGCTGTTGGCAAACCGAGACAACCATATCTGCCACATGTTCAGGCTTAAGCATCTGTTCAAAGTCTGGATGTTGCAGAATCTCGTCCCAAAACGGCGTATGCACCGAACCCGGTAGCACAGCAGTAACCCGAATATTCTGTTGACGAACTTCACTGGCTAAAACCTTTGTGAACGCCAACGCACCTGCTTTCGCAGCACAGTACGCACTCGATGCCTCAAATGGAACCTTCGCTGCGATTGATAAGACATTAATAATCTGTCCGCTGCCTTGCACCAACATTGGCGAAAGCGCGGACTGCGTACAAAGATAAATCGCCCTCAAATTAGAATTAATCACCGCATCCCAATCGTTCGGAGCGAAATCGACAACTGGTCCGAAACGACCAATACCGGCGTTGTTAACTAAAATATCCAAACGCTCGTAAACATCCAGCGTCCTTTGGACAAGTCCCTCCACAGCTGCTGCGTCGGTTACATCTGTCGGCACAGCAAGTGCTTCAGAACCACCCTCCTTAAGGCTCGTTACCACCTCTTCAAGCGTCTCACGTGTTCGAGCAGCAAGCACAACCTTCGCCCCTACCGCAGCCAAACCAAACGCGATCGCTTTACCAATCCCTTTTGATCCTCCGGTAATCACTGCGACCTTTCCGTCCAGTGTACCTATATCTCTCTGACTAAGGTCAGTAGGAGGAACCATATTCACCTCCGCATTACGGCTTTACGCTTGAACGCTATGTTGATTGGACATCTACAAAAACAATAGGAAGCACGTTTTACGGAACACTTGCAAGGTACATCAGGATACCTGGATACACCGCAAAAATTCTGCGCGCGTTGAACTATCATCGCGGAACGTTCCTCGCATGACATTCGTTGTCATTTTCGGTGCTTGCTTTTGTACACCACGCGCCATCATACACATATGTTGTCCCTCTATCACCACAGCAACACCCCGCGGCTCAAGCGCAGTTTCCAGTGCTTCAGCAATCTCTCGTGTGAGTCGCTCCTGGACCTGTAAACGCTGAGAAAACATATCTACGAGGCGCGGAATTTTACTCAAACCGATAATCCGGTTCCGTGGGAGATAACCAACGTGGCACTTACCCCAAAATGGAAGAATATGATGTTCGCAAAGACTGTAAAACTCAATATCCTTGACAATCACCATTTCATCGTAATTTTCGTCAAAGATAGCTTTATTCAAGATTGTATCAACATTTTGATGATAGCCTCTCGTTAGAAACTGCATCGCTTTAGCAGCTCGGCTCGGTGTTCTCACTAAGCCCTGACGATTCGGATCTTCGCCTAAATTTTTAAGAAGATCAGTGAAAAGTTCCTCTAATTCTGGGTTAGAAGCCCCGTGTTCAAATTCCATTATGTTAAAATGTGTCTCCATTACGCTGTTTTTAGCCGCGCGGGTCGGATAAAAAATAAATCACTCGCCGTAGTAGTCGAAATGATTTTTTGGCGTCTCTCGTAAACGAAGTCGGTATAAAGCCACTGGACGCAAATTCGGCTCTAAAACATCCCATAACACTTTGACGAAGTTCTCCGAAGTCGGATTAAGCCTTTCAAACTCTGGGGTGTCAAGATTCAGATGTTTGTAATCAAATCGAGCGTAAACCTGTTTCTGAACAACTTCGTCGAGAAAATCCAATCCAGCAACCAATCCAGTCCTCGGATCTACGTCCCCTTTTACAGTAACCTCAAGGACGTAGTTATGACCATGCCCCGCAGGATTATTACATTTTCCAAAAATATCTCGATTTTCTTCGTCACTAAGGACATGGCTGTGCAGGCGGTGGGCAGAACTGAATTCGTAGACTTTGGTAAGGTAAACCATCTGTTCTTCTCCATAATAGTCGGCAAAATTTGCTGCACTCTCATAGAGCCGCACCCTGTGCAACATTCCATCTGGCAGAGAAGGCAAAAGTCGTCGCCAAATCTCAATAGAAATGTTCTCGCATGTCGGCTGGAGCTGCGGATTATTCGCGAAAACTGGATGTTGACTGTTCAGGTGCTTGTGATCGTAATTGGCAAGTACTTCCCTTTTCAACAAGGCATCTAAGGTTACTAAATTAATAACCATGCCGTCATCTGCATCCACATTACCTTTCACCATGACTTCAAGCACATAGTTATGCCCGTGACTATTTGGATTCGCAGCAGCACCAAACAGGTTGAAGTTTGCGGCGTCGCTCAATTCAGGAATACGATTATAATGTGATGCTTCAAACGCAGTCTGTCGAGTTAAGTAATACATCGGTTTTTATACCGTTACCTTGTCCGTTCGAGGGGCTACGAGTGATCCCGCGGTGGGACGACAAGTTCATCATCTACAGACTCATATTGGACTGCCATAACCCATTCACCCGTTCCTCGTAGCTGGACGTTGCACTTTTTCAGCCATTCAACTAAAGTGACACGATCGCGGGCTTCCCATTCGCAAACCATCCGTCCCGAGAGCGTATCACACAAGACTCGGATATTGCTCACCTCGGCGTTTTCTTCCTCTTTGAAACGTTTTAGCAATCGAGCAACATCTTGACGGGTCATGCAAGCAATAACATGGGCAGAAACAAATTTAGACATTTTTCTAAGTATAGTCCCTCACTCCTATTTATCCGTTTTGACCATCAACCCATGCCTTTCCATAGTGTATCAAGGCGAGTTAATGGTCAAAAGATTAACAGTCTCTGATTAAATTTGCGAAATAGCGAAGGATTCCATCGTCTTAATTCTGGTCCCTTAGAGATTCTTTCACCCTAAAAGCAGCCTATTTTCAAACTACGGACAAAAGCAGACGAGGCTCCCATAGCTAAAAAGACGATTAGTCGCGTGCGATAGGTGCTCCGACCAGATTACCCCATTCCGTCCAACTGCCATCGTAATTGCGAACCTTCTCATAACCGAGTAGGTACTTCAACACAAACCATGTGTGCGATGAACGTTCGCCAATACGACAATAGGCGATTGTCTCCTTATTTTCATCAACCCCTTCGCCACCGTAAATGGCTTGCAGTTCGTCGTGAGATTTAAAAGTCCCGTCCTCAGCGACCGCTGTCGCCCACGGAATATTCGCCGCACCGGGGATATGTCCTCCACGTTGCGCAGTTTCGTTCATGCCAGGGGGAGCGATGACTTCACCTGAAAATTCAGCAGGTGAACGGACATCAACAAGGTTGACGACCCCCTGCGCGAGCGTGGGCATAATGTTGAGCATTGTAGCACGGACATTGTCATCAGGAAATTTCGCCTGGTACCCCGTGCTGGAATAGTCAGGAACATCCGTAACGAGTGCTCTACCCTCATCAACCCACTTTTGGCGACCGCCATTCATCACTTTGAGGCGGCTTTCGTCGTGCCCATAGTAGCGGAATTGCCACAAGGCATACGTCGCGAACCAATTATTATTGTCACCATAGAAGATGACCGTTGTATCATTAGCGATACCACTGTCATTGCAGAGTGCCTCAAATTGCTCTTTCGTGAGAATATCACGTCGAACTTGATCGCACAACTGCGTCTGCCAATTGAGTCCCACTGCACCATCGATATGTCCCTCAGCATACGCCTCAGTATCCACATCAACTTCAAGCAAACGGATGCCAGCATCACCACCGTGTGCAGCCACCCATTCCGTACTCACCAAAACATCAGGATTTGCATAATCAGCCATTTTTGTGATAAGCCTCCTTGTTATATCCTTACTTTATTAAGCCTTCTTATTATGGGCATACAAACCATGCCCCAATATCGCAATTTCTTTTTTATATTATACATATCCAAGTAGGGTTTGTCAAATAGAAATATGCTTTTGCTAAGGACACTTAGTTTTAATCTTCTTTTCCATTATTTTATCCCTCCCCCCTCTCGGTAGGCGAGGTTTCCCAACCTCGCTGGTCTACCTTGAGAATCGCCTTTTCCTAACGCCTCTTGATGAAGGTTTCCAACCACTAACCGACAAAACTGAATGATTGCACAGACGCCTTCAACGAGAAAAAAGAAAAGCCGCGCCAATTTCTTGACGCGGCTTACTGTCCATCAATAGTTACATGCTTAGCTTCAAACGACTGCTACAACTGATCCGCGGCCGCCGGTGCTGTTTTCGGTGCGTTGTCTATATCGCCATCAGCGAGAGCATCTGCGGGAATGTAATTACTGTAATCCGAGATATTCCCATGAGTCACTGCGTAGATAACAATGTTAACGAGTTGTCGCGCCGCAGCAGGTGCGAATTCATCTAAAATCTTATTCCGGTCCTGATAGTGACCGAAGAATGGTTTCTGCACCGCACCATCCATCACATGTATCATAGCCTCTGTATCAACGAGAACAGCCAATCGGTCGTCGATGAAAACGCCCTGTAATTGACTATAGGGACCGTGATGAAGAACCGTAGACCCAATTTTCCGGACAGGAAAACGGAGGGGTCCGTTCAATTCATAGAAACTATTGTAAATCTCATGGTCCTGAGGGATAGTAGACAAGTGATATTCAGGAAGAATTTGACGCAAAACACGCAGCGCAGGTTGCATCGCTAATTCAGTGTTTCCGTGCGTGGGCATATAGATGAACCCACCGCGATTGATAACATATTCACGAATCCGCTGCGCTTCCCGATCAGTATAACCAAAGGAAGGGCGATCTCCACTCACCTGCCAGACGGCATTACTAAGCAAATTGTTACTCTGCATCTTCACTGCAGACTTCGGCACAGGTTCCATGAAGATAATCGGTGATTCAAAAAATGCTGCATCCGTAATTTGGACAGCATCCACGAGTTGTGTTTGGATGCCAGTGTGTCCATTCAACGCCTGGACTAAATAGGGCAGACCTGCCCCGAATCGGAGATGTCCGATACCGCTGCCTCATATATCAAGGTTCGGATGCAACGGATCATCAAGACGGACAAGATTGAGTCTGCCAATAAGCTCTGTACCACGTCCCTGAATGATAGCACCTGGGCTGCCCTTGGGGAGCGATGGCACACCATTACCTAAAACCATGTTCTCTGTTACGTCTGACAAGGATGAATTGATGTTTGCAGCACCCGCACCCTCTACGAGTGCACTCAACTTACCACGGCTCTGCGTCCGTCCTTGCCCATAACCAGAACCGGAACCGAAAGCACCCCGTCCAGTGCCGTTACCTAAACCATCACCGACACCGGCACTTATACCATCCGTAATATTCCCTTCACTGGGCAAACCTGCGGCGGGTAACGCATCTGACGTTGTCGGTAGTTGCGCAGCAGTTGTCAGGGGTTGTGCGGTATGCTGGAGAATTGGAGACGCACTGGGAACTTTGACCTGCTGCCCTCTTGGTGCTGCTGGTGACCCACCGATTAAGGACGCTACTGGTGCCGCTGTTGCAGACGACCGTGCTGTCCGTGCGAGTGTTGTGCGACGCGGCGTTGTCTCAGTCTCTGGAACTGCCTTTAAATCCGGCGGAACAGGGGTTGGTAACACTACCTCTTGCTTAGCCACAACATCCCTTTTTGCAGCCTGCGGTGGTGTAACAATGAAAAAACTCAGATCGATGGTATCTTGGACCTTCACTTGTTTAACTGAGATAGCAACGTACCCAACAACAACTGCAAGGCAGACGTGGACGATCAGCGATACCATCCATGAGAGATGTATACGGCGCGATTTCATGAGACGCACCTCCTGTGTGTTTAAGGGTTAGGGGACTAACATCTGCTTTTTCTGTCATTTATATTAACACCGGTCCAATGTCCGTTAGGTCAGAAAAAGACCCTCTCTGTTGTTAAAGACACAATTTTAAGGTAGAAAGGGTGCATAACGTGAAAAAAACAGAAAAAATCTGAATTCTTATCAAAAAATCAGCACGCTACTCGCACATATTTATCTAATTTCGGGGTCATTTCTTGTAGGAGAGCACTCGGATTCCCGACTTCTTCCTGTAGGAGCGACCGCCAAATCTGGTTTCCCGAACCCGGCAAAATTTGTCCTATGCTTTACATTTCGCGACTTTCCAAGCACAATGGTTAAAAAGTCGAAAACAAAATAGTCCTGACCAGCAATTTGACTGAGAGTATCCTATAAATGTCCACAACCAAACCCACCTTATATTAACAACTCCTGCACTATTTGTCAACTTTTTATTCCTATAGACCTACAAAGCCAAGACCTACGACCAAAACGACTGGTGAGTACGAAACCTCTTAAATCTGACATGTCTCAAGCAATGATATACCTTGCAAACTGGAGATTTATGTACTATTTTGTTAAGTGTCCAGTTTGTCAGGCACCACATTAGCGAAACATCCAAAATTAGATGGATAAAGAGTATGTCTGATAAGGGGAAAACGTCTGTAATTAGATGTGAGGTAAGCGCGGGTTTGCCTCGCGCTACTTCTATGAATAGACTGCTAACCCCTACCATGCCAGCGGTTCGTTTTGTAGGTAGGGAAGCAGCATATTTCGGAGATTTCGACGTGCCTGGTGCAGGTGCGCTTTGATTGTACCCTCTGTCTTGTTAATGCAGACAGCAATCTCTTTTATCGGTATCTCATCAAAGTAATGCAAGCGAAACACACGCTGTTGTTGAGGTGGTAGTTTATGCACAGTTTTGCGGATAATGTATCCAAGTTCCTCCATCTCAAGGATCTGACACGGCGATAGTTGTGTCTGGAGTATTGGAAGTACACCGTCTGGATTTTCTGGCAATTCCTCGCACGTATAAACAAATTGTCTTTTTCGTTTCCGGATGTAATCAATAGTGCAATTGACAGCAATTTTGTAAATCCAAGTATAAAATATGGACTGGTTTTTGAAGTTTGGTAGTGCTCGCCACGCCTTTAAGAACACCTCTTGACAGAGATCTTGCGCTGTCTCTCGGTTGCCAACCCGTTGGTAAATTAGGTTATAGATCTTTTTTTCGTATTTCAAGATAAGTGGATTAAATGCCTCGGTATCTCCGCGCTGAACCTGCTTAACAAGTTCATTCTCATTGATGTGATCAGATTCAACCTGTTTAGTATTTGCCATAGTATTTTCTCCATTGTCAATCGGTTTTCTCGGATGCCGGTTTCTCCGCAGTGTCTGCCTTCAAGTATTTCAGCGGGCTCTCGATGGTGTAATCCCCTGAATCTTCAAGGAATTGCTGAACCAAAAATACATGTCCAGCACCTACAATAAACAGAATACGATCGTCAGCAGATTCAGTGATACGCGTCAGGTTAACAAAAATCTTAAGGTTTCTCTCGTACCAATACCAGACCCAATTGGCACCGGGATATTCTCTACCCAATCCAATACGTGCGATCCGCAGATATAATTGATGCTCTTTACGTATACCTTCGGGTTGGTTATCCTGTACGTACATATCAATGATTGATACGTATTTCTCAGGTTCGATCCAGATGGTGCCGTCTTCATCTTGTGTTATTTTCCCTTCAGTAGGTGGGGAAGGTAGCAGGTGCTCCAGATTGTTTGTCTTTGCGAAAGTGTCGAAGTCCATTTTATCTCTATCAAGAGAAAACGCCTTGCCCCAATCATCCCAGAAATCAACGCAGTACAATTTCGGATGTCCCATCTGTTTAGCTAATCGAAAACCGATCTGGTCGCTTTCGTTTCGGCGAAGTTCGTAGGTTCCTGCCAGATAGTCTTGATAACTTGCATTGACCCTGGTGTCCCGTGCGGGATCCGCCTCTATAGCTATCTTCGTGGGTTGGAATGCCTTAAGCTGCGTGACAAGTTGCTCAATCTCGCGTTGGCGTTTAGGTGCGAGCACATCATCCATTTTAGTATTGGTGCCGTCCATTCCTGGATTTGCGAAGTGCCTACTACCGAGAATTATGATTGTCGGTTTTTGTGTTTTCTGCTCAACACTATCTGTGGATATATCCGTATGATCATCACTTGTGGCTGTGCCGACGACAGATAGCACAGCGACAAGTAAGGTCATGAAATAGAACTGGCATTTGAATAAGCGTTGCATAAAACTTTCTCCTATTTATTAGGGGGTAACTGTGTTTACTTCTTGCGGAGTGCCTCAATTGGTGAAAGTGAGCATGCCTTTAGTGCCGGATACAGACCGAACGAAATGCCAATTATCGCCGATACCGATACAGAAATCAGGATCCATTGTAAGGAAATAACGGCGGGCCATTCAGGAACAATTTTAACGATTTTGACAGCGAGCATTGCCATCCCTTCACCGGCGAGAATACCCAACCCAACGCCGATTGCACCACCGACAGCACACATGAGCACTGACTCTATGAGGAACTGCAGTAGAATATCCAATCGTTTGGCACCGAGTGCCATTCGAAGCCCAATTTCACGCGTGCGTTCGGTAACAGCAACGAGCATCATATTCATAATCCCGATCCCGCCGACAAGGAGTGAGAAACCGGCGATGCTACCTAAGGCGATTTTTATGATTCTGCTAATTTTATCTAACTGTGCCATACCTTTATGCATCTCAAAGATGTAGATGAAGTCATCTTGGTTTTTATGCCGTTTTCGGAGAACAGATTTTACCTCTTCAACCGCATTAGGAACATCCTTGACACTATGTGCATGGACCGTGATATTCTGAATCTCATCGGTGCCAATGAAGCGTTTTTGGCTGGTTGATATAGGAATAAAGGCAAGGCTGTCAAAACTAACACCGAACCGGAGATTTGTCCCTCTCGGCACAAATGTTCCAACAACCGTGAAGCGTTCCGTGTATCGCCTTCCGTCTTTTTTTACCCCAAACCGGTTGTGATAGTCGCTGTCTCGTGCGATTTTAATTTTTTGTCCCAACGGGGATCTATCACCGAACAAGGCGGTTGCGACCTCATCTCCAAGCACACAGACTCTTGATGCGTTTCTAACGTCTTCATCTGTAATAAAACGTCCCTCTTTAACGTTCCAGTCCATTATGGTTGTATAGTTAGCATCTACACCGTTCCAACCTGCCCGGGTTTCAGTGCCGCCCGAAGCTTGGATGAGCACGCCGCCCCAATTCCACATCTGCGGTGTGGCTGCACTAACGGATGGACATTCTGCCTCAATCGCTGACACATCACCATATTTCAGGTATTCATTGTGTCGAATACGGACCAGCCGGTTGTTTACGCGCTTGTGCCGAGCCCGGAGCACAAAGAACTGATTTGCCCCACCTAACTTCTGTACGTCTTGCCGGACAATCTCCTTGGCACCATCACCAATGGCTATCATCGCCAATACTGAAGCGATGCCGATGATAATACCAAGCATTGTCAACAACGAACGCATTTTGTTGCTACGGATCGCAGAAATTCCGATAGATATCCCTTCGACTATACGCATTTTATCCTCCAAATTTTTGTGAATCTGTATTTACCGATTCCCGATTAGGTAATTTCGTTCCTGTATATTACAGAGATATGTGTTCGATATCAGAACCTTAAATCTAAGGTAAAAAATTCTCTTTCTTCTTGCTGTTATGGATACAATTTAAGCGAGAAAAGATTGTCTTAATTTAAATTGATAGAGGTCCAAGGTATTTTATGAAGTTCAATTTCGTTTCAGGTTAATCCTTGGATTTATTTCTCATAATGGCAGATTGGTGGCTACCATATATATTTTGCGGTGAGTGTTCCGAAACATTGGTTGACTCATAAATTTTAGAAGAGAAACTCAAGTTTAGGCACTGAAAATCACCATTTGTGTGATGTCGGCAACGGACAAGTGGCATGTCATCATCATAGACCAAGCGCTGTCGAGTTTTATACGTTCGATACCCAGGGTGCAACTCGTACCCGTAACTCACTGACATTTTCGGATCAACATTCAAGGGATAGCCGGCTTTACCTCCACTTGTATCTGAGGGACAAATCAGGATGTTTGGATCTGGCAGATATTTGGGGTGAAGATCCGAGAGCCACTTTGGAAGATCACTATGTTCTTTCCGATAAGCTTGGATTGCCCCGCCAATTACGAGTAGGTTTTGGGTGCAGATTTCGATGTTTTTCTGTTGCTGTTCCTGAGTAAGCACGCGAATTTCGTTTGGTGGTTGCGCGACTGCGAACGTCTCAGAATCTTGAGGACCGGCACCGATCCCTTTCCCGGAGCGTCCAGTCTGATTTCGGATATCTGGCTTTAATGGGAGGTTTATGACAATTGGTGTCTCAATAAGTTCTGATGAAGCGTGTGTATTGAAACTTTAAATATTGACACCCTCTCAGCCTAAAGACTGGAGAGGATGTCAATTTGGGATACAAATCGCCCTTGGCAAAAACGTTTTTTCATCAGAGAGAAAAACAGCCAAGGGTGAGTTAGGAATTAGTTTCTCAGCATGCTGCGATGTCTTTCTGTCCGAACATGCCCACCATAGTAACAAGAATCCGATCAAATAGAGTGCGATGAAAAAATTACGCACCCTCCCTATCCGGTTCAATTGAGCGGAATCCGAACGACAACACCTCCCATCACTTCGCCCATCTTGAAATCGGATCTTGGACTGTCCGTATGCTTATTGTGGCAGTCAATACAGGCGCGGGCAACTGCCGTATCCGCATAGATTGCAGTGAAATAGTTTATGTCCCCGAGTTCCTCTTCGGTATAGTAATTTTCACCGGGATTATCGGCGACATACTTCAGCCCGGTTTTTTCTGCATCGGTTTTCGGAGCATTCTGTTTGTTGACCGGCCACATTGAAAGCAAGGAATAGGTGAATCCTGCGTCCTTTTCCGAAACCATTTCTGCCCCCATTCGGAACATCTGTGCTGGTAGCGGTAGTCCCTTATCATCCTTCCAATGTTCACTCGCTTCGATAACCTTCTCCTCTTTTACCAAACGGTTCACGACGTTTCGCGTATAAACCGTTCTGTCAGATTCTATGACAGCGTGCAACGCATCTGCCATTTTCTGTGGTGATATCCCATCGGCTTTCGGTTTCTCAGCACTACAACCCGATAGGGCAAGCACTAAGAACAGCAAACACAACAAGAATACGCTTGCTATAATTGTAGACATCAAATGTTTCATTTTATTTTTCTCCTTTATTTATTCAACCGCCGTTTGACCATATCCAAACTCTCAATATGTTCAGACGGTGTGCCGTTGAAGTTATTTTTAATAAGCATCGTGTCTGCCAAAGCATTTATAGAGAAACCGAGTCCGTGACAATTCATACAGACACTTCGAATCATCTTTTCATTAGGTCTTAGATTGTCGTTCTGATTGTGCTGAACAGCAACCTGTTCAATAGCATCCTGTTTACGGGTTTCGCGTGGAAGGTGACAGGTAGCACAGGACACGCCACTACCCGTTTCTCCATCGTCGTTTTTTTCTGCTTCCCATAAAATAAAGTGCGGCGAATCGATATATGCTAAACTGTGGGTATCGTTATGGCACGATAGACATGCCGTTACAGCGGCATATTGCCTATCGAACCGATGTGCGCTGTGACAAGAGGTGCATGTCAAATCTTTGTCGTGTGCGTCAGATTTCATCGGAAGACGTGCCATACTCGGATTCATTGGGCTGAGTTCTTGTGCAAGTCGCATCCCGTGTCTACCGCTGAGAAATCCATCTACCTCACCAATATGGCAAGTTCTACACGCCTCATGTGTCAATTCATTTTTCCAGATTCTGTCCTGTGCATGGCATCCTTGACAGTTAACCCCGGCTCTTGCGTGTGTGGTGCTCTCCCACTCATGTAACAGGGTGGAATCAAAGTTTAGGGCCGTTGGCGCATCTTGATCGGTGGTAGCCAAGGGTTTTGCTGTTATTTCATCAATGAGTTGGCGAACTTGTTTCATATTTGGTGCTGGTACTGTTGTCTCGTCTAAAATATCGGGTTCATTGAAATGCTTACTCAAAAAATCCTCGTAGAGTGCCCGATTGTCGTGAAAATTATGGCATCCGGCAGAAGCACACGTATCAAATCCAAGGTCTTTGTGACTGGGACGTTCAGTACCGATATCAACGTGGCAGTGGAAACAGTAGTCTTTTGGGAGCGTTAACCCCATTGAATGGGTCATATCCGGCTCATGTTCCACATGACAGGTGATACATTTCCGCGCATCCAAAACAGCCATGAGATCAGCATTCCGTGGCTCAGTAAACTTCTTTTCTGGATGTGTATCGTTGGCAATTTTTAGTTCGTCGGCATGGCATTGTAGACACGCCTCCTGTTTCACACCCATCAGAGGTGTATGACAGGCAGCACATTTCATTTCGATTTGGTAATGCCCATCCGAAGTGTCACCGGGCAAGAATATCCCTTTGTTCCGATCCGTGATCAAAGAATAGGTAAAATAGCCGCCGACACTCACTGTGAATAGGATCCAGCAAAACCAAGGGAAGTGTTTTCTAATCCAGCTCATCTTAAAAATAATAGACCGCAATGATATGGAATAAAATTAATATCGGAAGTGGCCAAAAGAGGACGGTATGTGCTCGGATGAGCCAGTTTTGCCAACGGTGGACTTTTGCTCCGTTTCTCTGCTTTGCAGCCAACACTGTTACTCCCCCTGCCAACGTTCCAACGAGGTTTAGTACAAGGAAACTTACCATTAATATTTGATTCAAGTTGTTACCAAACCGAAAACCGGTGTGCGCGCCGAGAAAGATAAGCGTTCCTACCCCAATCAGCGCGTGAACCAGCCTCCAAGTTCCGAAATCTCCAAATGAAAATCGTTGCCATCGTTTCCGTAGCGATAAAATGAGTGCAAACACGAAGAATCCAAGAAGTGTATAGCCTGTAACCTGTTTCCAGAAGTTATCGCGCCACAATGCGTCAATGATGTGATGAAAATTCTGGGCTGTCGTGGAAAAAGGGATAGGCTTAGAAAAATAGATGAGCAGTACCAAAAGCAAACCGATAAGCGAGGCACCCAGCAGTCCTTTCCATGAATGTAGTAAATGCGGACTGTACTCACGCTGACTGCTAACAGTTGGCAATTCGATAATTAACTCTTCCAACAACGGGCGGCATGTACCACAAACGGTAGCGGCACCAGTGGTTTCTGACAACGCTGCAACAGTTGAACATCCGGCTGCACAGGCGTGACTGAGTTCGCCGCGTTTCACACCTATACAATTACAGACAACTGTGTCCTCTGACCAGTTTTGGACACCCTGCATATTTTGTTCGCGCCAAAGTTTGCCTTTCCACTGGAAACGCCAAGCATTCCAAAACCATATCCGTTGATTAGCCGCAACTGCTTGTTGGACCTTCCCCATTTCTCTCCAGATCCCAACTACAGTTGCTCCTACAAATTTGCCGTCGCGGTGCACCAACTGTCGATAGACATCGCTGTTAGCAAAATCAATACGGGCATCTTCTGAACGATACTCACCGAAAACTGCGACATCAACGCCCATCAACTTCAGTGTTGTTGATATATCACCACCTTCAAAGCGTTGGAACGGTTTCCCGCTGCGTTTTCTTGTCTCTGTTAGGTTTTGAGCCAGAACCTCCGCCATTTTATAGCCAGGTGAAACGAGCCCATAGAACGTTCCCTTATGCGAAGCACACTCACCAATAGCATAAATGTCGGCATCTGAGGTCTGTAATACATTGTTAACCTTAATGCCACCTTCCACGCTACAAACAAGATTGCTGGCACGCGCCAATTCATCCCGTGGTCGAATGCCTGCCGAAATGACAACCATCTCAACAGCAAGCGGAGGTCCGTCTGTAAAGTGCAGCACCCGTGTTTTCCCATCTGCGGTAATATGTGTCGTCTGCTTGTTGAGATGGACCTGTATGTCCATCTCTTCCACTTTGTTTTGAAGGATTGCGGCTGCATCTGCGTTCAATTGTCGCGACATTAAGTGGGTAGAGCGATGTACAATATGGGTCTCAATACCTCCCTCTTCTCTACTAATGCCAAGTGCCCGTGTAACTTCCAGTCCCAGAAGCCCACCACCTATCGCTGCTGCACTTTTGACATTACGGCTATAGTCCTCAATCTCCTTAAGGTCATCAATTGTGCGGTAAACAAACACGCCAGGTAGGGTCGCCCCTTCAATAGATGGAACAAAAGGATATGAGCCTGTCGCAAAAACGAGCTTATCATATTCTAAACGAAAGTTATTGCTCGCATGAACGACCTGCTGTTCCCGATCAACGGATTCAACAGAAACATCAAGATGCAATTCAATTCCATTTTCGGCGTACCAGTCTTCAGGTGCTAACAAAAGATCATCGCTATCAGCACGACCAAAAAATTCAGTGAGATGCACCCGGTCATAGGCAGGTATACGTTCTTCGCCAAACACGACAATGCGGAATTGGGTATTGGCTCCATTTTCGACGAGCTTTTCACAAAATTTGTAACCCACCATTCCGTTGCCGACGATGACTAAGGTTGGACGTGAATCCGTTTGCATAAGGCTGTGGTAATTCTCCTTTTGCAAGTAATTGAAGCTAAAAATGCCTCGCTTTGCGTAAAATGAGTACCTATAAATTTCATTTATGGTGAAACTGACAATTAAATAGACATTATAGCACAGACACTAACCCCCCTAACCCCCCTTATCAGGCTTCCTGTTACCCATAAGTTCTTATGTGGTATGCGTCAGTGTTGAGTCTAAGGGGTATGACTTTCTCCCGGATTGTGAACAAGGGCAAAGGTGTTGGCAATATCCGTCAGGCGTTGCCACCCGCGCCAGAAGAC